>NZ_CP016783.1:705053-1410107 GCF_002288385.1 Candidatus Planktophila lacus | reverse complement strand
ACACCCTCGCTTCCCCCGTATTTATGAAGAGTTCATAGAAACCGGTTTGCGCTCAGGTCGGGTCAGTCAAAACCCGCCCACGCTCAAATCGAACTGGCCGCAATTTAAGTTTTAAAAGGAGTCATCATGACAAAGCGCACCTTCCAACCTAATACTCGTCGTCGCGCCAAGAAGCACGGCTTCCGCGCACGCATGGCAACCCGCGCAGGACGTGCAGTTCTTTCAGCTCGTCGCGCCAAGGGCCGCGTTCGCCTCTCTGCGTAAGTTATAGAGCCGCACCGGAAAATCTCGTGCTGCCTAAAAACGCACGTTTGAATTTAACCGCCGATTTCGCTCGCGCAACAAAGAGCGGAACCCGCGTTACCTCAGAGCACTTCGTTGGATACCTCTACATCAGCCCTGCTCCAGAAGAATCCAACCCACCAAAGTTTGGGTTAATTGTTAATAAAAGAGTTGGCGGCTCGGTTGCGCGCCATGCTTTAGCTCGCAAACTTCGCCACGCGGCAGCGCCACAACTTTCAAAACTTCCAAAGAACTCTCTCTTTGTAATTCGCGCACTGGCTAAAGGCTCATCTTCTGACGTTATCTCTGAGGTTGAAAAACTTGTCTCTAAATTACTGGAACGCTCAACCCGAAACGCGGTGAAGTAGATGCGCACAGTATTGGTTGCGGCAATTAACTTCTATCAAAAATGGATCTCCCCATCTTTTGCACCGCGTTGTAAGTATTACCCATCTTGTTCGACATATGCCGCATCTGCAATTTCGCATTACGGAATCCGCGGCGTAGGTATGGCGCTCTGGCGTTTAGTGCGCTGCAACCCATGGTCACATGGCGGCGTTGATTATGCAGTTAAAGAAGCCTCAACAAACACTAAAACCACAGAGAAAACCAGCGTAGGAGCTAACTAATGGGCTTTATTTTAAACCCCCTCTATAACTTCGTATCCGGAGTTATTGTCGGAATTCACTACTTACTCTCACCTATCTTCGGTTTCGATAGCGGAGTTACTTGGGCGCTCTCGATTGTCGGACTTGTTGTTCTAATTCGTATTATTTTGATCCCGCTATTTGTTAAGCAGATTAAAAGTCAACGCGCGCTTACTGCTCTTCAACCACAAATGAAGGCGATCCAAAATAAATATAAAGATGATCGCCAAAAGCAATCAGAAGAGATGATGAAGCTCTATAAAGAACATAAGACAAATCCACTTGCATCTTGTTTTCCAATCTTGGCGCAAGCACCAATCTTCTTCGCACTCTTTACAGTTCTAAATGGAATTGCGGCAAAGACAGATGCTGGTGTACCAGCGCCAATCGCGCGCGGTTTCCTAAAAGGCGAATATCTAGATAGCGCAGCACAGGCAACATTTTTCGGCGCGAAAATTTCAGAGACCTTCCTAGGTTCACCTGACACAAATGTAAAGATTGTTACAGTTATTTTGATTTTTATTATGTCTGCTACAACTTTTACAACACAACGTCAGTTGATGGTAAAAGGAATGCCAAAGATGGATTCCAGCAACAATATGATGTTGCAACAACAGAAAATCATGTTGTATTTATTCCCAGTAATTTTCGCGGTATCAGGCGTTAACTTTCCGGTCGGAGTTTTGATTTATTGGTCGACAACAAACTTCTGGACATGGGGACAACAGTTCTATGTAATTAAACGCAACCCAACTCCAGGGTCACCTGCCTACGAAGAGCTACAAAAGAAGAAGGCAGCAAAAGATAAAAAAGGTTCAAAAGATTCAACAGGAACTGTTCTTGACGGAACAAACCCTGAAGACGGTGCTGAAGGAACTAATGAGGTTAAAGGCCAGAGAAAGCAGCCAAAGAAGAAAAAGAAGAAGTAAAACGGACATTTAAGTACAAAAACTATCAAAAGACCCAAACAACTTTACATAACTACAAGGAGTGAGAAGATGAGCGAAGAGACCACAGAAGTATTGGAAAACGAGACGGCAGAAGCGGGTACCCCTACCAAAAAGGCGCCAAAAACAATTGCGCGCCTTGAGGAAGAAGGCGATATCGCAGCGGATTACCTCGAAGGCTTACTAGATATTGCAGACCTAGATGGCGATATCGATATTGATGTGGAAAACGACCGCGCCAGCCTTGCCATTGTGGGCGGAAAGCTCCGCCACCTAGTCGGCCAGGAAGGTGAAGTCCTTGATGCTATCCAGGAGCTAACTCGCCTTGCTGTTCAGACAGCGACCGGCGACCGTAGCCGCTTAATGCTCGATATCGATGGATTCCGCTCAGGCCGCCGCAAGGAGCTAACCGCCCTCGCCGAGAAGATGGCAGAACAGGCAAAGACCACTGGGGCATCGATCAAGCTCGACCCAATGAACGCCTTTGAGCGCAAGATCATCCACGACACAATCCAGACCTTAGGTCTCTCATCTGAGTCAGATGGCGAAGATCCAAACCGCTTCGTCGTCATCTATCCCGCCTAAAAGGACCTCATGACAAATCTCCAGCCGGAGTTAGATCCTTCACAAGTTTCACGTGAAACAACGATTGCCAAGTACTTTCCTGGGCAAGAGGACGCTATCCGCGCCTACGCCGAATTTCTCACCACTGCAGGCATCGAACGAGGGCTAATTGGCCCACGCGAAGGTGAGCGGATCTGGGAGCGCCATATCTTTAACTGCCTACCTGTAACCCAACTCTTGCCGCAGGGGGCCTCCCTCTTCGATATCGGTTCTGGGGCAGGGCTGCCAGGAATTGTTATCGCACTAGCCCGCCCAGATTTAAAAGTGACGCTAATCGAGCCACTTGAGCGCAGAGTTGAGTTCTTAAATGAGGCAGTTGCCGCTATCGCAACCGGCGGGGTCGAGATTGCGGTCATCCGTGGCCGCGCCCAAGATGTAAAGAAGAGCGCAGATTTTGTTACCGCCCGCGCCGTTGCTCCAATGGAGAAGTTGAAGAAGATGAGCTGGCATATGGTGAAAACCGGAGGCTCCCTTTTAGCGATGAAGGGGGAGTCTGCCGCAACCGAGATGGTTGGAATCAAGGGAGCCGAGCTCCACGAGATAAAACTTGAGGGAATCGAGCTCGGCAGAGTGATCGCTGTGCGTAAAGGCTCTCTAATAAGTGCTTAGATAAGCGCGTGGTTGATTCACGTGAAACAAAGGATCGCGAGAGCGAGACAAAGGTCGTCGGCGTCCGGCGGCTAAAAGAGGCGATGGCAAAACCTGCCTCAACCCGCATCTTCACTGTGGCAAACCAGAAGGGTGGGGTCGGAAAGACCACCACAACGGTCAATATCGCAGCTGCCCTTTCTATGGGCGGCCTGCGGATCCTGGTCGTTGATCTAGATCCACAGGGCAACGCCAGCACCGCACTGGGCGTTCCGCACCGCGATATCGAAGGTATCTACGAAGTACTTATGGGAAATAACCAAATTAGCTCTGTAATTCAAAAAGTTGCAGGTTTTCCTGCACTCGATTGCGTTCCTTCAAATTCATCTCTTGCAAATGCTGAAGTTAATTTAGTTTCAATGGTTGCGCGCGAACTTCGTTTAAAAGAAGCGATCGATGAGATTTCACCAAATTACGATTACATTTTTATTGATTGCCCACCATCACTTGGTCTGCTCACAATCAACGCACTTGCTGCAGCGCGTGAACTTTTAATTCCAATTCAAACTGAATATTACGCACTTGAAGGTTTGTCACAACTTCTTGAAACTTATAGCGTTGTGAAGAAGCGTTTAAATGCAAACCTAGATCTTTCGACAATTGTCTTAACAATGTTTGATGGACGCACTCGTTTATCAAATGACGTCGCCGCAAATGTTCGCGCGCACTTTCCAAACGAGTTAATTGATATTCCAATCCCGCGCGCTGTACGTGTATCTGAGGCACCTTCATATAACCAAACAGTTATGACATATGACCCGCTATCACCAGGTGCCATTGCATATATGCAGGTAGCGCGCGAAATTGCAGAACGCGGAAAGCCAAAAGATGCGCTCGATGTTAACTTTGATTCAAATGTTGTAAATATTAATTACAAACGCGATGGAGAAATTGCATGAGTGCAAAACGTGGTGGCCTTGGAACTAATTTAGATTCTTTAATTCCAACATCTCTAACTGTTGCCGGCAATGAAGTTGCGCAACAGAATGAAGTTTCAGTCGATGCAATTTCCCCTAATCCACGCCAACCGCGCACCATCTTTGAAGAGGGCGCACTAAATGAATTAATCGCATCAATTAAAGAGATCGGCATCTTGCAACCACCGGTTGTTCGCCAAACATCTCCAGGTAAATATGAATTGATTATGGGAGAGCGCCGCTTCCGCGCGGCAAAGGCTGCAGGTTTAAAGAAGATTCCAGTAATTATTCGCCAAACGCCAGATAATGAACTTTTGCGCGAAGCGTTAATTGAAAATATTCACCGCAGCCAACTTAACCCACTTGAAGAAGGCGCTGCTTACGCACAACTGCTTACCGACTTTAACTGCACACATGATGAGCTTGCGCTAAAACTTGGTCGCTCACGTCCGCTTATCTCAAACACAATCCGCCTTTTAAATCTTCCACCAACCGTGCAACGCAAAGTTGCTGCCGGAGTTATCTCAGCAGGCCATGCTCGCGCGCTACTTGGATTAACCGATCAGGTGGAGATCGAAAAACTCGCCAACCGAATCGTTGCCGAAGGTTTAAGTGTTCGCGCAACTGAAGAAGCGGTTGCAATTCACTCTCCAAAGAAGGGTTCAACCAAGAGTGGCAAGGGCGGAAAGAGTTCTACAACCGGAGAGACCCTGGCTGCCGAAGAGTTGTTAAGTGATTACCTAGATACCCGTGTAAGCGTGCAGGGCGTTAATGGCAAAGGCAAGATTGTTATTGAATATGCTGGACGCGAAGATTTACAGCGAATCGTTGATCTAATTGAGGGCGATAAGTAATTCCAAACTGTTTAAATTACTGAAGCGCTGTACCGCGACGCGACATTTCCTGCGTCACAATTCCACCAAGTGCTTTAACGCCTTCGCGGATTCGCTCAGGAGTTGGGTGGCAGTAAGAAAGTCGCATCGACCAAGATCCAAAACCATCTGCATAGAAAGCATTTCCTGGAACATAGGCGACCTTGGCAACGATCGCCTTTGGCATCATCGCTTTAGTGTCGATCTCTGGTGGCAAGTTAACCCAAACATAGAAACCGCCACCTGGTTTAGTCCAAGTAGCCTCAGCAGGAAAATATTGCTCAAGTGATTCAAGCATCGCATCGCGACGAACCTTATATAGCTCGCAGAATGATGCGATCTGATCGCGCCATGGTTGATCAGCAAGGTAGCTAGAGATAGTTAGCTGCGTAAAGTTTGATGGGCAGAGAATTGATGATTCAGATGCAATTACCAATTTATCCTTTAGCGATTGCGGAACTAGCGCCCAACCGATACGCAAACCTGAGGCAATTGTCTTTGAGAATGAGCCTAGATAGATAACGTTCTCTGAATCTTCAGCGCGCATCGCATTTGGTGATGGGCGATCAAAGCCAAGAAGTCCGTAAGGGTTATCTTCAACAACAAAGATTCCTTCTTCGCGACAAATATTAAGAATTTCAGTGCGGCGATCCGCCGGCAGCAATACACCTGTTGGATTTTGGTAATTTGGAATCAAATATAAGAATTTAACTTTGCGACCAGCTGCGCGGACAGATTTAATCGCTACGCGCAGAGCATCTGGAACCAGGCCGTTCATATCCATCTCAACATGGACTACAGATGCCTCATATTGTCTAAATGTTCCGAGCGCACCAACATAAGAAGGCGCTTCTACCAATACAACATCGCCGGGATCGATAAAAATTCGTGAAATCAAATCAAGTGCTTGCTGTGAACCCGTTGTAACAACAACGTCATCAGGATTAGCGCGAATTCCTTCAAGGGCCATAACGTCGCAGATTTGCTCGCGAAGTTTTGGATGTCCTTGGCCGCTGCCGTATTGCAGAGCTTCAGCGCCATTATTAAGGATTAACTGATTAACAACGCCAGCCATCATCTCCATTGGAAGCGCTGAAAGATTTGGCATTCCACCGGCCAGCGAAACAATCTCTGGACGAGATGCAACAGCAAAAAGCGAACGAATTTCAGAAGGCAACATTCCGGCAGCGCGGGTTGCAAAACGTTGTTCTAGATTTTGCGGTACACCGGTTTGATAGCGAACTGATACCTCAGACATACCCGTTAGTCTCCCACATGCCCACTAGCGCTAGCGAATTAATTAAAACTAGCGACGGATTCCCGCACTGCGCAGGTCAGATAACCGCAAAGTTCCTGTTTTAGCATCATCTTCAGCCGATAGATAAAGGCGTTGAATCGCAATGATAAAAGCCTCAGCCAAAGTATCGCGAAAATCAGGACGGGCCAGGCGCGCAGCATCGCCCGCGTTTGATAGATAACCAAGATCTACACGTACCGCTGGGGCTTGAGTTAGGCGAAGCAGATCCCAAGTTTTGGCATGGGTTCGGCAATTTAATAAATCGGTACGCGCACAGAGTTCGCGCTGCACAAGGGATGCAAACCTTTCACCAACAATCGAATGAACTCCATGCGCATCGCTGCCATAGAAGTAAGTCGAAACCCCATGTGCGTTAGGGTTTGAGTGTTTATCGGTATGTAAAGAGATAACCAAGTCTGCGCTATTTTTATTTGAGAAAGAGATGATCTCGTTCTCTGTTAAAACATTCTTTGGCCCACGCGTTAAAAACACGCTGGCGCCAAGCGCTAACAAACGACCTTCTAAACGTTGGGCAATGTCATAAACAATCTCTGCCTCGTCATTGCCGAAAGCCGGATCCAAAACAATTACCTTATTTGCAAGTGCAGGGCCGCGATTGCGTTGCTTCGCACTTTCGCGCATCTGCGCAGGTGCTCCACCAGAAACAATTTTTGTTAAACGAATCAGCGCGATAATTGTTGCTGGACCACATTTACCATCGACTTTAATTCCAACTGATTTTTGAAATTCTTTAACAGCAGATTCAGTGCGCTCACCAAAGATTCCATCAACGCGTCCGGCGTTAAAACCCATCTCAGTAAGGCGCGCTTGAAGTGCTGCAACATCGTCACCGCGCATCATTGGAGATGGTTGAAGATTTAGAGAACGATCGCCTAACTTCCAACGAGATTCTTCAAGGGCGCGTTTGGTCTGGTCATTTAACTCACCAGTTACATGCAAGCCACGATCTTGCTGAAAAGAACGAATCTCGTCAGGAGATAGTTCTTTCATAAGAGATCTAAACCAACGAGTTGATTAGATGAAGCCTTCGAGCTCTTTTAGAAGCGCCGGCTTTGGCTTTGCACCAATAATTGTCTTTACAACTTCACCGTTTACATAAACGTTGAGCATTGGAATTGATGTAACTCCGTATTTGATCGCGATAGCTGACTCTTCATCGGTATTTAACTTCACGATAGTGAGCTTGTCGCCGTGCTCAGTTGCGATCTCATCAAGGATTGGTCCAACTGCGCGGCAAGGGCCACACCACTCAGCCCAGAAATCAACAAGAACTGGCTTGCTGCTCTTGAGTACGACCTCATCGAAATTGGCTGCGGTTACTTTTCCTGCGCTCATTTGCTGCTCCTAGATTGCTTGTTATCGGTTATGACTTCTTTATCGTTTTGATTGGTAAGTTGCTGTAAGAGTACTAGTGGGAGAGGAATTTTTCAGCGTCTAACGCCGCTTGGCATCCCGACCCTGCTGCAGTGATCGCCTGACGATATGTGAAATCGACAAGATCGCCGCAGGCAAAGACGCCCTTAACGTTGGTACGCGTTGAGCGACCCTCTACTGAAACATAACCCTCTTCATTTAGCGTTACTTGAGATGTAACAAGTTCACTACGCGGAATATGCCCGATAGCAACAAATAACCCGGTGAAATCTCGCTTAATTACTTCACCGGTAACCATGTTGCGAAGTTCTAACGCCTCAACTTTGTCTGCGCCAAGTACATCTGTAACTTCGGTATTCCAGAGCATTTCAATCTTTGGATTTGCAAAGGCGCGCTCTGCCATAATTTTTGAGGCGCGAAGTGAATCTCGGCGGTGGATCAAAACAACCTTTGAGGCAAATTTTGTTAAGAAAGTTGCTTCTTCAACAGCAGAGTCTCCGCCACCGACAACTGCAATTGTTTGATCGCGGAAGAAGAAACCATCGCAAGTTGCGCACCATGAAACGCCGCGACCAGATAAACGCTTCTCATTCTCTAAACCGATTTCTTTATAGGCAGAACCCATTGCAAGGATTACCGCTTTAGCTTGAACGGTATTTCCCGAACCATCTTTAATAATTTTGATATCGCCGGATAAATCCATTTCAACAACATCATCGGTGATCAACTCTGCACCGAAACGCTTTGCTTGCTTGCGCATGCTGTCCATTAGATCTGGGCCCATTACGCCATCCACAAAGCCAGGAAAATTTTCTACTTCAGTGGTATTCATCAGCGCGCCACCTGCAGTAACTGAACCTTCATAAATAACTGGATTTAATTGCGCGCGCGCTGCATATATAGCAGCGGTATATCCGGCAGGACCAGAACCAACAATTACGAGATCTTTTACCATGGGCTCAGCGTATCCATTTGAGATTACTTTGCGCGGGCAGCACGGCGCTTACCCAAAAGTGAGATTGCAAACTCTTTCATCGCAGTGATTTCCGTGATTTTTAGGGCATGCGCAACGAGCAAGAACCCGACCCCACTGCCAATCAAAACAACTAATAAACGAGCTACACCGATCAGGGGTGCGGCATCGTCATTCATCCAATTTAAGAAGAAGGCGAGAAGAAAGAAGGGAACCATTGCGATCGCCGACGCTAGATAAAGGCGCGCATGCTGACCTGCAAACTTCGACATCTCGAGAGGCCCAGTGTGCTTCTTTAAGAGAGCAATAGTTACAAAGAGACCGAGGATATAACTAACTGCAAAAGCCACACCCAGACCAATTGTTACAAATTCACTCTTTAACGTTGCCAAGAAAACATAGGAAAGTACTGAAGAGATTATGTTGATTATCAAAATCGATACAACCTGGGTCTTGGTATCTTCAAAGGCATTAAAGCCACGGATTAAGATCAAGTTAATTGAGAATGCAACCAAACCTAAACTTAGCGCCGATAAGACATAACCGATATATCGCGAATCTTCCAAGGAAATTCCAAAGTAGAGAACTTCAGTCATTAGTGAACCAAAGAGCAATAACGCGACAGAGCTTGGAACTGTCACAACGCCACACATGCGGATAGCGCGAATTAACTGCTTCTTAACTTCTTCTACATTCTTATCAATTGCCAACTTAGATAAATGTGGAAGCAACGCGGTAACGATTGAAATTGTGACGATCGAATACGGCAGCAACATAATGTAGTAAGCGCTGGTAAATGGTGTGAAACCAACGCCAGTTGTTATTCCGGCTTGGGCGCTACGCACCGCAGCGCTAGTAGCGACATTTACTGTAATTAAGTAACCAAGTTGAGAAATTAAGACATAAACCAAGGTCCAACCGGCTAATGAGAAAGATTTACCAAGCCCGGCAACACCGAAAATTGGGCGCAAACGTATTCCGGATTTCTTAACAACCGGGATCAGGATTAGCGCCTGAATAACAATTCCGAGAGTTGTTCCCCAACCGAGAAGTTGGATCTGTGCATCAGTGATGTTTTCAACCGAGATACTTTCTTGAAGAAGTAGAACCCCGCTAAAAATCACTATAACGACTAGGTTATTAGCGATTGGCGCCCACATTAAAGGGGCGAAAGAACCACGCGCATTTGCAACTTGGCCGAGCATTGTGAATAGCCCCAAGAAGAAGATCTGCGGCAGGCAGTAACGCGTAAAGGCTACAGCGATAGAGAACTCGCGCTCGAAACCGTCAGTTGCAAACTCCGGTGCATAGAGTTTTACAAGGTACGGCGCAAAAATTACTCCAACTAAAACAAGGAGTAAGAGAATTCCAGAAATTGTTGTAACTAAGCGCGAGGCAAAACCATGTCCACCATCTTCATCTGAGAATGAGCGCACTAATTGCGGAACGAAGATCGCGGTTAACGCTCCTCCGACAAGTAGGTTGTAGAGAATATTTGGCATCGTATTTGCCACGTTGTATGAATCTGCAAGTAACGCTGTGCCCAAGACAGCAACGGCAAGAATTGCCCGGAAGAAACCAGTAATACGCGAAAGGATTGTTCCGATCGCCATAACACCTGAGGCGCGAAAGAGCTCATTGCTTTTCATTACGCCCCCTTCGTATTCTGCGAATAGTCTGGGTTAAAGCCGCTACAAATAGCAAGAGCGCCGCACCAATCGTGAAGTAAGTAACCCGCGAATCAAAGAAGGCTACTTTGATTGCTAAACGCGATGCTGGACCAATTTCATCGCCTTCAGAATTTATGATTTGCGCGAGCACAGTCGTTGCACCAGGAGCGATTGCGTTAAACGGAATTGATAACTGGGTTCGCGAGTTTGCACCAATTGCAAAGGTTGCAACATCCGATACTTGCACGCGAGAGTTGAGTGGAGTTAATTCAACTCCAACCTTTACGGGCACGCTAAAATCATTTGTTACAGTAACCGGGACTTTTCCAGTTTCAGATGCGATTTGGTATTTACCTGATGAAACTCGTAAACGATTTAAGGTTTTTGCTACCCCATCGGCTGCGTCATATGAGAAAAATTCGCGATCTTTCTGATTAAGCGATGGCGAAAGTAAAACCGCTAACTTGGCGCGCTGGGCTTTAACTTCAGGGGCGTTAACGACCGATGACAGAGCAGTTAACGCTTGGCGATTTTGCGTGTATTTCTTACGTAAGACTGGGCTTAGGCGCGACTGCCCAGTGCTCCAAACGCTGCTATCCCCGATAGAAATTTTCCGATTTAAATGGAATTCAACTCGTTCTACGCCATAACTTTTATATAAGCGAAGCTCACTAGGAGCAGAGCGCGTAGCTAGTGATAAATCAGGATTTCCATAAGGCAGCGCAAAGACTTTATCGCCAGCCGTTAAAAGAATTAAGCGAGAGATCCAACCTTTTGCAACGAGTTGTCCGGTAGTTAATTCACCATTACTTAACTCATATCCATCTGCCATAGCAGCGACTTCATCAAGCAGTGCGCCATCAATAACCCAAGTGCGTTGCCCTTTAGGCTTACTTTCAAGTGGTTTACCTAATCTGCCAGTTGGAAGTAGATCGTTAGTTAGATCATCATTTCTAAAAGTGCCATCAAATAATTGATGTGGCTTACTAGTTAACTTTGTAACTGTTACATCACCAACTGAAAGAGGAGCACTAATAAATAGAAAGGCTAAAGATAAGAAGAGTGCGGACAACTTCTTCATTTAGCGCCAACTTCAGCAGTTGCGTCAGTTCGTGCAATCAATTTCTTCTCATCCGGATAAGCTAAACGATCAACAATTTCAGCAAGTGGAAACCAACCGACCTCATCGACTTCACTCTCTTGCGGGGCTAATAATCCACCGGTCTCGCGGAACAAGTAATGATGAACAGTTTTATGAATTCGCTTACCCCCAGCCATAAACCAGAAATCAATAACACCTAAAGAGCGCTCGATCTCAGATTCAATTCCAGTTTCTTCGGCGACCTCACGTAGCGCAGCCTGCTCCGGGGTTTCACCTTCTTCGATATGTCCTTTTGGTAACGACCATAAAATACGTTTTCCACTGGCATCTTTATGATCAATTCTTCCGATCAGAAGTCCATTCTTACCGCTGTGATCAATAACCAAACCGCCAGCGCTGACTTCATCTACCCGCTTGGCGTAATTTTTTGCCGGATTCTTGGCAGGGCTCTTTGCAGGGCGTTTATTCTGCGCCTGCGCATCTTTGGCAGGTGAATCACTTGCAAGTGGGGCGCGATTTGCGGGGCGTCTACGCCTGCGCTTTTTCTTCGTACCTTCGCTGCCCGCACTAGGTGCCGGGGTCATAGACCAAGGGTACTGCTCTAATCTTGGTCTTGTGACGAGTGCATTAGGAGCCGCGGGAGAAGTTGCGATCGCCTCACTCATTAAACGGGCGCCGCTAGCAAGTTCACTCGCCCAAAGTTTTGCCGCCCAAGGATTTCGCTTGGCTTTAGTTGGCGGACCAGTTCGCGATGCGCTGCTTGGCCGACTTGGAAATGATTTAGATTTCACAACCGATGCGCGACCAGAAGTTACAAAGAAAATTCTGCAAGGTTGGGCGGAAAACGTTTGGGATACCGGAATTGAATTCGGAACTGTTGCTGGAAAACGCGGTGACACAACTGTTGAAGTTACAACTTACCGAACTGAAAGTTACGATCCCGATAGTCGCAAACCTGAAGTTGAGTACGGTGATTCAATTGAAGGTGATTTATCACGGCGTGATTTCACAGTTAACTCAATGGCGCTTGAGCTAACAACAAAAACTCCAGAATTTATCGATCCCTTTAACGGCTTGGAAGATTTAGCGAAGAGAGTTTTACGCACACCAGTAAAGGCGGAAAACTCTTTCTCTGATGATCCACTGCGCATGATGCGCGCTGCGCGATTTGCGAGCCAACTAGATTTCGAAATCGCACCTGATGTTCTGCAAGCAATGAAAGATATGTCGGGCAGGATTTCAATAATTTCAGCTGAACGCATCCGTGATGAATTCACAAAAATGTTAATGTCGAAGAACCCACGTACCGGAATTACAATTTTAGTTGAAACGGGCCTTGCCGAAATAGTTCTTCCAGAGATTCCTAAACTCCGTCTAGAAATTGATGAACACCATCACCACAAAGATGTTTATGAGCATTCAATAACCGTTCTAGAGCAGGCGATTTCACATGAAGATCGCTTAGGTGGTCCTAATTTAATTATTCGCCTGGCAGCGCTACTTCACGACATTGGTAAGCCAAAGACGCGTAATTTAATTCCAGGTGGAGGAGTGTCCTTTCATCACCATGAAATTGTTGGCGCACGTCTTACCAAGTCCAGGTTGAAAGCGTTGCGCTTTGACGGTGACACGATTGAAGAAGTTGAAACACTCGTTGCACTTCACTTGCGTTTTCATGGCTACGGAGATGGCGAATGGACTGATTCTGCAGTACGCCGTTATGTGCGCGATGCAGGGGATTTACTGGTTCATTTACATGTTTTAACTCGCGCTGATTGCACAACGCGTAATGCGAAGAAGGCAGAGCGTTTAGCCAAGACTTATGACGGGCTCGAAGCGCGCATCGCAAAATTAATGGAGGAAGAAGAACTTTCTAGAATCCGTCCAGATTTAGATGGCGCTCAAGTTATGAAATTACTTAATATCAAACCATCTGCTGCAGTTGGTAAAGCTTTGGATTTTCTCCTTGAGTTGCGCCTTGAACACGGCCCACTTGGTGAAGAACGCGCCACCGAAGAGCTACTTAACTGGTGGAGCAAAGAAAACCCCACTGCGAAGTAGACGAAGCCCAGCGATCAGATAAATCGTTGACACGATTAGCGGTACCAGATAACTATCGCCGCTATTAGGTAGAAGCAGAGCTGCAATAACAGCGCCTGAAACAATTGCCCCATTTACGACAACGTCATAAACAGAGAAGACGCGACCGCGATAAATATCATCGATCTTTGATTGCACTAGCGCGTCATTGGTAACTTTTAAACTCTGCCCAAAAAGTGCGGTAACAAAAGCTGCGCAGATTAAAGTCAGTGGTGTTCGCACAAATAAGATGAATAACGGGCCACAAGTGCTCGCAATTAGCGAAAATCTCATCCAACGATGGCGCCCAACCAGGCGAACTCCGTAAGGTGCGGCCACTGCGCCAACAACGAAACCGATTGCTGCAATAGATAAGGTAAAACTAAGTCCGGCCAACCCCGCTTCATTATCGACTGGATCGTTAAAGGTATTTCGCTCTAATAGAAGAGCGATAAGAGTCAAGGCAGTTATTCCGCCGCGATGAATTGCAATCGCACCGATACCGCGCGCCGCATCCATATGTTGGCGAAGAAAACGCACACCTTCGCGCATTTCAATTAAGCCTTGGGTAAAGCTTGCGTTCTTTATCTCGTGATCTAACGGGCCAATCTCTTTTCGCTTTAACAACGAAGCAAAGAGCGCGGCAATTAAATAACCCGCTGCCGCCACCAAGATTATGAAGCCATCTGCTTTATCTGCAGTGGTTGTCTCGTTGATTAATCGGCGTAAACCAAGGCCAATTCCGCCACCTAAAACCACCCAAACCGAACCACCAGTTACAGCAAGAGCGTTGGCGCTAATGAGAGATTTACTTTCAATCATCAGCGGAATACCTGCAGAGAGTCCGGCAAGAATTAAACGATTAACTCCAAAAGCAACGAGAACAAAGACGGTCATCTCAATACCGGTTCGCCCTTGAAATATCAGCAGCGAGATAATCGATAAAGTCGCTGCTCTAGTTAAGTTGGCAAACATGATCGCTCGTTGTCTGGAAACGCGATCAAGAATTGTTCCGACAAATGGACCAATTAAAGAATACGGAAGAAGAACCACAGCAAACGCTAAGGCGGCGTTAAGTGCATTTGCTTGGCGCTCTGGTGAAAATAAAACGAATGAGGCTAAGGCGCTCTGGAATATTCCATCGGTCATCTGACCAGTCCAGCGTAGGCGGAGTAACCGAGAGAATTTACGATCGGTCAATATCTGCCAGACGTTCATAGTTAAAGGGTAGTCGCGCAAAGCCTGCAAAAGAGGTTTATCCTTCTCTCATTATGAAATCCAAGCGTGCGTTCATTGATTATTCACTTGATAAGCGCGCCACTTTATTGGCGCTCTTTCGCGGAGTAGTTGATGCCTGTGATGCTGACCCTTATTTGATGCGCGCCGCTAAATATCACGGTGAGAAAGCGCAACGAAAATGTCCGGTCTGTAAAAAAGAATCGCTAGTTGAACTCCGTTATACATTTGGTGATCAACTCGGACAATTCTCAGGTCGCATAAAGACTGAGGTTGAGTTGTTAGAAATGGAGAAAGAGTTCGGGGAGTTTGCCGTTTATACCGTTGAAGTCTGCCGTGAATGCTCTTGGAACCATCTCTGCTCTTCATACCTATTGGGCGATGGAAGTGAGCGAAAGCCACCCCGTCGCGTACGCACCTTGGAAGATGAAGATTGGGTTAAAGGGTAACCTTAAGAAATGATCCGCAGAAAACTTATCCGCGCCGGTATTTTCTTAGCCGGCTTTGGTTTTATCGCTGGATCAACGCTATTCGCATTTGCTTGGTTTACCGTTTCAATTCCAGACCCAAACGCATATGTAAATAGCCAATCAACAATTATTCAATATTCAAATGGTCAAGAGATTGGGCGCATTGGATCTCAAAATCGCCAAATCTTGCCACTTGCCAAAATTCCGCTAGATCTACGTAACGCAGTTCTAGCTGCCGAAGATCGAAACTTTTATTCAAATAAAGCATTTAGCATCACTGGTATTACGCGCGCACTACTTAACAACTTACGCTCCGGTAATTTAAATGGCGAAGGTGGATCAACAATCACCCAGCAGTACGCCAAAACCGCCTTTCTCTCTCCCAGCCGAACGATCCAAAGAAAGATCAAAGAGCTAGTTATCTCTTTGAAGTTGGAGAATTCTCTTTCTAAAGATCAGATTCTTGAAAATTACTTAAATACTATTTACTTCGGCCGCGGTTCATATGGCGTGCAGACCGCATCGCAACAATATTTCAATCGTAACGCTAACCAACTCAACTTATCTCAGATGGCGGTGATCGCAAGTATTTTGCGTTCTCCTGGTTACTACGACCCATCTCTTTCTGAAGAGAATGGCGTACGTTTAGAGAACCGATTTAAATATGTAATTGATGGCATGTTAGAACGCGAATGGATTACTCCTGAAGATGCCGCTAAGGCGAAATTCCCAACAGTTATTCCACGTACCAAAACTGGTCAGTTGAGCGGACCTAAGGGACATATTGTCGCCGCAGTTCAAAAAGAGATGGGCAAGTTAGGTTTTACCGAAGACCAATTACTTGTCGGTGGTCTAGTAATCAAAACAACTATCGATCAGCGCGCACAGCAATCAGCCGTTGATGCGGTAACTAAGTTCTATCCCAAGAAAGCACCAGATAATTTAAGAATTGGTTTAGCTGCGATCCGTCCCGGAACGGGCGAGATAGTTGCAATGTTTGGCGGACGAGATTATTTGGAACGCCAATTAAACGATGCCACCCAGTCAATTGCGCTAGCCGGCTCTACTTTTAAGCCCTTCGCACTTATCGCAGCGCTTGAAGCCGGTATTCCACTTACTTCAATGTGGAACGGTGATTCACCACAAATATTTGATGATCTAGGAAAGCCATATGAAGTTTCAAATTATGGAAATGAAGGCTGGGGCCAGATAGATCTTCTGCAGGCAACTAAACACTCAATCAACACCATCTATGTTCCACTTGGACAAAAAGCTGGTCTAGATAAAGTTGTTGATGCTGCGCGACGTGCCGGTATTCCAGAATCAGTCGCGATGGTGCCAGCACCATCTGTATCACTCGGTGTTGCTAGCCCGCATGTAATTGATGTTGCAAACGCTTATGCGACATTTGCCGCACAAGGTGTTTATGCAAAGCCTTATTTGATCACATCAGTTACTGGCCCAAATAAAGGTCTGCTCTATGAAGGAACAATGCAGACCCAAGAAGTCTTCCCTAAAGATGTAATGGCTGATTTAACTTATGCGCTAAAGAGCGTTGTAAATGGTGGAACCGGTTCTGCCGCCCTTGCACTCGGTCGTCCAGCAGCTGGAAAGACCGGAACTAGCCAATCAAATGCATCAGCCTGGTTTAGTGCTTACACACCGCAACTTGCAGCATCAGTTGCGCTCTTCCGCGATAGCGCATCAGAATCGCTAAACGGAATTGGCGGGCTGACATCTGTTACAGGTGGAACTTTCCCTGCGCGAATCTGGACTGCATTTATGAAGGGCGCGCTGAAAGGTCAGCCAGTGATGAGTTTCCCAGCGCCAGCAAATGTCGGTGGACTCGATCCAATTGTGATGACTAGCGGCGGCGTTCAAACAAGAAAAGAATAAGTTGTGCAGAAAAGCGCACGCGCGTTAATTGCGCTAGCAATACTTGCATCACTATTGAGTTTCGCAAAATTTAGCCCCTGCATATCAACTGACTGGGAAACACCTGGGCAATATGTTCATGCCTGTTATTCCGACCTACCTGCTTTATATGGCGAAAGAGGCTTAAATAAAGGCGAATGGGCCTATAGCAATGGCGATGCTTCAGTTGAATATCCAGTCGTAACTGGTGCGATTATGTGGGTGGTTGCCAAGGCAATTCCGACAGGCGATAACGCACTACAAAATTACTTTTACGCAAATATCTTTTTTCTAGCGCTGCTCTTTATCTTCATCTCGCTAATTGTCGCCAAGATGCGCCCTGAGTTTGCGTACTTAACTCCACTTGCACCAGCGGCAATTGCATCCCTTTACATCAACTGGGATCTCTGGGCGATTATTTCGATGTTAGGTGCGATCTATTGGTTTGATCGAAAGAAATTAGATTTAAGCGCGCTTGCACTTGGTCTTTCCATATCAACAAAATTTATACCGATCTTTTTACTGCTTCCGATCGCCTTTATCTTCTTACGACGTAACCAAATTTCTGGGGCGCTTCGTTATCTACTAATCACAGCTGCAACATTTGCGGCGATCAACTTGCCGGTTTACTTAACGACCCCTGAAGGTTGGTTACGTTTCTATCAGTTAAATCTTTCGCGCGGTTCGGATTGGGGATCGCTTTGGTATGCACTCACCGCACTCGGTGTGTATCTACCAAATTTAAATTACATATCAATATTAATTTTGCTGGCAGCTTTTGCTGCAATCATCATTTACATTCTCGAACTCCGCACCATTCCGTCACTTGCTTCGCTAAGTTTCATTGTTCTCGCATCGGTGATGGTGGCTAGCAAGGTTTACTCACCGCAATATGTTTTATGGCTAACTCCACTTGCGGTAATTGCCTTAATTGATAAGCGCGATTTACATGCCTTTTGGATCTGGCAAGGCGCCGAAGTTATTTATCACGTTGCTATTTGGCAGCACTTAGCGACCGTCACGGGCGCAACATTTGGCCTACCGCTCTACGGTTACGCGCTAATTACCTTGCTGCGCATCGCCGCCACCCTTTACTTAATCGCCATCTTCGTGCGCCGCGGGCTGGCCGGCGGCACCCAGGGGCCAGCCGCCCACAGATCCCTGCGTGAATTTCTCTTTGAAAGCGGCAACGCGTACCCTTAACCCTTCAGCGTGAGGCTCCCATCGGGGGCTAAACAAAGAAGCACTAACCCTCCTGTCACGGAAATACCGTGGCCGTCTTAGTCCAGAGGAGGTCGGGTTAACGCATGCGTCACTATGAATTAATGGTCATTCTTGATCCAGAACTTGAAGAACGCACAGTCACACCAAGCCTTGAGACATATCTCAAGATCATCAAAGATAGCGGTGGCACAGTAAACAAGCTTGACCTTTGGGGCAAGCGCCGTATGTCTTTTGAAATTCTGAAAAAAGGCGAAGGTATCTACGCAGTCATCGATATGAATTGCGAACCAGCAGCAATCAAAGAGTTGGATCGCCAACTTAATTTGAATGAATCTGTACTCCGTACAAAGGTTATGCGTCCCGAGTAATCCACAGTTAGGGAGCGTCGCTCCTTAATTGTCACTCGTTGACGATAATTTATAGCAAGGACTCCACCAGTAGATAAGTCTCAGTGAACTGAGAGAAGAGGTAAAAAAATGGCAGCAGGAGATACAACAATCACAATGATCGGCAACCTAGTTGACGATCCAGAGCTTCGTTTCACACCATCAGGTGCGGCCGTTGCAAAATTTCGCGTTGCCTCAACACCTCGTTATCTAGATAAGACAACAAACGAATGGAAAGATGGCGAGAGCCTCTTCCTTCAATGTCAGATCTGGCGTCAAGCTGCGGAGAACGTTGCAGAGTCGCTAACCAAGGGAATGCGCGTCATTCTCTCTGGTCGACTAAAGCAGCGTTCATATGAAACTAAAGAAGGTGAAAAGCGCACTGTTTTTGAGGTAGAAGTTGATGAAGTCGGTCCATCACTACGTAACGCAACTGCAAAGGTGACTCGTGCACAACGCGCAGGCGGAACAAGTGGCGGATTCTCTGCACCAGCTGCAACCGGCGGAGAGTCATTTAATGACGATCCATGGGCTGCTGCTTCAACAAGCAATGCAGGCGGAGGATGGGCAACCACAACTTCTGAAGAACCACCTTTTTAAGCCTTATAAACCTAACCATCCATTCCTAGCTAATAACTAGGGCCCACTTAAAAGGAGCACCACAATGGGAGCAAGAAATAACCGGAACCTCAAGGAACCGAAAAATAAGGGCGCAAAAGCTGCAGCCCTAAATAAGAAGTTCAAGAAGAAGCCTTGCAGCTTCTGCCGCGACAAGGTGACATATATCGATTACAAAGATATCGCCACACTTCGCAAGTACATTTCCGATCGCGGCAAGATCCGCGCTCGTCGCGTCACTGGCGCATGCACACAACACCAACGCTCGGTCGCAACAGCTGTCAAGAACAGCCGTGAAGTAGCGCTCTTGCCTTACACATCGACGGCTCGCTAAGGGGGAATGAGAAAATGAAACTTATCCTTACTCGCGAAGTTACAAAGCTCGGTTCAGCCGGCGATGTAGTAACTGTTAAAGATGGCTACGCACGCAACTTCTTGTTGCCACGTGGCGTTGCAATCGCATGGTCACTTGGTGGCGAAAAGCAGATCGAAGGAATCCGTCGCGCTCGCGCTGCACGTGAAGTCCGCGATATCGATCACGCTAAAGAGATCAAGGCATCACTTGAAAAGGCAGCAGTTACAGTTTCAGTTAAAGCTGGAACAGCTGGCCGCCTATTCGGTTCTGTCACAGATAAAGACATCGCAGCAGCTATCAAGGCAGCAGCAGGCGTCGATATCGACCGTCACAGCATCAAGACTGCTGGACATATCAAGAAGGCTGGCGAGCACACAGTTAAGGTCTCACTTGCACATTCAGTTGTTGCAACAGTGACCGTAAAGGTTGTAGCTGCTAAGTAAGTTATTAATTAAAAACCCCGGTCGCTAATGCGGCCGGGGTTTTTGCCTTAAAAAAGCTAGAGCCAACCAGATTTCTTAAATTTGCGATAAAGAACTACGGTAAGAATTGCCAGCGAACCAACTACTAGCGGATAGCCATATTTCCAGCGTAATTCAGGCATTACATCAAAGTTCATTCCGTAAATACCAGCGACCATAGTTGGGACCGATGCTAAAGCTACGTAAGAAGTAATCTTTCGCATATCTGCATTTTGTTGAACTTGAACTTGCGCTAAATCTGCCTGTAGCGCAGATGCAAGCAATGAATCCAATCCAGCAGCGGCATCAGATGCGCGCGCTAAATGATCAAGGGTGTCGCGGAAAAACGGCGTTAGCGATTCAGGAATATTACGTGCGCCCACACTTGCAATTTGTTGTAGCGGCGAAAGTAGCGGATCAATCGCATGGCGGAATTCGATAATCTCGCGCTTTAGCAAGTAAATATCTCGCGATACCGTTTTGGAAGTTCCGCTAAATACTTTCTGCTCCACTCCAATCACATCATTTTCTAATTCAATTGAAATATCAATATAACAATCGATAACATGATCGAGAATCGCATGCATAACTGCATAAGGGCCTTTGGCCAACTGCTCGGGATTGCTTTCGAGGGCATGGCGCGTATTAACAAGTGGTGCACCATTTCCGTGGCGAACAACGACGATGAAGTAATCTCCAATAAAACAGAAGATTTCTCCAGTTGAGACTTGGCTACTACTCTCATCATAAAATGCGGTTTTTAAAACAAACGCTTGCACTCCCGGATACTCTTCAAATTTTGGGCGTTGATGAGCGGTGATTGCATCTTCGACTGCTAAAGGATGGAATCTAAAATCTCCTACTATTTTCTCAAATTCATTTGGGGTTGGCTCAGCTAGCCCCAACCAGATAAAACCTTCGCCATTGCGCGCTTTACTAATTAACTCAGGGAGATTAGAAGGTTCTTTGTAGCGAACTCCATTTTGATACAAGGCGTAGTCAACGATCATGCGAGAAGTCTCCAGTATTTAGATGAATAAATGGTTATTGCCAGAAAGTCTCACTGGTTGAGAAGTGAGAATTTACTTTCATGCACAGCCCGCGGTGAGTGCTACCCCTATCTGACCTGCGCTTTCCTTGAAAAGATTGAAAAAGAGAATAGTTACCCACACCCTGCACACAGGGATTTACACAGGAAAAGGCGCTTATCCACCCCTTTATGCACAGCCTTATCCCCAGGTGCCTTCGCTTTTGTCAGTGCAAGGTGGGAAGTTACACCCGTGAGCATCGCTGAATTACCCAATAACTCTTCGCGAGCCAACTCATCGTATAACAATTCCCAAAACAACATTAGCGCCGAGTTCGAGCGCACACCGCCACAAGATTTAATCGCAGAACAATCTGTTCTCGGCGGAATGCTCTTATCAAAAGATGCAATAGCAGATGTCCTAGAGATTTTACGCGAACGCGATTTCTATCGCCCAGCGCACGAGTTAATTTACGATGCAATTCTCGATCTCTATGGTCGCGGCGAACCAGCGGACGCGGTCACAGTTTCTGCAGAGCTCACAAAGCGCGGTGACATTGCACGTGCAGGTGGTGCACCTTACCTACACACTTTAATTTCATCAGTTCCAACCGCAGCAAATGCAAGTTACTACGCAAAGATTGTTCGCGAACACGCGATCATGCGTCGCCTTGTTGAAGCCGGCACCAAGATTGTGCAACTCGGTTACAACGTCGAAGGTGAAGTCGATGACGCTGTTGATCAAGCGCAAGCCGAAGTTTATGCAGTTACCGAACGCCGCACCTCAGAAGATTATGTACAACTTGCAACGCTGCTACCTGAAGCCCTCGATGAGATCGAAGCGATTCAAAAAGGAACAGGCATTGAAGGAGTTAAATCTGGTTTCCGCGATCTAGATCTCTTAACGCACGGCTTCCATCCCGGCAACATGATTATCTTGGCGGCTCGTCCTGCAGTTGGTAAATCAACTCTCGGCCTTGATATTGCACGACATGCATCAATCCACGACGGCAAAACATCAGTTATTTTCTCGCTCGAAATGTCGCGCTCTGAAATCACAATGCGTATGTTGTCTGCTGAAGCGCGAGTTGGTTTAAATAATATTCGCGCCGGTCAGTTAAGCGATGAAGAATGGTCGAAGCTTGCGCGCCGTATGGGAGAAATCTCTGCCGCACCTCTATTTATCGATGACTCTCCAAACCTTTCGATGATGGAGATCCGCGCTAAAGCCCGCCGTTTAAAGCAGCGCCACGACCTCAAGTTAATTGTTATCGACTACTTGCAGTTGATGACTAGCGGCAAGCGCGTAGAAAACCGTCAGCAAGAAGTATCTGAATTTTCTCGCCACCTAAAACTTATGGCTAAAGAGTTAAACGTTCCGGTTATCGCGATCTCACAGCTCAACCGTTCACCGGAACAGCGTTCAGATAAGAAGCCAATGCTTTCAGACCTTCGCGAATCTGGTTCGATCGAACAAGATGCCGACGTAGTTATCTTGCTCCACCGCGATGATATGTATGACTCTCAAAACCGATCAGGTGAAGCAGATCTAATCGTTGCTAAGCACCGTAACGGTCAGACCAAGACGATCACCGTTGCTGCGCAACTTCACTTTGCGCGCTTTGCAGATATGGCGCCGAGTGCCGGTGCAGGTCGCGACTTCACTGCACAGCAAGAACCACAAGATGGCGCTTGGAACGAATAAAGTTATTTAGCGTTTGTCTTTGCTCGATCTGCAATATAGATACCGATTAATACAATAAGCCCGCCAAATAATTGAATCGCTGTCCATGATTGCGATAACCAGATCCAAGCAAATGCTCCAGCCAAAACTGGTTCAAGCATTCCGATAACGCTAGATGTTGAAGCACTTAGCCTGCGAATTCCACCAACCACAAATAGGTACGGAACCAAGGTTCCAAAAACAATTACGTAGGCGATCAATAACCAACCTGGTGCGCTGTAGCCACTAAAGCGCCCCTGCAAATTAATCTCTGTTGTAAAAATCGCTGTCGGAAAATTCCAGATCGGCAGCACTAAAGACCAGAAAAGCCCTGCGACTCCCATTCCCCAAACAACCATCGCTTGCGCAGAACGTTTTGTGCCTTGCGATTGGCTCATTAAGAAGTAAACGGCCAAAGCCAACGCGGCGCCAAGGGCGCCAAAAGATCCGATTAAGTCGAATGAGAATCCTTGCCAAACTTTTGCAACCAGAATTAACCCAAGTAATGAAAGTGCAATTGCCACCCACATATCTTTAGCAACGACTGATTTACGAACAAATTTGATCCAGAGAACGATCCATATTGGTGCGGTAAATTCGATAATCAGCACCAAGCTAAGCGGAACTCCGCGAGAAATGCCGATGAAGTAACCGAGCTGCACCATCGCGTAGCCAAAAACGCCATAGAAGAGCAAGGTTGGGATTTCACGGCGTTCGGCCTTTAGGGAATTTCGATCCTGAATAAAGGTAATAAGAAAGAGGAGGAAGAAGGTTCCAAGTGCGCGCACTTGGGCCAGGCGGAAGGTGGTCATATGGTCGAGGACCAAGGTGACAACTACCCCGTTCATGGAGAAGAAGATCGCACCTATTACTAGGTAGAACTCGCCCCGATGCTTATTTAGCATTGGGTGAGCCTATCTTAAGTTAGATATACGCCTAATTAGCAAAAGTTATTTAAAAGGCGTTTTCAGAGATTTCCATGATTGAACTATCGGTGGCCTCAACGATCTTACGATCAGCGGTGATATGTGGCAGGTAATTTGTCACAAAGAACTTAGCTGATGCGATCTTGCCGGTGTAGAAATCGGCATCCTTTGCAGATGCGCTCGGCAAACGCTCAGCAGCGATATCTGCTTGGCGTAGTAATAACCAAGAAGTGATGATGTCGCCAACTGCCATCAATACACGCGATGTATTTAAACCAACTTTATAAATCTCTGGCGCAGATTCTTGTGATGCCATGGCATGTCCAACAAGAACGCCGACCATGCCATTTAGATCACCGAGAGCCTTGAGAAGCGCTTGCTTCTCTTCAGCATGTGCACCGCCTGCTTCAGCAAATGTTTGGATCTCTTTTCCAAGAAGGCCAAGTGCTTTTCCGCCATCTTTAACAACTTTACGGAAGAAGAAATCAAGACCCTGAATTGCAGTTGTGCCTTCATACAAAGTATCGATCTTGGCATCGCGAACATATTGTTCTAGCGGCCAATCTTGCGTAAATCCTGCGCCACCAAATGTTTGTAGCGATTCAGTACCAAGAAGTGTCCAAGATTTTTCAGAGCCGTAACCCTTAACAACTGGCAGCAAGAGATCATTAAGCGCTTCCATTGTCTTAACTTTTGCCTCATCGCCAGCTGCGCGAGCAAGTTCAATCTCATCTTGAATAGTTGCGGTGTATAGAACTAGTGCGCGCATACCTTCGGAGTATGACTTCTGCACCATCAGCGAACGACGCACATCTGGGTGATGGATAATCGTTACGCGCGGGCTCGCCTTATCGTTCATAACCTTCATATCCCCGCCTTGTACGCGGGTTTTCGCATAGCTAAGTGCTTGCTGATATCCAGCGGATAAAGTCGCGATCGCCTTTGTACCAACCATCATGCGCGCAAATTCAATTACCTTAAACATCTGCGCGATACCTTCGTGGACTTCACCTAACAAATAACCTACTGCTGGCTCTTTCTCGCCGAGGTTTACTTCGCATGTAGCGGAGACGTTTAGACCCATCTTGTTTTCAAGTGAGGTTACAAAAACGCCGTTACGCTTTCCGAGATCACCGGTCTTGAGATCAAACATAAATTTAGGAATTAAGAAGAGTGACAACCCCTTAGTTCCTGGTCCGCCACCTTCGCGGCGAGCAAGAACGAAGTGCATAACGTTCTCGTAGAAGTCTGCATCACCTGATGTGATGTAGCGCTTTGTGCCGGTGATATGCCAAGTTCCATCAGGTTGTTGCACCGCCTTGCTGCGACCTGCACCAACATCTGAACCAGCATCTGGTTCTGTTAACTGCATCGTTGCGCCCCAGTGGCGATCAACCATCAACTTCGCCATCTGCTTCTGATCTTCGGTGCCCAAAACATATGCAACTTGTGCAAATGCATAACCAGATGCATAAATGTGAATCGCAGGGTTTGAACCTAAAACCATTTCGGCGATCGCCCAACGAACTGCAGCCGGAACTTTTGTTCCGCCTAAATCAACCGGCGCATCAAGACGCCACCATTCACCATCAATATAAGCTTTATAAGATTTTTTAAAACTTTCTGGAAGTGTGACATTTCCAGTTTCTTTATTGAGAATCGCACCAACGCGATCGCCTTCAACGAAAGATTCAGCGAGATCGTTCTCGGTTAAGCGCTTCATCTCTTCCAACATCCCCATCGCAGTTTCGCGATCGAGTTCGCTAAAGATGGAAGTCCCCAGCACCTTCTCGGTTTGGAAGAGGTCAAAGAGGCAGAATTCGATATCGCGCAGGTTGGCGTTGTAATGGCTCATGGGCAAATAATGCTACCCACCAGTAACTTACGCAAGCCCTAACTAAGCGTTTCTACCGCGGTCAGATAGGCTCACGCCGTGCTTCTAAGTGATCGCGATATCCGCTCTGAAATCAACGCCGGCCGCGTCGCCGTCGAACCATTTGAAGAGGCGATGATCCAACCTTCATCGGTTGATGTCCGCCTCGATAAATTCTTCCGCGTCTTTGAAAACCACAAGTACTCAGTTATCGATCCATCGATCGAACAAGCCGAGCTAACTCGCGAAGTCGTCGCCGAAGATGGCGAAGCATTTATCTTGCACCCAGGCGAATTCGTTCTCGCCAGCACCTACGAAATCATCACCTTGCCCGATGATATTGCCGGTCGCCTTGAAGGAAAATCTTCACTCGGCCGCCTTGGCTTGCTTACACATTCAACTGCTGGCTTTATCGATCCGGGATTTTCTGGACACATCACCCTTGAACTTTCCAACGTAGCAAATCTGCCGGTAAAGCTATTCCCAGGAATGAAGATCGGTCAGCTCTGTCTGATCAAACTCTCATCTCCTGCTGAGCATCCATACGGCAGTGCGAAATACGGCTCTAGATATCAGGGTCAACGCGGACCAACCGCAAGCCGCTCCTTCTTAAATTTCCACCAAAGCAAGATCAAGTAATCCACAATAAACTAGTAAAGGGAATACAACCTTTACTTAAGGGGTTGAATTAATTATGGAAATCATTATCGCGCTCGCAGTTGTTGGTCTTCTCGTACTTTTCTTCGTTGCTCAATACAACCGACTCATCCGCTTAAATATCAGCGTCGATGAATCATTTGCTCAGATCGAAGTGCAGTTAAAGCGCCGCTCTGACTTAATCCCAAATTTAGTTGAAACCGTAAAAGGTTATGCCGCGCACGAACAAGGCACCTTCGATGCCGTTGTTACAGCGCGCGCTAAGGCGACCACTGCTTCAACGGTTGCCGATGTTGCAGCCGCTGATGGAATGTTGACGCAAGCGCTCCGCGGATTGCTCGCAGTCGCTGAGGCTTACCCAGATCTCAAAGCATCATCAAACTTCTTATCTCTACAAGAAGAACTTTCAACAACTGAAAATAAAGTTGCTTTCTCACGTCAGTTCTATAACGACAACGTTCGCAACCTCAACACCGCTGTAAAAACCATCCCGACCAGCTTTTTCGCAGGTTTTGCAAAGGTTACAGAGCGCGAATTTTATGAAGTTACCGATCCTCAAGATCGCAACGTTCCAAAGGTAACTTTCTAAGAAACAATGGCAACAAACGATTTTCGCGCCCAACAGAGCACAAATAAAGGAAAGACTTATTTCCTTCTTGCCTCAATGGGTTTACTCACCGGTCTAGTTGCATATGCAGCGCTAACTTACTTCGGCGCCGGCACATCAACCTTCATGGTGCCACTTGCAGTTGGTATTTCACTGATCGGCGTATGGGGTTCGTATTACGGCTCAGATAAATTAGTTCTAAAGATGACTGGAGCTAAGTTAATTCAGCGCGAAGATAACCCCGAACTCTTTAACGTCATTGAAGAAGTTGTTATCGCAAGTGGACTACCAATGCCACAGGTTGCAATCGTGGTCGACACTGCGCCAAACGCTTTTGCAACAGGGCGCGATCCCGATCATGCGTTAATTGCATTTACAACTCGCATCTTGGAAGTTATGGATCGTGATGAACTGCAAGGCGTTATTGCGCACGAGATGGCGCACGTAGCAAACCGCGATACTTTAGTTTCTGCAGTTGCCGCAACTACTGCAGGTGCAATTGCGATCTTGAGCGATTTCTTAATGCGCATGATGTGGTTTGGTGGTGGTCGTCGCGATCGCGATAGCAACGCCAACCCAATCATGTTGGTAGTTTCACTATTCGTTTTAATCCTGGCGCCAATTGCGGCAACACTACTTAAGAGCGCAATTTCACGCCGTCGTGAATCACTCGCTGATGCCACTGCTGTTTCATTTACTCGCAACCCTGCCGGTCTTCGCAAAGCACTTGAAGTACTTGCGGCAGATTCAACGGTCGTGCAACAGAAATCAAATGCAGTTGCTCATATCTGGATTGAGTCACCGCTGGATGGCAAAGCAGTTTCCAAGATGTTCTCTACCCATCCGCCAATTGAAGAGCGCATTTCAACTCTGCGTGCGATGGAGTCGTTAGGAAACTAACTTCCTAACGGGAAGAAGAGGGTAAATGCAGCACCTTTTCCGACTTCGGATTGAACACTTACTTGGCCAGCATGGGCGCGCATAACCGCATCAACAATGGAAAGTCCTAAACCTGTTCCTTCACCATCGGTGCGAACACGCGAAGCATCAGCGCGATAGAAGCGCTCAAAGATTCGCGCTTGATCCGCATCCGTTAAACCAGGACCGTTATCCGCAATTCGAATACGAACTCCATCAATATCTTGCTTTAGTGAGACATCTATAACCGTTCCGGCAGGTGTGTGAGTACGCGCATTGGCAAGCAAGTTTGCGATAACTTGATGAATTCGATCCTTATCTCCAAGTGCGTAAATTTCTTCAGCTTGCTCATTAAAGTTGACGGTGTGATTTTGTCCGGCGGCGCGTGCAGATGCAACTGCATCGGAGACAATTTGTGTGAGGTTAATCGGATCTGATTTCATTTCCCGCGATTGATCAAGGCGAGCCAAGAGCAGTAGATCCTCTACAAGTGAACCCATCCGCTTAGATTCGTTCTCGATACGACCGATTAGCTCTTTCGTCTTCTCTTCACCAGTAACCGCTCCCTGACGATGGAGTTCGGCAAAGCCGCGGATAGCGGTAATCGGTGTACGAAGTTCGTGTGAAGCATCGGCCACAAAGCGGCGTAACTTACTTTCGCTCTCTAAACGCGCAGCGAAAGATTCCTCAATGCGCCCCAACATTGTATTTAGCGTACCGACCAAGCGCCCGACTTCAGTATTTGGTTTTACATCTGGAAGACGCGCAGTTAGATCTCCTTCAGCAATTCTTTCGGCTGTGGCTTCAACGTTTGCCAGTGGCTTAAGTCCAACGATAATCATCTTGCGAGAGGCGAGTGCGATAAAGAAGATCATGAATAAACCAATAAGAATAAAGAGACCTTGCAGGCGAGCGAGAATACGATCGATATCTTCAAATGAATGTGCGATTACTACATTTCCTAAACCAGAAGGAAGTGTTCGCAAAAGAACGCGGAAATCATGTTCGTCAGTTTCAATAGTGAACGGGCGATCTCCATTTTCAGAAGCTTTTTCAGGGGTAATTGCCGTTAAATAACTAGTTATCTCGGTGGCATTTAAATCTCCACCAATTTGGCCTAGAACTATTCCTGCAGGTCCAATCAAAGTGACTGAAGTTGAAGTTGGGATACTGCGCAGTGGCCGCATCTGCATTGAACGAGCTTCGTTGTCGCTGAAATCATCGTAATCAGATTCGATTCCCGCACGTTCTAGTCGCGGGATAGAACCACCAGCGACACTTAATAGTTCGTTATCTACCTCTTGAGTTAAGTAAGTTCGAAGTAGCGATTGAGCAGAGATATCTGACGCCACCACACCTAGTGTAGAAAGCAGAACAACACCTAAAGTCAGGCGGTTGAGCAGACTCCAACTAGAGAACGATGGCATTGCTCATGCTACTTCGCTGCTGGCAAGCGCAAGCGGTAACCAACGCCGCGAACCGTATGAATTAGTGGTGGATCGAAGATATCGATCTTCTTTCGTAAGTAGGAGATATATGTTTCGACAATTCCGGCATCACCGCGGAAATCGTATTGCCAGACGTGATCAAGAATTTGAGATTTAGAGACAACGCGATCGGCGTTAATTAATAAGTAGCGCAGAAGTTGAAATTCAGTTGGAGACATCTCAAGTAAAACGCCGCCGCGACGAACCTCATGAGTTGCTTCATTTAGTTCAAGGTCAGCAAAGCGAATCTTTTCATCATCGGTATTTATCTCAGCAACACCAATACGGCGAAGCAGGGCACGCAAACGCGCAACAAGTTCTTCCAAACTAAATGGTTTGGTCATGTAATCATCGCCACCGATTGTTAACCCGGCAACTTTATCTTCCATGCCATCTTTAGCGGTTAAGAAGAGCACGCCAATATTTAAACCTTCGCTGCGCAGTTGGCGACAGACTTCAAAACCATCTGAATCTGGAAGCATCACATCGAGTACGACAGCATGCGGTTTGAATTCTTCAGCAACTGTTAAAGCTTCAGAGCCGGTCGCAGCAGTGCGAACTTCAAAACCGACGAAGCGCAGACTTGTTGAGATTAGATCGCTGATACTGGATTCATCATCAACGACGAGAATTCGGTAATTGGTGCTTTCAGAGCTCTTAGGCATGGTTTGAGAATGCTCTCATAGGCTGAGAGAAGGCTGAGAAAAGGTGTAAAAAAGAGGGTTATTCGCCTAACGCCACTTGGTTGCGAGGCTGAATCCAACCCCAATAAAGCTAAAGCCGATAATCATGTTCCATGCGCCGATACCCGGAATTGGGTAGGTGGTCTGACTTACGTAGAAGACGACGATCCAGAAGAGGCCGACCAGGAAGTTGGCGACCATAACTGGAGCAAGCCAGCTTGGGCTCTCGATTGGGCCGTGTGGCTCAGCATCAAAGATCTGCTCTTCGTGAGCGTGCTTTTCTTGAACCTTTTTACGCAATTTCGACTTTGGCATAGGTAGAAGGCTACATGGAAAACCCAATCCTGGAAACTGCAGCACTGAAAAGAACAAATCTGGAAACTGCCCGCCCGCCAACCCTGCAAGAATTGACCCATGTCCCGCATCCTCGTCATCGATAACTACGACTCGTTCGTATTTAACTTGGTGCAATACCTCGGCCAACTTGGCGCCGAATGCATCGTTAAGCGAAATGACGAAGTAAGCGTTGAGGAAGCCGGCGAATATGACGGAGTACTTATCTCTCCCGGGCCCGGCACCCCAGAAGAGGCCGGCATCAGTATCGCGATGATCAAATATTGCGCAGATAAAAACATTCCACTCTTTGGCGTTTGCTTAGGACATCAAGCAATCGGCGTTGCATTTGGCGCAACTGTTTCGCGCGCACCCGAGTTACTGCATGGAAAAACTTCACAAGTGTTGCACGAAGGAAAAGGTGTTTTAACAAGCCTTCCATCACCATTTACGGCAACTCGTTACCACTCACTCGCAGTAGAACGCGACACGGTTAGCAGCGAATTAGAGATTACTGGTTCAACAGAATCTGGCGTTGTTATGTCGATGCGCCATAAAACTTTGCCAATTGAAGGTGTGCAGTTCCACCCCGAATCAGTACTGACTGAACACGGACATTTAATGCTCGCTAACTGGTTAACACAATGCGGAGACATCGATGCGCTCGCAAAGTCTGTGGGCTTATCTCCAGTTGTTGGTAAGCGCGCTTAAATTACGGCGCTTTATTAATTGTAATTGTTACAGGCTTACCAATAGTTTGAGTTGTGCCCGCATCAGGTGCTTGGCGAATAACAACGCCAACAGCCTGCGCGGCATCATAATCATTGAATTCGCGAACTAAGAAGCCAGCCTGAATCAAAAGCGTTTTCGCTTGGATCGCTTCAACGCCAATCAAATTAGGAACTTCAACTTCTCCGCTAGCGATAGTTAAGACAACTCCAGTGCCGGCGGTAATTGTTGAACCAGGTTCAGGAAGCACGCTTAATACAGTTCCTTGCGGTTCATCTGATGGTGCAGCTTCAGTGCGAGAGATAACTAAACCTGCCGCAGCAAGTGAAGTGCGGGCATCAATTAAAGACATTCCAACTAAATCATCGGGAACGATCGCATCACCTGGACCATCAGAGATAGTTAGCGTTACGGCAGAACCCTTTGTTGCTTGGCTAGTTGCAAGTGGAATTTGGCTGGCAACGCGATCTTTAGGAATCCGTGGATCAGGCGCACGCTGCACCGTGACTGTGTAATCACCTAACAGAGCCCGGGCTTGATCTTCAGTAAGGCCAACCACGTTAGGGATTTCATTGCCTAGCGAAGGAGTTGAACCGCCGTTTAGCGAAAGACCTACAACGGCAAGAACGCCAACTAACAAGAGCGAAATTCCAGAGATAACAGCGGTGCGACGAGAGACAAGCGGCCCACGTGCAACTTTCGTTGAAATACTTTCACCGGCGCGAATTTTATTTAAATCTTCGAGCATCGCGCGCGCAGAAATATAACGATCTTCTGGTTTCTTAGATAGAGCAACTTCCAACATAACTTCAACGCTCTCGGGAAGATCAGGTTGAAGTTGTCGAGCCGGTGTTAAATGACCTGAAACATGTTGGTAGGCGATTGATACTGGAGTCTCACCGGTAAATGGGGGACGGCCAGTTAACAGTTCGTATAACAAGCAACCAGTTGAGTAAATATCTGTCGGAGTATCTGCAACTTCACCAAGAGCTTGTTCCGGAGATAAGTATTGTGCGGTACCGACCACGTTCCAGGTGCTAGTTAACGTTGCACCGAGATCATCCATGGCGCGCGCAATTCCGAAATCCATCACCTTCACGTCGCCACCATCGGTGATCATCACGTTTGCGGGTTTGATGTCGCGGTGAACGATGCCGCGTTGATGTGAATAATCAACGGCTTCTAAAATTCCACCGCCGATTTCAAGTGCGCGATCAAGTGGCAAACGCTCGCCACCATGAATTAACTCGCGAAGGGTGTGGCCAGAGACAAGCTCCATAACAATGTATGGCGCAGGTTCTTCACCTGAGTCATAAACGGCAACCACGCCTGGGTGGTTTAAACCAGCGGCAGCTTTTGCTTCTTTACGAAAGCGTGAAACGAAGGTTGGATCTTTCGCGAGATCACTACGCAGAATCTTTACTGCGACTTCGCGAGATAAACGCTGATCTTGTGCAATATAAACATCGGCCATTCCGCCGGTGCCGATCATCGCGCCGAGTTGGTAGCGGCCGCCCAAAATTTTATTCATCATGGTTTTGCCGCTCCTAACTTTTCTACTTGGGTGGAACTTTCTTCGACAATATCAGCGATTACGATCGTGACGTTATCTGGTGCTCCATTTATATAAGTCGCATCAATCAAGGCATCAACTGCTTCAGCGGCATCTTTACCCTTGATAAGAGTTTTTATCTCTTTCTCAGTGAGAACCCCACTTAAGCCATCGCTGCACAATAGGTAGCGATCCTGAACTTTTCCTTCGAAAACATGAAGTGATGGCTCAAGATTTCCCTCACCCATCAGCGCCTGCGTCAGCATTGAGCGTTGTGGATGTACTTGCGCCTCTGATTCAGAAATTACGCCTTTATCTAATAACTCTTGCAGAACGGTGTGGTCGGCGCTGAGCTGCTCGAGAGTGTTTCCACGCAGACGATAAGCGCGGGAATCCCCGATATGAAGCAAAGAAACCTCAGTACCACTTATGAATAGAGAGGTAAGAGTTGTTCCCATCCCGGAAAGGGCTGGTTCATCGCTAGCGACGGCGCGAATCTGCGCATCGATAGTGTGTAGTGAATTTAAATAAAGATCGCTCGCCGAATCAAGATCAATATTTTCAGCCGTAAAAGTCGGTGCGATTTCTGAGAGCGTATTTATTGCAACGCTCGATGCAACTTCACCACCTGCGTGGCCACCCATACCATCAGCGACGGCGATAACTTGCGCGCCTATAAGTGCAGAGTCCTCATTGCCGTTGCGCACCAAACCTAGCGCTGAACGTGCAGCGCATTGGAAGTACAAGGCCTTCATGACGCTAAGCCTACCCAAGCCCATTGGTACTGGGGTATTGATGTTAATCTCGAACTATGAAGATTTACGCTCACCGCGGAGCCTCATATGACTTTCCTGAGATGACGATGGCGGCTTATGAAGGCGCGGTTAAGCAAGGCGCCGATGGTTTCGAATGCGATCTACGACTAACTAAAGATGGCATCGTAGTTCTTTGGCATGATGCAGATTTAAAGCGTCGCGCAAATAACGCCGCCGTAGTTCACGAATCAACATATGCGCAGCTAGTGGCAATCTATCCGCAGATTGTTACCCTCGATCAATTCATAGATTTTGGAATTACCGAGAAGAAATCTTTATTGCTGGAAACTAAACATCCAGTTCCTTCACGCACTGAAATTGAAAACCAAGTTGTTCAGAAATTACATAAAGAAGCCAAAAGAATCGAAAAAGCTGGAATCGATGTAACGGTAATGTCATTTTCTTGGTTTGCGATAGAGCGGATAAAAGCTTTAGATAGCAAGATTTCAACTACCTATTTACTTCACGATTACACCCCGTGGTTTTCTACACGCTACTCATCTGCTCACTCAATTGGTCCTGGCATCGAGCTACTTCGCAAGAAGCCTGCGTTAGCGCAGAAGATAAAAGCGGCCGGCAAGAAATTAAATGTTTGGACCGTTGATGAACCATCCGACATCATCTTGTGTCGCCATCTCGGCGTCGATAATTTGATTACCAATCGCCCCGCCTTTGCGCGTGAGGTTCTTGCCTCCAATTAATTACTGGAAATCTTTGGCTATGGAGCAGGTATCCTTAGCAAGTGAGCGCCGCAGATAGCCATAGATTCGCCTATTTAGGTCCAGTAGGTACCTTCACTGAGGCTGCGCTAAATAAGATCACTTGCGACACCGATGTAAAAATTCCTTATGCAAATGTCACTGCCGCACTTAACGCAGTTCGCACCGGCGAAGTTGATTACGCCCTAGTCCCAATTGAAAATTCCGTGGAAGGCGTTGTCGCACGCACTCTCGATGAACTCGCAACGGGGGACCCTCTAACTATCTCTGGCGAAGTTACCTTGCCGGTCACCTTTGCGCTTATGACTAAGCCAGGTGCAACAGAAATTAAAAGAATTGGCACCCACCCACATGCTGAGTCTCAGTGCCGCAGCTACATCGCTAAAAATTATCCGCATGCAGAAGTTGTCCCAACGAATTCAACCTCTGCCGCCGCTGAGTTAGTAAGTAAAGGCGAGCTCGATGCAGCAATCGCATCAAGCGTTGCCGCAGAACACTTCGGCTTAGAAATCCGTGACGAAAATATTGGCGATAACAATGGAGCAGTCACTCGCTTTATCGCTGCCCAGAAACCTGGATGGATTCCTGAGCCAACTGGTGATGACCGCACCTCTATGGCGATCTTTATCGATATCGACCACGCTGGAGCGCTGCTTGAGATCCTGCAGGTTTTTGCCAAGCGCAACGTCAACTTAACTTTTATTCAAAGTCGCCCTACTGGCCGCGAACTTGGTCACTACCATTTCATTATTGATGTCGAAGGACATATCAACGACGAAGCAGTCGGTGGCAGCGTTGCCGAACTTCGTGAGATTTGCGATGACATCAGATTCTTAGGTTCTTACCCACGAGAGGTGCGTTAAAGCATGATCGATATCAAACTCCTTCGCGAGAATCCAGATCTAGTTCGCGCATCACAAACAGGTCGTGGTGAAGATGTCACGATCGTGGATCAAGTACTTGCTATCGATGATGTGCGCCGTGCCGCAATTACCGAATTCGAAACTTTACGCGCAGAACAGAACACCCTTTCAAAATCAGTCGGAGCTGCAAAAGGCGATGAAAAGGCTGCGTTATTAGAGAATGCAAAAGCGCTGGCAGATAAAGTAAAAGCTGCCGATGCTAAGCGCGCTGAAATCGAAGCTAAAGCCAACGCACTTGTCATGCAACTTTCAAACTTACTGGACCCAGAAGCGCCTATCGGTGGCGAAGCAGATTTCGTAACCATTGAACACGTTGGCACACCACGTGATTTTGCGAAAGATGGCTTTGAAGCAAAAGATCACGTTGAACTTGGAAAGCTACTTGGCGCAATTGACACTGAACGTGGTGCAAAAGTTTCTGGTTCTCGTTCATATTATTTAACCGGCGTTGGAGCGATGCTGGAATTCGCACTTGTTAACTACGCGATTCAAAGCGCGCTAAAGGCTGGATTTACCCCTGTTATTCCACCAGTACTTGTTAAGCCTGCTGCGATGGAAGGTACCGGCTTTCTTGGACAAGCAGCCGAAAATGTTTATCACCTTGAAAAAGATGACGCTTACTTAGTCGGCACAAGTGAAGTTCCACTGGCTGCATTCCATATGGATGAAGTACTACCAGCGGATAAATTGCCGATGCGTTATGCCGGGTATTCAACTTGTTTCCGCCGCGAGGCCGGAAGTTATGGAAAAGATACCCGCGGAATTATCCGAGTACACCAATTCGATAAAGTTGAAATGTTCTCTTTCTGTAAGCCGGAAGAAGCCAAGGAAGAACATAAGCGTTTACTGCAATGGGAGAAAGATTTCTTAAATGCGATGGAGATCCCTTTCCGCGTAATCGATGTGGCATCTGGTGATCTCGGATCAAGCGCAACGCGTAAATTTGATATCGAAGCTTGGATCCCAACACAGAAGGCATATCGTGAAGTAACAAGTACTTCTAACTGCACAGAATTCCAAGCCCGCCGCTTAAATATTCGCTATAAAGATGCTGATGGCACAAAGGCTGTCGCAACGTTAAATGGCACGCTGGTCGCTATTCCCCGCATGATCGTTGCGATTCTGGAGAACCACCAAAATGCAGATGGCACAGTAAATGTGCCTGCTGCACTGCAACCATTCCTCGGCACCAAGAGATTTGAGCTTGTGTGAGCGATCGTCGCCCAAAGTTAATTGCAACAGATTTAGATGGCACGATCGTTCCGCACGATGAGGCAATTTCTCATCGCACAATTGCTGCATTTACCAAGGCGCGCGATCTCGGCGTAGAAATATTCTTTGTCACCGGCCGTCCGCCACGTTGGATGGGTGATGTGCGAGAAGCATTTGATTTCGGTTCTGCAATTTGCTGCAACGGGGGACTTCTCTACGATTTGCATAACGATAAAGTTTTAGAACAGTGGATGATTGCGCCAACAGAACTTCAAAAAGCAGTTGATATCTTGCGCATAACTATTCCAAATGTTTCATTTGCTGTTGAATCAAATGATCACTTCCACCGCGAGAAGGCATATATCCCGCGCTGGGATGTTGGCATGGACGATATTGGCGTTGACACAATCGACACTGTTACAAATCGTCCGGCGCTAAAGTTATTAGCTCGCCTTTCACAGCAAGAAATTTCAGCAGATGAAATGTTGGCCTTAGCAACGCCTGCGCTACAAGGCGTTGTAAATGTTACGCATTCGGCAAATAACGATTCACTGCTTGAAATTTCCGCCCTTGGCGTTTCCAAAGGTGAAACGCTTGCAATGATGGCAGCGCGTATCGGAATTACTGCTGAAGATTGCGTCGCCTTTGGTGATAATCCAAATGACTTTTCTATGTTGCAATGGGCCGGACGCTCTTATGCAATGATCGATGGACATCATGCAGGACCTGCAAATGCCAAAGATGTGGCACCGCCTCATAATCAAGATGGCGTAGCCATCGTTATTGAACGACTGCTCGAACTACCCCAGTAATTAGCGCCGATTTTTAATGCCTTCCAACTTCGGGTAATCTCTCCCACGGAGGGCTCGCATAGCGGCCGAGTGCACCGGTCTTGAAAACCGGCAAACGAAAGTTTCGTGGGTTCAAATCCCACGCCCTCCGCCATTTTTCTCTCGCTGTGGCTGACTTCATAGCCACGATGCGGGCAACCATCTGGCGAGTTTTGCCTCAGAAGCGGACACTTCTCCTTAAGCAAGAACAATCCTTCCAAGGATTGATGGGCTAAAAAGGGGTAGAAATGTCCGGAGTCTTTTCTCCAACACGCGCCAAGATTAAAGAGCGCACGCTGCGCACAGATAAATGGTGGTTGCAACCGGCAATTACCTTTGGAGTTTTATTTAGCTTCATTGTCTATGCAACATTCCGCGCATTCGAAGGTGCGAACTACTACAAAGATCACCTGATCTCTCCTTTCTATTCTCCATGTCTTTCCGAAGCATGCGTACCTGAAGCAACGCTTTTTGGTTGGACTCCAGTTAGCGCAGAAATTTTTAACTTCGCACTTTCACCAGCGTTGATTATTTTGATATTCCCACTTGGTTTCCGTATGACTTGTTACTACTACCGCAAGGCTTACTACCGTGCTTTCTGGTTGTCACCACCTGCATGCGCCGTTGCGGAACCACACAGCAAATACACAGGCGAAACTCGTGCACCACTTATCTTGCAGAACGCCCACCGTTGGTTCTTCTACGCAGGTTTGGTATTTAACGTAATCCTTACTTACGACGCAGTGATTTCATTTAAGAACCCAGCAGGTGAATGGGGCCACATGAGCGTCGGCTCAATCGTTCTTACCTTGAGCGCAACAATGCTCTGGATGTATTCATTGTCTTGCCACACCTGTCGCCACACAATTGGCGGCCGTTTAAAGCACTTCTCTAAACATCCAGTTCGTTACAAGCTTTGGAGTTGGGTCTCAGTACTAAATCATTCACATCAGCAATATGCCTGGTATTCACTTGCCGCAGTTGCCTTTGCCGATATCTATGTCCGCCAAGTTGCAACTGGCGCCTGGACCAACTTCTACTTCTTCTAAGGGATGCCGACTGATATGACAAACGCTCTAGAACGTCACAAATACGATGTCTTGGTAATTGGTGCAGGCGGTGCAGGTCTGCGTGCAGCAGTAGAAGCTCGCGAATCAGGTCTACGCGTAGCAATCATCTGTAAATCACTATTCGGCAAGGCCCACACCGTTATGGCTGAAGGTGGCGCTGCTGCCTCAATGGGTAACGCGAATTCAAACGATAACTGGCAGGTTCACTTCCGCGACACAATGCGCGGTGGAAAGTTCCTTAACCATTTCCGCATGGCAGAACTTCACGCCAAAGAATCGCCAGATCGCATCTGGGAACTTGAAATGTGGGGCGCGCTCTTTGATCGCACCAAAGAAGGAAAGATCAGCCAACGAAACTTCGGCGGACACGAATATCCACGACTTGCACACGTTGGTGACCGTACCGGCCTAGAACTTATTCGCACAATGCAACAGAAGATCGTTGCACTTCAACAAGCAGATAAGCGCGAACATGGCGAATATGAATCACATATCAAGGTTTTTGCAGAACTAACAATTACTGAAATTCTAAAAGAAGATAGCAAGATCGCAGGCGCATACGGTTACTGGCGCGAATCAGGATCTGAAGTTCTCTTCGAAGCACCTGCAGTAATCATTGCAACAGGTGGTGTCGGAAAGACTTTCAAAATTACCTCTAACTCTTGGGAAGGCACTGGCGATGGCCATGCCCTTGCCTTAAAGGCGGGCGCTAATTTGGTTGATATGGAGTTCTTGCAATTCCACCCAACCGGAATGGTTTGGCCACCATCGGTGCGCGGAATTCTTGTTACTGAATCAGTTCGCGGTGAAGGTGGAATCCTTACCAACAACAAGGGTGAGCGCTTTATGTTTAAGTACATCCCAGATGTATTTAAAGATAAGTATGCCGACAATGAAGAAGAAGCCGATCGTTGGTATGTCGATCAAGACAATAACCGCCGCCCACCAGAGTTATTGCCACGCGATGAAGTTGCGCGCGCAATTAACTCTGAAGTTAAAGCAGGGCGCGGCACCGAACACGGCGGTGTATTCCTAGATGTTTCAAAGCGTTTATCTGCCGAAGTAATTAAGAAGCGCCTGCCATCTATGTGGCACCAGTTCTACGAACTAGCTGGCGTGGACATTACAAAAGAGGCGATGGAAGTCGGCCCAACCTGTCACTACGTAATGGGTGGCGTGGAAGTTGAGCCAGATACTGCAGCAGCAGTTGGCGTTCCAGGGCTCTTTGCTGCAGGTGAAGTTGCTGGCGGAATGCACGGTTCAAATCGCCTTGGTGGTAACTCACTTTCAGATCTCTTGGTCTTTGGTCGCCGCGCCGGAATGGGAGCAGCTGCCTACGTTAAGCAGACAACTGCCGCACCTGTATCGGATGCAACTGTTGCAGCTGCAGCAGCGCGCATCGAAGCGCCATTTGCTCGTAGCGGTGGAGAGAATTCATATTCACTCCACGCAGAGCTGCAAGAAGTTACACATAACTTGGTCGGAATTATCCGTACCGGCGCTGAACTAAAGGATGCGATCGAAAAGATTTCTGAAATTAGAAAGCGCAGTGCAAATGTGGCGGTTGCTGGTGGACGCAAGTTCAACCCAGGATTTCACTTGGCATTCGACCTCGACAATATGTTGTTAGTTGCAGAGAGCACCGCCAAGTCTGCAATCAGCCGCGAAGAATCACGCGGTGGTCATACACGTGATGACTTCCCAGGTATGGATTCAGAGTGGCGTCAACATAACCACATCGCATCATTTGATGGCAACCAAGTGAGCGTTCGCAAACAAGAATTGCCATTTATGCCAAAAGAACTCTTCGACCTCTTTGAAGTCGATGAACTTAAGAAGTACATGACACCGGAAGAAATTGCGAAAGGCGGTTCCAACTAATGGCGCGCATAGTAAATCTTCGTATCTGGCGAGGAGACTCAACTGATGGTGGACTTCAAGATGTACAGGTTGAAGCCAACGATGGTGAAGTAGTCCTCGATGTAATTCACCGCGTACAAGCGACCCAAATGGGCGATCTGGCAGTGCGCTGGAACTGTAAAGCCGGCAAATGTGGATCTTGTTCAATGGAGATCAACGGTAAGCCACGCCTTGCATGTATGACACAAGTTGCTGCTTACGGTGATGAAGAAAGAATCACAGTTACTCCGCTACGTGCATTCCCAGTGATTAAAGATCTCGTCACCGATGTCTCTTTTAACTATAAAAAAGCGATGGAGATTCCGGCATATGCACCACCTGCAGATCTAAAGCCAGGGGAAGCACGCATGGAGCAAATCGATGTTGAGCGTTCACAAGAGTTCCGCAAATGCATCGAATGTTTCCTTTGCCAAGATGTCTGTCACGTAGTTCGCGATCATGAAGAGAATAAGAAGTCATTTGCTGGCCCAAGATTCTTTATCCGCATTGCAGAACTTGATATGCACCCACTTGATACCTTGAAAAACCGTAAGCGCACTGCGCAAGAAGAGCACGGTCTTGGAATGTGTAACATCACCAAGTGCTGTACTGAAGTTTGCCCAGAGCACATCAAGATCACCGATAACGCAATCATTCCGATGAAGGAGCGCGTTGTAGATATTAAGTACGATCCAGCTCGTATGTTCGCCGGTCTTCTCAAGCGAGAGAAGCGCAACTAAACCATGAAGTCACTGCTACTTGTCGCGATTGGCGGCGTAGCAGGAACCTTAGTTAGATTCGGGCTTTCAGTTGCGATCCCTGATGATCGCAACGGAACACTCGCCGCCAATTTGCTTGGTGTAGCTCTTGCTAGCGCGCTCTTGGTGTTAATGGAACGTCGAGGTGTTACAGAACTTAGGCATCTATTGTTGCCCGGATTCTGCGCAGGAATGACAACATTCTCTTCAGTTACCGTACAAGTTGTAGAACCGATCACTGGTGGATTTCTATTCTTAATTGAAAACATTGTTTTAAGCCTACTAATCGTGCTTATTGTTCTGCCAGTTAGCCGCAAGTTGATTCCGGTGCGTAGATGAATACCTTATATGTGATTCTTGGCGCCGCAGTTGGCGCACCTGCGCGCTTTGCGATTGATCAATACATTCGCCGCTACACCGACAAGCCATACGGAATCTTTCTCGTAAATGTAATTGGCTCATTTATCATTGGCTTAACTTTTACAAAATCTGAAACCCTTTACGATTTATTGGCCGTTGGCTTTGCAGGCGCATTTACAACTTGGTCAACCTTTATGCTAGATATTTACCTAGGGTTTGAGTTAAAGCGCTATCGCGAGATAACAATTAACTTAGTTATGTCACTCGGCTTTGGCTTAGCTGCCGCTTACCTAGGTTTACAGATAGCTGGTTAATTAACCGAGGATTGAAGCCATCCAAGCTTCAATTGCATCAGGATGGCGCGGAATATCTTCACTTAAGTTGCGGCAACCATCTGCAGTAACAATGACATCGTCCTCGATACGAATACCGATCCCGCGATATTCCGGAGCAAAGAGTTCGTCATCTGGCTGGATGTAAAGACCTGGTTCAACAGTTAGAACCATTCCTTCCTGCAGCACACCATCGCGGTACATATCTTGACGAGCATGTTCGCAATCGTGAACATCCAAACCTAAATGATGGCTAACGCCGTGCAGAGTCCAACGGCGATGCAGACCAACTTCTGGCTTCATTGATTCTTCGGCGCTAACGGTAAGCACGCCCATATCTACTAAACCTTGAGCAAGTACTCGTTGCGCTGCGCGGTTGATCTCTAAGAATTTAACTCCTGGCTTAACCGCAGCAAAACCCGCGAGTTGTGCCTCATAGACCAACATGTACAGAGCGCGCTGTGCAGGCGTGAACTTTCCATTTACCGGCAAGGTACGCGTGATATCGGCGGTGTAATACGAATCCATTTCTACGCCAGCATCAAGAAGCAAGAGTTCACCATTGCGGACTGCTCCATCATTGCGGATCCAGTGCAGCACGCAGGCATGTGAACCAGCTGCAGCGATAGTTGTATATCCAATGTCGTTACCCTCAAGGCGGGCGCGACCAAAGAATGCGCCTTCGACAATACGTTCACCGCGTGGGTGATCAGCAGCTGCAGGCATTGCCGCGATTACATCTGAGAAACCACGACCGGTTGAATCAACAGCGGCCTGCAATTGGCCAACTTCGTACTCATCTTTTATAAGGCGCTGTTCAGATGTAAATGTCTGGAACTCAGCTTCGCGTGCATGAACTGAGATCAACTTATCCATCAAGGCATCTTCACCGCGGATTAACAAAGTTTCCTTGCTAAAACGCAGCAAGCCTTCGATGTTATCTACATTGCGAGTTTCGATCTGATAAACAGTTGCCGCTTCCTCAAGTGTGAAATGGCGGCCGACCCAAAGTTCACCGTATTTACGATCTGTGTAGAAAGCATCACTCTCGCGAGTAGAACGTGGATGCAAGTAAAGATAAGCATCATGTCCGCCCTCAGCTTTTGGCTCTAAAACCAAAACTGAATCTGCAACTGCATCGGCGCCTTGCACGCCGCTGTAATAAGCAAAAGCGCTATGTGGGCGATAGACATATTCAGTGTCATTGGAACGAGTCTTGTAATTTCCGGAAGGAATTACCAAGCGAATATTTGGAAAAGCTTCTGACAAAACTTGGCGACGAGTGAAGGCATATGTCACAACTTCAAGTGGTTGCAGACCTTCGAGGTTTGAAGGAGCCCAGCCGGTGCGCATAAATTCTGCGAACTGCTCAGGAGGTGCAACATCGTATGGACGCGCATTCTTTACTTCTGGGGCTTCAACCTTCTCATTCATAAGACTTAGAGTACATAAGAAGAATTACTTTGTAACTATTTGATAATGGTATTGACCTTGCCCGCATTAGCCGTAGGGTTAAGACACTATGTCGATGGCTACGCGGGAAATTGCTGATTTAGCGCGCGAAATCCGCCTACAAATTCTGCACACAATTAAAGGTGCAGGCATGGGCCATATCGGCGGAGATTTTTCAGTTACCGATATCTTGGCAACTCTCTTCGGTGCAGTTCTTAACGTTGATCCTAAAGAACCAAATAAAGCCGACCGCGATCGATTGATTTTAAGCAAAGGCCATGCCGCTGTTGCGCTTTACTCAACTCTGGCGCTACGTGGATTCTTTCCAGTTGAAGAGCTAAAGACTTTTGCACAACCGTTAAGTAAGTTAAATGGCCACCCTAACCGCAACAAAGTTCCGGGCGTTGAATCAAATACCGGTCCACTTGGCCACGGTTTTCCAATCGCGGTTGGTACTGCTATTGGTGCACAGCTTGCAAAGAATGGGTCGCGCTCCTTTGTAATCATGGGAGATGGCGAACTTCAAGAGGGAAGCAACTGGGAAGCAGCGATGTTTGCTGGCCATCGCAAACTTACAAATCTTATTGCAGTCGTGGATCGCAACGGTTTCCAGCAGGGAAGTCCAACTTCAAAGACAAACGAACTTGATCCGCTAGATAAGAAATTTGAAGCCTTTGGTTGGGAAGTCTGTGTAGTCGACGGACATAACTACGATGCACTTCTTAAAGCTTTCACTGACCCACAGACCAAACCAAGAGTCATAATCGCGCAGACCACAAAAGGTAAGGGCGTGGACTTTATGGAAGGTAAGGCTGAGTGGCATCATAAAGTTCCATCGGCTGAACAATATGAACAAGCGCTCGAGCAGGTAGGCAAGCAATGAGCGAAAAGTTAGAAGAGTTCGATAACCGCATTATCTTTGCCAAGACTTTGATTGCGCTGGCAAATGAAAATCCTAAAATCGTTGTTGTCTGTAATGACTCAGTTGGTTCGAGCAACTTAGGCGAGTTCCGCGATCTATTTCCTGATCGTTTAATCGATGTCGGTATCGCAGAACAGAACATGGTTGGCGTTGCCGCTGGCCTAGCAAACGCTGGATTTACGCCATTTGTATGTGCCGCATCCCCGTTTTTAACGGGTCGTGCACTCGAGCAGATCAAAGCCGATGTGGTCTATACCCGCACAAATGTAAAGCTCTGCGGCATGAGCCCCGGAGTTTCTTACGGCGAACTCGGACCAACACATCATTCAATTGAAGATATTGCTTGGATGCGCGCACTTGATTCACTTCCAATTGTTCTACCTGCTGATGAAGCACAGACTAAAGAAGCTGTGACCTGGGCGGCAAATACAACCGGCCCAGTCTTTATGCGAATTGGCCGATTTAAAGTTCCATCAGTATCGCAAGGACAGAGCCCAGCATTTGTCCCGAATAAAGCGATGCGCATCATCGATGGCAACGACATAACAATTATTGCAACGGGCACACTGGTCTCACGCGCAGTTGCCGCAGCCCACCTATTAAAGAGTGAAGGTATTTCTGCTCGTGTGATAAACCTTTCAACTGTTTCACCACTTGATACCACTGAAATCCTTCTTGCAGCGAAAGAAACAAAAGCAATAATCACCGCAGAAGAATCGGTTACTCGTGGTGGCGTCGGCGGAGCAATCGCCGAGTTTGTGGTCCAGAACCATCCAGTTGCTATGAAATTACTTGGCACAGATACCTTTGCACCAACTGGTTCAGTTTCTTATCTTCTTGAACATTACGGACTTACTGCAGATTCAATCGTTGCCTCTGCTCGAGAACTCTTAAAGCATGGAAAATAGCTCGCCAATAATTCTGGCTATCGATCAAGGCAGTGGTTCCACCAAGGCTCTAGCCATTAATTTAAAGGGCGAAGTTCTTGCCCAAGCAGAGGTAAAGATTGAAACAACTTTTCCGCAACCTGGTTGGGTTGAACAAGATCCCGAAGAAATTTGGCGCTCGGTTATTGCAGCATCACTTCAAATAACGAAAGCTCATAAAATTTCAGCAGTTGGCTTAAGTATTCAACGCGAATCAGTTCTCTTCTGGGATCGCACAACTGGCACGGCGCTCACCAATGTGATCACTTGGCAGGATCGCAGAGCCTCTGATTTAGCGGAAAAATCAGCGAAAAACGCTGCCCGCGCGAAGGAGATAACTGGGCTTGAACTAGACTCCATGTTCTCAGCGCTTAAAGCTCAATGGTTGTTAGAGAACCATAACCTCAACGGGGAAATCTGTATCGGAACTATTGATTCATGGATCGCATTCAAATTAGGCGCCGGCCACATCATCGAATCAGGTAGCGCTAGCCGAACCCAGTTGCTGGATATCAAAACTGGTCAGTGGAGCCAAGAACTTCTCGATCTCTTCAAGATAGATATAAAAACTTTGCCAAAGGTTTGCTCTTCAGATGAGAAACACCTCTGCACAAATATGAAAGAGCTCGGCCTAACTAACGATGTACCGCTTTCGGGCATTATGGGAGATTCGCACGCCGCGCTTTTTGCTCACAAAGGTTGGATCTCCGGTAACTTCAAAGCAACTTTCGGCACTGGTACATCGCTCATGGGTCTTACCGAGACAAATCCACAAACAATTGCCTGGTCACTTGGAGAGAAGATAACTCGAGCTGCAGAGGCAAATATTCTTTCATCTGGCTCGACTCTGGTTTGGTTGGCACAACTGCTCGATACAACCCCCGATGAACTTGCCAAACTTGCACCCGAATCAACACAGCAGGTTGAAATAGTTCCTGCCTTTAACGGTCTTGGTGCGCCTTGGTGGGATCGTGAAGCAACTGGAATCATCGCAGGGCTAACCCGAGGTAGCAGCCGCGCAGATCTTGCAGCAGCCGCACTTAGATCAACCGCTGCTCAAATAAACGATGTCCTCGAAGATTTTGCTAAATCTGGAATCAAAATAGATTCGCTTTATGCCGATGGTGGTGGAGCGCGCAATCAATACTTAATGCAGATGCTCGCCGATCTAAGCGGAAAGAAAATTAAATCTTCACAACTACTTGAACTCTCCGCCTTTGGTGCAGCGATGGTTGCCGCATTAGGTGCCGGCCTTGCCACCATTACAGATATCGAAAAGATTGAACTTAAATACGATGAGTATTCACCGCACCTTTCTGATGAAGAGCGCGAAAAAGCCCTTAAAACATGGCGAAAAGCCTTGGCTGCATCACGCATGAAAGATCGCTAAAGCCCTATTCACCAACTGTTTTAACTCGTAAGATTTCAACAACAACGAAGAAAGAAGGCGCGGAAATGGGAAAACTAACTTACGGAGCAGGCATCTGGGCCTTTGGCCAATTTGTTGATCGCTATGCCGGAGACGGTTACGGCCCAACGCGCACCAGCCAGCAGATGATTGAAGATGCCGCCAAGGTACCTGGCCTAAAGCACCTCGATATAAATGTGCCATTTGATATTCCAGAGCGCACCGCAATTGAGATCAAGAAGATGCTCGATGACAACGGACTTATCTGCCGCGCGACAACTCCACATATCTACATGCGCGAATATGTAAAGGGTTCATTTACCAACCCAGATACCAAACTTCGTTCACAAACTAAAGATCGTGTTCGCGAAGCAATTGCTGCAGCAGAAATACTTGGCGCAACTTACGTAAAATTCTGGCCCGGCCAAGATGGTTTTGATTTCCCACTGCAAGCAAATTACCTGCAAATCTGGGACTACACCATCAACGGTATCCGCGATCTGGCAAATGAAAACCCTAAGGTGCAGTTTGCGATTGAATATAAATGCAAAGAACCGCGCGTACGAATGACTCTGGCAACAGCGGCTAAAACCCTTCTTGCAATCAGCGAGATGAAAGTTGATAACGTCGGAATCGTGATGGACTTTGGTCATTCACTGATGGCGCAAGAGACACCAGCTGAATCACTTCTGCTTATCCATCGCCACGGCAAGTTAGTTAGCGCTGAGCTAAACGATAACTGGCGCGGCTGGGATGATGATCTACCTGTTGCATCAGTCCACTTATTTGAAACTATCGAATATATGTTGGCACTTCGCAGCATCAATTGGACTGATCCAGTGTTACTTGATCAATTCCCATTCCGCGAAGATCCAGTGCGCGCGCTAACTCGCAGTATTGAAATCATTACCTACCTTGAAGAAGTCTGTGATCGCGTTGATATCGCAGCCCTAAATCAGGCTCAGAACTCGCAAGATGCGTTGGCCGCACAGGCGGTTATCTGGGATGCCTTGATGCAGGAGAAGCGTTTCACGCGGTAGTCATCTACCTGTAAACTCACACCTGTACTTGGAGACGTCGCATAGCCCGGTCGAGTGCGCCTCACTGCTAACGAGGTAAGGGGTTAAACCCTTCAGGAGTTCAAATCTCCTCGTCTCCGCTCTCAGGGATTCTTCATCTAACTTGTGTAGTCTCCCGCGAATGAAGCGTAAAAAATCTGCCGTAATCGTTGCAACAACTGTCTTAGTTCTATTAGGCACCGCAGCTTTAGCCGCCGAAAGTGCTGTCTCATCAAAGATTGAATCCCGTGTACAACAACAGCTTCCAAGCGCCTCAGGAATAAGCGCCTCTGTGCCTCTAACAGATTTGCCGAGTATCTTAAACTCAGATTTAATCAAAGAGGTAAAAATCGATATTGCTGACTACACGTTGAAGAGCAGTGGCAGAAAATCCTCAATAGAAATTTCTGCGAAAGAAATTAGTAAATCTTCATCCACGCGGATCGGATCTTTGGAAATCAAAACAACAGTCGCTATTTCACAGCTACTAGCTGAATCTGGTTTCAACGATGCGGAAATAGTTGATAATGCTTTGCAAATATCAGTTGGAGCAGGTGGGCTTGGTAAAGCATTAATAGTTCCGCAGTATTCAAACAATCAGATTTACTTACAGATAAAAAGTGTTTCGATAATGGGCAGTCCAATTCCAGCCTCATCGCTTCCCGCAGACATTCAGGAGCAAATCAAGAGTCGAACTGTAAAGGACTTAAGGGTTCCAGCGGGCTTAAAAGTTAAATCTGTATCCATCGGGCCAAAAGGACTTTCGGTAAGTTTTCAAGGAACCAACATTAATTTAAGAAGCCTTGCTTTATCTCTATAGGGGGCGCCTTGCTAATTAGCGCTAATGTGTAAACGATATAAATTCACTTTCTGGAATCTTTCACTTTCTATAAATTTCGCGCCGGTGGCCAATATCGATTACAAGAACTACAAGGATGCTTTTCTGGATTTCATAGATTATTCGAAAGTCTCCGACCCTTATTCTGTAGCCATTTCTCCCTGAAAGCTTCTTAGCCTTAGGAGGGATTGGGTTCTCCGAAAGCAAAGAAAGGGCGATGTCGATCCGTCGTTTATCGCTGAGATTTAACGTTTTCAGAAACTTGCGTGGGGTTTTTTCGATTCTTAAGGTGAACTCGCTCAAACCAAGCCAAGTTCCTTACGTGCATCTTGCCAAAGCGTTGAATCTTCACGTCTGGCTTTAGCGGCATCATAGGCGGCGATATCTTCAAGTTCTTCCATGGCGTCAAGCATTTTTTCGTAAAGTGAGGGAGAGAGCAGCACTGCAGCTTCCTCACCATGGCGAGTGATAAGAATTGGCTCTTTCGCTGATTTATCCACGAGCGTGGGCAACTCACGACGAGCATCGGTTAAGGGAAATGACTTCATAAATAAAGTGTACATAAAAACCTTAAAAATGTACAGAGATGCCAGTAGCCATGAATAGAATAGGCACATGCAAAATTACAAAGTAGCGATCGTCGGTGCAGGTCCGGCCGGCTACTTTGCGGCGCAAGCACTTCAGAATCTGCAGACCGATGATCTGCAATTTTCCATCGACATGATTGAACGCCTACCAACCCCATGGGGATTGGTTCGCAGTGGTGTGGCACCCGATCATCCAAAGATCAAAACGGTGGCGAAAGTCTTTGAAAAGATCGCTACCGCTGGAAACTTCCGCTTATTTGGCAACGTTGAACTTGGCACCGATGTTTCGATCGAGCAGTTAAACGAAATGTATGACGCAGTTGTTATTGCAACAGGTTCAGCAGTGGGCAAAAAGCTTGGCATTCCTGGAGAAGATCTACCAGGATCGATATCTGCGGCTCACTTTGTACCTTGGTATAACGCACACCCAGACTTTGCAGATTTCAAAATTAATTTAAATTGCACCACTGCAGTTGTGATCGGTGCCGGAAACGTGGCCATGGATGTGGCGCGTATGTTGGCGCTTGAACCAAGTGAGCTAGACCCAACGGATACTGCAGATCACGCGATTGCAGTGCTTAAAGAATCCTCGATCCGCGAAGTTGTGATTAGCGCTCGCCGCGGACCAGAACATGCTGCCTTTACATCTCCTGAACTTCGCGAACTTCCGAAGTTAGAGCACACCAACGTTTTGATGGCTAATTCGGATATCGAAGCCGCGATTTCTCGAGCAGGGGATGAGATCGAGAAAGACACCAAGAGCAATCTTGATGCGATGTTGTTGATCTCTGAAAAAGAGGCGACAAACCACGACCGCACAATGAAGTTTCAATTCCTTGCTACACCTGTTGAATTTAAAGGAAATGGAAAAGTGGAAGAAGTTATTTTCCAAAAAACCGGCAGTGATGAGAGATTTAGTATTAACTGCGGGTTAGTTATCACTGCAATTGGCTATGAAGCAGCGAGCATCCCTGGCATTCCTTACGAGCGCGGGAAAGTTGTAAATAACGAGGGCCGCGTAAATGAAGGCATGTACGTAGTTGGGTGGGCAAAGCGCGGACCATCAGGTGTAATTGGCACAAATAAATCAGATGCTGCAGATGTCATGAAGTTATTAGTTGAAGATTTAAAGGGTGCAAAAAACGGTGGCGATATCGCAGATATTTTGCCCGCGACCAAAGTCATTTCGCAGTCCCATTGGGAGGCAATTAATGCCGCTGAAGTAGCGGCGGGAGAGCCGTTGGGCAAACCCCGCCTGAAGGTCGTTAATAGGGATGAGTTAATTCGAATCGCAAAAAGTTAACCTAATAGCCACTATTTTGTAACCATTCCATTGCATAAAAAACCGTAACTGGTACTTAAATTTGCCCATGAATATTAAATTTAGCAAAATTCTCGGCTTGGGCTCTATAGCTCTAGCCACATCCCTATTGGTTTCATTACTAGTACCCACAGCACAAGCGGCAACATACTCGCTGCCAAATGCACCGACATCTGTCACTTCTAAATTCGGCTCAACAGGCATAGTCGTTCGTTGGACGCCCGCTGACGATGTAACTCCAGCAGTTACTGGATATGTTGTTTCGGCTGGCGCCGGATCATGTCCAGTCTTTGTTCCAGCAAAGAAGCGCGGCAATATCGTCTTGATGCCGGTCGTTGTTGGTCAACCTGCAGGTACTCCAGTTGTTCAGGCAGTAAATGCTTACGGTTTCTCTAAACCAACTGCATCAACAACTAGCTACACCGCTGCTCAATTGGCGAAGGTTGCATCATCTAGCAATAAGAATGTGCAATTACTTCAGCTAAGTGATTTACACGGTGCAATCGAAGTTGGTAACTCATTTGGTACAGCGCTGCTCGCTAGCAACTGGGATGCAGACCGCAAGGCATCTGCAGCAACTGTTGCGCTGTCTTCAGGTGACAACATCGGTGCAGCGCCACCTATTTCAACTGAGTTTGAAGAGATGTCGACCATCGAATCTCTAAACCTAATCAAGCTCGATGTTTCAGCGTTTGGTAATCACGAACACGACCGCAACCTTGAGCACGTTCAGAAAGTAATTGGCGCATCAACTTTCCAGTGGGTCACTGCAAACTATGGTGATGAGTCACTAAAGGTTCTTAAGTCAGGTACCAAAGAAGCAAAGGCATACACAATCATTGAACGCGGTGGCGTAAAGATTGGCGTAGTCGGAGCAAATACACCTGAAACAATTGAACAAGTTTTCCCAGGTAACCTGGATTACAAGGATTCAGCAGGCGCTAAGAAGACGATTCAAATCGAACCAGGCGTGGCTGGAATCAATAAGGCTGTAGCCGAAGCCCGCGCCGCAGGTGCAGAAGTAGTGGCAGTTTTGATCCACCAGGGTTGGACTGAGAACTCAGATGGCGTAGCGAAGGGTCTTTACAACAACCTTGCTGCAGAGATTAAGGGTGCAGATGCTATTTACGGTGGCCACAGCCACCAAACTTTCTCAACCTTGATTCCTTCGACAGCTCGTAATGCTACACCGGTACTACTTGGCCAAACGCGTAACGCAGGCGTTGAGTACACACGATCACAGATCTGCTTAAAGGCTGGCAAAGTTGTTGGATCTTCATTGCAGCACGTACTAAAGGCTGCGGCGCCAACGATAAACACTGGAGTTGTAAGTACTGTAACAACTCAGGACACAGCAGGTGCTGCGCTAGTTAAGAAGTACAAAGATCAACTAACAGGAAAGCTTGATGTAAAGATCGGTCAAGTATCCGCAGTATTCCCACGCGGAGGTACTCCAGCGGTTGAACGTTCAGGTGAGAACCCAATGGGTAATTACATCGCTGACTTGCTACGCGCTAAGTACAAGACAGATATCGCAATCACAAATGGTGGCGGTATCCGCGATACATTCCCAGCCAAGACCTACATCCCAGCTAACACAGCACTTGTTCGCACAGGCTCTGGTCCACTGGATGTAACTCTTGGTGATGCGTTAACTGTTTACCCATTCGGTAACCAGGTAGCAACAACTGTTGTTACAGGCACAAATCTTTGGAAGGCGCTGGAGAATGGCGTTGGCGGAAACTATCCAGCCGATGGTCGCTTCCCACAAGTTTCAGGTATCAAGTTCTCATTCGATTCTTCAAAGCCAGTAGGTAGCCGAATCGTTGAAGTAACAAAGCTTGATGGAACTGCAATTGCTAAAGACAGCAAGGAATACACACTTACAACTCTTGACTTCATCATTTACGGTGGAGATGGATATCTGGAAGTGTTCTCACCTGCAAAGGCGAAGGTCTACGGAGCGCTACTTGATGTATTTGTAGATGCACTGAAGGCAGATATGGCCGCCGGAAAGGTCACACAACTTCCTGTACTTGATGGGCGAGTAAAGAAAGTTGGCTAATAAGTAAGCAATAACGTAAAGGGCGCTCGAGTAATCGGGCGCCCTTTACGCTTGTCTATAAGGGTTTTAGCCCATTTGGGTGATGTATCAAAAGCGGGTATTATTCAACTTCACTACCAATTAAGCGTGCGTAGCTCAACGGATAGAGCATCTGACTACGGATCAGAAGGTTAGGGGTTCGAATCCCTTCGCGCGCACGAGATGAGCCTTTCGGTGCCTTTCACACCGGAAGGCTTTTCTTTTTATTCATCCTGAAAAGGGATAACGTTCGGCTATGAGCAAAGTCTTTCTATTCGTTGAAGTAAATGTTAAACCGGGCCAATTTGATGAGTTTGTTTCAAAACTCAAGAGCCATATCGCGGTTATCCGAACTGAGGCTGGTTGCGAATTTATTGATATCTACCGCGATACTCAAAAGCCAGATGTTGTAAATGTCTGGGAGATCTGGAGCGATCGCCCATCTTGGGATGCCCACATGGTCAACGAAAACAGCAAGGCATGGCAGGCGATTGGCCCGAACTATGTCTTCGGCGAGACTATTACCCTTATGGATGCCCTCTAGAAATTAGCTGTGACCTGTCTTAGTATTCCTGCATGACTTATCAACTAAGAGATATCAAAGGTTCAGTAGTAGTAATCACTGGCGCAACAACCGGAATCGGTGCTGCAGCCGCAAAGCAACTCGTTGAGTTAGGTTGCAAAGTAGTTCTAAATGCGCGCAACGAAGCAAAGCTTCAAGAGATGGTTGCCTCACTTGGCGCCGATAACGCTGCATATTTAGCGGGAGATTCGTCGATTCCAGATGTTGCTCGCGCTGTTGCAAAGAAGGCGTTAGATGCATTCGGAACTATTGATTGCCTTGTTCCTAACGCTGGCATTGGAATGTATGGATCAGTCCTTGATTACAGCGATGATGAAGTAAATCGCATGATGCGCACAAACTACGAAGGAAGCGTGCACATTGTTCGCGCGGCTCTGCCAACGATGCTTGCTAAAAAAGCTGGCGATATCATCATGGTTTCATCAGTTGCAGGCTTCCGTGGCGGCGGAGATGAATCAATTTATGCTGGTACTAAGCATGCACAGGTTGGTTTTGCAGGCGGACTCGATCGCGAACTTCGCGAAAAAGGTGTGCGCGTAGCGTTGGTATGTCCTGCCGGAACAGATACTCAATTTGCGATTGAAGCTGGACGTACAGCGGGTGAACCAAAACTTGCTAGTTACTTGCGCCCAGATGATGTTGCTTTCCAGATCGTACAAATCATGCGTCAACCGCTAACGGTGCGAACACATATTTGGACGCTCTGGTCTATGCAGCAGCAGTCATAACGCTCGCTAAATTACTTAAGCGAAGCAACTCCCATTTCGCAAGCAATTGATGATGCAAGACCATCATTAGCTGTCGCTAGATCTGGATGACGCACGCCGGTCTTAATTGATCCAACCCAAGCGGTTAGTTCGTTGATATATGCCTGCTCAAAGCGACCCATCCAGTTTTCGTACAACTTGCCATGAGTGCGTGGCGGTAAGTTGAAATCGTATGAGATTGAAACTCCACCTAAGTTATCGATCTCAAGTGAGCCATTCTCCATAAGCGCTTCCATGCGGACTTCATAGCCGTAAGTGCTATTGGCGGCGATATCAACTGTCATCAACACGCCAGATTCGGTGTGCGCTAAAACAGTTAGTGGATCTTGCAGTTGGTCATTGGCATATTTGCTGCGCTTCATTGCAACTGTAGTCATAGAAACAAACTCTTCACCAAGTAACCAGCGAGCGATATCGACTTCGTGAACGGCAACATTTGTTAACAACATTGGAGTCGTTGCCGTTAGCGAGCTAACGTTACGAGAGATGCAGCGAAGATGTAGAACTTTGCCGTACTTGCCAGATTGAATCTCCTTCTTCAACTCAATATATGAAGGATCAAAACGACGCATAAATCCAAGGGTAATATTTAAACCTGAAGCATTTGCAAGATCGGCAACCTTCTTGGCATCTGCTGACTTTGGAGCAAGTGGCTTTTCGCAGAGCGTGTGCTTGCCAGCGTTAATTGAGAGAGTTAAATGCTCTGGATGCAACCCATCAGGTGAGCAGATGATTACAGCATCCACATTGGAATCACTTACCAAGGCCTCAACGGATCCATGTTGGTTGATCGTCGCACCGGACTTGGCACTTAACTCTTTAGCAAGTGCATCCATACGTGGGCCATCTAGATCAAAGAGAGCGGTAACTACAGCACCGTCTACATGCTCAGTTAAGTAACGCGCATGTCCTGCGCCCATGATTCCAACACCGATGATTCCAACACGAATATCAGACACGAAAGACTCCCTAGTTTAAAAAGACTATTTAATGTTATTTAGTCTACTCAAAAGCCTTTCTAACGGATAGGGACTATTCTTATGAATTATGAATTCAACTAGGGCCGCCCTTGCAATAGATGTTGGGGCCTCCAAAATTTCAGGCGCACTCGTCGGTGAATCATTTGAAATCCTGCATAACGAGATTGTCCCTGCAAGAACAGCTTTGTACGGTGATGCCGATCCAGAATTGGCGATCACGAAGGCTTTAATAAAAGCGCTACTCCAGATCGCTAATGAGAAGAATCTGGAAGTTACAAAAGGCGGCGCATGCTTTGCTGAATATGTAACCCCAGATCAGCTGTTAAATAGCAAAGATCAGATCGCTTGGTCTGCGCAGCCGAAAGAAGATTTTGCTGCACTAACTGGATTTGCCTGGACAATCGAGTCTGATGTGCGCGCAATGGCTCTGGCTGAAGCACGCGCAGCAGATGTTAGAGATTTCTTATTTGTAACTGTTAGTTCAGGGATCTCGCATGCGCTGGTTGTTGCTGGAAAACCTTGGGCTGGTGCAACGGGTGAAGCAATCGGTTTTGGAATAACCCAGATTGATAATTCACAAGAGAGCCCGATCCTTGAACAATTCTCATCTGGACTAGGAATTGCCAGGCGTTATCAAAAGGCGACCAACGCAGATGTAACGAGCACTGAAGTTGTCTTTGCCCAATACGAGAAAGATCCAATTGCAAAAGAGATTATTGGCTCAGCAGCGGCTGTTCTAGGTAAATCATTGGCAGCAATGGTTGATTTTCTAGATCCAGCAAAGATCGTTATTGGTGGTGGGCTATGGCTAGGCAGTGATCTGTACCGTGGTTTAGTTCTATCTAGTTATGAAAAGAACGTGACCAAGCGTAGAAAAGCGCCCGAAGTTATTAACTCAGTCGCCGGAAGTAACGCTGCCGTAATTGGCGCAGCGATCGCAGCTAATTAAGAGTTAGCTGCAGCATTGTCAGCAAGGATGTAGTAATCCTTACATTCGCGCACAACTGTAGAAGGCCAATCACTTTCATATCCGGTTGCCGCCGAGATACGTTTAAAGGCTTTATTTTTATGGGACCCGATGAGCTCCATAATCACAATGTCAGATACATCAATCATTGTGGTTGGACCAACGCTAACTCCGTACATTGGCACTTCACTTACATCCTTAAAATCTGGAAAAGTTCCTAGGTTATCCTGGCGAGTTTCATCTGCAATTCTCACAATGCGGGTACGTGCGCTTTTTTCAGTCCCTGGTGGATTAAATGCGACGTGGCCATCAGATCCACCGCTAGCCATAAGAAAGACGTTCACACCAACTTTGCGTAGGTAATCTTCATAGCCTTGTGGATCTGAGGCATCGGGAAAGCGCACGTTTTCTGCAGGAATTTTTCCGCCTTCAGGAGCTCCCGAATTGAGAACATCAAAGATTTCTAACTTGGCAAAGCGCACACAACTAAAGTGTTTATCTTCGCCATGATTTGAATGTGAGCCGTCAGCGTTATCTTGCAGATATTCATCCATCATCGCAATAACTACATGGGAAATATCTTGCTTACCGGCCTTGATCATTGCAGCAAGTGCGTTATATGTACTGCGTGGAGTGCGTCCGCCTGGACAACCCAGAACAAATGGGCGTCCTTCAGATTTAGCGCGAACTAATTCGGTGAAGATAATTTCAGCGGCGTAGTGGCCAACCGAGAAATCATCGGGCAAAACAATGGGATTTATCTGTTGCAATTTTTATTTGCCGATTTTAGCTAGCGCTGGTGCTACAACGTTATGAAGATAATCAACTGATTGCTTCATTCCGCTAATTGGGCCCTCGCCAATTCCTGGCATTTCACCAGTAATTGCGACATCTTGTTCGATGACATACCAACCCTGATATCCGGCCGCTTCCAGCGCGAGAATTGTGTCGAGAATCGGAACATCGCCTTGCCCAAGAGGTGTAAACAAACCTTTCTGTACACCTTCCATGATGCTCTGCTGACGCGATAGAACTGGCGGAACAGATTTCATATTTACATCTTTAAGGTGAACGTGACCAACGCGGCTGGCGTACTTCTTCGCAAATTCAACGGTGTCTTGTCCGCCGATGGTCATGTGACCGGTATCTAGGCACCACATAACTTCAGAGTTATCGACCACCATATCAATATCTTTTTTAGTCTCAACAACTGTTTGCAAATGTGGGTGAACCACTTGTACGAGGCCATGATCTTTACAAATCTGATCTACCTCAGCGAGCATCTTAAAGAATTGCGTTACTTCATCTTTGCTTAACTCTTCAGGGTTAGCCCAGTCCCAAGTTTGTACTGGGCAGGAAACAAAGTGAGTTGCACCGATCTCTTGAAACTTTTTGCTGGTGGTCAGAGCCATTTCAATTGTTGCTTTTTCTTGTGACTTGTCATGCAGCACAACGGGTGTGAAGCCACCAATCATCGACATATTAAATTCTGCTAGCTGATCCTTGAGTTCTGCAGAATCATCAGAGAAGAAACCTGGTGCGCCGAGTTCGGTTGCAGGTAGCCCAAGACTGGTCATCTCTGAGAGCACGCGCTTAGTGGGCAACATCGCGCCCCAACCCGGTACTTCACAGATTCCCCATGAAATAGGTGCGGATGCGATGCGTTGTAAGAATGGAGTAGCCATTGGCTGATCATAACTTGCAAGGTAAGGTCTGAACATGACCATGGATATCGGCGGATCTTTCCGACATGAATTAACTGGAAGCTTTTCACAGGGTTCGGACTCCAACCCAACAGTTGCCATGGTGGAAGCCTCTTACAAGGCCAATAACCTGCACTATCGCTACGTTAACTGTGAAGTTAACCCAGACCAATTGGAAGCGGCTGTAAAAGGCGCCAGAGCGATGAATTGGAAGGGTTTTAACTGCTCTATCCCTCACAAGGTCGAAGTAATTAAGTATTTAGATGGCCTAGGGGAGTCAGCTGCTCTAATCGGCGCCGTTAACTGTGCGGTCAATCGCGACGGCAAGTTAATCGGTGAAAATACCGATGGCAAAGGATTTTTAAAATCATTTCTAGAAATTACACCGGCAACAGGTAAAACAATTGTTCTGCTCGGTGCAGGTGGTGCTGCGCGTGCAATTGCCGTAGAACTCGCGCTCGCTGGTGCGACTAAGTTCTATGTTGTAAACCGTTCACGCGCTCGCGGTGAAGAGCTAACTGCGCTGCTCAACGATAAGACTTCTGCCACTGCAGAATTTGTAGAATGGAATAAGAGTTATTCAATTCCGGCCGATGCCGAAGTTGTAATCAACTCGACCTCAATGGGCATGGTTAATACCGAAGGCAAGCAGGATATCGATTTCGATTCGATCCGCCCAGGAATGTTGGCTGCCGATGTAATTGTTAATCCACCTCAGACTTACTTCTTAGATGAAGCGGGTAAGCGCGGAGCAACAACTCTGCAAGGTTTAGGTATGGTTGTAAATCAAGCGGTGATCGGAATTAAGTATTGGACTGGCGTAGATGTTGATGCCAAGGATTTAAATGATGAACTATTGCGCGTCTTAGGTCTTGCTTAAACTTTAGCGAGATCTGAATGCTCGACAACGCGCAGCGCCTGTGCGGCAATTGTCAGCGCTGGGTTCATTGCTGCAGATGACGGGAAGAATCCACCATCAATTAGATAAAGATTATGGTGATCATGGCTGCGACAGTAACCATCGACAACGCTGGTACGTGGATCGTTGCCAGCAACGGTTGTTCCACATTGATGTGAGTTCATGGAAATATCAAAAGGTTGTCTAAAGATTGCCTGATAACCCGTTTTACGAAGTACTTTCTTAGCCCGGCGCAGAAGTTCAAAGTGGGTCTTCATACCAACTGATTTGCGAGCGATCTTGATCGCCCCATTTTCATCAATGGTTACGCGGTTATCTGGGTGTGGCAGGTCCTCAGACATGACCACGAATTCCACGCTGTGATCAGAGACCAGATTAAGTAGCGGCAGTGGAACACGCTTAGCAAAAGATTTCATCATGATTCCTTGCACCTTGCCAATTAACTGCACGGCGCCAAGTGGATAACCCTTTCCACCATCGAGATACCAATCGGTGAAGGAAAGGGTCTTCTGGAATGTGACATCGTTCTTGCGGCGCATATCCACGGCTGCGATATGGCTGTTGTTATGCATCATAAAGTTACGGCCCACTTGATCTGAAGAGTTAGCAACACCAGAGCGAAGCAGTAAGGCTGCGGTGTTTACCGATCCAGCTGCGATTACAAAGTTTTTTCCGTAAATCTCTAGCGCTTCATCGCCTTTAGTTGCTTCTAGATGGCTGACTGATTTTCCATCAGCGCTAAGCACAATGCGATTAACCTGCACTGAAGTCATGAGAGTTACATGGCCTGTTGCAATCGCCGGATTAAGTGCATTTACTTCAGCATCGCTCTTGGCATCTAACTTACAAACAAAGCCATCACAAGTTTTGCAGCGAATACATTTTCCTCCTGGACCTAGATCAATTCCCATTGAATTTGAATGCGGGTGTACGCCTGCCTTGGTTAAACGTTTGCCTAGTTCTTCAACGTATGGCTCGTGCTTCATCGCAGGATATGGAAATGGAGTCGTGCGGTTGTTGCCATAAATATTCTGCGCATCGCCGTGAACGCGGTACAACTCTTCGGCTTTGTAATAGAAAGGCTCGAGGTCATCGTAGGTAAATGGCCAAGCAGGTGAAATACCTTCTTGATGTTTGATTACGCCAAAGTCATAACGGCTAAAGCGTGGCAGAGATGCACCGTAAACCTTGCTATTTCCACCAACGAAGTAATGAACACCAGGAACAAACTCATTTCCCTTTTCATCAACCCATTTTTCATTTGGCTTGTAGCGAGTCTTCATAAATATTTCAGATGGCGACCAGTTTTCAGGCTCACGCGGCATTCGTTCGCCACGCTCTAAAACAAGCGTTTTAACGCCCTTTTGCGCCAATGCGTAGGCGGTTGTAGCGCCACCTATCCCAGAACCAACAATGACCACATCCGATTCAATACGAACCGGAGTGGCCATTGTTTTAATCTCTTTTAGTTATTTATTTGCAATTAACGTACTGAAGAAAGCGCTTGGTCTTTCTTATCTACTGTCATTGCACCAGTCATGATTGCAACGACATCGTTCATGGTGTGGGACTTTGGAGTAACAACAGCAGCGCGCTTTCCGAGGCGTTGAACCTGGATGCGATCTGCTACTTCAAATACCTGTGGCATGTTGTGTGAAATCAAGATAACTGGCATACCGCGTTCACGTAGTGACTCAATAAGTTTTAGAACCTGACGTGATTCACGAACTCCGAGTGCAGCTGTTGGTTCATCGAGGATAATCAACTTCTGACCGAATGCAGCGGCGCGAGCAACTGCAACAGCCTGACGCTGACCACCTGAAAGAGTTTCAACGGCTTGTGAAATATTCTGAATTGTTCCGATACCAAGAGCAGAGATATGTTCTTTCGCTGCCTTGCGCATTCCAGAGCTATCGATCATACGAAGAACAGATCCCAACGGACCTGCCTTGCGCATTTCGCGGCCAAGGAAGAGGTTGGATGCGATATCGAGAGCTGGTGCAACAGCAAGTGTCTGATACACAGTTTCGATTCCGGCATGGCGCCCATCTTGTGGTCGCTTAAATGACATTTCTTGACCTTCGAGAATTATCTGACCGTGGTCAGGTACTTCAGCGCCTGAAAGACATTTGATCAGAGTTGATTTACCAGCACCGTTATCGCCTACTACTGCGAGAACTTCACCAGGAAATAGTTCTAGATCGGCGCCATCAAGTGCGATAACGCGACCATAAGCCTTGGTAACTCCAACTGCTTGAAGAATTGGTGACTTACTCATTTGCGTGCCTTTCTGATCCATTGGTCGACAGAGACAGCGAAGATAATCAGGATTCCGATTGCCATCAGCTGGAAGTACAGATCCACGCCAGCAAGTGTTAGGCCGTTACGGAAAACACCCACGATTACCGCTCCGATTAGGGATCCGAAGATTGTGCCGCGGCCGCCGAATAGAGAAGTACCGCCGATAACCACCGCAGTGATCGCATCGAGGTTTAGATCTCCACCCGTATTCGGGCTAGCAACAGTTACGCGGCCGATAACAATCCAGGCGGCAAGTGCAAAAGTGACTCCAGCGACTACATACACGCTCATGAGAACGCGGTTAACTGAGATACCAGCCAAGCGAGCTGCATCAATGTCATCACCAACTGCGTATACGTGACGGCCCCATGATGTGTAACGCAGAGCAAAAGCTAAGACGATATACATAGCGATCATGAAGAGAACACCAGTAGTAACTCGGAAAGGTCCGAGATTTACATAGTTTCCAAGGGTTAGTAGGAACGGCGGCATTTCATTTGCAGGAACAGTTCCCTTTGTGAAGGTGAGTGTGAATGCAAGGAAGATATTGAAAGTTCCCAAGGTAACGATAAATGGTGGCAACTTAACCTTGGTAACTAGGAAGCCATTAATTGCTCCGGCAAATGCACCTACGAGTAGACCTGCTGGGAACGCGATCCAGATTGAAAGGCCATCGCCTTCAACTGCAGGAGTTCCTTGTACAAGTTTAGCCATCGCCATTGAAGAGAAGATCGCGATCGCACCACATGAAAGATCGATGCCCGCGGTAAGAATAATTAAAGTCTGACCAGTTGCAACAGCGCCAACGATCGCTACTTGCTGCAAGATGAGTGAGAAGTTAGACGGTGTTAAGAAGTTTTCATTGAAAAAACTAAAGGTAATTGATGCTACAACAAGCACCATTGTGGAGCTAAGCCACGGATACTTATGGAGCACCGCCTGCATTTTCTGACTAAACGTTGCACGGTCCTGGAATTCGGACGCCGCATCGTAGTTTGTCGTCTCTTGACTCACTTTTGGTCCTTTCGAAACTTTATTTGAACTCTAACTTACTTTGCTGAAACTTATTCAAATCTATTTCTTTATATATTCACTTTCAAGATTGTGTTAAAGAGGGCGACTGCCGAAGCAGCCGCCCTCTTTAAACACTCTTCTTTAGTTATTCACTAAAGAACTGGGATTAACCCCAAGCGTTTGCTAGACCGTATTCAGTTGTCTCTGATGGGACACCCTCTTGTGGGTCATCAGTAATCAACTTAACGCCGGTGTTGAAGAAGTCAAGGCCTTCTGAAGTAGTTGGCTTTGTACCGTTCTTCACGATGTCGTAGATAGCTTGGACGCCAAGGTCAGCCATCAACAATGGGTACTGCTGTGAAGTTGCGTTGATGCAACCTGACTTAACAGCGTTGATACCAGCGCCGCCACCGTCAACAGAAACCATTACATCGAGCTTGATACCAGCAGCAGCTGCTGCAGCACATGCACCGATTGCTGTTGGCTCGTTGATTGTGTAAACAACGTTGATCTTCTTGTTCTTAGCAAGAAGTTGTTCCATACCTGTACGGCCGCCGTCTTCGTTAGCACCTGTTGCTACGTTTCCAACGATCTCATAGTCGCCGCCTGAGTACTTGCCAGTCTTGGCTTCGTCACCCATCTTGTTTGGATCCTTAACATCAATTCCCATACCTGCAAGGAATCCGTTATCGCGCATGTAGTCAACAGACACAATGCGGTCATCGAAGATGTCTAGAAGTGCAATTGTTGCCTTCTTGCCAGCAAGCTTTGCAGCTGTCCACTGACCGATTAGAAGACCAGCTTCGCGGTTATCTGTTGCGAAAGTGATATCTACGATGTCAGCAGGATCTGGTGCTGTGTCAAGAGCGATGATGTAAAGGCCCGCTTCGCGTGCCTTTGTGATCGCTGCGTTAACTTCTGTTGATACTGGAACGATCAAGATACCAGCGTGCTTTGCAGAGATTGCGTTTTCAATCGCTGTGATCTGTCCTGCGTAATCTGACTCATCTACACCAGATGTAACAGTTAGTTCTACGCCGAGAGTTTCAGCCTTCTCAGTTGCACCCTTGATCATCGCAACGAAGAATGGGTTTGACTGATCTTTTGTAATTAGTGAGACCTTTACAGTGTCTCCGCTTCCGCTGTCGCTATTTGAACATGCAGAAAGCACAAGCATTGACGCTGCGGCTACAGCAACAACTGCTGCAGTGCGGCGTGAGAAAAGCTTTGCCATATGTATTTCCTCCTATAGGTGGGGTCAAGCGATACCGATAGTACATAGCCACCCCGCTCAATAAAAGGGTTTTTTGATGAAAATTGGATCGTTACCGAACCGTTACGAGAGGCAGAAAAGGGCGTTATAAAACCGGATTAGCCACGCAGGAGAAGGATCTCAAAAGGGGTGATCGATAGCGGAATATCGCCGAGAAGTGGATTTATCTCAGCATATGACCACCAATCCATGATCTGGCTCGCCTTTTCGCATTCATCGGCGTGCAGGCTCTGAATCGATTTATACCCAGCCAAAACCTTGGGGGTAATTTCAACAACCCATGGTCGCTGTGAAGCCACAACCATCTTTCGTGATTCACGGTCTTCGAAAGCCACCCATGAACCATCTAGCGAAGTTGCAATTGTAATTTCATGTGCGTGATGCGCACCTAGCGCTGAGAGTGCGTGGAAAGTTGGTGAGAACTTAATTGCCGAACCTTCATTGTAAATAAGGCCGTGTTCGCCAAATAGTTCGTGCCATGTTCCCGAATATGCACCTGCGCTCGCAAGTGCAAATACAGAACCTAAAGTCCAAGCGGCGGCAGATAACCCTTTGATCTGTTCTGCCATCCCTGGTTGGGCAAAGTTAATTCGGTTCTCACGGAGATGTCCGGTCTCAGGATTTCCGCGAGTAGAAAAGGTAATTGGAGAAACACTTACTTGTGGCGCTACAAACTTTTGAGCAAACTCAATCGACTCTTTCTGGGTGTAGAGAGTTTTAAAGATGGTCTCCGGATCCGATGAATGAACTGTCGGAACCATTGAATACGAGACTGCGTCTCCGAACTCAAATTTCTCGCGATGTAGATCAACTAAGTAAGCATCGCTTCCTGGAATATAAGAATTTAACGTTTCATTCTTTGGCAGATCTGATTCTTGAACAATTTGACGACCTTGGCGATGAATCAATAAACGTGAACCTGCGGGGACTCGTGCGCTTAAATGTTCGACCTCCCTAGCTAGTTCGCCACCGTCATTTGATGACAACAGCGCTGCTTCGAGAGTGAGTCCACTCTTGCTTACGGTGGCAATCTTTTGGGCGGTTAGCCACTCTTCATTGACGCGGATGTGGTCGATATCGAGAATAAATAGCGCCTTTTCGAGGTCATCGCTCGGCAGTAATGGCTCACCATTAAATTGAACTCCAATGCGTGGCAGAGCAGCAATCTCTTTGGCAATGATCTTTGATCCATCAGGGATCGAAGTTGCAGGCGGCGTGACTTCAAATTCGACTCGTTGTTCCCACTGTGCTCCTTTTTCAATTACAAAAGGACGGGGTTCGGCTAACGAACCGCTATAAATTTTGTAGGTGTTATCGGTCCAGTTGCGTTGATCTTCCGCTTCTAAAACCTTGCCAGTTGATAGGACTTTTAAAGATCTCTTATCCGGGGCAACGAAGTACATATCGTTACTAGCCGGAAATAACCCTTGCGTCACACCATCGATAACGCGCTGCGGTGATATCTCTTTAAGCAATGAATAGGTATTGCCGCTGGCGCTAACTGTTGAACCCATCCAGTCGCCAGTATGTAGACAGAAACAAACACCCCACCGTTGGATTTCAAATTTCCCCAAACCGGTAAGCTGGTAATCAACTGAAAATTTCCCATTAGGTTGCAGAGTTAGAACCGTCTTCCCCTGCATCGAACCTACAAATAAATCAGTAATTGTTATAAGACAATTTTCACCTGATATTTCAACAACTTCGCTATGTTCATCTGGATCAAGAGTTGACCAATCCCAAGGACGAATTGCGGTGTAGAGCAGATCAATTATTTGCGCGCCTTGGTAAGTAACGTTTCTGATAGCAGCGCGTGCGAGATCAACTGTAAATCCGGCGTGCTCAACCCGTTGGGTATCCGGCCAGAAATTCTTACTCATCGCGCAGTCATTCCGCCATCGACTGCGTACATTGCACCTGTTGCAAAGGAAGATTGATCAGAGACCAACCAATTAACTAAACCAACCAGATCACTTGGCTTACCCATTCGCCCAAGCGGAGTTCGGCGAATTAAATCAGGGCCTTTCTCTGGGTCATCCCAAATCTTCTGAATCAAAGGTGTCGACATAGTTCCGGGAACAACCACATTGGAACGAACACCTTGCTCTTTATAATCAACGGCGATGATGCGCGAAAGCCCCATCATTCCGGCTTTAGATGCGCCATATGCTGTGTAGCCCGCGCCTTCCATCGTCATACCTGTTGGAGAACCGATCAAAATAACTGAACCTCTGCCAGATTGAATCAACCCAGGCATTGCGTGCTTAACCGATAAAAAAGCACCAGTCATATTGATATCAATAGTTTTCTGCCAAGTATCTAGCGCAACATCAGCAATCTTGGAATCTGCACCCACCAACTGCACACCTGCACAAACAATTAGCGCATCAATTGGTTTAATAGAAGAGAGAGATGCCTTTACAGAATTTTCGTCAGTTAAATCAGTCTTATAAAATTTTGCATCTGAGGGGGCCGGACTTTGCAGATCAAGGTTATGAACGCTGGCGCCAGATTGGATAAGGCCAGTAATCAAAGCGGAACCAATACCGCCGCTTCCGCCGGTTACGACAACGTTATAGCCCGTTAACTCCATAGTTAAGATCCTATCGATTTCCGTAAATTAGTAACGCTGATCTTTGCCCAATCGTTCTCTAAAGCAACGGTTGCTTCATAACTATCCTGGCGTGGAGTCCAAAGTTCGATAACTGCGGTGATCTCGCGCTTTGTTCCACCTACAGCGGCGATGACCTCAGCAATATCTAACCGGCCTTCGCCGAGCGCTGTTCCTCGAACGGTAAATCCCATCTGCCCGTTGGTTCGAACAATTTCAAAATCTTTCATATGCACGTTGATCGCCCGCGGAGCCAGTGCAGGAATAACTGTATTGGGAGCTTCAACTGCGCCAAGTGAGTTAACAGTGTCAAGACAAATTCCGACCCAATCAGAGCCAACTTGATCAATAATCTCGTTAAATTCTGCGCAGGTTAAGCGATCGTGGTTTTCGATCGCTAGCTTGATCTGCGCTTGCTTAAATTTAGCTTCGAAAGGTTTAAGTAGTTGAACTATTTCGGGGATTGCGGGTTCGTGGCCTTTGCTATCAATGACAACTCGCAGAATCGGTGAACTCAGTAATTGGGCGATGCGTAGAAAATTCTCAATGTTCTCGCTCTTATTTCCGCGAGTTCCAACTTCTAGAGCGATTGCATAACTATCGGCTTGTGCCTTTAACTTAAGAAGTTCGGCTTCTGCAAGCTCGCCAATCGGCAAGTTATCGGCGATCTGCAGCACATCAGCTTTTAAATCGTGGGCGCGCTCCAATAGTTCAAAGGCGCTCATCACAACTGGATGCTCAGGCTCAATCCCGCCGATCGCCCAGGGAAAGGTGAAACTGGAGACTCCGAGCTTCATTTAATTACTTATCTCCGCCAGTTATCTGCTTAACGCTAGCGAGCACATTTTCGGGCTTAAAGATGGCATCCCAATCATCGCGAAAGAGTGAACCTTGAGCGTTCTTGAGCGCCATAAGTGCGCCATCAGATAGCTTCCAATTCAACTCTTCAAACAAGAGCGCGATGCTGATCTGCAAATGGCCCATGCAGAAATCTTTGGCAGCAGCCTCAGGAACTCCAAGATCGATAACCTTCTGCAAACCTTGAGTAATTACTTCGACGCAACCGTTAATTAGAGTCTCGCTAAGAGCCGGCTCAAGAAGTGCCATCTGCTGAACGGTAATACGGTGGCTTGCGCTAATTGGCGCAAACATTTCAGTTGCAATTGTTTCGACGAGATCTGCTTCTTCTTCAGTTCCCCAGGCAATTGCAAATACCAGAGCTTGAGTTGCAAGGCCGCCACCCCAATAATCGCGACGCGCTGCAGGATCTGTCTCACCAAGCAAACTAAATACCGGTGGATGAGTTGGATGGCAGACAAAGCAACTGATATCTGCGCGATGCTTGACGCGATCTGCCGCGATTGCTGCTGGGTCAAGGAAGAGAATCTTTGTACCAGGATCTAATTTTGGAACAACTTCATCAGAAATTTGGCGCACTAACGCATCAGGGGTTGTAAAGATAACTACATCTGTTCCCTTAAGGGCGTCATCTAATTCCATAACTGTATTTCCGGCTTCGCGGATTCGCGCTTGCCCAGCCTCAGATTTTTCTACAAAGCGAAGCTCGTACTTCTTTGTATCAAGAAGTGGCTGGGTAACACGATTACCCATTTTGCCGCCGGCGCCTAAAATCGTAATGACAGTCATGAAAACTCCTCATATATTTTTTTATGTATTTTATTAATTAACTTTTTCAACTCTAGCAGTAGCCATAACCCCTGCGGTAGGCTCTGCGAGTGCCAGATTTAACTAGCGATTTAAGTAATAAATATGTCATTGGCGTTGATTACGGAACGCTTTCTGGGCGCGCGCTATTAGTTCGCGTCTCTGATGGCGCCGAAATTGCAACAGCGGTTTATGAATACCCACACGCTGTAATAGAGGAGAAACTCCCAACATCCGGTGCAAAGTTGCCACCTGATTGGGCGCTACAAGTTCCCTCTGATTACGTAGATGTTTTGAAAGTTACCGTGCCGGCAGTTCTTAAGGAATCAGGAATCGATCCTAAATCGGTCATTGGGATAACCACAGATTTCACAGCGTGCACAGTTCTTCCCGTTAAGAGCGATGGAACCCCGCTCTGCGAACTTCCAGAATTTTCTAATAACCCACATGCCTTCGTTAAATTATGGAAACACCATTCTGCGCAGTCACATGCCGATCGCATAAATGAACTTGCCCATGCGCGCAAAGAGCCTTGGATCTCTCGCTATGGTGGAAAGATTTCTTCGGAATGGGAGTTTGCTAAAGCGCTCCAAGTTTTAGAAGAAGCGCCTGAAATTTATCAAGCGATGGATAAATGGGTAGAAGCTGCCGATTGGATTATCTGGCAACTCTGCGGCAAGTATGTGCGCAATATCTGCACTGCGGGATATAAAGGTATTTATCAAGATGGAAAGTACCCAACAAAAGAATATCTAGCGGCGCTCAATCCAAAGTTTGAAAAATTTATTGCAGAAAAATTAGAGCATGAACTTGGTGCGCTAGGTGCATGTGCTGGAACGTTAACCGCTGAAGCAGCGAAATGGACTGGCCTTCCTGAAGGAATTGCAGTTGCAGTTGGTAACGTGGATGCTCATGTAACTTCTGCCGCGGCAAATGCGGTTAACCCAGGACAGATGGTTGCGATCATGGGAACTTCAACCTGCCATGTAATGGTCTCTGAAGAATTCGCAGAAGTTCCAGGCATGTGCGGCGTAGTCGATGGCGGAATTATCGATGGCGCACTTGGTTACGAAGCTGGCCAATCAGGAGTCGGCGATATCTTCGGATGGTTTGCCAATAACTATGCGCCGGCTGAATACACCGCAGCTGCAGCAGCAAAAGGCGTTGATATACATACCTATCTATCTCAACTAGCAAGTGCGCAACCAGTTGGCGCACATGGCCTAGTTGCCTTGGATTGGCAGAGCGGCAACCGCTCAACTCTGGTTGATCATCAACTTTCTGGCTTGATTATGGGTTTAACTCTTTCAACCAAGCCGGAAGAGATCTATCGCGCAATCGTTGAATCAACGGCATATGGTGCGCGCAAAATCGTGCAGACCTTTAATGAATCAGGCGTACCCGTTAAAGAATTTATCGCCGCTGGCGGGCTCATTAAAAATAGTTTCGTTATGCAGATCTATGCCGATGTATTGAATATGCCAATAACAATTATTAAATCTGCCCAAGGTCCAGCGCTTGGTTCGGCAATTCACGCAGCTGTTGCCGCGGGTGCATATAAAGATGTACAAACTGCCGCTGCTGCGATGGGCGGAGTGGCAGATGAGCGTTATCAGCCAAACCCGGCAAACGCTAAGGTCTACAACGATCTTTACAAGCACTACAACGATCTTTATGAAAGCTTCGGCCACAACGGTGCGATGCATTCACTTCGTGCGATCCGAGATCGTGCGCTCACATCTACGGAAGGAAAGTAATGAGTTCCAAGAAAGAGTTGCGCGAGAAAGTCTGCAAGTTAAATATTGATCTACAACGTTACGGATTAGTTGCCTGGACCGCCGGCAACGTCTCAGAGCGCATGTCAGATGGCAAACGCTTCATGATTAAACCAAGCGGAGTTAGTTACGAAGATCTGAAACCGTCACAGATGATTATTTGTGATCTCGACGGAAATGTTTTAGAAGGCGAACTATCACCTTCGAGTGATACCCACACCCACGCCTATATCTATCGCCACATGAAAGATGTGGGCGGAGTTGTGCACACTCACTCGAATTACGCTGCTGCATGGAGCGCGGTACACAGCGCAATTCCATGTGCCTTAACTGCAATGGCTGACGAATTTGGTGGCGAAATCCCTCTCGGTCCATTTGCACTCATCGGCAACGATGCAATTGGCAAAGGTGTTGTTGAAACCCTTACAGGACACCGTTCTTCAGCAGTAATAATGAAGAACCATGGCGTCTTTTCAATCGGTAAAGATGCAACAGCAGCTGTTAAATCTGCAGTGATGTGTGAAGATGTAGCAAAGACAACTTGGATTGCGAAATCACTCGGGACCTTGCAGTTAATTGATCAAGAGAGCGTCGATAAGTTGTTTGACCGCTATCAAAATATCTACGGCCAACGCGGGAAATAAGCGTAGCCAAATAAGAATTTCAGTTGTAGCAAGGGTTGTGGGAGAATTTTCCAATGGCCAACGATGAGCGCTTAACGCTATCCGTCGACTGCGGTGGACTCTTTCTAAAGAGTTGCGTACTCGATGAGTCAGGCACAATGCACTCAAAGCCAAGTCGAATTGAAACTCCTTACCCGCTTTCACCAGATCGCTTTATCGAAACCATTAAGGGAATCGCCGATTCACTTCCATCGGCATACCGTGCAACCGTTGGTATGCCCGGAATGATCCGTCATGGCGTTGTTATCTCGACACCGCATTACATGACTAAATCTGGTCCACGCACAAAGATCGATCCAGAACTCCAAGAACTGTGGAGCGGATTTGATATGCAAAACGCACTAACTAAAAAGTTAGAGATGCCAACTCGCGTTTTAAATGATGCTGAAGTTCATGGCGCCGGAATTATCTCGGGCTCTGGTTATGAAGTTGTGATCACGCTCGGAACTGGACTTGGCTTTGCAATCTTCTACGGTGGATCACTCTCACCACACATTGAGTTTTCACATGCGCCAGTTCGTCGCGCAACTACTTATGACACATGGATCGGCGAACACGAACGTCGTCGCCTCGGAAATGCATTCTGGTCACGCCGTATTCGCGCCATGGTTGATGAACTTCGCCCAGTATTTATGTGGGATCGCCTTTATATCGGCGGCGGAAATGCGCGCTGTATTCGCCAAGCAGATCTAGATCGTATGGGCGATGAAGTTGTTATCGTTCCAAATGCAGCAGGAGTAGCCGGCGGTGTTCGCGCCTGGACTCTTGAACAATATAAATAGCTAACTTCTTAAATTAAGTATTCCTGCAGCAATTCCCGCGAACTCAGCGGCGCCTGTTGCACCAGCCTCGGTGGCATCAGAGACTTTGTAACTTCCAAATTGTTTCTTCTTCGCACTTGCAATCATTGGATTTTTTACCCAACCACCGGCGATAACTACCTCTGTCGCAGGTCCGGTGAACTTTTCAATCAGCGAGACCATCTTCGCCGACTCATCAACGAGATGTTCAGCAGTTGCTCGAAAGAGCGCGGCAGGCGAGACGGCATCATCAAGGTTTGTGACAGAGAGACCGTGATAATCATTGTTAACCCGTAGCGCACTAGCTTTTGGATCTGTCTTTAACGCTGCTTCACCAAGTGCAATCTTCTCATCTCGCGTTGAAACGCCAACGAGCGAACAAACTCTTTCAAGTGTTAGGCCAGTTGGCAGTGCGCCAAGCAAAGTGAAGTGATCTGCAATTACCGAAGCGCTTAATCCAACGTTGGCTGCCGCTAATTCAGCGATGGCATCTCGAGATAACGGCTTCTTAAATGTGCGTAGTAAAGCCTCAGCGGTCCCCATCGAATCAAAGAGCGATCCTTCATTTATCGCACCGCAGTAATACGCAGCAGTGAAATGATCATGTCCAGCAATAGTGATGACTGCACCACGCAAAACTTCTGGGGCATCGTTATTAACAACTCCAATTGGTTCGCCTGCCACAACTAAACGAGCTAAGAAATCTTCTCCTCCGCCAACTAACGCCATTGCTTCACGCCAAGGTGCACGCGCTTCGACATCGTAGAAACCGGTTCTGCTTACTAGTGAAAGTTCATTTACCAAATCTGCGCCAAGGCAGTAAGCAACCCATTCTGGCGCTGAGAGAAAGTGTTTGGCTTTGCGCGTTTCAGGGTATTCCTGATTTAACCAGAGCGTTTTTGAAATCGATGCAATTTCATTTAGCAGTGCACCAGCGCGCGCTCTAAATTCGTAATCGCCAAGCTCTTTGATGATTGGTTCAGTTAAGCCACGCGGATCGTGCCACGCTAAACCAGGTGCCAGTGGCTTACCAGCACCATCAATCAAAACTCCGGTTTCGCTAAAGCCGGTGAAACCAATTGCTGCGACTTTCCCACCAGCAAGTTCTGCCGCTTTCGCTGCAACTGCGGTGACCGTCTTAGCCAAGAGCAACATATCTATATCGCTATTGTTTTTCTCATGGCGCCAAGGAGTTGGCTCGGCGTACTCAGCGATTACCTTTAAATCAATATCTGTTGCAACTGCCTTGATTCGAGATGTGCCGATATCGACACCGATCAAAATTTGTTGAGACATTTTAATCGTGACGCTTACGGCGCAACTCGCGCCAGTTCTGCAAGTGGTGGGCGACAGACAATCGCGTTCGCTCCACTGAAAGCAAACGCACCAGCGCTATGTGGAATCACAATGGCATCGCCTTTAGTTATCCCCATTTCTGGTGCGTTAGCGAAGGAAATTGATCCTGATCCATCTAAGACAAGTGCGACGGCAAAGCCAGCTTGGAAATCACCAGAACCAGGCGCTAAATGCGCTCGGAAGTACCCATCTGATTTCAGAGGCAGAACCGAACGAAGCGCCCCACCCGAAAAGACGTTATGAGTAATTAGTGAATCAAATTCAGAATCAGTTAAAGGATCAAGTAGCAGCGCGTCGGTAACGGTTTCAAAACCTAAACCGAGATGGCCATCTTTGATTCCATCCACTGCAAAGCCTTCCCATTCAAGAAGCGCTGATAAATCAGTTGGCTCTTGTAGTTCCAAAACAAATATTCCAGCATCAATTGCATGTGCAACTCCTGCTGGAACTAAAACCGCATCGCCAACTTGAACTTCGGTGCGACGAAGTGATGCAAGAAGAGCCGCAGAATCTTGCGCGCGAACCAATTTAAGTAGATCTTCTTTATTCTGTTTCTGTGCGAATCCGAGTCCAACTCCAGAACCAGCGGGCGCTTCCAAGATAATCCACGCTTCCGTTTTTCCATGATCTAAACCGAGATGAGTTTTCGCAAAGGCTTTATTTGGATGGTAATGAACTGGAAGGCGCTGATCTGGATCTAGCAACTTGATTAAAATTTCTGTACTTAAGCCAAAGTTCTTTACGTGATCTGCACCCAACCAACCATCAGAATCGTTCTTGATTGCATCGCGTAGCAAAGTGCCATCACTTAAACGTGAAAGCCCTTGCTCTGCTTCACCAAAACGAGTTGTGATCGAACCGATCCACTCTTCAGGACGCATTGGTCCTCCGGGGCCGTGACGTAAGGCGCCGATTCGATTGCCACCGCGATAAAAGTGATCAAATTGATTAGAAGGTAGCTTGGAAGGGGTGGTTGAACTCTGTGACATGGTTCTAGACTACTTGCAGAGTTAATGAAATTACCAGCGAAAATGGAGCCACTTAATGTCTGATGTATCAATTCGCCTAAAGCGCTTATTTAACAATGGCCGCTGCTTCGATATCGCAGTTGACCATGGCTTCTTTGGTGAAGGAACATTCCTTGCAGGCATTGAAGATATGGGCGCTGCAGTTAATACCTTGATCGATGCTGCACCTGATGCAATTCAATTGACCCTAGGGCAAGCCAAGCACCTACAAAACAATCCGAAACCAAATAAACCGGCGCTGGTGTTGCGCACGGATGTCGCAAACGTTTATGGCAAGGTAATTCCGGATCATCTCTTTAGTATTTTGCTTGAAGATGCGGTGCTGCAGGCAGTTCGTCTTGATGCCGCGATTGTGGTTGTGAACTTACTTGATCTTCCGGGCCGCCCCGAACTTCGCGATTCTTGTATTCGCAACATCATGACTCTTAAGGCGCAATGCGAGCATTACGGAATGCCGCTAATGGTTGAGCCTCTAGTTATGAAGGATGCAACAACCGGCGGATACACATCAGATGGTGAGCTTGAAAAAGTTGTCCCACTTGTGCGACAGGCAATTGAATTAGGCGCGGATGTAATTAAGGCAGATCCAACAGATATCGCAGCTGATTATCACCACGTCATTCAAACTGCGGGTTCAGTACCAGTTCTAGTTCGTGGTGGTGGACGTGTCTCTGATGAGGACCTGCTAAATCGCACCGCCGAAGTTCTAAAGCAAGGCGCAGCCGGAATTGTTTATGGTCGAAATATCATCGCCCATCCAAAACCAGCGAAGATGACTCAAGCGTTGATGGCGATGTTACATAAAGGCACATCCGCACAGGATGCGCTAAAGATTGTCTCTGCTTGATATGTCTACACAGAAGACGGTAAAGGTCGGAATTATCGGCGGTGGCCTAATGGGCCGTGAACTACTTGCTCTAGTTGGGCGCTGGGATGCGCTCCTAGATCATCCAGTTCGCCCAGTAATTACCGCGATCGCAGATACTTCCGATGCAGTGCGCGAATTCTTTACCAACGCGGGAGTTTCTGAGTCATACAGTGATTACAAAGAGTTATTGGCTAGCCCTAACGTTGATGTGGTTTACATCGCCGTTCCGCATAACCTGCATGAAGAAATCTATATCGCCGCTATAAACGCTGGTAAAGATTTTCTAGGTGAAAAACCATTCGGAATCGATCTAGCAGCTGCAGAAAAGATTGAGGCAGCGCTAGTCGGTAAGAAAAATTTCGTACGCGTATCTAGCGAACTGCCATTCTTTCCGGGCGCACAGGCTGCTATTCGCGAAGCTCGCAGCGGCAATCTAGGAGAAATAGTTGAAGTTCGTTCAGGGTTGCTTCATTCATCAGATATAGATCGCAAGAAGAAAATTAACTGGAAACGCCAACGTAAATTCTGCGGGGATATCGGCGTACTTGGTGATCTTGGAATGCATGCAGCGCATATTCCACTTCGCTTGGGATATAAACCAACTAAGGTTTTTGCAATTCTTGATGACATCGTTACGCATCGTGAAAGCGCTGCAGGCGAGCAAGTGCCTTGCGATACTTTTGATAATGCAGTTTTAGCGATGCGCGCTGCCAACCCCGACAACGATCGTGAATTTCCAATGTTCTGGGAGATGAAGCGAATCGCACCCGGCGAAAGCAACACCTTCTTCTTTAGCGCAATTGGAATGACCGGGGGAGTTCGCTTTAGTACAAAGAACCCTGCGGTTTATCACACCTTTGCGCTGCGTAACGGAGAACAAGTCTGGTCAGAGATCCAACCAGGCCACGTTTCAAATTGGCCAGTAATCACCGGACATATCTTTGAGTTTGGTTTTCCTGATGCGCTATTGCAGATGTGGGCTGCATACTTCGCAGAACGCGAAGGGAAACTTGGCGATAAATTTGCTTGCGCCTCCGTTTCTGAAGTTGTTGATTCGCATCGCACATTTGCAGCAGCGATGAAATCACATGAAACTCGTACGGAAGTTGCGTTGTAAAGATGCAAGACTTTTCCAAAACCAAGATCGCTGTAATCGGCAGCACCATGATGGATTTAACTGTCTATGCAGACATTCTTCCGGCCGCCGGTGAAACCCGCTTTGGAGAAAGTTTTACAACTGGATTCGGTGGAAAAGGCGCCAATCAAGCGGTAATGGCAGCCCGTACTGGCGCTAAAGTCGCAATGATCACCGGCGTCGGAAACGATGGATTTGGTAGCGAAAGCTTGGCTAACTTTAAGAATTGTGGAATTGATACAACTTCCGTTCTGCAATTACCAACACACACAGGCGTTGCACATATTTGGGTAGATGGCCAAGGCCAGAATCGAATTTCAATTGTTCCAGGTGCAAATTTTGCGCTGACGCCACAGAACGCAATTGATGAAGTCTCCAAGTTAAAGGAAGTCAGCGTATTAATTGCGCAATGTGAAATTCCCCAAGAAGTAACGTTGGCTGCTTTTCGTACCGCTCAGGAACTTGGGATCACAACAATCCTTAATCCTGCGCCTTATCAACCACTTACAGATGACCTGCTCGAGTTAACAGATTGGTTAATACCTAACGAGATTGAATTTGCTGAACTCGATAAGACCCATCGTGCACCGGATTCAGATGCAGTTATTGCATCGCTTCGCAAAACTGGCCGCACGATCGTAACTTTGGGAAGCGATGGGGCAGCGCTAGTAACTGCAGACGGTTCTGTTAAGCGATTCGCAGCTAAGAAAGTAACGGCGACGGATACAACTGGTGCAGGCGATTGCTTTATTGGCGCATTTGCCGCTGCGTTAGCATCGGGTGCAAGCGAAGAATCAGCAGTTCAATTTGGAATCGATTGTGCAACCAAGAGCGTTACCCGAAAGGGAGCGCAGTCTTCTTATCCAAAAATTGAAGAGATTGATTTCAGCCTGATCGTAAAATAACGCTGCTGTACGGAACAGCATCGCCGGTATGAATAATTCCTAGCGCTTGGCCAACTTTTACTTTAAATTCTTCGTGAGGAATTACCGTAGTTGCTAATCCGCGATGATGAGTTTTGTATTCAGCAACTTTCGCTGCATCTACCTTCGCCTCAAACTCTGCAGCTAAGTACATTCCAGTTAAATCTAGGTGCGGCAAAATCGCGTCGAGTACCTGTGAAACCGTTGGAGTTCCCATGACTAGTGCGAGGTCGATGGTTTCAACGTTCGGATAAGTCGGAAATGGGCCATCAACAATCGCAATGGTGTTTACATGGCGAAATCTGGCTAGAAGTGAGGCGAGATCTCCGTTGATGATTCCGTTTTTTATCATGAAATTATGATTCCCTAGTATTGCGTTAAGTTCAAGCGCTAAACTTGAAAAGTGCCCGAACAATTAGCAAACCAACAGGTGGCTCTAGCAAGGATTCAAGGCTTTCTCTCTGACTCAACTGAGCGCGTGCTTATCGGAATAATTGGCAAACCTGGCGCCGGAAAATCCACGCTCTCAAAGTTCTTAATGAGCAAACTTCCCAAAGAGTTTGTAACTGTTGTCCCGATGGATGGTTATCACTTAAGCAATAAGGTTTTAAAGGATCTAAAGCGCGCTGATCGAAAAGGCGCTCCAGATACCTTTGATGTTGCAGGTTTTGCATCCCTTGTAAAGCGAATTAGATCTGAGCAAACACAGAGTATTTACTATCCAATATTTGATCGTGCTATTGAAGAATCAATCGCGGCTCAGGGCGTAGTTACATCAGATACCAAGGTTGTAATTATTGAAGGTAATTACTTATTACACGATGCTGGCGGTTGGGAAGCGGTAAAAGACTTATTGGATGAGAGTTGGATGGTTGATGTAGATGACGATAAGAGAATTGCTCGCTTAATCTCGCGCCATATCGCTTACGGAAAAGAACCAGAAGCTGCCAAAGCGTGGGCAAAGGGAACTGATGAAGCAAATGCCCAATTAATCGAACGCGGGCGTGCGCGAGCAGATTTCGTAGTTCGGATCGATTAGCTAAAAAGTAATTAGCTACGAAGCGCTGCGGCAAGTGAACGGAAATCTTCGACCAAGATGTCGATCTCTTTCTGTCCGTGAGCCAAACTGATCAACCATTGCTCATCAAGTCCCGGAGGCGTAATGATTCCGCGGTTAAGTGACCAGAGCCAAGAGAGTTCGGCTACGCCAAAGTCGGTTGCTTTGTAATCGCGGTAGTTGCGCACTGGAGTTGTCGACCAAGTAATACAGCCCTTAACACCGAATCCAACGGTGTGTGCAGGTAGTTGATACTCCTCGATAATCTCTGAGATGCGCTCTAGCGCTTGTTGATTAAGCGCTTCAGCAGCAGCCAAAGTTTCGGCGGTACAAATTTTATCGACAGCGCGAATTCCGGCCATGGCAAGCGGGTTGCCGTTAAATGTTCCGAAGTGAGCCATCTTTCCATTTACAACGAAATCCATATATTTCTGCTTGCCACCAAATGCAGCGAGAGTTAATCCGCCACCAATTGATTTTGCAAGAGTAATCAAATCTGGCTTAACGCCAAGACGTTGCGCTGCACCTTGATGGCCAGCAGTTAAACCAGTCTTTACCTCATCAAAGATTAAGACAATTCCGTATTGATCGCAGAGTTCGCGAACACGTTCTAGGTAACCGGCATCTGGAAGAACAATTCCGATATTTTCGAGAACTGGTTCAACGATGAAGCAAGCGATGGTAGATGCGTGCTTAGCGAAAATTTGTTCTAGCGATTCAGGATTGTTATAAGGAACAACGTGAACATTTCCGGCAACTAAATTCTCATCAACCACAGCGGTTGGGAAATCAGCATCGCCAGCAGCATCAAGTTTTGGTTTTGCTGAAACTACAAATGGGTCGTAACTTCCGTGATAACCGCCCTCAACTTTTACGATATCGCGCTTACCAGTTGCAGACCGAGCCACGCGAACGGCATACATAGTTGATTCGGTGCCAGAGTTAGTAAAGCGAACCTGATCAATACCGAAGCGACGGCAGATACGTTCAGCAGCATCGGTTGAGATAGGTGAAGGGGTGACAAAGAGCATCCCGGTATCGAGCGATGCCTTAACTTCTTCAACGACGACTGGGTTTAAGTGGCCAGCGAGCATTGCTCCGAAGCCCATTGAAAGATCGAGCAGCTGACGACCATCAACATCGGTCATCCATGCGCCTTGCGCAGAGACAATTGAAATTGGATATGGATCCCAGTGTTGGAAACTTGAGGTAACGCCTAAAGGAAGGGATTTCATGGAGCGTGCGCTCTCAGCGAGCGATCCCTTAGTGTTCTTAGTAAATAACTCCCACTCTGAGGCAAGTAAAGAGGCTACTTTTTCAGGCGAGACAGGCGTTGATGTTGCTGGTACTAATCTAAAACTTTCCGCATGATGCGATTGTGTAATCATTTTAAAGCTGTACGGCAAAGGTTTCTGATTTAGAAACTCGTTTGAGAAGTACTCTCCCGATCCTTTCATTCTTTCGAATGTGGGTTAAGTATCTCTGAAGTCAAAAAAAGTTGCAACCCCTAGGCCATTTTATGCGAGAAGTTCGGGCGTTTCTCATAAACTTTAGGGCGTTATGGAAAAACCAACAATAATTCTTGCAACAAGCAATGGCGTAGGAATGGGCCATTTAGCTCGTGCATCTGCAATTGCATATTCTCTAAAAGAGATTGCAAATCCAATTATTGTTTCTATGGCTGGCGGAATAGCAGAAGTTCCGGACTTTATGGGAATACGTTGCGAATACATTCCTGGTAAAGATCGAATGTGGATGACGCGCGATAACTGGGATATTTACTTGCGTGATCGTTTACTAGCGTTAGTTGATGAAACTGGTGCACGAGTTCTATCTTTTGATGGAGTAGTTCCGTACCCAGGTGTTATTGCTGCAAAATTTAGCCATCCAAAACTTTCTTTAGTATGGGTACGTCGCGGTCTCTGGCAGAAGAAACCGCAGAGATTTGTCTTAGGTTTGCAATCAAAGATGATGGATCACATCGTTGAACCAGGAGATATTGCGCGCGCATATGATTTTGGGCCAACTGCAACTCGCAAAGATGCAACGCTAACTTCGCCGGTTTCACTCTTTGATAAGAGCACTGCATTTAGCCGCGATGAGGCCCGCCAGATTCTGGGGTTAGATTTAAACCGCCCTGCTGTATTGGTTCAGCTCGGAACTGGCGATAGCGATGTCAACGAGAAGATGACCGCAGCGCTTTCAGGGCTCTTAGGTTGGAAAGATCTGCAAGTAATCCTTACCAAGCAACCTTTAGATAAAGATGGAAAATCTCTGGCTCCAGAAGGGCTAGATATCCGGGTGGTTCGCTACTTCCCGCTAGCCAAAGTTCTTCACGCATTTGATGCCAGCGTTTGTGCGACTGGCTACAACGGAGTTCATGAACTCTTGCCGGCGTTGGTGCCAACAGTCTTTGTCTCAAATATTCGCGGGACCGATGATCAAGATGCCCGCGCCAAGTGGTGCCATGACTTTGGCTTTGCACTTCGCGCCGATCAAGCAGATTTAGCAGATATTTCTGCGAAGGTGCGCGAACTACAGAACCCACAAGTAAGGGCTGCGTTAAGCGCTAAATGTGCAGAGCTTCCCGAAACAACTGGTGGTGCCGAGATTGCAAAGATTCTCTACGAGCTAGCTACGGCAAAAGAGCCAGTGCGTCCTTCTCGAGCCACCTTTATCCGCTTAAATATCCAAGAACATTTAAATCGCGGTCTGCGCCATGTTGCATATCTTGGTTTGCGCAGACTCGCACTTGTTTATCGCAAACTACGCCCGCATGCGAACGTTGAAACTACTCGCGAAGAACCTCCAATTTGGGGAGAAGAGAACACTGCAAAAAGCCTTCACCCGCTAATAAAAGGTAATAGACGTTTTGAACATTTAATAACTGGCGCATCTGAAAGTTATAAAATGCGACGTAGAGAAATTGCAGATGCCGCTTACGGAGAACTAACTGAGGGAATAAGAAAAAAATGAGAATCAGAACTTGGTTTAAGAAAACAGTAATCGGTCGCTTAGTTTGGCGAATAATTATTGGTATGATTGGCGGTGCTATAACTGTTGCTGGCGCAATTGCTCTAGTTGGTCCAGGACCTGGAATTCTGATCGTTTTAGCTGGACTAGGAATCTTGGCGACAGAATTTGCATGGGCGGCGCGAGTAATGGTTCACACAAGAACTTACGCCCAAAAAGCTGCAGATAAAGCCGGCATACCAAAGTGGGCTCAATTAGCGCTGATCGCTGTTGGCGCTGTTATTTCTATAATTGTGATTATCTTCCTTGTCTCAACGGGAAGAATTTAACTACTTATTAAAATTGAGATCGGATCTCCCAGAGATCTTTAAAGACCGGATTAAATAAAGTACTTGCTAAGTATTTAACGCCATCTGAACCACCCGTGCCCACTTTATGGCCAATAGTTCGCTCCACCATTTTCACGTGGCGATAGCGCCATTCTTGTAAGCCCTCATCGATATCTACTAATCGCTCACAAACCATTGCAGATTCAGGATCGCTACGGTGTACTTCAAGGAGCGCCTCGAGTACTCGTGGATCGGATTGGTAATGAGTGCTTTTATCGCGTTCCAAGACATCGCTAGGAATCTTATGTCCGCGCTTTGCAAGGTAGGCGAGAGTTGAATCCCAGATCGAATTTCGTGAAGTGATTTCGCGGATTTCTTCCTGAACATCGATAGGAAGGTGCGAAGCCATCTTGGAATCTCTGCGACCTAAGAGCGCCTCAACTTTTCTAAATTGTGCAGATTGAAAACCACTTGATGATGAAAGATAACCGCGGAAAGCGTTGAACTGAAGGGGAGTCATAGTTTCTAAAATATCCACCTGTGTTACGCAGACTTTTAAGATCGTGCGAATACGCCCTAGAATTGCAAGAGAGCGGTGGGTATCTCCGGCTTCAAGAGATTTTGCAGCCGCCTCAAATTCATGAATTAACTGTTTAAACCAGAGTTCGTAACTTTGATGGATGATGATGAATAACATTTCATCATGCTCGGGACCTTCTGAATCTGTACTTTTAGATAGTGGCTTTTGTAACTTTAAAAGTTCATCGACTGCCAGATACGAAGTGTAGGTAAGTGCAGAATCGAAATCTTGATCGCTCATGTCACACGCGAATCTGTTTTTTCAATCTTTTCGTATTGCCGTGATGAAACTAGATCTCTAATGCGCGCAAAACCATCCCAAACTTCAACATAAGAAGTTGGCAGTGGCGCTATCGCTAGACGTATTGAATCTGGAGTGCGGTAGTCAGGGATTACATCTGCGAACTCGCGTAGCGCAACACAAATACGCGCAGCATCTGGATGGCCAAGTGAAATGTGCCCACCACGTTCTTGGGGATTTCGTGAAGTAAGTAAAGTGAATCCAAGTTCTGCCAGCCACGCATCGTAAAGCTGAATCATCATCTCGGTTCCGATCGCTGCTTTTTCAGAGATAGCGCCGATACCTGCTTCTTCGATCATCGTAAACGCGCTCTTTATACAGCGAAGCCCAATGAGTGAAGGGCTAGCAATTTGGAAACCACGAATCCCTTCCGCCTTTTCAAATACTGGACCCATTGCAAATTGATCACCTTGAGAGAACCAACCTTGAATTGGAACCTGAAGTTCGGCCTGCACCTTCTTATTTACATATAACCAAGCGGGGGAACCAGGTCCTGAATTTCCATATTTATATGTACAACCGACCGCGATATCAACGCCATTCTTATCAAAGTCCATCTCAATCGCACCAACTGCATGACTGGCATCCCAGAGCATGAGCGCCCCGTATTTGCGGACTAAGTCAGTTAAGGGCTTGATGTCATTGCGCGCACCTGAGCGATACTGAATAACTTCGAGGGTAACTAGTGCTACATCGTCACTTAAGTAAGGTTCCAAGATTTCAGGAGTTATTCGCTCGTTCTCTGCTTTGCCTGGCGTTTCGTTATCAATAATTATTAATTTAAGCCCTAACTGTTTTGCAATTCCTTCAAGTATGTAGCGATCTGTCGGAAAATTTGCAGCATCGGTAATTATTGTTTTGCGTCCTGGGCGGGCGTTAATTGCAGCCAGTGCTAACTGATAGAAATTGACGGATGTTGTATCGCAAGCCAAGACTTGTCCGGCCGCAGCTCCAAGAGTCGACCGACCAATTAGATCGCCAGTTGGTTGCGCTTCATCAACCCAGTGTCCCCAACCGGTAACTACTTCGGGACCCCATTCATCTCGCATAAAGGAGTTGACTGCCTCGATCGTTGAAAGAGGCAAACGACCTAGCGAATTGCCATCCAGATAACAGATATTTGGATCGCTGATCACAAATTGCGAACGGAAGCGCGCTAATGGATCGCGTTCATCAAGATCGATGGCAAATTGTCGGTCCGTGGCTTTCATAGTTGAAAGGTACGCTCTCCCATCGTGGCGCGCAATCTTGTCAATATCGAAGAGGTCTCAAAGGCCTTTGATATTAGAGCGCTGCTTGAAAGAGTTTCACTTGGCGTTTCTGAAGGCGATCGCATCGGAATCGTTGGCCGTAACGGTTCTGGAAAAAGCACGCTAATGAAGATTATTGCTGCTGTTGAACAACCAGATCAAGGCCGCGTAACTAAAGCAAATAGCGTGAATATCGGGCTGCTTTCCCAAGTTGATAAAGCAGATCCCAATTCAACAGTTGGCGATGTAGTAATTGGCGATAGAGCAAAACATGAATGGGCAAGTGATTCTGGAATCCGAGAAGTTTTTACTGGGCTATTCGGTGGCTTTGACGATCACTTATTTGAAAGAAAATTTGCCACACTTTCTGGCGGTGAAAAACGCCGTGTTGGATTAGCCAAACTTCTGATCGATGACCTTGATCTAATTCTGTTGGATGAACCGACAAACCATTTAGATGTGGAAGGCGTTGCTTGGTTGGCAGAGCATTTAAACCAACGAAAGAATTTAGCGGTCCTAGTTATTACTCACGATCGTTGGTTTCTTGATGCGGTCACTGATAGAACGTGGGAAGTTGTTGGTGGCAAAGTAGAAGAGTATGACGGTGGCTATTCTGCATTCGTCTTGGCTAAGGCTGAACGTTCCCGACAAGCAAGTGCGATGGATGCGCGTCGAAATAACTTGATTCGTAAAGAATTGGCGTGGCTGCGCCGCGGTGCTCCTGCGCGAACAACAAAACCGAAATTTAGAGTAGATGCCGCAAATGTATTGATTGCTGAGGAACCTGCGCCGCGCGATCAAGGTGAACTGTTGAAATTTGCACGTAACCGATTAGGTAACACTGTTTATGAAGCTCACCATGCGCAAATTCGCGCCGGTGAGAAAGAGTTGATCGACGATCTCTACTGGAACGTTGGTCCTGGCGACCGCATAGGAATTGTCGGCGTAAACGGTGCTGGAAAAACCACCTTAATGCGCACGCTGGCGGGGGAAATTCCACCATATGCTGGAAAACTCGTAACCGGTGTCACTGTTAAAGCGGCATTCCTGACGCAGCATCTTGATGAGTTAAATCCAACTTGGCGAGTTTTAGAGGCGGTTGAAAAGGTTGCTTCACATATCGAACTTGGAAATGGTAAGTCACTTTCTGCATCACAACTCTGCGAACGTCTTGGCTTTGATAAAGACTCGCAATGGACTCCTGTAGGAGATCTATCTGGGGGAGAGAAACGTCGCTTACAACTAACGCGCTTGTTAATGGATTCCCCAAATGTTTTATTACTTGATGAACCAACAAATGATTTTGATATTGAGACGCTAACTGAACTTGAAGATCTTTTGGATAGCTACGGTGGAACACTTATAGTCATCTCACACGATCGATATTTCCTGGAACGCGTCTGTGATCGTTTCGTTGGGCTGCTAGGAGATAAAGAATTATGCGATTTGCCACGTGGTGTTGATCAATACTTGGAACAACGAGCGCAGTCGCTGCAAAAACCAGCTGAAGCAGCAAAAGGAAAATCTCAATCTTCTGCGGCGGAGCAGCGACAATTGAAAAAAGATTTGGTTCGCGTCGAAAGACAGATTCAGAAGGCTAAGGAAAAGATCGCAGAGCTTGAAAGCGCGCAAGAAAAAGCCGCATTCGACCCGACAGAGTTGATTCGGATCAGCGCAGAACTAGAAACACAACGCGCAGAAATCAACTCTCGCGAAGAAGAATGGTTAGAAATCACCCTTCAACTTGGCCTTTGAGTTAAAATAAAGTTATGAGTCGTATATCCCATGCCGTTGAAGCCATTCTCTTTCGCAGCCGTTTCTTACTGGCGCCTCTTTACTTAGGTTTAGTCGGGGCGCTCGGACTACTTGCCTACCGCTTCGTAATTGAATTTTGGCATTTGGCGGAGAAGACAGCTTCAATGAACGCCAGCGAATTCACCTTGGCGCTTCTTGCACTTCTCGATTTAACGCTACTAGCTAACTTGATTTTGATGGTTATCTTCGCCGGTTATGAAAACTTTGTCTCTCGAATTGATATTGCAACTGAATCGAAAGATCGTCCACATTGGATGGGAACCATTGATTTTAGTGGGCTTAAGATCAAGTTAATTGGATCGCTAGTTGCTATTTCGGTAATCGAACTTCTCAAAGATTTCATCGAACTAGCTGGTGAAGCTGAAGTCGGTGAAGGCACCATCTGGCGAATCGCAATCCACCTAACATTTGTTGTCTCTGGCGTTCTTTTCGCTCTGATGGATTGGATCGCAGATAAGCGTGAATTTGTCGGCACTCATAAGTAGTGAATAAAAGTAATCCCCGCCTAAATTTTTTAGCGGCTATCTCCGGTGTAATGATCGCGCTGCAAGCGCGCGCTAATGGCGAACTTTCACATCGTATGGGAAACCCAATTGAAGCAGCGCTAGTTTCATTTGGCTCTGGTCTAATTGTGATTTCGGTAATCGCCGCCTTTAATCCTGCAATTAAGCAAGGCATTCGCAATCTAAAGAGCGCTGTGACAAAGAAAGAGATTCCAATCTGGACTCTCTTTGCAGGAATGCTCGGCGGCAGTTTTGTCGCTTTTCAAACGCAGGTAGTTCCAATAGTTGGCGTTGCAATCTATTCAGTGGCATCTATTGCAGGACAGACTGCATCATCGCTATTTGTTGACCGGATCGGGTTAACCGGCGGTGGCAAGAAAGCGATCACCAAGCGTCGAGTTTTGGCAGCGTTTGTAACTGTATTTGCCGTCTTGGTTTCGGTAATTGATCGAATTGATGCGCGAAATCTCTCGCTATTTGCAGTCTTTTTCGGTGTTTTTGCAGGAGCGATTGTTGGCGTTCAAAGAGCGTTAAATGGTCAGATTAACGAGAGCACCCAACAAAGTTTCACAACTTCTTTGCTCAACTTCATCATGGGTACAACATTTCTACTTGTATTCCTAATCGTTGCGGCGCTAGTGACTCAGGTTGAAATAGTCGCACTTCCATCTGGTGCTTGGTGGATGTACACCGGCGGAACAATCGGAGTTATCTACATCGCATTTACTTCAACAATTGTTCAACATTTAGGTGTTCTGACATTTACTTTAATTAGCGTGGGTGGGCAGCTCGTTGGTTCTTTACTTATTGACCTTTACTCACCAACTCAAGGTGTGCAGATTAGCGCTTACTTAGTAACTGGAATTCTTATGACTTATCTGGGCGTGGTTGTCGGTGGCGTCGGTAATTCACAAAAGCGGAGATTGCTGAAGCGCCAATAAAGAAAGCGGCGATTGCGTAGGAAAAACTCTTAACCCAAGGAATAGAAGCTGCGTAGTACCCGGCGAGAGTTATTCCCACGCCCCATAAAAGTGCGCCAAGAACGTTTGCCGATAAGAAACGGTAGTAATTCATCTTCGCTGCGCCGGCGATTGGTGGAACGAAGGTGCGAATCCATGGGAAGAATCGAGCGGCGACAACAGCCCACCAGCCAGTTCTTTCATAGAAATCTTCGGCGTTTTTAATCATTTTCTGTACGCGCAGAGATTCGCGCTTATCTAAATAAGGACGACCTACAACTCGACCAATTACGAATCCAACTTGATCACCGAAGAATGCGGCGAGAAAGATCGCAGATATCAGAATTACGATATTTATATTTCCATGGATAGCCGCCACAAGTCCGGCGCTAAAGAGAATCGAATCACCCGGCAAGAAGAACCCGAATAGCAGGCCCGTTTCAATAAAGACAATCCCGGCAACTACTACATAGAAGATAAATGGTGCGAGCGTGGAGAGTTGTGCATCAAAAGAGGCTGCAAACTCCATTTAAACGCTCTTTTTAACTGCTGCCGCCACCTTTGCGACGACCTGAGAATCGAAGACGCTAGGAACGATAAAAGAGGCATTTAACTGAGACTCGGATACACAAGATGCAATTGCCTCGGCTGCGGCAATCAGTAATTCGTCCGTGATCTTGTTGGCATTGGCATCTAGTAGCCCACGGAAGATTCCGGGGAAGGCGAGCACATTGTTAATTTGATTTGGTTGATCGCTTCGACCTGTTGCAACAACCGCTGCATATTTGCGGGCGATAACTGGATCAATCTCTGGATCTGGATTAGCCAGTGCAAAGACAATAGAGCCCTTAGCCATTCCAGCGACATCTTCTTCAGTCAATACATTTGGAGCGCTAACGCCAATAAAGACATCGGCTCCCTTTATGGCATCTGAAATTTTTCCCGAAAATCCAGGAGTGACGCAACCATCTTTATCGAAAGCAATTATCTTTGAGGCGCCACTCTTGGTTAACAGCCGCGCAATTGCAGTTCCGGCGGCGCCAGCACCGCTCATAACAATAGTGATCTCATTCATCTTCTTCTTGACCAGCTTGAGTGAGTTAGTGAGTGCCGCAAGTACGACAATCGCTGTGCCATGTTGATCATCATGAAAAACTGGAATATCTAACAATTCGCGCAAACGTTCTTCGATTTCAAAACAACGTGGAGCGGAGATATCTTCCAAGTTGATTCCACCGTATACAGGTGCAATCAATTGAACTGTGCGGACAATCTCATCAACATCTTGGGTGTCAAGACAAACTGGCCAAGCATCCACATCTGCAAAGCGCTTAAAGAGCGCAGCCTTGCCTTCCATAACTGGCAAGGCAGCTGCTGGTCCAATGTTTCCAAGCCCGAGAACTGCAGAACCATCAGTGACAACAGCGACGGTATTTCGCTTCATGGTTAGGCGACGCACATCTGCTGGATCATCAACAATCGCCTGACAGATTCGCGCAACACCAGGTGTGTACGCGCGCGAAAGGTCATCACGAGTCTTTAGTGGGACCTTTGATTGAACCTCGAGTTTCCCACCAAGGTGGAGTAGAAATGTTCGATCGCTAACCTTGCGAACCGTTAGCCCTTTATGTGCGGTTAAAGCCAAATTTATTTCTTGTGCATGATCAGCATCAATGGTGTCGCAAGTTACGTCGATGACAACTCTTTCAAGAAGTGACTCAACAACGTCAAGTGCAGTGATAGTTGCACCTGCGCCAGTAATGGTTGCAGTAATTAAGGCAACAGGTTGAAGTTCAGGTGAACCTTCAACACGGATTGTGATTCCGTATCCCGGGGAAGTTGAGGCCACTTAAACAACACCATAAAGACGATCGCCGGCATCGCCAAGACCGGGAACGATGTACCCGTGTTCGTTTAGCTTTTCATCAAGTGCGCCAGTAACTAAAGTAATTGGAACGCCAGATTTTGCAAAGGCATCTTCCAAAACTTTAATTCCTTCAGGCGCCGAGAGAATACAGATTGCAGTTATGTCATCTGCACCGCGCTCGATTAGGAAGTTAATTGCAGCAACTAAAGTTCCACCAGTTGCCAACATCGGATCTAAAACAAAGCATTGACGCCCAGCTAAATTTTCAGGGAGACGATTTGCATAGGTGCTTGCCTTTAAAGTTTTTTCATCGCGAACCATGCCTAAGAATCCGACTTCTGCAGTTGGAATCAAACGCGTCATGCCTTCAAGCATTCCAAGGCCAGCGCGCAAGATTGGAACAACAACCGGACGGGGATCAGAGAGTTTTAAGCCAGTCGTCTGCGTGACTGGAGTCTTTATAGAAACTTTTTCAGTTCTGACTTCACGCGTAGCCTCGTAGGCAAGCAGGGTCACAAGTTCTTCTACCAAGTGACGGAAAGTTGGTGAATCAGTTCTTTCATCGCGCAGGACGGTCAACTTATGAGTGATAAGCGGGTGGTCGGCGACGTGAACTTTCATAGCGCTTACCTTACAGGGGTTTTCATCTAGCCCAATGAGTGCCAATATGTCTGATGTGAGTGATGCAAATTACGAAGCAAGTTCCGACGGGGCTGTCGCGGCTAACGAGGTTGATATCGCCGTTGCTGCCTGGCACGAGGAGGGGCGCTGGAACCTAGCGTTGTTACCTGACGCACATGATCTGCCGCACATTATTGATCGACTTAAATCACAACAAACAAATGGCGGCGCGATAGCGCTTCTAGCAATTGATGAAGAATTTTTTATGTTGATTCGTGTTTTAGGTTCACATATAAGTATGTTTTTAAGCGATGTAACCTGCGCACTTGATTATGAAGTTGCTGCAGAATTCTTAGAGCTTTGTGATTTAGATTCACCAGAAGAAGATGATGAACCACTTCCGGTTGGACATCTAGAAATTTTGGCAGACCTTGGCGTTAACTCAATGGAGATCTCTGCTCTCTGTGATGATGCAGAACTTTTCCCTGATGAACAACTCGAAGCAATTGCTAGTCGCTTAGGATTCGCAGATCAATTTGCGGAGTTATTGGAGCTATAAGAATTTCTACCCACACGCCTGAATCGCTGATGCAAGAAGCGATCGCAATTGCACGTCAAGCAACCGCTACTGGAGATGTTCCTGTCGGTGCTTTAGTAATCAATAAAGATGGCGTAGTTATTGGCACGGGATCTAATGAAAGAGAAGCAAATAATGATCCGACTGCACACGCTGAAATTGTTGCAATTCGCAACGCTGCCGCACGATTACAAAATTCACGTTTAGATGGTTGCACGCTTGTTGTAACTTTGGAGCCTTGTCCAATGTGTGCCGGAGCCATTGCCCAATCAAGAATTTCACATCTGATATTTGGCGCATGGGATGCCAAAGGCGGCGCAGTTGGCTCAGTTTGGGATGTTATTCGTGATCCACGTTCGCTTTACAAGCTAGATGTAACAGCAGGAATCTGCGAAAGTGAATGCGCTGATTTACTGCGAGATTTCTTTGAAGGTCAGCGCTAAACAAGAAGTTCGTAAGAAGGGTTCAAGATAGTCAAAGCGCCTTCTTCTTCTCCGACCATTCCTTCGGCGCGTAGTTGCGAACCGACTTCTAAGCCTGCAATCTCGCGACGTCCCAAGAATTGCAGAGTAACCCCACCGGTCTGATCCCAAACTTCTACCTGAAGAATTGGCGCAGATCCTCGCGGCGCGCTTTTAATTGCAGTTACGCGACCCTGAACATGAGCCCGCTTGCGCCACTGGATTTCACCAATTGGCGTCATATTTTCTGCGTAATGGCTAATTGGTTCGACGTTCTTTATTACATCTTCAACAGGCTTAAATTTTGCAACTGGAGTTGCCGCTGGTTTTGCTTCACCTTGAGGCGCAACTGTTAATTGTGTTGCAGATGTAATGCGATCCACGTCGAAAGGAACGATAGTTGCAACAACGCGTTGCAATTGAGAAATAGGTGCGGCAATTTCTTCCGCTGTTTGATCATGCAACAAGCGGCCAAGGAAACCAGAATATGCACGACGAGGAAGCAGAAGCGTCAACTCGACATCGTTCTTTTCCGTCATGCGGATTGCATAGTCGAGCGCTGAATTTGCAAGTCGTCTATCAGGGCAGTCGATTAACTCGAGAGTGACATCATCTAGCGCATCTGACTTGGCCCAGGCCTCTTTAATTGCTTCTGCTCGACGATCATCGATTACGAAGTGAACAGCGCTGAGATTTCTTGGTTTCAAACTACGCGCATACCGAATGGCTCCAACTGTTGCTAAATCCACGTTATCGACCAGAACTGTAACGTTGTGGCGAACGATCGTTGTAGCACGCTCTTGTTCACGTCGGACTAATAAAGCATCTTGTTCGCGAGTGTATTGGCGACGTAAGCGTAAGAATGAAACAACCATGATCGGAGCAACCACCAGAACCAACCAAGCGCCTTGTGTAAATTTCACAACAGAGAAGATGATCACAATTACGAGTGAGACAGATCCCGCAAGGAAATTAATTACAACTCGTACTCTCCAGCCGTCGGGTTTTACTCGAATTGAATGCTTGGTCATACCGAAACCGGCCAGTGCAAAACCAGTAAATACGCCGAGTGCATAGAAAGCGACTAGATGCTCAACCGAACCTGCGGTAATCAAAACCAAGACAATTCCACCACCGGCAAGTAGCAAGATGCCATTTGAGAAAGCCAGGCGGTGGCCGCGCTTAGTTAATTGGCGTGGAAGGTAGCCATCAGTTGCAACAAAGTTACAGAGCAGTGGGAAAGCGCTGTATGTGGTGTTAGCGCCAGCAAAGAGAATAAGCATCGTTGCAAGCTGAACCATTACGAACATAAAGCTGCCGAAAGCACCACCACCGATTGCAGCCTTGGCGATCTGCGAAATAACTGTAGGAGTTCCTGATTCATAAGGCATTGCTTGAATGTGATGAGCAAAGTAAGAAACTCCAAGTACGAGAGTTCCAAGGATGCAGCTCATGATCACGAGTGTGCGTTTTGCGTTTACATGTTCTGGTGTCTTAAAGAGCGCAACGCCATCGGAAATTGCTTCCAAACCAGTTAGTGAAGATCCGCCATTTGCAAATGCACGAAGCAGGATAAAGATTGCAGCTGCCGTTAAAAGTCCTTGCTCTTGTCCAACTTCAACCGCACCGGGTAGATCAGTTGCAAGGACTGGAAGCGTTCCGTTGAAGAGTCGCCAGAAACCCATTCCGAAGACAATCAACATACAACCGACGAAGAAGTAAGTTGGGAATGCAAAAGCTTTTCCAGCTTCTTTAACACCGCGGAGATTTCCGTAAGTAAGTAGAACGATTACCAACAAGATCATTGGAATTTTCCATGGATCGAGTGATGGGAATGTAGAAATGATTGCGGCAACACCTGCTGCAGATTGAATTGCAACTGTTACGACGTAATCAAGAATCAAAGCAACTGCTGCAATCTGCGCTGTTACAGGTCCGAAATTATCTCGCGCGACAATGTATGCGCCACCAGTTTTTGTATAAACATCGATCACATTGCGGTATGAAAGTGTAATTATGGTAAGAATTACCAAAACAACCGCTGTCATTGGCATCAATATTGCGAAAGCTGCTAATCCAAATGCTGGCAAGAGCGCAATAAGAATCTGTTCAGTACCGTAAGCCGAAGATGAAATACAGTCGGAAGAGAGAATTCCGAGTGCGTAGCGCTTTGATAAACGTTGATGTCCGAGCGAATGTCGGTTAAGCGCATTACCTAAAAGACGGCGCTTTACCTTGTAGCTAAGCGGATCTTTTACATGCGCAGTTTCTTGGAGAGCAACTGGTTCAGGCGCACCATCTGTCCACGACTTGGGCACAAAAACTCCTTCAGTTACCGCGGCTAGCGCGTCCATTTAACTATTTAGTATGCTCATCTTATGCGCACTCAGTTATATATAGATGGTCAATGGGTAGATGGAAATGGCACTTTAGATGTAACAGATCCCAGTGATGGCTCAGTAATTGCCAAGGTAGCCACCGCCGGAGATGCGCAGATCGAGGCCGCCCTAGCTGCCGCCCACCGCGCCGCACCTGCCTGGGCCAAGACCGCGCCCCGCGTGCGCGCAGAGATGCTACGTAAAGCATTTGAGTTAATGATTCAAGAAGCAGATTACTTAGCAGAGTTGATTTCCAAAGAAAATGGCAAGGCGCTACCTGATGCAAAAGGTGAAGTTGCCTACGCCGCAGAATTCTTCCGCTGGTTCTCTGAAGAAGCAGTACGCATTGCAGGAGATTTCCGCATGTCACCTAGTGGCGATAAGCGAATTTTAGTTACACACCAACCTGTTGGTCTCTCACTTCTTATTACTCCTTGGAACTTCCCTGCCGGAATGGCAACACGTAAAATTGGTCCCGCAATTGCTGCAGGTTGCACAATGATTTTGAAGCCAGCCGGTGAAACACCTCTGACCGCGCTCGCCATCATGGACATCCTTGATCGCGCAGGCGTTCCAAAGGGCGTAGTTAATTTAATTCTTCCAACACCAACTGGTCCTGCGATCGCCAAGATGTTGCATGATCCACGTGTTAAGAATCTTTCATTTACTGGTTCTACTGAAGTTGGTCGAATCATTCTTAAAGAAGCGGCCGATAATGTAATTCGTTGCTCTATGGAGCTCGGGGGAAATGCACCGTTTGTTGTTATGGATGACGCCAATATTGATGAAGCAATTAAAGGTTTGATGTTGGCAAAGATGCGCAATGGTGGAGCTGCTTGTACTGCAGCAAACCGAGTTTATGTGCAACGCAAGGTAGCCGCAGAATTTATGCAAAAGTTTGCTGAAGCAATGGGAACTTTTGTTATGGGACGCGGTCGCGATGCTGGTGTACAACTTGGCGCAAGTGTTTCAATTAAAGAACGCAACAAGATTGCAGAGCTAGTTGATAACTCAGTTAAGTCTGGAGCCAAGGTATTAACAGGCGGCAAGACCCCTGATGGTCCAGGCGCTTTCTACCCAGCAACAGTTCTAGAAGTAGAAAAAACAGCGGAAATTCTTAACCACGAAGTCTTCGGACCGGTTGCACCAGTGGTTATCTTCGATACCGATGCTGAAGCGATTGAACTCGCAAATAGCACTGACTTCGGACTAATTAGCTACGTTTACTCTGAAGATCTAAAGCGCGCGATCCAGATTTCGGAAGCCCTTGAATCCGGAATGGTTGCAATCAACCGCGGAATGATTTCAGATCCAGCAGCGCCATTCGGTGGCGTAAAGCAGAGCGGTCTTGGTCGCGAAGGTGGCTTCGACGGTATCCACGAATTCCTCGAGACGAAATACATCGGCGTCGAAATCTAACTTACATTTAAACCAATTTATTTCATCAAATAGATTAAATCACTGTTCGAAGCTTTGTAAGAATCTCGTTGTCATTTGTCCTAAGTTTTTTGACTATTCCCTTTATGTAGTTCCTACCGTCGGCGTAATAAGCAAGAGTGTAGAAAGGGTATGTATTAAAGCCGTATCCTGATTCTGCCTTCGGAATTTGTCCAGGGATAGGAAAGTTCGAGATTACGTCTACATCGCATTGCGCGAAAAACTTCTCAAGTTTTCTAATGTTGTATTTTCTAATCCTAGTCAATTTGATTTCCCGAACTTCAGATTGAATTTCATCAGAGTTTAACTCTCTTGCGGAGTAATTCACTTTTCTACCCTTAAGGAAATAAGTAGCTTCACCATTAGCGATACTTCTACTTGTAATACCTTTCTCTAGAAGCATGTTTGCTTGATTAACATAAAAGTCCTTGTTTATTTCAAGCAGGTACTTATAAAGAGCTCTTCTTTCTTCTTGGAAAAGAAGACCACCAGATGTTAAGCACTCTTCAAAATAACTCACACCTTTATTGTGCACCTATCAAGCATCCTGCCGCTACAAATTTTCCTGAGTCTCCCTTAACAGCCAGTTTTTTGCCATTTTCTAAGTACACATAACCCTGGGCGGTGCCACGATATGCGGCGGATACCCCCTTCTGACATGGACCGAAGAGCTCTTTGAAGCTCGCGACATTAGGTGATTTGGTGGTCGAGCTCCTTCTTTCATTTACAAACGAGTAGGCAGTGATTTCGCGGTTATTCTTAATTTTTTGTATAGATGCGCTTAGTTGAGTGTATTTTTGTGAGACATTACAAATCGAGGTGATATTCAGTTTAATGGCATCGATGTTTTGATTTTCAGACAAACTTGTTGAATAGTGTGGCCTCTCGACATTTAAAGTGCACTTAGGTTCAGTACCTCCAATACTTTGAAGGATAAGAAATTGGGCTGCTAGTAAACCAACAACAGCGATGCTGGGGATTTTAGGTACGAGAAGTAATGATTTAGGAATAGTTATTGGCATTCCTGAAAAATAGAGAAAAGCTCTGACGACCTTAATCAGGTTATCCCCACCCATTGGCGATGGCTGAAATACACCCTGCGGAGGATGAGGGATTTGAACCCTCGAAAGGTTGCCCTTTACACGCTTTCCAAGCGTGCGCACTCGGCCGCTATGCGAATCCTCCTGGCGGGATCGCTCCCGACTGGCTAAGGGTATAGGTGTAACAACTATCCTTACGCCAGATCCCTCACGCGGCATTACCGCGCTGAACTCCCCCAGGGTAGGAATACAGCAAGGGTAGGCGTGCTCTGATGGGTGCGTGAGGGGTCCCTTAAGTATTGTGAACTCTGTTTAGTTTGTGATGTAGTTGAAGCCGAGATGAGAGGAGTGAATATGTCACTCGCGTTGTATCGCAAGTATCGACCATCTGTATTCGCGGATGTAATCGGACAAGAACATGTAACTGTTCCACTCTCTAACGCACTTACATCTGGAAAAACACATCACGCATATTTATTTAGCGGACCACGTGGTTGCGGAAAAACTTCTAGCGCTCGCATCATGGCGCGCTCCCTTAACTGCGAAAAAGGCCCAACACCAACTCCATGTGGCCTCTGCCAATCCTGTAAAGATTTAGTTGCAAATGGTCCGGGTTCACTTGATGTTATTGAACTTGATGCGGCCACCCACGGTTTAGTTGACGATGCACGCGATCTGCGCGATAAAGCATTCTTTGCACCAGTACAAAGCAAGTACAAGATTTACATCATCGATGAAGCGCACCAGCTTGGGCCAGGTGCGGCAAACGCACTTCTCAAAGTTGTTGAAGAACCACCTCCTCACGTAATTTTTATCTTCGCTACAACCGAACCTGAAAAGTTGATTTCAACTATTCGTTCACGTACTCACCACTATCCATTCCGATTAGTTCCACCTGGAATCTTGGCTGAGCACCTCGAAAAGATTTGTAAAGAAGAAGGCGTCACCGTTGCTAAAGGCGTTATCCCACTTGTTGTTCGCGCTAGCGGCGGCTCAGTGCGTGATGCTTTATCTGTACTTGGCCAACTGCTGGCAGGTGCTGGCCCAGATGGAGTTAGCTATGAAATCGCTATCCAATTACTTGGTTTCACTGACGGCGCATTACTGGATGATGCCGTTGATGCACTTGCTGCGCGCGATGGCGCAACGTTATTTAAAACCGTTGACCGCGTAATCGAATCCGGTCACGATCCACGTCGCTTTGCTGGCGATTTACTTGAACGCCTGCGCGATCTAATGATCGTTGATGCACTTGAAGCAACAAATGCAAACTCAATTTTGCGTGGACTTCCCGATGATCAACTAGAACGTATGCGCAAACAAGCCGCCAACATTGGCGCTGCCAACTTATCTCGCTCTGCAGATATTGCATCAGAAGGTTTAACCCAAATGCGCGGTGCAACAGCACCACGATTAATTCTCGAACTCATTTGCGGCCGCATGTTGTTACCTGGCGGCGATAACTCCGAAGCGGGATTGCTTTCGCGCATCGAACGCCTCGAACGAGTCGAAAACATCGCAACACCTTCACCAACGCCAGCAAAGTCCACGGCACCAACCCCACCCGCAAAGGTTGAAGATGCGCCAAAGGCTTCAGAGAAACCAGCAGCAAAAGCGAAAGTTGCCGAAGAACCTGTTGCCGAAGTTATTTCTCCGAAAGCAGTTGGCGGAGGAGACTCTAAAGAAGCTTTTCCCGAGTCGACGAGCCAACCTGCTTCGGAGAAAAACAAAGTTATGGACATCGCTGGTTTACGTCGCCTTTGGCCAGATGTAATCGAAAACGTTAAGAAGCGCCGTCGTCTAACGTGGTCTTTGCTCTCCGCCTCCGCGCAGATAATCGCCGTAGACGACAAACTAATAACGATCGGCATAGTCAACGCCGGTGCCCGCGACTCATTCGTGCGCTCTGAATCAGACGAGATCCTGCGCCAAGCATTTATCGAAATCGTTGGCATCGATCGTAAAATAGAAGTCGTTGTTGATGCATCGATCGATACAACTTCAACGCCTGAAGCGCGCGCAGTTCGCAAAGATGAAGCGCCATCAGATAAGAACCTGTTATCAGGTGCAGCGCTACTCGCCGCCGAACTTGGTGCAACTGTGATCAACGAAAAGAATAAGTAATAATGAGCACAGGGATGTACGAAGGTGCGATCCAAGATCTCATCGATGCTTTAGGTCGCCTGCCTGGAATTGGTCCAAAGAGCGCACAACGAATTGCATTCCATATCTTGCAGACCGATGGTGATGCGGCTATTGCTTTAGTTGATGCAATCCGCACCGTTAAAGAGCGCGTCAAGTTCTGCAGCCAATGCGGAAACGTTTCTGAAGAAACGGAATGTCGCATCTGTCGCGATCCACGTCGCGATCCCGCGCAAATTTGTGTAGTTGAAGAGAGCAAAGATGTAATCGCAATCGAACGCACCCGCGAATTCCGCGGCAAGTATCACGTGCTCGGTGGCGCCATTAGTCCGATCGATGGAATTGGTCCTGACCAACTTCGCATCCGCGAATTAATGGTTCGACTCTCTGACTCAAATATCACCGAAGTCATCTTGGCCACCGACCCGAACCTCGAAGGCGAAGCAACGGCTACTTATTTAGCTCGCTTGATTAAGCCACTTGGCATCAACGTCTCTCGTTTAGCCAGCGGCCTGCCGGTTGGCGGAGATCTCGAATATGCAGATGAAGTAACCCTTGGTCGCGCTTTTGAAGGCCGTCGTAACGTAGAAAGCTGATCGTCTCACTATTTGATCGAATGGCTGTTCCATATATTGAGATTTTCCCTAATCGGGTGGAAAGCCGCCCCGAATTAGTTCACTATTGCGCCATGGGACTAATCGTTCAGAAATATGGCGGATCCTCCGTAGCCGATGCCGAGGGCATGAAGCGTGTTGCCGCTCGCATCGTGGCGGCGAAGAAGGATGGCAATCAGGTCGTTGTGGTGGTCAGCGCGATGGGCGATACCACTGACGAGCTAATCGATTTAGCTAACGCCGTTACCCCAATTCCTGGCGGTCGCGAACTAGATATGTTGTTAACCGCCGGTGAGCGCATTTCGATGGCGCTACTTGCAATGGCGATTTCAAATTTGGGACATGAAGCTCTTTCATTCACCGGTTCACAAGCTGGCGTGATTACAGATTCTGCTCACGGTCGCGCACGCATCATCGATGTAACACCGGGACGAATTCAAGAAGCGCTCGCCGACGGTGCAATCGCAATCGTTGCTGGCTTCCAAGGAATTTCGCAAGATACAAAAGACATCACAACTTTAGGTCGCGGTGGTTCAGATACAACTGCAGTTGCACTTGCTGCAGCGCTCGATGCAGATGTCTGCGAAATTTACACAGATGTTGACGGCGTCTTTAGTGCGGATCCACGTGTTGTTCCCACTGCGCGCAAGTTAAAGACAGTTACATATGAAGAGATGTTGGAACTTGCTGCAGCTGGCGCAAAAGTTCTGCACTTGCGCTGCGTTGAATACGCGCGTCGTTACAACTTACCAATTCACGTACGTTCATCATTTTCACCAAACGAAGGAACCTGGGTGGTTGAAAACCATCCTGAAGGAGGAAACATGGAGCAAGCAATCATCTCGGGTATCGCACACGATAAATCCGAAGCCAAGGTCACGATCGTTGGCGTACCTGATCGCACTGGTATTGCTGCACGCATCTTCCAAGCTATTGCTGATGCCGATATCAACATCGACATGATCGTGCAGAACGTATCTGCCGCAGCAACTGGCCTTACCGATATTTCATTTACAGTTCCAAAGGCCGAAGGCGCAAACGCAACTGCGATCTTGAAGCGCATTCAGGGTGAAGTTGGTTTCGCTTCAATTCAATACGACGATTCCATCGGCAAGCTCTCGCTGGTTGGCGCTGGAATGCGTTCACATCCAGGCGTAACAGCAACGTTTTTTGCAGCAATGGCTGAAGCCGGGCTCAATATTGAAATGATTTCAACATCTGAAATCCGAATCTCAATCATCTGCCGCGAAAGCGATCTCGAAAAGGGTGTTCGCGCAGCGCATACCGCCTTCGGATTAGATGCCGATCAAGTCGAAGCAGTCGTATATGGAGGAACAGGTCGATGACTCAGAAAAAAGCCAAAGTAGCTAAGAAAGCAAAGTCAGCGAAGAAACTTCCATCACTGGCAGTAGTCGGTGCAACTGGCGCTGTCGGAACCGTGATGCTCGATATCTTGAGTAAGCGCAAAAATGTTTACGGTGAGATCCGTTTGATCGCATCAGCTCGAAGTGCTGGCAAGAAGTTGGTTTGCCGCGGTGAAGAGCTAACCGTTGTTGCACTCTCACCTGAAGCATTCGATGGCATTGATATCGCGATGTTCGATGTTCCAGATGAGATCTCTGCCGAGTGGGCGCCAATCGCGGCAGCTCGTGGCGCAGTTGTTGTCGATAACTCAGGCGCGTTCCGCATGGATAAGAAAGTTCCTTTGGTTGTTCCAGAGGTAAATCCAAAAGATATTAAGAAGCGCCCTAAGGGAATTATCTCTAACCCAAATTGCACAACTCTTTCCATGATTGTTGCAATGGGTGCGCTAGATAAGAAGTTCGGTCTAAAGGAACTTGTTGTTTCGTCTTACCAAGCAGCATCAGGCGCCGGACAACCAGGAATCGACAGCCTGCGTGCGCAAATTGATCAGGTTGCCGGTAAAGGTTTAGGTGATGTCGCAGGCGATCTCCGCACCGTTGTCAAAGATCTTGGACCGTTCCCAGCACCACTCGCTATGAACGTTATTCCATGGGCAGGTTCGCTTAAGGAAGATGGTTATTCATCTGAAGAACTTAAGGTTCGCAATGAATCACGCAAGATTCTCGGTATGCCTAAACTAAAAGTCGCTGTGACTTGCGTACGCGTTCCTGTAATCACAACACACTCACTTACTGTGCATGCAGTCTTCTCAAAGACAATCACTCGTAAAGCTGCACAGTCCGCACTGAAAAAAGCTGAGGGCGTTCTCCTTTACGACAATCCAGAGAAGAAGGAATTTCCAACTCCTGCTGATGTCGTAGGTACTGATCCAACTTGGGTCGGTCGCGTGCGCCAATCTTTGGATAATCCTAAAGCGATTGATTTATTTGTCTGCGGCGATAACTTGCGTAAGGGTGCAGCGTTAAATACTGCACAAATCGCAGAGCTTGTTGCCGCTGAATTCACTCGCTAATTTCGCAACGCTTCGCCTGTAGACTCACCGCATGACCATCGTTGTCGCAGGTGCCACCGGTCTTGCTGGTTCAGCAATCGTTCGCGCCTACGAGAAAACTGGCGAAAAGGTAATCGGCATTAATCGCAGCGTCTGCGATCTCCTTGACCGCGATGCCACCATTGATTTCATTAAGAAAGCCAAACCTTCGATCGTTGTCGACGCCGCAGCCAAGGTTGGCGGAATCGGGGCTAATAACGCTTTCCCGGTTGAGTTCTTAGCCGATAACGTGCGAATTCAAAGTAATTTAATGGAAGCTGCACATGCGGCAGATGTAGAAAAATTCATCTTCCTTGGATCAAGTTGTATCTATCCACGCGATTGCGCACAGCCAATCAAAGAAGAGTATTTATTAACTGGTCCGCTGGAAGAAACAAACTCTGCATATGCAATCGCCAAGATTGCGGGCATCGAATTGATTAAATCTTTCCGTAAAGAGTATGACCGCAAGTGGATCTCACTAATGCCAACAAATCTTTATGGTCCGAACGATAATTTTGAGCTTCAAGGTTCGCACGTACTGCCAGCATTTATCCGCCGCTTTGTTGAAGCGAAAGAGTCTGGTCGCGCTAAAGAAACTTTATGGGGCACCGGTTCACCAATGCGCGAGTTCTTGCATGTAGATGATTTGGCTTCTGCAGTTGTTCTCGCGGGTGAAAAATATGATTCTGCGCAGCACTTAAATATCGGCAGCGGCGAAGATCTAACGATCAAGGCTTTGGCTGAATTAGTCGCTGAAGTTGCGGGTTTTACTGGCGAAATCGCTTGGGATTCATCGAAACCTGACGGAACACCACGCAAGGTTCTTGATGTTACGAAGGTTAAATCGCTAGGTTGGTCACCTGCGATCTCGCTTAGAGACGGAATCGCTTCAACAATCGAGTGGTATATCGATGCAACTGCAAAGGGAGTAAGTCGACGATGAGTAAAAAAGTTGCCTTCATAACTGGTGTTACCGGCCAAGACGGTTCATACCTTGCAGAGTTCTTACTAGCTAAAGGCTATGAAGTACACGGTCTTATCCGCCGTTCTTCAACGTTTAACACCTCTCGTATCGATCATATTTACGAAGATCCACACGCTAAAAACCCAAAGCTTTTCTTGCACTACGGCGATCTAATTGATGGTGTTGGGCTTACCAATTTAATCCGTGAAATCAAACCAACTGAGGTTTATAACCTTGGCGCACAGTCACACGTTCAAGTTTCTTTCACCATGCCGCAGTACACCGGACAGGTAGATGCGGTTGGCGCAGTTGGTCTCCTTGAAGCAATTCGCTCAGCAGATATTGATACCCGTTTCTACCAAGCATCAACATCTGAACTCTTTGGTTCAACTCCACCACCACAGAACGAACTTTCTATGTTCCGCCCACAATCTCCATATGCGGCAGCAAAGCTAATGGCGTACTGGTGCACCGTTAACTACCGTGATGGTTACGGAATGCATGCCACAAACGGAATTTTGTTTAACCACGAATCTCCACGTCGCGGTGAAACATTCGTAACTCGCAAGATCACTCGCGCAGTTGCGGCGATCAAAGCTGGCAAGCAGGACAAGTTATTCCTCGGAAATCTCGATGCGGTTCGCGACTGGGGCTATGCCAAGGAATACGTTGAATCTATGTGGCTGATGTTGCAGCAAGATAAGCCTTCAGATTATGTGGTTGCCACAGGCGTTGGAGCAACAGTTAAAGACTTTGCTGAAGCAGCATTTTCGCGCGCAGGTTTAAATTGGCAAGACCATGTTGAGACCGATAAGAAGTACATCCGCCCAACTGAAGTTGATGCGCTTATCGGAGATCCATCAAAGGCAACTAAAGCCCTTGGTTGGAAAGCCACAACTCATTGGAAAGAGTTGGCTGAATTAATGGTTGACGCTGACATTAAAGCTTTGCAGTAAGCGTTACTAAACTTACTTCTGGCGGACTTGCAACACGAATTCGGGCAAAGGGACTTGTTCCCATTCCTGCTGATACATGTAAGTAAGGCTCGCTTCCAAACTTTGTTAAGCCGCGTGCGCGCCAAGTTGGTAAGTCACAGTTAGTCGTAAGTGCACGTGAACCACCAGGCATCGGCAAACGAACTTGGCCGCCATGTGTGTGGCCAGCAAATATTGCATCCAGACCATCGCGCGACATTCCTTCGAGAATTCTTAAATAAGGTGCATGCGTTACACCGATCGCAATGTCACACTGACCAGGTTTTCCTGCAACGAGTGAGTAATCATCAAATTCGAGATGGGCATCATCAGTACCGCGAGTTTCGATAGTTGTATCTTTAATTTTTATTGTGGCACGTGAGCGATTTAGATTTATCCACCCCCGCGATTGCAGACCTTTATCTAGATCTGGCCAAGGTAGATCTTCACCGTGAATTCTTTTTCCGTGATTTGGCAGTAAGTACTTAAGTGGGTTCTTTGGCTTTGGTGCGTAATAATCGTTAGAACCGAAGACGAATAAACCAGGAAGGTTTAGTAGTGCATCAAGGGCATCAAGTGCGACCGGAACTGCTTGCATATGTGCCAAAAAATCGCCGGTTGAGATAACTAAATCGGGGGAGAGATCGATAAAGGATTTGATATCGGCGATCTCGGTCTTGCGCGCAGGGGTCAGGTGCAGATCCGAGAAGTGCAGAACGCGGATCGGTGCGTGGCCAGCGGGCAGGATTGGGATCTCGGCCTGGCGAAGTTGATAACTCATTGCATGAGAAGATACACCTAGGTAATTAAAGGGTTCGGGCAATTCAAGGGTTCGAGCAATTCAAAGGTTTGGAGCAACAATCAAGTGGGACTTAAAGAGACACTTAAGAGCGACCTAACTGAGGCGATTCGCAGCAGCGACAAGGTTGTATCAGGCACGATCCGCATGGTTTTAACCGCGATCACAAACGAAGAAGTTTCTGGCAAAGAGGCGCGCACACTTAGCGAAGAAGAGATCATCGCGGTTCTTTCGCGTGAGGCAAAGAAGCGCCGCGAAGCTGCTGAAGAATTTGCAAAAGGTAACCGCCCTGAGAAAGCTGCAGAAGAAAAGGCCGAAGGCGAAGTAATCGCAAAGTATTTACCTGCTCAACTTTCAGAAGATGATGTTAAGAAGTTGATTGCTGCAGCGATTGCATCAACAGGAGCTGCCGGACCTGCCGATATGGGCAAGGTAATGGGCGCGATCAAGCCACAGATCGCAGGAAAAGCAGATGGCTCAATGGTTTCATCACTTGTTAAAGCAGCGCTAGCCGGAGGAAATTAATGAAATTCGAATATGCCACCGTTCCACTTCTATCTCACGCAACAAAGCAGATTCTCGATACTTGGGGTTCTGATGGATGGGAACTCGTAACAGTTATTCCAGCACCTGGCGGCGAACAACTCGTTGCTTACATGAAGCGAGAGGTTAAGTAAAAATGGCAGTTGATGTCCGCGCCAAGTTGGCCGAAAAAGGTTTAACACTTCCAGTTGCAGCAAAGCCAGTAGCTGCATATGTCCCTGCAGTACGCACCGGAAATATAGTTTTCACCGCAGGCCAGTTGCCTCTCGTTGATGGATCAATGGCTGATACAGGAAAAGTTGGCGCTGAAATTACTCAAGAACGAGCAAAAGAGCTTGCAGAAATCTGTGCACTTAATTGTTTAGCAGCAGTTGAGTTAGTGGCACCAGTTGATTCAATCGTCAAGATTGTTCGCATAGTTTGTTATGTAAATGGCGCCCCAGGATTTATCAGCCAACCATTTGTTGCAAACGGAGCTTCAGAGTTATTTATGCATATCTGGGGAGAACCAGGAATTGCTGCACGTAGCGCACTTGGCGTTGCAGAGCTTCCTTTGAATTCACCGGTTGAGGTTGAACTCACCGTTGAAGTTGCTTAGTTAATTTAGCTAATTACTTAGCGAGAGCGCTTGCTCAGACGTTCGACATCAGTAATTAGCACTGAGCGACCGTCAAGCTTTAGCCATCCGCGACCAGCAAAATCGGCGAGAGCCTTATTTACTGTTTCGCGTGATGCGCCAACAAGCTGTGCAAGTTCTTCTTGAGTTAGATCGTGGTTAACGAGCAAACCTTCAGCAGTAGTCTTTCCAAAGCGATCACCGAGATCGATCAGGGCTTTAGCAACGCGACCTGGAACATCAGAGAAAACTAAATCGCCGACCGCTTCATTGGTGCGACGTAGGCGCTGTGCCAAACGTGCAAGCAATTGCAGTGAAACTTCTGGGTTCTGCTTAAGCCAAGGAATAACTTTTTCATGGCTAAGTGAAAGTAATTTTGCATCGGTCACTGCAGTTGCAGTTGAAGTGCGTGGGCCGGGATCAAAGAGTGAAAGTTCGCCAAACATTTCGCCAGGCCCGAGGATAGAGAGCAAGTTTTCGCGACCGTCTCCGCTGGAGGTTCCGAGCTTTAGCTTGCCTTCGATAATTACATAAAGGTGCTCGCCGTCATCGCCTTCTTTAAAGAGGATTGAACCCTTCGCGATCTTTACAGTATCCATCGAGGCGCGCAGGGATACTGCGGCAGCGTCATCGAGGGCGGTAAAGAGCGGGGCTCTGCGTACGACTTCATCTTCTTGAGGCACGTGGGTAGTTTACTCGCATGGCCCCCGATAGCGAAACTCGTAAAAGCGCAAGGGCTATATATCGAATATTGACCAAAACTTATCCCAATGTGCGCTGCGAACTAGATTTCTCCAACCCATTAGAACTCACGATTGCAACAGTTTTATCTGCGCAGTGCACTGATAAGCGAGTCAATGCGGTTACACCAGCGCTCTTCAAAAAATATAGGAACGTGCTCGCTTACGCCAAAGCTTCGCTAAACGATATTGAAGATTTGATTTATACAACCGGTTTCTTTCGCGCCAAGGCTCGCCATATCCAAGGTCTTGCTGTAAAGATCATCGAGGATTTTGACGGTGACGTTCCACAAACTTTGGAAGAGTTAATCACTCTGCCCGGTGTAGGTCGAAAGACTGCCAATGTTGTTCTAGGACATGCCTTTGATATTCCCGGAATTACAGTCGATACCCATTTCGGTCGCCTTTCTCGAAGATTTGAGTGGAGCGAATCGAAAGATCCCGTTAAAGTTGAATTCGAAGTGGGAGAGTTAATCCCTCAAGAAGAATGGACTAATTTGTCGCAACGGATGATCTGGCACGGCCGGCGCATCTGCCATTCACGCAAACCAGCGTGTGGCGCATGTCCTGTTGCAAAAATTTGCCCTTCATTCGGAATTGGCGAAATGGATAAAATAAAAGCCAAGGCTTTGGTTAAAAGCGATGAGGATTTCCGATGAAGCGCGCCTTATTTGTTGTCGCAGCACTATTTCTTACTGGATGTTCTTCACCAGAACCCGTTGCGATAAAAGGCGAAGTAATTTCCTGTGCGTCAATTACTTTCGATAAATCAATTACCAAAGGCACAACTATTGAATGTCTAGATGGCACGGCCGGTGCCAGCATGGAATCTCTCCGCGGTCCGATGATCATCAACATTTGGGGTTCTTGGTGTTCAACTTGTTTGGCCGAAACACCTGAATTTGTTAGCTTTTATAAGAAAGCTAAAGGCAAAGTTCAGTTAGTCGGCGTCGCAGTAGAAGAATCATCTCCAGATAATTCTCGTAAATTCATCATAGAAAACGGCATGAGTTGGCCTAACTTCTACGATCGCGAGAACAAAACTCGTAGTTACTTTGGAATGGGCGTGCCAGTTACCTGGTTTATCGATGCCCAAGGCGATGTCAAGTTTAAGAAGATCGGCGAAGTAAAATCTGAGCAAGAGTTAATAGATTTAACCGAGAAACATCTAGGAGTGAAGATTTAATGATTGCTGACTTAGTAATTATCGTGGCGCTAGTTTTTTCAACAATTATTGGCTACCGCAATGGCTTGATCCGCACCCTCTTTAAATTTGTCGGATTTGTTGCAGGCGGAGTTCTTGGAATCTACCTTTCCCTTAAGTTCTCACACGATTGGTCGCTGGATATAAAGCGAATTGGCTTTGTTATCGCATCAATTGTTGGCGGTGGCTACTTATGTTCATTTATCGCAGGAGCGCTAGCCAAGGGTCTGCGGGCCTCAATTTTTCGTGGCCCAATTGCTTTCTTAGATTCTGTTGCTGGTGCTCTTCTGGAAATCGCGCGCACCGTAATCGCGCTTTACTTGATCGCAACGGTTCTGCTCTGGTCACCATGGCAGGCAGCGCAAAACCAAATCACCGATAGCCAGATTCTTCCTAAAGTTCAGCCCTACATTCCGGGGCTAATCACCCAAGCAAACGATTGGGTTAAGGAAGAGTTTCTTAATCTTCGTCTTTAGAAGAATTCAAACCTTCTGAAATCAACTTCATAACATTTGGATCTGCCAACGTTGTGGCATCGCCAACTGCGCGATTTTCAGCGACATCTTTAAGCAAACGACGCATGATTTTTCCGCTACGAGTCTTCGGCAATTCTGCAACAACCATGATCTGACGTGGACGGGCAATAGCGCCAATTTCCTTAGTTACATGGGCGCGAAGCTCTTTCACTAACTCTTCACCGCCAGCGTGAGGAATACCGCCGCGCAAGATAACGAAGGCAACAATTCCTTGACCCGTCATTTCATCTGCTGCCCCAACGACTGCAGCTTCAGCAACTGCTTCATGTGAAACAAGTGCAGATTCAACTTCTGTTGTTGAAATACGGTGTCCAGAAACGTTCATGACGTCGTCGACTCGACCCATCAACCAGATCGCACCTTCGTCATCTAACTTTGCGCCATCTCCTGCAAAGTAAATTCCCTTAAAGCGCGACCAGTAAGTTTCCTTGTAACGCTCATCCTCGCCCCAAACACCACGCAACATTGATGGCCAAGGCTTATCCAAAATCAAGAAACCACCATGTCCATTTGGAACAGGGTTTGCATTGTCATCAACGACAACTGCACTAATACCAGGGATGGCTTTCATCGCAGAGCCTGGTTTAGTTGATGTAACTCCTGGCAGTGGCGAAATCATGATCGCACCAGTTTCGGTCTGCCACCAAGTATCAACAATCGGACAATTGTTTGCACCAATAATTTCGCGGTACCACATCCATGCTTCTGGGTTAATCGGTTCACCAACTGAACCAAGTAAACGAAGTGAAGATAAGTTGTGCGCCTTAGGAAATTCATCTCCCCATTTCATCCAGGTACGAATCAAGGTTGGTGCGGTGTACAAAATTGTTACGCCGTACTTTGCAACGATCTCAAACATTCTTCCTTTATGTGGAGTATCAGGTGTTCCTTCATACATAACTTGAGTAGCACCATTGATTAGCGGACCGTAAACAACGTAAGAGTGGCCGGTAATCCAGCCCACATCTGCGGTGCACCAATAAACATCTTTCTCGGGCTTGATATCAAATACCACGCGATGTGTGTACGCCGCCTGAGTCAAATAACCACCTGTTGTATGGAAGATTCCCTTTGGTTTAGCGGTTGTGCCAGAGGTGTAGAGAATAAAGAGCGGACGCTCGCTATCGAAGAATTCAGGCTTATGTTCGCTGCTTTGGCTATCAACGAGCTCGTGCCACCAGATATCGCGATCTGCGTTCCACGCAGTTTCTTGACCAGTGCGCTTTACAACTAAAACCTTCTCGACGTTGTGCTTTCCCTTTAGCGCTTCATCAACTGCGGGCTTAAGCGCAAAAGCGGCACCTTTGCGAAATCCACCATCTGCAGTAATTACCAACTTGGCATCGGCATCTTGAATACGAGATAGAAGTGCATCAGCAGAAAATCCGCCGAAGACAACTGAATGCACTGCACCGATTCGCGCACATGCCAACATCGCAACCGCTGCTTCAGGAATCATCGGCATATAAATGGCAACGCGATCGCCGGCCTTAATTCCAATTTGCGTTAAGGCATGTGCAGCTTTGCTGACATCTGCCAACATCTGCGCATAAGTGATTGTGCGAGTGTCGCCAGGTTCTCCTTCAAAATGAAATGCGGTTCGGTCTCCGCGACCGGCTGCAACGTGGCGGTCGAGAGCATTTACCGATGCATTTATCTTGCCGCCGATAAACCATTTTGCATAAGGAGAGTTCCACTCAAGAACTGTCTCCCAACTTTTATCCCAAGTTAACTCGCGCGCTTGTTCTTCCCAGAAAGCAAGTCGATCTTTTTCAGCATGTGCATATAAATCAGATTTGGCATTGGCCTGAGCTGCAAAGGCTGGGCTCGGAGGAAAGTGGCGATTTTCGTGGGAGAGGTTTTCTATTGAATCGCCGCTGGAATCACCGGTTGATGGGTTGCTCATAACTCAGCAGATTACCCGTGAATATCAACAGGCGGAAGGCTTTAGCGATGTGGCAAAGAAGATAAGAGGGATGATCCCCAGTCTCGAGAACAAGAGAAGAACTATTTAAGAAAAGGAGAAAAATGCTTACAACGTTCCTAGCGCTCTTACTAAAAATCATCAATAGCCCTGCTCTGCTCGCTGGCCTAATCGCCTTCCTGCAGAAGACCCTCAATCCGTAAAAGGAGTCGAACCGGCTGGAGAATCGCCAATTCCTACGCGTGTAGAGAATGGTCCTATGCGTATAGGGAATGGCGATTTTTCATCCGCCCGCAGAGGTGGTTGGATTAGGCGTAAGCCTGAATGCGGCCCAATGAAGCGCTCGGTCAGGGATTACGCCCCGAGATAATTTGGAGTCATCATGGCCATTGCAACCCCTGAAATTTACGCAGAGATGCTTGATCGCGCGAAAGCTGGCGCATTCGCATATCCCGCAATTAACGTTTCATCATCTTCAACCATCATCGCCGCGCTTCGTGGTTTCGCCGAAGCCGAATCAGATGGAATCATCCAATTTTCATGGGGCGGTGCGGAATACGCATCTGGCTCAACAGTAAAGAACATGGTTGATGGTGCAGTTGCGCTCGCTGAGTTCGCACACGTTGTTGCAAAGAACTACAACGTAAATATTGCAATCCACACAGATCACTGCCCAGCAGAAAAACTAGATGGCTACATGCGTCCGCTTCTTGAAATCGGCGCACAGCGCATCAAGAACGGTCAAGCGCCACTCTTTAACTCACATATGTGGGATGGCTCAGCAGTTGATATGAATGAAAACATGAAGATCGCAGATGAACTTCTAACAAAGTCAGTTGCTGCGCGCACAATCCTTGAAATCGAAATCGGCGTTGTTGGTGGCGAAGAAGATGGCGTTGAAGCAAAGCACGATGCAAAGTTGTACTCAACACCTGAAGATGCGTTGATGACAATCGAAACTCTTGGCCTCGGAGAACGTGGTCGCTACATGGTTGCTGCAACATTCGGTAACGTGCACGGCGTTTACAAACCAGGCAACGTTGTTTTGCAGCCAAAGATTTTACAGACTCTGCAAGATGCAGTTGTTGCCAAGAAGGGCCTTGCTGCAGGTAGCAAGCCAATGGATCTTGTATTCCACGGTGGTTCAGGTTCACTTCTCTCAGAGATCCGCGATTCACTTGATTACGGCGTAATCAAGATGAATATAGATACCGATACTCAGTACGCATTTACACGCCCAGTTGTTGATCACATGTTCAAGAACTACGACGGCGTTCTAAAGATCGATGGCGAAGTTGGAAATAAGAAGACTTACGATCCACGTGCGTGGGGTAAGGCTGCTGAAGCAGGAATGGCAGCTCGCGTTGCACATGCTTGCGAAGATCTTCGTTCAACCGGCACATCACTGAAGAAGTAAATAAATAATCGTTAACACCTGCGGAGAGGTTTTGCCATGCCAGCGTTAGTTCTGCTCGGAGCTCAATGGGGCGACGAAGGCAAGGGTAAAGCCACAGATATTCTCGGTGACCGCGTTGATTATGTCGTTCGCTATCAGGGCGGCAACAACGCGGGCCACACCGTAGTTATCGGCGATCAGAAGTACGCACTTCACTTGCTTCCCTCCGGAATCTTGAGTCCTAATGTTGTTCCAGTAATCGGTAACGGCGTTGTGATTGATCCAGGTGTATTGCTTGAAGAAATTCGTGGGTTAACTGAACGCGGTATCGATTGCTCAAAGTTAGTTATCTCAACTAATGCGCATTTGATTACTCCGTATCACCGCACCATCGATAAAGTTTCAGAACGTTTCTTAGGAAAATCAAAGATCGGCACAACTGGTCGTGGCATCGGACCTGCTTACGCAGACAAGATCAACCGCATCGGTATCCGTGTACAAGATCTCTTTGATCCATCTATCTTGCGTCAGAAGATCGAAGGTGCGCTTCGCGATAAGAACCAAGTACTAATTAAGGTCTTTAACCGCAAGAACATCGATGTTGATGAAGTTCTAAACGAATACCTTGCTTATGCCGAAATCTTGCGCCCATATGTTGCAGACACGGTTCTGCTGCTAGATGAAGCGTTAAAGGCCGGAAAGCGCGTATTACTTGAGGGATCACAGGGCACGCTGCTCGATGTCGATCACGGTACTTATCCATTCGTAACTTCATCAAACCCAACTGCAGGTGGCGCTTGCACAGGTTCTGGAATCGGACCAACCAAGATCGATCGCGTAATCGGAATCGTTAAGGCCTACACAACTCGCGTTGGTTCGGGCCCATTCCCAACAGAACTCTTCGATGAAGATGGCGAGAAGCTGCGCACTATCGGCGGTGAAATCGGTGTAACAACTGGTCGTGCGCGTCGTTGCGGTTGGTATGACGCACCGATTGCGCGTTATGCAGTTCGCGTTAATGGGCTTACCGATTTCTTCTTAACCAAGCTCGATGTCTTAACTGGCTGGAAAGAAATCCCAGTCTGCGTTGCCTATGAAATCGATGGCAAGCGCGTTGAAGAACTTCCCGCATCACAATCTGATTTCCACCATGCAAAACCAATTTATGAAAACTTGCCAGGTTGGACCGAAGATATTTCTGGTGCGCGCAAGCTCAGCGATCTGCCAAAGAATGCACAGGATTACATCGCCTTCTTGGAAAAGATTTCCGGTGCGCCGATGAGCGCAATCGGCGTCGGGCCGGGTCGCGACCAAACAATTGTCGTGAAGGATTTCATCTAAACCATGAAAATCCTCCTAGTCGGAAGCGGCGGTCGTGAACACGCACTCGCACTAGGGTTACAAGCAGATCCAAGTTGTACTGAACTTCATTGCGCACCTGGAAATCCAGGTATCGCAGAAATTGCAACACTGCATCCAATTGCAATCACCGATAACAAGGCAATCGTTGATCTTGCAAAGAAATTAGCAGTTGATCTCGTTGTAATTGGTCCTGAAGTTCCGCTAGTAAATGGCGTTGCTGATGAGCTGCGAGCAGCGGGATTGGCTGTCTTTGGCCCATCAAAAGCGGCAGCACAACTTGAAGGATCGAAGAATTTTGCAAAAGGTGTTATGCGCGATGCGGGCGTTCCAACTGCGCGTAGCTTTACCTGCGAAACTCAAGCAGAAATTGAAAACGCGCTCGATGCTTTCGGCGCACCTTACGTTGTTAAAGATGATGGTCTTGCCGCAGGCAAAGGCGTTGTCGTTACAGATGATCGCGCCAAAGCTTTAGAACATGCCCTTGCTTGTAAGCGCGTTGTAATTGAAGAATTTCTAAATGGTCCAGAGATTTCATTATTTGGAATTTCAGATGGGCGCAATGTTCTGCCGATGCAACCGGCACAAGATTTCAAGCGCGCCTACGATCGCGATGAAGGTCCAAATACCGGTGGCATGGGCGCGTATTCACCGCTTCCTTGGGCACCCGATGACATCATGGAAGAGACTTACGAAAAAGTCTTGGCGCCGGTAATCGCCGAAATGGCAGCGCGCGGTACACCATTTGTTGGACTCCTCTATGCAGGCTTAGCTTTAACTGATCACGGGTTACGAGTTATCGAATTCAATGCGCGCTTTGGAGATCCCGAAACTCAAGTTTTGATTCCACGACTTGCAACACCGCTTGCACAATTGTTATACAAAGCAGCGACTGATTCACTTGATGATGTTGCACTTTCTTGGCGCGATGAAAGCGCGGTAACAGTTGTGCTTGCAGCGCAGGGATATCCCGAATCACCAAAGACCAAGGGCGCAATTACAAATATTCCAGCAATTTCAAAGACGCAGATTTTTCATGCTGGTACTTCACTTAACGGCGTTGGCTTAGTTTCTAGTGGAGGTCGCGTTTTAACAGTGACTGGTTTGGGCACGGATTTAACTGAGGCCCGCGATCGCGCATACCGCGCAATCTCACAGATTGAACTTGAAGGCTCTTTCTATCGCAGCGATATCGCTTTCAATGCGTCGGTCGCCGAGAAGGGCAATTAAATGGGGGAGAATAAGCCAGTGAGCGTCCTTGCTGATCGTTATGCATCAACTGCAATGCGCGCCATCTTCGCACCTGAAGAGAAGATCATCGCCGAGCGCCGTTTATGGCTTGCTGTGGCCCGTGTGCAAAACAAACTTGGCCATGCAATTTCAGATGCAGTCATCGCCGATTACGAAAAGGTAATCAATAAAGTTGATTTGGCTTCTATCGATGCTCGCGAAAAGCAGACTCGTCACGATGTGAAAGCGCGCATCGAAGAGTTCAACGCACTAGCTGGCCACGAAGCAATTCACGCCGGTATGACCAGCCGTGACTTAACTGAAAATATCGAAGCACTCCAAATCAAAAACGGTTTAGCGATTGTCCATGACAAAGTTGTTGCAGTTCTTGCACAACTAGCCGATAAGGCAGCACAGTATTCCGATCAGGCAATTGCCGGCCGTTCTCACAATGTGCCAGCGCAGATCACAACGCTCGGAAAGCGTTTTGCATCTGCTGCTGAAGAGCTGCTCTTTGCTTACGAACGTTTAGCATCACTGCAAGATCGCTATCCAATGCGTGGCATCAAGGGCCCAGTTGGAACTTCACAAGATTCAATTGACCTGCTTGGTTCATCGAAAGCGCATCACAGCCTGGAACTAGAGATCGCTAACGAACTTGGTTTCAATCGCGTACTTGATTCAACCGGTCAGATCTATCCACGTTCTTTTGATTACGATGTTGTGACAACTCTTGTACAACTCGCTGCTAGTCCATCTTCGCTTGCGACTTCAATCCGCTTGATGGCTGGTGCCGAACTTGTCACTGAAGGATTTAAAGCCGGACAAGTTGGTTCATCTGCGATGCCGCACAAGATGAACACGCGCTCTTGCGAACGTATCAATGGCTTAAGCGTGATCTTGCGCGGATATGCATCGATGGTTTCAGAACTTGCCGGCGATCAATGGAACGAAGGCGATGTCTCTTGCAGCGTGGTTCGTCGCGTTGCCTTGCCAGATGCGTTCTACGCCATCGATGGTTTGCTTGAAACAACGCTCACTGTTCTTAGCGAATTCGGCGCTTTCCCTGCAGTAATCGCTGCCGAACTCGATCGTTACCTACCTTTCTTAGCGACAACCAAGATCTTGATGGCTTCAGTTAAAGCTGGAGTTGGTCGCGAAGTAGCGCATGAAGTTATTAAGGAGCACGCTGTAAAAGCGGCTTTGTTAATGCGCGCAGGTAAGGCAAACACACTTCTTGATGCACTCGCTTCAGATGAGCGCTTACCGCTTGATCGCGCCGCCCTTGATGCGCTGATTAGCCAACCAATTGAATTTACTGGCGATGCTCGCCAACAAATTGCTCGAGTTGTAGATCGCATCGATGCGATTACATCCGCGCACCCTGCCGCAGCGCAGTACAAACCGCACTCGATCCGGTGAGCGGCTTCGGCGTAGCTGGCGCACCGCCAGCACCAACTATCAACGGTTGGCAACACCTACGCACAGGAAAAGTACGCGATCTATATAAGAACGACTCCGATGAAATTTTATTAGTTGCATCTGATCGCATCTCGGCATTCGATTGGGTATTGCCGACCACAATTCCAAATAAAGGCGCGATCCTTACTCAACTTTCGCTCTTTTGGTTTGAACTCCTTGAAGATATTGTCCCAAACCACATCATCAGAGATGATGTTCCAGATCAAGTTGCAGACCGCGCAGTAATTGTTAAGCCACTAGATATGTTTGAGATTGAATGTGTAGCGCGAGGTTATCTAACTGGAAGTGGCTTGGCTGAATACAAATCCAACCAAGCGGTTTGCGGAAACGCGCTGCCGGCAGGGCTAGTTGATGGATCCGAACTTCCAAACAGTATTTTCACGCCCGCAACGAAGGCAGAAATCGGCGATCACGATATAAATATTGACTTCGACCAAGCGGCACAGATTGTTGGTGCAGATGATGCCGCCGAACTTCGCAACTTAACTCTTTCGCTCTATGAAACAGCGGCCGACTTTGCGCGCAGCCGCGGCATCATTCTGGCTGATACCAAATTCGAATTCGGCCGCGATGCTAAGGGTGTAATAACCCTTGGAGATGAGGCGCTAACGCCTGATTCTTCAAGGTTCTGGGAGTTATCAACCTGGCAGCCGGGTAGCGCACGGGGTTCATTTGATAAACAATTCGTTAGAGATTTCCTTACTCAAAGCGGCTGGGATAAGAAGAGCCCACCACCAGAATTGCCGGCAGAAATCGTCGAGAAAACTGCTGCGCGATATGAAGAAGCGTATTTCCGTATTACCGGCAGCAAGTTCTAATCCAAGTTCCAAAAGGAGATAAAGATGGCGAAGATCGTGGTTGATGTAATGCTTAAGCCAGAAATCCTCGACCCACAGGGCGTGGCCGTATCTGCTGCACTTCCTCGTCTGGGATTTAACTTTGCCAAGAGCGTGCGCCAAGGAAAGCGCTTTGAGATTGAAGTAGATGGCGAACCAACACCTGCGCAGCTTGCTGAAGTTGAAAAAGCCGCTGAAACACTCCTTGCAAACCCAGTTATCGAAACTTTCACGGTAAGAGTTGAGAAGTAAATGAAAGTTGGCGTTGTAACTTTTCCTGGCACGCTAGATGATCGCGATGCTGCGCGCGCGGCAACACATGCTGGCACAACTGCGGTTTCGCTCTGGCACGGAGATGCTGATCTCAAAGGTGTAGATGCGGTCATCTTGCCCGGCGGATTTTCTTATGGTGATTACCTGCGCTGTGGTGCAATCTCACGTTTTGCGCCAGTGATGGAAAAAATCATTGATGCTGCAAATGGCGGAATGCCATTACTTGGAATCTGTAATGGTTTCCAAGTCTTATGCGAAGCGCATTTGCTTCCAGGTGCGTTGACTCGCAACCACGAGCTTCACTTCTTATGTCGTGATCAGAAGTTAGAGATCACAAATAACACCACTGCTTGGACATCTTCTTACCAAGTTGGGCAAGAGATTGTGATTCCACTTAAAAACGGAGAAGGCTCTTTCCAATGTGATGATGCAACGCTGGCAAAACTTGAAGGCGAAGGCCGCATCATTGCGCGCTATCTAGGTGAAAATCCCAATGGTTCACGCAATAAAATCGCCGGTATTACCAATGAACGCGGCAACGTGGTTGGCCTAATGCCACACCCAGAACACGCGATCGATACCTTAACTGGCCCAACCGCAGATGGTCTTGGCTTCTTTACCTCAGTACTAAGCGCGATGGTGAAGTAAATGGCTCTCGATACCGTCGCGATTGCAACTGCAAACCCTGGAACATCACAACCTTTTGCCGAACTCGGTTTAAAGCCCGATGAATACGCACGCATCAAAGAGATTTTGGGACGTCGTCCAACATCTTCTGAGCTCGCGATGTATTCAGTTATGTGGTCTGAGCACTGTTCTTATAAATCATCGAAAGTTCACTTAAAGCAATTTGGTGACAAGGCAGTTAAGACCGATGCGTTGCTAGTTGGTATCGGTGAAAATGCGGGCGTTGTCGATGTTGGCCAGGGATATGCCGTTACTTTTAAAATCGAATCACATAACCACCCATCTTTTATTGAGCCGTATCAAGGCGCTGCAACCGGCGTCGGTGGAATCGTTCGCGATATTTTGACGATGGGTGCGCGCCCAATTGCAGTTATGGATCCGCTTCGCTTTGGACCGGCAGATCATCCAGATACCCGTCGCGTACTGCCAGGAGTTATTGCAGGTGTTGGTGGTTATGGAAACTGCTTAGGTCTGCCAAATATCGGTGGCGAAGTTGTCTTTGATCAGACTTACTTAGGTAACCCACTTGTTAACGCGCTCTGCGTTGGCGTTATGAAACATAGCGATATCAAACTTGCTAAAGCTGCGGGTGCCGGAAATCTAGTTGTTTTATATGGCGCAAAAACTGGTGGCGATGGAATCGGTGGCGTATCCGTCCTTGCATCGGAAACATTTGAATCAACCGGTCCTGCAAAGCGTCCAGCGGTTCAAGTCGGAGATCCATTTGTTGAAAAAGTACTAATTGAATGTTCGCTAGAAATTTTCGCCGAAGATTTAGTTGTAGGCATCCAAGACCTTGGCGGGGCAGGCTTATCTTGCGCTACCAGCGAGCTCGCCTCTGGCGGCAGCGGCGGCATGAAGGTAGAACTCGATCGCGTTCCGTTGCGCGATGCCACGCTTTCACCTGAAGAAATCTTGATGTCTGAATCACAAGAACGTATGTGCGCAATTGTCGAACCAAAGCACATCGATCGCTTCCTGGAAATCTGTAAGAAATGGGATGTCACGGTCACGGTTATTGGTGAAGTTACTGATGGGGATCGCCTAGAAATTACCTGGCATGGAGATTTGATCGTTGATGTACCACCACGCACCGTGGCGCACGATGGACCGGTTTATAACCGCCCCCTTGCCAAGCCTGATTACATCGATCACGTAAACGCAGAAATTATCGATGTGGCACTTCCAAGCACTGCAGATGAAATCAAGGCTGCGGTTTTGAAGTTGGCTGCAACGCCAAACTTGGCAGATAAATCTTGGGTGACATCACAATACGATCGCTATGTACAAGGCAACACAATTCAGTCACAACCTGATGATTCGGGAATGGTCCGTATCGATGAGAAGACACATCTTGGTGTTGCCATTGCAACCGATGCCAACGCAAACTGGTCTTACCTAAATCCATATGAAGGTGCGAAGTTGGCACTTGCTGAAGCTGCGCGCAATATTGCAACTGCTGGCGCTAAGCCGCTTGCGGTCACTAACTGCCTTAACTTTGGTTCTCCTGAAGATCCAGGTGTGATGTGGCAATTCGCTGAATCTGTTCGCGGATTAGCTGATGGATGTTTAGAGATGGGGCTACCTGTTACAGGTGGAAACGTTTCTTTCTATAACCAAACTGGCGCAGTTGCGATCTTGCCAACTCCAGTCATTGGCGTACTTGGCGTTATCGATGATGTGCGCACCCGCACGCCGATGAGTTTCGATAAAGCAGGGCTTGATCTTTATCTACTTGGTGAAACCAAAGCAGATATCGCTGGCAGCGAATGGGCTTACATCCATGGCCAGCGCGGTGGATCTGCACCAATTGCAGATTTGCAGCGTGAAATGCGCTTAATTGAGGTGTTGGTTGCAGGGCGTGCCGAGAAGATCTTCACCGCCGCACATGATTTAAGTCAGGGTGGTTTAGTTGCAACGCTCACTGAAATGGTCTTGCGCCACAACGTTGGTGCAAAGGTAACTTTGGAAAATGTAGGCGTTGCACTAATTAGCGAGACTCCAGGTCGTGTGGTTGTTGCAGTAGATCCAAGCAAGGCTTCTGCACTCACTGCACTTGCCGATAAACACTCAATCGCGATTACCAAGATCGGATCAACTGGGGGAGATGCGTTGGAGATAAATGACGCAAAGATTTCTCTTACCGAACTTCGCAAGGCACACACTGGAACTTTCCCAAAGTTGTTTGGATAAATGATGCGTGATCCTAAGATTCTCGAAGCGGTGAAGCAGAGCCTTGCGCTCTTAACCGAACGCGCTCCGGGTCGCGCAATCGAAGTACGTATTCCGCCATATGCTGCAGTGCAGTGCGGAGACGGTCCAACACATACACGTGGCACACCACCAAATGTGATCGAGATGAACGCGGAAACTTGGTTGGCACTCGCCAGCGGTGAGCGCAGTTGGGCAGATGCCATGTCTGCTGGTTTGATTAGCGCATCCGGTGTTCGCGCAGATTTAACTGAACTATTGCCGTTGGAGGTGAAGCGATGACCCGTCGCCCTGATGGTTTGCTTAACCACAATGTTTTAGATGACGATAAAGCGCCACAAGATGCTTGCGGAGTATTTGGTGTTTGGGCACCTAGCGAAGAAGTTGCCAAGTTAACTTTCTACGGACTTTATGCGCTGCAACATCGCGGGCAAGAATCAGCAGGAATCGCAGCATCTGATGGCGAAAGAATTTTGATTTATAAAGATATGGGTCTGGTATCGCAGGTCTTTACTGAAACCGATTTAGCATCACTTACTGGCGATCTAGCAATTGGCCACTGCCGTTACAGCACCACCGGATCAAGCACTTGGGTTAACGCACAACCAACGCTAAGACCCACTAAATACGGCACTTTGGCGCTAGCTCACAACGGCAATCTCACCAATACTGGCGATCTTGCAGAAATGGTTCAGAAGCTCGAAGGCGATAACGCCAAGAGCGGTCGCGGTGCAACAACTGATACCGAGATCATGACCGCGTTAATTGGATTGCAGGATGAGAAGAACGTTGAAGCAAGTGCAATTGCAGTCTTGCCAAAGCTAGAAGGCGCGTTCTCGCTCGTCTTTATGGATGAAAAGACTTTATATGCCGCTCGTGATCGTCACGGTGTTCGCCCACTGGTAATCGGAAAACTCGAACGCGGCTGGGTAGTTGCCTCTGAAACTGCAGCGCTGGATATTGTCGGCGCTGCATTTGTGCGCGAAGTTGAACCCGGTGAGTTCTTAGCAATTAATGAAGATGGAATTCGTTCGCAGATGTGGGCTACACCAGATCCCAAAGGCTGCATCTTCGAATATGTTTATTTAGCACGCCCAGATACTTCTATTGCGGGCCAAGGCGTTCATGCAACTCGCGTCCGGATCGGCAAGCGCTTAGCAATCGAAGCGCCAGTTGAAGCCGATTTAGTTATTCCAGTTCCTGAATCCGGAACGCCAGCTGCGATTGGTTACGCACAACAATCAGGAATTCCATACGGACTTGGTTTAGTTAAGAACTCTTATGTTGGTCGTACCTTTATTCAACCTTCACAAACTATTCGCCAGCTTGGCATTCGTCTTAAGTTAAATCCACTACGTGAAATTATTGAAGGCAAGCGCATTGTGGTTGTAGATGATTCGATTGTTCGCGGAAATACCCAACGCGCAATTGTGCGGATGCTGCGCGAAGCCGGAGCCCTAGAAATTCACGTGCGTATCTCTAGCCCGCCAGTGGAATGGCCTTGTTACTACGGAATCGATTTCGCTTCCCGCGCCGAATTAATTGCGAGCGGCCTAGAAATCGAAGAGATCCGCCGCTCAATCGGCTCAGATTCACTGAGTTATGTATCGATGGAAGGCTTAATTGCTGCAACGACGATTGATGAAAACAAGCTCTGCACCGCTTGTTTTACAGGCACTTACCCAATTGCGGTACCTGCAGATATGTCAGAAGGAAAGATGCGCCTTGAAGTTACCGAGGTGGTGAAAAACCATGAGCACATATAAAGATTCGGGCGTCGATATCGATGCCGGAGATCGCGCAGTTGAGTTAATGAAAGCTTCAATCGCTAAAGCCACACGTCCTGAAGTACAAGGTGGCATAGGGGGATTCGCTGGTTTATTCGATGCCAGCGCGCTAAAGAATTACAAGAAACCACTTCTTGCAACTTCAACTGATGGCGTTGGAACTAAGACCGAAATCGCACGTTTGATGGGCAAGTACGACACCATCGGCGAAGATCTAGTTGCGATGGTTGTCGATGACTTAGTTGTTTGTGGCGCAGAACCACTTTTCATGACCGATTACATCGCAGTCGGCAAAGTGATCCCGGAACGTATCGCTGAAATTGTTAGCGGTATTGCTCGTGGTTGTATAAAGGCCAATACCGCCTTAATCGGTGGCGAAACTGCTGAACACCCAGGTTTACTCGAAGAAGAAGAATTTGATATTGCAGGTGCTGCAACTGGTGTAGTTGATGCTGATAAGCAACTCGGTTCACACCGCGTTAAAGCAGGAGATGCAATTATTGCGATGCCAGCAAGCGGTTTTCATGCCAATGGTTATTCTCTAGTGCGCCATATCCTGGCTACACAGAAACTGGATCTCAATAAAACTTATGAAGGTTTAACAAAATCGCTTGGTGAAATACTTCTTACGCCAACCGAGATTTACACCCTTGATTGTTTAGCGTTGATCAAAGCGCAGCAAGAAAACCTTCGCACTTTTTCTCACATTACCGGCGGCGGCTTAGCCGATAACACTGCGCGCGTTATTCCAGATGGTTTGATTGCAAAGTACGACCGCAGTACTTGGGCACTTCCTGCCGAAATGGATTTCATGGCAAAAATCGCCGGAGTTCCACAGCCCGATCTCGAGCGCACCTGGAACGTCGGCATCGGTATGGTCGCCATCGTCGACCCCGCTATCGCCGATCTGACCATCCGTTCACTTGCCGCCCGTGGCATGAATGCCTGGGTGGCAGGCTCAATTCACGCTCAAAACGGCCCCGGCGCCGCTGCTTTGGAAGGTAACTACAGGACGCGATAACCTTCGCGTCTTGACGAATTTCACTTTGGTAAGGAGGTCGCCCTATGGGTCGCGGCCGTGCAAAAGCTAAACAGACAAAAGTCGCCAGAGATCTCAAGTACAACTCTCAGGAGATGGACCTCGATCGTCTTGCGAAAGAACTCCATGGCGAAGATCCTGCAAATAAATCTCGCGATGACGAAGATCCCTTTGCTGAAGGAAATTATATTCCGCGTGCTTAATTTCTCGCGGGTAAAGTAAAAGCCTTGAGACCAACTCCGTACGTAGCATCACTTCGAATCTACGAACCACTTTCTGCATTCGAACCAGCAGATCGTTTGCGCTGGCAAGATTTAGTTGCAGATGAAAATTCAACTCGCAATGAACAAAAGTTAGCCTTGCGCCGTTTAGTTTTTCCAGAACCTCCTGCCGGTCGCCCCGATGGCGCACATATTTTAGATATCGATGGCGTTCGTTATGTATCTCCCTGGTCGACGGCAACTCGTTGTTGGGCAGCACTCGATGATTTCAAAGATTCACTTCCATCCTCTGTCACACCATTTTTCTTGCCGCAGAATTTAGAGGATGTAATCACCGCTGGTGTTGATCTGATGGAAGATCGCGTTCCGCATATCATCACCGAAAATTGGCTTATTCCTCCACGCTGGTTCTCGATGTTTATGCCAGAAGAACGTGCGCGCGGTGTTGATCAAGATGGACCTTTCTGCATTATGCGCGCCAAGCTTTCTGATGCGATTGCTCGTACCCAAGTTGCCCACCAAACAGTCTTGGGCGCATTTGGCGAAGGATCAGTAGAAGCGGAGATCGAACATTTACTGGAATGGCTTGAGATGTTCCATCAAAAATCGCTCGTTGAACTCGATTACGGCGGGCTAGCTGGATATCTCGATCTCGGAATGAAATTAGCGGGAGAAGAAACTGGCATCGAAGCAGATACTTCAGTTGAAGATGTCTTGCACTCACTCTCTGGCCTTGCTGCAGGCGATGGACAGATGGCAGGTCAGGGCTACGAACGTTTAGTCACGCGCTGGCGCATGGTTCAAGGCTTCGAATCGGCAATCTAGCCGCACTTCTGGCTATTGCTATTTACGCTCACTTTGGCGGATACTTCCGACACTCGTTACAAATCGGACATCGCCTTTAAGCGTTGCCTGAGCTAGTGGAAAAGGTGCGTTATGAATCGTCTGCCAGATGCGGAAATCTTGCTCACCCCACGCGAAGTTGCTGAACTATTCGGTGTTGATCCAAAGACAGTTACACGTTGGGCAAAAGCCGGCAAGTTAACTTCGATCCGCACACTCGGCGGCCATCGCAGATTCCGCAAATCCGAAGTAGATGATCTTCGTAATAACTATTTTAAGAGTGAAGATAAGTAACTAACCAGATGGAATATTCAGTTTCGCAATTCCTTTTACTTGGCGCGCTCACATTTATCTTTGTTGGTGCAATTACGCCGCTGATGCGCAAGATCGCAATTAGCGTTGGCGCAGTCGATGCCCCCAACTTGGCACGTAAATCTCAGAAGGAGCCAGTTCCCTATTTAGGTGGCGTTGCAATCGCGATTGGCGTTGTCGGGGCTTCTTACGGTTCTCTGCTTGCAGTCGATTTTTCAATGGAGACTTTTCGCTTAGCAAGTTTCGTATTGGTTCCAGCGATGGCAATTTCGCTTATGGGATTAATTGATGATCTAAAAGGCTTAGAACCATGGCCGCGTTTAATAGCACAAACTGCAACCGGTGTAATCGTTGCGGTGATTCTGACTTCGACCGACACCATGGGCGTAGCCTTCAATAATACTTTTCTAAACTATGCAGTCTCTGTTCTCTGGATTGTTGGTGTTTGTAACTCAATTAACTTCTTCGACAACCTAGACGGTGGAGCTGCAGGCACAGTTGCAGTTATTACCTTCTTCCTATTCTTTATTGCATATGACCGCCAACAGATTTTGGTGAGCGCCCTTGCAATAGTTACCGCAGGCGCCACAGCAGGATTTCTTATGTGGAACCGTGCTCCAGCCAAGATCTATATGGGCGATGCTGGCGCGCTCTTTCTCGGAATCATCATCTCGGTTTTAACTATTCGCCTCAGCCCAGGCGTTGTTCCGCAGATTAAATCTTTTGCGATTCCATTGGCGCTAATGGCAGTTCCGATCTTGGATACAACTGTGGCTGTCACTTCGCGCATTTATCGTGGTATTTCACCGTTTCAAGGCGGTACCGATCACCTTTCACATCGCCTAATGCGCGCTGGCTTACAACGTCGGGCAACTGCATTTACTTTGTGGGGATTTGCCGCCTTCTATGGCGCACTCGCACTCGCTATCTACACCTGGCCAGATACCTTGGGTTATCAATTAATGGCACTTGGTGGAGTTGCTTGGCTCGTTAAATTGGTTTACTTCTTACGTATTCCATCTGAGGGGTAGACTGCACACATGGCTAACAACGACGACGTAAAGGCGAGAATGCTCGCTGCCCTTGAAGCGAAAAAAGGTAAAAAGGGCGCACCAGGAACACAGACTCACGCCGAGGGCGGTTCCAAGATTCGTGGTGGTCAACGCAGCGGCGGCGCCCCACAAGTTCAGCGCAAAGCTGGACCATCTGGTTCAGGATCTGCTGGTTAATTCCCGCTTAATTTTCAAGTGAAAAGTTTTAAAGCTCCTAAACTTTTTGCAATTCTTCTCGTTTTTTCAATCGCTGGTGCATCTGGTGCGACTGCAGAAGATTCGAAGAATGTGTTGAATGGAAAACTTCTACCGCCTAAAAAAGGCCAGTTCCAAATAACTTTCAATCAATCAGCAGATGGTTTTTTTGGCGAGCGTTACAGTTATCGCGTTAGACCCAGCGAAGATGTTGACCCCACAAGATCCCTGCCGCACTATCAAGCAATTTTGCCGGCATGCCTCAAGCCATCAGATCAAACATGTATTGAATCTGTTGAAAGTAGAAAAGTTGGCGAAGGAACCTGGACCAAGGGAACCCTTTCTACATACCAACTAGATGTAAAAAAACTGCAAATCTCTCAAAGTAGATTTCCACGTGAATTTGAATATGGAACATGGCCTGCGGACAAGTTGTCGCAGATGGCTGCAGGCGGCGTCGCCTCATCTTGGGACTTTCCAGCTAATCCTCACAGAGATGGAGTTAGCTACTTAGCGATCGTCCAATTCAAAAGTTCCCTTATAAATGAACGCATCGCCTTCAATCCAGAGTTAGGCTTTTCAGAGCTAAACGGAATGATTCAACCCTGGTCATGGAAATGTGCTGAAATGGGTTTCAATTGCGATTCCCTTGGAGTTGAACTGGGAGCTTCTATTTTTAGCTTTCCTCAAGATTCTGAGTTCAGAATGACAATTAGAACAGATTTCTTGTCCTCAAGAATTGGGACCTGGGCAGTCGGAAGATTAGAAAAACCCACGGTTGATTTCAAAGCAGAAAAACTCACAATATCGGGAAGACCTGTGGTTTATCCCATGGGATTTTCAATGCTTGAGTCTCAAGAAGAATGTCTAACAAAAATCAGTTCAGTAATGTCCAAGTTTTTTCCGAGAGCACCCGAAATTTGCACTTTAGGAAGCTCCATGTTTTTCACCAACTCAAACGATGAAGTCGCCTTAGCACTTTTTGATGCAACTGAGGAATCCGTAATTCAAAACGGCGAATTAGAACGATGGACATTTTCCAATGCTAAGAATAGTAATAAGTTGGATTCCTGCGCCGATCCAAAGAGTTTCAGTTTCGCAACTAGCAATGCAATGTTGTATTCAGTAAATCCGCCTGTATGGGATAAACAGACCAGCACGCTTAGCTACCGGATCGCATCTACTCACTTGGACAGAAACGGTAATGTAAATAAAGGTAGCTACAGCTTGGCTATCTCAAAAAAGAAGGCTGATTGCCTTTGGAACTTTGATACTACAAGAGCATCAGCGACTATCAGCATTACCAATTCTGAAGGTACTCGGAATATTGCTGTAAGTTCGCTAAGAACTTCGAAGGACTGGATCTACTTCGATGCCAGTGGCTTTACGTTCTCTGCACCCGAGATAAAGATAAAACTGATCAACAAAGCAGCAAAAGTCGCAACTAAATCAATTACCTGCAAAAAAGGAAATAAAAGCAAAAAGGTTTCTGGATCTAACCCCAAGTGCCCTGCGGGATTTAAACTTAAAAAATAATCTTGTGGCTCGGGACAGGATCGAACTGTCGACCTCACGATTTTCAGTCGCGCGCTCGTACCAACTGAGCTACCGGGCCTTAAAGAGCCAATATTCAATTGTGATTTCAATAGTTAAAAACTATTAAAAAAGAAGAGAGTGTGTGGACACTCTCTTCTCGCGACCCGGACGGGACTTGAACCCGCGACCTCCGCCGTGACAGGGCGGCGCGCTAACCAACTGCGCTACCGGGCCTTAAAGAATGAAAACATAAGTGGCTCTTATGTCACCTTAAAGCCGTTGCACCGAATAAATTCGGCCTTGCGTGCCCCCAACGGGATTCGAACCCGTGTTACCGCCGTGAAAGGGCGATGTCCTAGGCCCCTAGACGATGGGGACGTTTGAGGCTCGCAAATCGTACCCGTTAGAGGGGCGCTAACCCAAATTGGTTAAATGCCCGCGCAAAAGCGCGAATTACAGCGAGAAAAGGCGATGTATTTTAAAGAAGCGCCCACTGAATAGTGATTGAGACAGTTACATCTTGCTGACCTAAATCAACAACAGTCGCTTCTGAATCTGCAGCCTTTGCCATCGCCATTACTGGTGGATAGTTAACTGGGCTTGAGTTCTCAACTAAGTAATTAACGCGACCAAGTTTTGTATCGAGCAACTTCGCATATGAAGCAGCCTTCGCCTTGGCGTTCTTCACCGCATTTGCACGCGCTGATTCTGTTGCCTTTGATGAATCGAGAACAAATGGAGTTACGCCTTGAATCTGCAAGTTATCTCCACCAGCTGCAACTACAGCATCTACAACTGCACCAGCGTTTTCAGCGTTCTTAATAGTTACGACAAAACCTTGTGATCCGCGGTAGCCGATTAGAACTGAACCTTTATCTTGGGTGTAGTTGTACTCGGGATAGACGCTGATGCTCTGGGTTGCGATATCTGCCTTAGCAATACCTGCAGCAGTTAAAGCAGCGCGAACAGCAGCTGCTGAAGTTGAGGTCTTTGCCAGCGCTTCTTTATTTGATCCTGCGACAACGCTTACATTCGCATTTAGGCGAACCGCATCTGGAGTGACCTTTACAGATCCATCAGAGTTAACGGTGACATAGCGAGTAGCAGTGGTTGCTGCCTCTGCGGGAAGTGAAGCTGCAATTCCCCCAACTAATGTCAGTGCGATTAGTGCGGCGGCTATTTTGCGAGTACGTGTAGTTATCATGGGATAAGTATCTCCTATTTAGTTATACGTGACTGTGGAGGTTCTGTGAAAAAGGTGTGATTTATAGCGAGCGATATAGATCTGAGTGGTCTTTGATCATGCGATCTAGCGAGAAATAGCGCTCGGCATGTGCTTTTCCTGCAGCGCCCATCATTTGGCGAAGTTGTGGGTCACGCACCAATTTCTCAATCGCATCAGCCATTTCTGTGGCAGTTGTTGCGGTGAGATAGCCCGTGCTCTCATTTATGACGATATCCGAGATCGAACCAACGTTTGTCGCAACAATTGGTAGACCAGCTTGTGCTGCTTGGATCAAAGTAAGTGGAATACCTTCATTATCTGAAGTCAGAATCGCGATATCACTTGACGCAAATATCTGATCGATATCACTGCGCCAGCCAAAGAAGGTCACATTTAATTGATCTTTCAGTGCGCGCTGCTTTGAACTCTCAAATAGTTCGCCTTCGCCGGCAACCAAGAAACGAAGATCAATTCCACGGCGCTTACATTCAGCGGCCACATCTAATAAACGATCGGGGCGTTTAATCTGCGTTAAGCGACCAACGAAAGTGCAGTACAAGACTTCAGAAGAAATACCTAGCGCGCTCTGGGCCGCTGCTTTAGAACCAGTCTTTGGCGCAGGCAAACCGGGGAAGAAGACTCGGTACTTATGGGCGCGACCAATTCCGGCTGCCAATAGATCTTCTTTTACTTTGCTGCCAATTGCGATTAACACGCTGGTGCGCGCGGCAAGGAACTTCTCAATCAATATAACTAATTTAGTTAACGCAGAACTGAAATACCCATGCAGTAAGTGTCCGTGGAATGTATGAACGCGCACTGCTCCGCGACCCCCTAACAAAGATGCCAATCGACCCAGCACTCCGGCTTTAGCGGTGTGGGTATGAATTACATCTGGTTTGTATTTACGAATTAGTGAAACCAGACCAAAAAATGCTTTGAGGTCAGCAATCAAAGAAACTGATCGCCCCAAACCTGCAATGCGCGTCGCTTTAACATCTTTGGCAACGGTATCTAAATAATCTGCTTCATTCTCATCGCAATAACCAGTTACCAAGATTTGCTCGAACTGGCTTTTATCTAGCCCGCGCATGAGTTCGGCCACGATCACAGCAGGACCACCCACATTCATGCGGGCGATTATCTGCATTACCTTTACCTGCGCGGCCATGTGGTTATCTTCTCGCAAAAAGGCGCGATAATTGCGCACATGACCAGTGGTGAATTCGTCTCAAATTGCACCGCTGACGCTCTAACAACAGCAGCCCAGTTGGTTAAAGACGGTGGCCTTGTCGCTTTTCCCACCGAAACTGTTTATGGCCTTGGCGCCGATGCCACAAACGCTGCAGCCGTTGCTCGCATTTATCAAGCAAAAGGTCGCCCCGCAGATCATCCGCTAATTGTTCATATCCATTCAATGCAAGCAATAGGTGAGTGGGCAGATGAAATCCCTGACTACGCAATCGCACTTGCTCGCAACTTCTGGCCGGGTCCGATGACGCTAGTTCTAAAGCGCTCAATACTCGCCGAAGATTTTGTAACTGGTGGCCAACCAACAGTTGGTTTACGAGTACCTGACCACGTTGTTGCACTTGCCTTGCTATCTGCTTTTGAAAAGATTGGCGGCAAAGGAATTGCTGCGCCCAGTGCCAATCGCTTTGGCCATGTTTCGCCAACGACTGCAGATGCAGTGCGCGAAGAGCTTGCTAACTATCTAGCGCCAACCGATCAAATCCTCGATGGCGGTTCATCATCGGTAGGAGTTGAATCAACGATCATCGATTGCACATCTACCGCTCCTCGTATCTTGCGCCCAGGAGCAATCACAACCGAGATGATTGAAGAAGTCACTGGATTGAAAGTTCTAACCGAGGCAACAGATATCCGTGTTAGTGGATCGCTTGAAAACCATTACGCGCCAAGTGCAACCGTTGAATTAAATCGAACACCAATTGCCACAGAAGGTTTTATTGCTCTCGCAGAATTTGAAACACCCGAAAGTGTTATTCGTTTAGCTTCACCAAAAACAGTAGAAGAATTCGCACGCGTTATTTACTCAGCACTTCGCGAAGCTGATAAAAAAGGCCTCAAAACTGTTGTAGTTCAAGAGCCAACTGGCAATGGATTGGCCCTCGCCATCCGCGACCGCTTATTGCGAGCGTCAAAGGGGAGATAGAACTCTTTTGGAACATGAAGATTTTGCGTAGGTCTAGTGATCAAAATAAATATGGTTTTCGTAAATCAGGTTGGTAGGCTTTCGGCTATGCGTAACAGTCAAGAAATACGTGAAAGTTTCCTAGCCTGCGATCGCACTACCCAGTGGCAACTTGAAGATTCAATTTCATTTAAGTTTCCTACATATCATCCGCAAGGCTTAGTTGTTACAGAAAATTATGTCTTTCTCTCATCTGTTGAAGTTAATGAGCCCCCACAAAATGTTTTTGATCCAAATAAATCAACACCGGGTAGCGGTGTTGGTCACCTATTTATTGCGAATCGGTCTGGGTCGCTAATAAAAGACCTGATTATCGGTGAAGGATCTATGTACCATCCGGGTGGAATAGATTTTGATGGAGAAGATATTTGGATTCCAGTTGGAGAATATAGACCTCATGCACGCAGCATGGTTGTTGCAGTTAATGCATTTGATTTTTCAATTCGTGAAGTTTTTCGTATAAATGATTCCATTGGCTGGGCTGTGCCAGACCCAGAAAAATCATTGATTTATGGAGGCAATTGGGGATCCCGTGTGCTTTATGTGTGGAATCAAAAAGGTGAAGAAATTGAACAATGGAAAAACCCCAGCCACTTCGTTGATTATCAAGACGCGATTTTTCTCAATTCTGGTGAAGTGATCGCTAGTGGGATTTCAGTACTCTTATCCAATGAAGAAGCTGAAAAACAAATGGCATCAGAACTTGGCGGCCTAGCCTTACTAGATTTTAAAACCAAAAAAATAGTTCATGAAATACCGATCTATTCGCACACAAAGGCTGGGCATGTGCTCACCAGAAATCCATTTTCCCTGTCGATTACAGGAGAAGATCTTTTTCTCCACGTTGCACCCGATGACGGGGATGATCTCGGTGGCACCTCACTTAGCACCTATAAAGCTGTTAGACGGTGATAAAACTCCGCTAAGATACGGCGAGTGTTCGGTGCTACTTTCGCCGAAATACAGTGGGGCCTTTAGCTCAGTCGGTAGAGCAACGGACTTTTAATCCGTGGGTCGTCGGTTCGAGCCCGACAGGGCCCACGTGTCATCCTCGCAGCCACAGAAAGATAGTTCGTGGCTACCGATCTACCTAGCCTTAGGAGTTGTCTGGGGCTGTTCATTCATATTTATCAAATTGGGCCTTGAATTTCTAACTCCATTTGGAGTTGCCTTTGGTCGCTGTGCACTTGGTGCGCTGACTTTGCTGGCATGGGCTAAGTACAAAGGAATTGCACTTCCCGAATCAAAGAAGGTTCTATTTCACCTTTGGGTTGTTTCACTACTTTTAAATGTTATTCCAGGGGTCTTCTTCGCGCTAGCCGAAACGGAAGTCACTTCTGTTCTAGCGGGAATTATTAACGCGGTAACACCTCTAATGACTTTGCTAGCAATTATGGTTGTTACGCGAAAAGAGAAACCGAAACTTCATCAGGTAGTAGGTATCTTGATTGGGTTTACTGGAGTATTAACTGTTTTAGGTGCTTGGAAAGGTCTTGGTGACAATCCGCTCTGGGCAATTCTAATTTTGCTTGCTGCTGTTACTTGTTATGGGTTTTCATTTCCTTATTCACGCCGCTTCGTTCTACCGCATAAATTGGCGCCAGAATCTATTGCAGCTGGGCAAGTAACTCTTGGTGCGCTCACCTTGCTTCCCTTCTTTATCTACAACGGTATTGATACATACGAATACAAAGCAGCTCCTGTTTTTGCGATGATCGCACTTGGCGTATTTGGTAGCGGGTTTGCATACATTTGGAACTTTAAAGTTATGGCGCTGGCAGGAAGTGCAATAGCGAGCAGCGTCACGTATTTAACGCCAGTTGTAGCGGTGATTGTTGGTGTGATCTTCTTACAAGAGAAGATTCATTGGTATGAACCAGTTGGAGCACTCATTGTTTTACTGGGCGCTGCAATCGGTCAAAATCGCATCAAACTTCGGCTAGTTAAATGAAAACCCAACCGGTAGTTCTAGGCGATGCGACTTCAGTAACTTCTCATCGTTGAGAATTTGGCCTGTCTTGCCATCTGCAACGATGATGCCGCCAGAGAGAATTACCGAACGCTCACAGAGTTCAAAGGCATAGGGCAGATCGTGAGTAACCATGACGATAGTGATATCTAACGAACGCAAGATATCTGCAAGTTCGCGCCTGCTAGCAGGATCTAAGTTAGAAGATGGTTCATCAAGGACCAAGATCTCAGGCTTCATCGCAAGCACTGTTGCAACAGCAACACGGCGACGTTGTCCGAAAGATAAATGGTGCGGTGGGCGATCGATGAAATCCAACATGCCAACCTGGGTTAACGCTTCTTGAACAACTTTATCTAGCGCTTCACCGCGGAGCCCCATGTTGTACGGTCCAAAGGCGACATCTTCTCCAACGGTAGGCATAAATAGTTGATCATCTGGATCTTGAAAGACGATTCCTACTTTGGAGCGAATCGCTTTTAGAGACTCTTTATTTTTGCTATCGACTAGCTCGCCTGAAATACGTACTTCACCCTGCATTGTTGGGTGAATTCCATTCATATGCATAACCAGTGTTGTCTTGCCGGCACCGTTAGGACCTAGTAGTGCAACGCGCTCACCCTTTTGGATTGTCAGATTTACGCCATACAACGCCTGGTTGCCATCGGGATAAGCAAATGCCAATTCGGTGATCTGCAAGCTTGGGACGTTAGACATTTCTACCAACCAATCAGTGATGCGGTTATTGAAGCAATTAAGGCGAGGCCTGGAATTGATAGCGCAGTGAACCATTCACGTGTAGTTACGGAATGAGAATCTAGCGATGGAAGTGCGCCATCGAAGCCGCGAGAGAGCATCGCTAAGTGAACTCGTTCACCGCGCTCGTAAGAGCGAATAAAGAGAGCAGCTGCTGCGGTTGCTAAAACTTTCCAATGTTTGATCCCAGTTGCAATAAAGCCACGTGACTCGCGGGCAACTTTCATCCGCTCCATCTCATCGCTAATCACATTGATATAGCGCAACATAAATGAGGCGATCTGAACCATGATCATTGGAAGTTTGAGTTTTTCTAAGCCCCGCAGGATTTCGCGCGCCGTTGTTGTAGTTGAAAGAATCACCGCGGCTAGAACGCCAAGCGTTCCCTTAACCACAATAGAAGTTCCAGCCAATAAACCATCGCGATAAACCATTACGCCAAAGATGGAGAACTTTTCACCTTCACCAAAAAATGGCATCAGGATTGCAAAGAAGACAAATGGAATCTCAATTAACGCACGCTTAAAGAGCAGAAGAATCGGAATCTTGCTCATAACTGCTGTGAAGATAAGCAGGCTAAAAAAGGCGATAAATGCAGGCCAGCGAGTAATTGGCGTTGCAACAGAGACTGAGATGAAGACAAGAACGGTCAGAATCTTTACGTGTGAGGGCAGTGAATGCGTTACTGAATGGCGGTGTAGATAAAGTCGCTCGCCCACATCGTGGCCGTGGTGGTGGCCATGGGTATGTACGAGATCAAGTTCTGTGGTCTGAAGTTTTATTTTTTGTCACCAGATTTACGGCGAATTAAGAAGAAGAGTCCAGTTGAAATTGCTCCCGTGGCAACAACACCAATTACACCTGCTGCACCTGTTGAAAGACGCTGGTTATCTACGCCCTTGACGCCATAGTCAGCAAGTATTCCTTCGCTATTGGTGTTCTCTTTCGCCGTATCAATAAAACCAATGTCACCAGCAACCTTTTCTAGGCCATCAGGATTGGACGATGCGTAGAACGAAACAATTCCTGCAAGAAATAGTGAGGCAATAAACCCCGTGATCAAAAATGTTTTCTGCTTCATTAGTTGGCACGAATCTCTAGTTTGGAACTCTCGTTCTTATATCCGTAAACCAAATCTGAGCGACTGGCTAGTACTGCACCAACGGCGAAGAAGGTAATTAGCGCTTCACCGATTCCGATAAGGAAGTGTGTACCGATCATCGCAGTGAAGACTGCAGAGACTGAGAAAGTGGCATTGGCACCGATTGCATATTGCAGAACAAATCCTGCGGCAGCAGCTGGTACAGATAACAACGCTGCGATTGCCGCTGCGATGCTGATTGAAAGTTTCTTCTTCGGTGCAATCTTCTTAACCAAGAGAAAGACGCCGTAACCAAACCAGACGGCAACGAGTGACATATTAAAGATACTTAAGCCAAGTGCGCTTAATCCACCGTCTGCAAAGAGCAGGGCTTGCAAGATCAAAACAATTGTTATCGCCAAAGTTGCTGCATAAGGACCAATCAATACTGCAGCAAGTCCTGCGCCAAGTAAGTGTCCGCTAGTTCCGGCAGCGACCGGAAAATTGAGCATCTGCACCGCAAAGATAAAGGTTGCAGTAAGTCCGGCTAACGGCGCGGTCTTCTCATCAAGCGAAGATTTTGCGCCACGGATGGAGATGGCAACGCCTGCTGCGGCTACCGCGGCGAAGGCGGCAGAGGTGGGCAGGTCGATAAAGCCATCAGGGATATGCATGCGTAAATTGTAAGCCAGATGCAAATCATTCGCATCTGCAAAATCCTTGGTTGGCTCACAGGCGCTACCCAATAAGGGCGCCTATCCTTTCGCACATCATGCGTAAATTGATCGTTAGCGTCCTTGTAGTCCTTGCTGGAGCGACAGCTATGGCAACGCCTGCTCGTGCACAAAGCTGCTCGCAGCCGGGGCAGGGATGGGTTCAATCTGAGAACGCTCGAAAGGGCGATCCCACCTGGAGCAAGGGTGTGCCATTTCGCCTCAGCGCAGATTTCTCAAGGCGCAAGGCAATTGATCGCGCAGAAGGTTATTTCGATACCACCTCACTTCGTTGCGGAGAAAGTGCGAAGTTAACCCTTGTTGAAAGTGAAAAAGCCAAGGTCACTATCTATCGCATGGGTTACTACGACGGCATTGGCGCTCGCCGTTTTGCATCTTTATCTGCAAGAGATGGTTGGAATTTTGTCGCCTCTGAAAAGTATCTGCCTGGTCAATATTTGTTTAAGTTACAGGCTCCAAATCGCGAAGCAACTTTTATTCCGCTAGTCATAAACAATCCTGACGTTGAAAGTGATTTAACTTTTATCTCATCAGTTATAACTTGGCAGACTTACAACCAGTGGGGTGGATACAGCCTTTATAAAGGCCCTGACGGAAAACGCGAAACTCGCGCCAGCGAAGTTTCCTTTGCGCGTCCTTACGATGGTGATGGATCGGGGCAGTTCCGCTACATGGAATACCCCGTAATAAAAGCAGCAGAAAAGCTAGGTCTTTCCATTAACTATGCCACCGACTTTGATTTAGATCGCAACCCTGATTTAACAAGTAAGACCAAGGCACTGGTCTTTGGTGGACACAGCGAATACTGGACAACGCAAATGCGCAATGCAGTTGAAGCAGCGGTTGACCGTGGAGTTAATCTAATTGTCCTTGGTGGCAATACCGCCTATAACCGGATTGATATAAATGGCGAAACGATTTCTGGCGTTACACCTTGGCGTGATTTAGGCCGACCAGAAGTCACGCTCTTAGGTTCGCAATATCTTTCACTCGGTTTTAAACGAGATATGGTCGTTGAAACCAGCCTCTGGCCTTTTGATGTATTAAAACCTGGGGCAGTTATCAAAGGCGTCGTTGGTTATGAAGCCGATACTCCGATTACATTTAACGGTCCGCCAGTTGAGACGATCGCGCGATCTTCAATTCTGCCTTTTGAAAAATCCGTCCCATCAATGGCCACTTATTACACACGCCCATCCGGTGCGGGCGCCCTGAATATGGCTACAAATGGCTGGGTTTGCGCGATGGAAGATCGCTGCCCATGGGGACACCGCTTCGACAAGGCGACCCAACGGCAAATCCGTGCAGTAACTGAGAATATTTTGAAAGGCGCAGCGCTTGGCCCGTTGGGAAATTGGCGCATGGCGTTTACACAATATAACGCGCCTTCCTAATTATTTAAGAGTAATCTCGCCGCCATGAGCGATGATGAAGGCCAGGACGAGCTCGTAACCGAAGAGATGCTCTGGGATCGAATTCCAGAGGTCCATGGCGCAGATCGTGCAAATACATATTACGAATTAAGTGCGCGAATTTTTGCACGCGGACAGTACGACGAAGCTTTAGCACTTGCCGAAACCGCGCGCGATATCTTCTCTGAACTCGGCGCTGCTGAATCTAGCGAAGGACTTGCGCAGGCTTACTCTGCAATTGGTTATAACTTAAATCAGTTAAAGCGTATGGATGAAGCGGCCACTGCCATGAGCAAAGCTGTGGAAATTTTGCGCGAGAGCAAATCTCCACTCTCATTAGAACTTGCCTGCACATTGGGTGAGTGGTGGTATGCCTCGAAGAACTTTGTAAAAGTTGTCGAGATCATGGATGAATGTGCGCAAGAGCATTTAGTTGATGGAAATCAAATCGGTGCCGCTAATGATCTCCATTTGCTTGGTTGCGCATATCGCGAGCTAAAGCAGTACGACCAGGCAATTACTACCTTTAAAGAAGCTCGTTTGATTTTTAAGACCGAAAAAGAAGTTATTCAAGTTGCACGCTGTGATCAGAAGATCGCATCTTGCTATGTCGAACTCGGCGATGGCGAAAAAGCGATCGAAGCTGCTCGCAAGGCGATCGATGTCTTTGAAACCGGCCATGATCACCGCCGTGAAACCTTTGCGCTCTACGAATACGGAAAAGCCGAAGTTCTACTCGGAAAACTCGATGAAGGTCTGGCGACGTTAGATGGTGTTCTGCAGATTATTTCTGAAGAAGAACCAAAGGATTTCGAACTAATTGTTGATATCGAAACCCGTATGACCAAAGTGCTTCGCGCTCTTGGTCGTATGGCTGAAGCAGATGAAATCGACCGCCGCTTGGTTGCTGTGCGCGAGGCGATGGAAGATGTCCCCGTCTCGGATGATTTAGGCGACTAAATAACTCGTGCCTGATTTATCTCATCTGCGAAATCGCGATGAACTTTTAATCACCATGGTCTGTCTAGGAAATATTTGTCGTTCTCCAATGGCGGCAGCGGTTTTAGCAAATAGAACTTCTACTTGGAGCGCACCGAAAATTCTGGTCGATAGTGCGGGAACTTCAAATTGGCATGTAGGTGAAGGTCCAAATCCACCTTCCAAGAAAACTTGGGAAGCAGCAGGTTACAAGTTCGATCACATCGCGTCGGAAATGACTGCTGCACGAATGGAGAAATCTGATTTGATTTTGGTGATGGATCGCAGCAACCACCGAAATGTTTTGTCGCTTACTGAAAATCAAGAACTGCACGGTAAAGTTCATTTCTTGCGCGACTTTGATTACACAATTGCTGGCGATCGCGAAGTTCCAGATCCTTATTCGCTACCTGATTCGGCATTCGAAGAAGTTCTCGGAATGGTGGAACGTGCGATAGATGGTTTGCTGCAGGAGTTAACGAGGTAGGTGTTGCAGCGCCCAGTGATACATCGCTATCGCGCCAGCAGCTGAAGCGTTCATGGAACGAGTAGATCCATATTGGCGTATCTCATAGAGCACTTCGCAGACTTCAATACCTTCATCTGACATTCCGGCGCCTTCTTGTCCGAATAAAAGCACACATGATTCAGGTAATTGCGCTCCTTCAAGTTGTTTAGAAGTCGGGACGTTATCGATTCCGATAATCGGCAGGTTATTTTCTTTACACCAAGTTGCAAAGTCGGCGATTGTGGGGTGATGAATAACGGTTAGGTATCTATCTGTAACCATTGCGCCACGCTTATTCCAGTCACGCTTTCCAACGATATGTACGGCCGAAACATTAAAGGCATTTGCAGTTCGAACAACTGAACCGATATTTAAGTCATGTTGCCAATTTTCAATAGCGATATGCAGTTTATGGCGCTTAGTATTGAGATCAGCAACAATTGCTTCAACGGACCAATAGCGATAGTGATCTAGAACATTGCGACGATCACCATTCTCAAGCAATTCTGAGTCATATTGAGCACCTGTTGGCCAAGGTTTTTCATGAGGACCAACACCTACAACAGGAAAAAATTCTCCTGGGCCGATCGTGGCAGGTGTATTTATTTCCATGTGCGCACTCTAAACTTAATATGCAAGAAAGGCTAGAAAGGGCTAGAAACTATGGAGACTGTATTTCTGATCGCATATATCGCACATATGTTGGCGATCGCTGGAATTCTTATTCTGCTTCTTATGCAATGGAATAAAAGCCCTCGCAAACTTTCTAAAGGTGTAATGCATTCCGCAGCGACTGCGCTATTGGCAGGTCTTGTGATGGTTGGTACTTATTCATCGGCAAAACCAGATGAGACCTTAGATCACACCAAAGTTGGAATAAAGCTCTTGGTAGTCCTAGCCATTCTGGTACTTAGCTACATAAACGCGAAGAAGAGCGAATTAAAGAAGAGCATCTGGCTAACGTTAATTGGCCTAACAGTTCTCAATATTCTTATCGCCACAGTTGGGTAACACAGCGCTTGTTTAATAGTTTTGTTAGGCGCTCTGCGCTGCTGACCGCAGCGGTATTGGCTATCACTCCTAGCGCTTCTGCATTTGATCCCATCTCAGCAGCCAGCGTTTTCTCGCGTCTAGCGGTAGAGCCAGAGTTAAGTAATCCATCGGTGTCGTTAATTGATGTAAGCACCGGCGAGATCGTCTTTGAATCAAATGCATTTTCACAACGCAAGCCCGCTTCGACAATGAAGATTCTTGCAGCCGCGGCCACCTTAAAACACTTACAGCCTGACCAAGTCTTTACAACTCGAGTTTCACTCGGCACGGTTCCTGATTCAATTGTTATCGATGGCGAGTTTGATCCTTGGATTTCGATGGATCATCGGGTTGCAACAAAGATGAAGCGCACCTCTTTTCCACGGATTGCCTTTAATAGCCTTAGTAAAGTTAAAGAGAGCTCAGGCGGTTCGATAAAGAAGTTAAAGGTTTATTACAACGGTATCTATGCCAACGAAGTTGCAAGTTATAAAGCCTTCTACAAGAAACGTGGAGTTACCGCTGCATTTATCAAGGTAAGCGATGAAAAGGCTACTTCATTAGTTAGCGAAGAGATTTTAACTTCAGAATCACCACAAGTTATAAAGATGCTTGATTGGTTCTTGCTTTGGAGTGATAACCAACTTTCAGAACGCATGGCTAAGATCGCAGCAAAGTATGCCGGCAATGAATTTAACGATGAAGGCGTAGCAGTTACCTTCGCAGAAATTTTGATTTCATTTGGGATAAATCCAGCGCAGATAGTCGTTATCGATGCCAGTGGTTTATCGCGACAGAATAAAGTTACTGCACACGCACTTGCACAACTGCTCTACAAAATTCATTCCGATCCGGTTCTTTCAAGGTTGATTGAGAGCCTTCCGGTCGGTGGAGAAAGTGGAACGCTACGAAATCGCTATATCGAGACGGCTCCAGATGCGGTTGGTTTGGTTAAGGCAAAGACCGGCACTCTTACCGGCACGGTAAGCCTTGCTGGCTATGTGCAATCAGGAGATCGTGAATACGCTTTTGTAATCATCGCCGACAAGATTCGTAGAACTAATTCAGCAAGTGATCGTGCACGCAAGACTTTAGATCGTTATCTAGCCAAGATTGCTGCGCCGTTGGCTATCCCTGCACCGGAAAGCGCAACTGTTGTTACTGAGGTGCAAATACTTTAATTGAACCGCCGTAACAAGCCACCCAGGTCTTTGATTCGGTTTGATCGTAAGTAACTCCGATAGGTTCGCTACAGACTTTTACGTTCTGTAAGACTTTCATTGTTTCTGTACTGACGACAGATAGAGTCCCACTTCTAAAATTGACTACATAAAGCGCTGAGCCATCTGTTGAGATCGCCAAACTACGTGCGGATTTTCCAGTAGCCACGCTCTTAATCGCCTTATTTGTAGCTAAGTCCCAAGCGATAACTTTTCCCGAGATATTCAAAGTTGCATAAAGTTTTGTGTTATCTGGGGAGAGCACAATTGCACGAGGGTTTGATCCAATTGGTATGTAGTTAACTGAGAAATCTTCCAGGTTGATCTGGTGGATTCGGTTTCCACCCATTTCGGCAACATAAGCGAATTTGCTATCGCTGGTGATTGCAATGCCCCGCGGATATCGACCAATTTTTATAGTTTTTACTACCTGTTGAGTTTCTACAGAAATGATTGTGACTGTGTAGGAACACCAATTCGATATAAGAATATATTTATTATCCGGTGAGACTTTAACAACCTTAGGAACTGAACCGACAGGATAGATCGCATCAATTTTCTTAGTTGAAAGTTCTACGCGCGATAGAAAACTTTTATCGTAGTTATCGCTAGGAGAACAAGTGTCGGTTCCTTCTCTGTTAAAGCCTTTGCCATACATCGCATAATTTGTGAAGTAAAGATAATTGCCATCAGGAGAGAAGGCGCCTTCTACAGGTGAGCCTTTATATGTTCCAGAATATTTCGAGTAGCCAAAATCTGAGAGTTTTACCGAATCAGGAATCGTAGCTTCAAGCTCCATCGTCTGCGCGTTATAAAGGGTCACGCTATGGCGATACATCATGTTATGGGCGCTGACTAGCCCGCTATTTGATGCCTCAACCGATTTAGGTGCAATCGCACCGTTAATGGTTTTTACTAAAACGATCTTTTTCGAAGCAGAAAGATCTTGGCTATTCGCCTGGCTAATCGGGCTAGCGATGCCAGTTAGGAGCAGACAAGTAACTGCCAGTGAAATCTTCTTAACTAGTTTGCGAGGCACTCGCTAACTTTACTGGCATTAATGATCGTCACGGTCGTCATCATCTTCGTCATCACCTTCGTCCTCATCTTCGTCCTCATCTTCATCATCGTCATCTCCGCCATTCATATTTGGTGGGGTAGCAATGGCCGGAAGAGTGTTTTTGCCAATTGAAGGAGCTTTTATCGACGGTGATTGCACAGAACTAGATAAATTTGGAGATGTTGATTGTGGCGTTACGGCGCTTAGCGCCGGAGTCGCCATTGTGGCTGATTGCGATGCCTGCACCAATTGAGGCTGCTGAGTATCCCCAGTCCCACCTTGATTTGTTTGGGCTACAACAGCGCCACCGAAAGTCAGAACCAATGCAGTCGCAGCAATAAGTACTGGACCGCTCTTCTTTGCCTTAGGTGCTGGTTGATTTAAACCGCCATCGTTTTCGGCGATCTCGATCCAGTCAGGCTTCTTTGGAGGTGTCATTGGTCATATCCCTATCTTTGATAGCAAGTTTTAGCGTCAATACGCACAATAGGCGTCCTTCCTTAGAGGACCATGAGAACGCGGCACATTAATGCTGAGTAATCTTTGCCTGTGTCCACGAATTCACGCTTAAAACCTTCTGTAAAGGTTCGCGGATTTGTAGACCTCATGAAGTTACGCGTAGTCGAGCTTTTATTGGTTTCAACTCTTCCTTCGATGGTCTTAGCAAATGAAGGTCTGCCTTCACTCACCTTAACCATGGCAACTTTAATTGGTGGAACCCTCGCTGCCGGAAGTGCAAATGCATTTAACATGGTGATCGAATCCGAATCAGATAAGTTAATGAAGCGCACGGCAAAGCGGCCACTTGCAACTGGTGTACTTACAAAAGCCGAAGCGCTAATCTTTGCAACTTTAATTGGCTTGATATCACTTCTAATTTTTGCGGTATATACAAACGCGCTAACAACCGCACTAACTGCAACTGCAATTGTTTTCTACGTTTGGGTTTACACAATTTTGCTAAAGAAGCGCACTCCGCAGAATATTGTTTGGGGCGGGGCAGCAGGATGTATGCCAGCGCTAATCGGTTGGGCTGCTGTTACAAATTCGCTCTCGGTTACCGCGTGGTCTTTTTTCCTAGTTATCTTCTTCTGGACACCGCCTCATTTTTGGGCTTTAGCAATTAAATATAAGGATGACTACGCTGCCGCGCATATTCCAATGCTGCCAGTTGTAGCCAGTAAGACACATCTACTTCGTCAGATGTGGATCTATACAATTGCCATGATTGCTTCGTCAGTAGCGCTAATAATTAATGCAGAGCTACAGAACTGGGCGATGGCGGTTACGGTTGCACTGGGATTAGTTTTCGCCGCTCAACTCCGTGGCTTAAATGAAAAATCAGTAAATTATGAGAAAACTGCAGGAAAAATTTTTCAATGGTCTATTACTTACTTGAGCCTGCTATCTGTTTTGCTTGTTGCGGCTCAACTTTTAAAGGCTTGAGTTAAATCCTTTATCAAATCATCTACATGCTCTAGCCCAACTGACAGGCGAAGCACTGAAGGAGTAATACCCATCTCGGCTTGAACATCTGGCGCTAAACGGCGATGAGTTGTAGAAGATGGGTGGGTAATAAGTGATTTGCTATCGCCTAAATTGTTAGAGATATCAATAATTCGCAGAGCATCCATAAAGGCGAAAGCATCTTTTTGGCTGCCAGCAAATTCGATCCCGATTGTGCTTCCGCCGCCAGTCATTTGCTTCTGAACAGTTACATAATCTGGATGCGACTTTAGCCCAGGGTATTTAACAGATTTAATCTCTTTGCGAGTCTCTAGAAATTCAGCAATCGCATGGGCATTTTCACACATACGTTGAACGCGCATCTCCATAGTTTCTAAAGATTTTAAAAGCACCCAGGCGTTAAAAGGACTTAGTGATGGACCAGTGTGGCGATTAAATGGAATTAAATGTTCGTGAATATAGGAGAAGGAACCAAGAACTGCTCCAGCAAGTACGCGCCCTTGACCGTCAATATGTTTTGTTGCGGAGTACATAACTACATCTGCACCGAGTTCAAGGGGTTTCTGCAAAACCGGAGAAGCCATAACGTTATCAACGATCACAGTGGCGCCAACTTTATGAGCCAGATCGCTAACCATACGGATATCAACTATTTCCATTAAAGGATTACTTGGAGATTCGATAAAGACGACTTTTGTCGGTTTGCTTAACGCTGCAGCCCAAACTGTTGAGTCATTTCCTTTTACAAGCTCTACGGTAACGCCCCACTTGGGCAATATCTCAGTTAACACAACGTGGCAAGAACTAAACATCGCGGCTGATGCGACTACGTGATCTCCAGCTTTAACAAGACAGGCGACAGATGCGAACATGGCGGACATTCCAGAACCTGTTGCAACGCAATATTCTGCGCCTTCAATTGCTGCTAAACGCTTTTCAAACATCTGCACTGTCGGATTATGGAAACGGCTATATAAGTAATGATCTGTCTCATCAGCGAATGCATCAAATGCTTCTTGCGCGGAGGAATATGTAAAGCCACTATTTAAATAAAGGGCCTCAGATGTTTCGCCAAAACCAGAACGAGCAAGACCGGCACGCACTGCTGCAGTTTGAGGGTTGATTTCCCAATCTGGTGCAGGCCGTTGATTGGTTGGTTGATAACCCCAGATCTCATTACTCACACCGAGAATTCTAAGGTGCAATTGCTATATTGAGTACATGCCTCAATTAGCGATATCCGTTAGCGATTTAAGTAAGAAATATGACTCTGGCTTTGCCGTTTCACATACCAATTTTGAGGTGCCAGCCGGAACGATCTGCGGATTTGTTGGCCCAAATGGCGCTGGTAAGACAACGACGATCCGCATGTTGCTCGGACTTATCTCACCTAGCGGTGGCACGGGGCGCATCTTGGGTGAGCCGATTACATCTCCAGAGAAATATCTCTCTCAAGTAGGGGCGATGATCGAAGGCCCTGCTTTCTATCCAGCTCTATCTGGCGCTGAGAATCTAAAAGTTCTAGCAACCCTTGGAGGCTTTCCCCTTGAACGTGTAGATCAATTACTCGCACAAGTTGGGCTCGCTGATCGCGGAAAATCAAAGTACAAAACTTACTCACTTGGTATGAAACAGCGCTTGGGTATCGCAGCTGCACTTCTGCCAAATCCAAAGCTTTTGATTTTAGATGAACCAACTAATGGATTAGATCCTGAAGGAATTCAAGAGATTCGCCAACTTCTTCGTTCGCTGGCAGATGGCGGTACAACAGTATTTGTTTCATCACATTTACTTTCAGAGTTAGAAATCATTAGCGAGTATTTGGTTATGTTGCGAAAGGGAGAAGTAGTTTTTGCAGGCGCAATGCAAGACCTTTTCGATGCGCAGCAACCATTTATGCTGGTTAAGACTGAAAAGTTAAGCGATTTAGAAAAAATTATTTCTCTTGCCGAAGGCGCTGGGCATAAAGCACATATTCGCGATGGAGTTGCACATATTGAAGGACCTGCAGAATGGGCGGGAGTTCTAAATAAGTTGGCGTTTGAGGCCGGAATATTACTTACCCAGCTTTCACCGCAACTACCTAACCTCGAAGAAACTTTCTTTGAAATGACAGGAGATCAGAAATGATCGGCAGCCTAACTAGAATCTTCTTTGCTGAATGGCGCAAATTACGACGTCCTACCTTGCTACTGGGCACTATGGGAGCAGTTGCATTCTTTAGCGTCTTGGTTTCTTCACTACTTTTCTTACTTATCGATTCACCACAAGGCAATGGCGACCGTGGGGTAAGAATTACCCGCGAAATGCTCGCGCTGCCAAGTGGTTCTACACAAGCATTTACGAGTATCGGAAACCTACTCGGAATCATCGCTCTGTGTGTATTTGCGGCTCAAACCGCTCAGGAATACTCACTCGGAACGCTGCGCAATCTTTTGGTACGTCAACCTGGCCGTATCCGCTTATTAATCGGCAAATTGGCATCGATGAAAGCCTTCGCAGTCATTATGACTTTGGTCGGAGCCGTAATTTCAATCGGTGTTTCTTACATACTGGCCGGAAGTAAAGATGTCAGCACCACGCTTTGGTTCAATAGCGATGGACGTATTGAAATAGCGAAAACTCTGCTCAATGTTTTCATCTCGATCTTAGGCTTTGGAATCATCGGCATGGTTCTGGGAATTCTCTTCCGCTCACCAATTAGCTCAATTTCACTTGGCGTATTGTGGCTATTGATTGTAGAAAACATTGTGGGCGCAGTTAAATCCAGCACTTTGGAATGGTTGCCCGGAAGTCAGTTGGCAACAGTTGCTGCTGGTGGAACCGAAACAATTAGTTATACCCATGCCCTTTCGCTTTCTGGGATTTACGTGGGAATCGCTTTGGTTATCGCAACCGTTCTATTCACAAAACGAGATGTAGCCAACTAGCGACACTCACCACCTTTTAACGGAGTTCCACAGGTTGCTCACTTATTCTGGGGGCTTAACACTTGGGGGTTTTGTGTTGCATCGCAGAAAAGCGCTAGCGCTAGCCTTGATTTTTGGGCTCGCGCTACCGATTACTCCTGCCGTCGCAGCAACTCCAAAACCAACTCTGGCGCAGATTGAGGCGGCGAAGAAAGCTGAAGCCGCGAAGAAAAAAGCCGCCGATGTAGCCGCGAAGAAATTAGCGGCAGCCAATCAAACTCTTCGAACTTTGACCGCCAAAGCAAATGCAGCGCAGGCGTTATATGTAAAGGCAAAGCGTGAACTCGCTGTAGCAACTGCTGCTGCGGTAGCCGCCGCAGAGTATGCCCGCGAGACGCAAGAAGCTGTTGCACAAGCGCACCGAGTAATTGGCAAGCTGGCAGCGAATGCTTACATAATGGGTGGATCGATGACAGATATCGAACCACTGCTTAGCGCTAATGGCCCACAAGATTTAATTGATCAGATTTCAACCTTGGATAAGTTGGGTGTGCAGAACACAATGGCGCTTGATCGCTACAAAGCTGCAGAAATTGTTGCGCGCGATGCAAAGGTAAAGGCCGATGCGGCAAAGGTTGTGCAAGAAACTGCAACTGCAAAAGTTGCGGGGGCTAAAAAAGTTGCAGATGATGCAAAAGCCCTGCAACAAAAAGAAGTAGATAAGTTGCAAGCGATTCAAGATAAGTTAGCGCGCGAACTTGCCAGCGCAAAAAAAGTGCGAATTACGCTTGAACAGCAACGTGCACTTGCACTCCTTGAAGAAAGTCTTGCTAATACAGCGGCTAATACTTCTGGCCAGAAAAAGGTTTGGGCAGATACCGGATTTAAGGGACGTTCTACAATCCGCACAACTGAAGAACAACGTGCAGTTGCGGTCGCTTTCGCAAAGAAGCAGGTTTTAGCGCGCAAGCCATATATCTGGGGTTCGGAAGGGCCAAACTCATTTGATTGTTCTGGCTTGGTTTACGCCGCTTACAAAGCGGCAGGACTCGGTTGGCCAAATTGGGATCGCTTAAACTCATCACTTTATGCGGGATATACCAAACATGTATCTTTAAATGAACTTGTTCCAGGTGATCTCTTGTTCTATTCATATAAAGGAACAATTTCATCGATCCACCACATCACTATTTATGCTGGTAACGGAATGATGTGGGAGGCCAATTCAAAGGGGAAAGGCCTGCTCTACTCGAATATCTACAGCGTAAAAGGACTTATGCCATTTGGTGGTCGGGTCTAGAGTTAGCGCATGACCAGTGCGCTCGTTGACCTACGAAACGCTGTCCGACCATTCTTAGAAAACTTAACCGCTGGTGATTGTGCGCTAGTTGCGGTATCCGGTGGTGCAGATTCACTTGCGCTTGCTTATGCCCTTATTAAAGAAGCGCCGGCTTTAGCGATTACCTTAATTGGCGTAACCGTTGACCATCAATTACAAAGCAGTTCGGCAGATCAAGCTAAGAAAGTACAAAGCGCTTTAAAAGTTATGGGCTATCAAGAAGTTTTAATTGAAAAAGTAGATGTCGTCGAAAAATCCGGATTAGAAGCCGATGCGCGCGCTGCACGATATGCCGCTCTTGATTCTGCTGCCCATGCATACGGTGCTTCACAAATTTTCTTGGGGCATACTCGTGATGATCAAGCCGAAACAGTTTTACTCGGGTTAGCCCGCGGTTCTGGCACACGTTCACTTTCCGGAATGGCAGTTGTTCATGGAAAGTACGCGCGACCGCTTTTAAGCCTTACTCGTGAGCAAACAGTTGCTGCATGCACCGAAGCAGATCTGACACCCTGGAACGATCCACATAACGAAAATGAAAAGTTCACGCGCGTTAAAGTGCGCAATAAAGTTTTGCCAATTATGGAATCAGAGATCGGTCCGGGCATCGCAGCAGCGCTTTCCCGCAGTGCAGCGATCTTGCGCGATGATGCTGATGCTTTAGATGAGATGGCGCAGGCAGTTATCTCTAGAGTTGACCTCAAAGATCTAGATTGCGCAGCACTTGCCGAACTTCCCAGAGCGATCCGTTCTCGGATTTTGAGGGCTGCGATCTATGCAGCAGGGGCTCCCAGCGGCTCAATAAGCGCAGATCACCTCGCTGCCGTTGAGGCGCTGGTCACTTCTTGGCGCGGACAAGGGGAGGCGAGCCTGCCGGGTGGTGTGAAGGTTGCCCGGATTTCGGGCAGACTTTCGCTCTTGGCCCGTCCAAATTGATCACCTCATAACCACATGAAGGAGTCCTTAAGTGGATCTAGCTGCAGTCGGCACAGATGTAGAACGCGTAATCGTTACTGAAGATCAACTTCGTGAAAAAGTTGCAGAACTTGCAGCGCGCGTTGATGCAGATTACAAGGACCGCGACTTACTTCTTGTAGGTGTTCTTAAAGGTGCGATCATGGCGATGGCAGATCTGACTCGCGCGATGCAACGCCATATTGAAATGGATTGGATGGCGGTTTCTTCCTATGGATCTGGCACAAAGTCCAGCGGCGTTGTTCGTATCTTGAAAGATCTAGATCGCGATATCACTGGCCGCAATATCTTGATCGTTGAAGACATTGTTGATTCTGGTCTCACGCTTTCTTGGTTACGCGCAAATCTAATGTCACGTGGCGCAGCCAGTGTTGAAATTCTCGCGATTCTGCGTAAACCAGAAGCTGCAAAAGTAGAAGTTGATTGCAAATACGTTGGCTTTGATATTCCTAAAGATTTCGTAGTTGGCTACGGACTTGATTTTGACGAGAAGTATCGCAACCTCTCCTTTATCGGTGTGCTCGCAAAGCACATGTACTCGTAAGGACGGCGCTCTCGCTAATGGAAAAAAAGAAAATTGATGGCAAGAATTTGTTGAAGAAGAAAAGTTCAACAAATTCGAAGAGCGTTAAGAAGACCCCCAAGAAGGCGCCGACTTCCCGCGCTGGAAAGATTTTTCGCGGTCCACTCTTCTGGATAGTTGCAGCAATCTTGGCGGTAACTATCTTCGGACAAATAACTGGAGCCGGTAACCGTTATACCCAAATCGATACCTCACGCGCACTCGCTGCAATTTCACAATCCGAAGTTGAATCTGCGGTCTTGGTTGATCGATCACAAAAGATTCGTTTGATCCTAAAGCCAGGCGTATTAATCAAAGGCGATAGCAAAGTCGAAGCTTCATATATTGCCCGCCAAGAGCCAACGCTTATCGATGCTTTAAGCGCGAACTCTCCTGTAAAAGGCTGGACCGTTGAAGTTCCATCACAATCGCTATTTCTTTCTTTTCTCTTCTCAATATTCCCAATTCTCTTAATTGGCTTCCTGTTCTTCTTCTTGATGAGCCGCGCGCAAGGTGGAAATCGCGTCTTCTCATTTGGAAAATCTCGCGCCAAATTACAAGATAACGATGTTCCACAAAATACCTTTGCCGATGTAGCTGGCGCTGATGAAGCGATCGCCGAGCTAGAGGAGATAAAAGACTTTCTCGCTAACCCACCTAAGTACGCACTCCTTGGCGCGAAGATTCCTAAAGGCGTCCTTCTCTACGGCCCTCCCGGAACCGGTAAGACACTTCTTGCTCGTGCAGTAGCAGGAGAAGCGCAAGTTCCTTTCTATTCAATCTCTGGTTCAGATTTCGTTGAAATGTTCGTTGGTGTTGGTGCAGCGCGAGTTCGCGATTTATTTGCGCAGGCAAAGACCAATGCACCCGCAATTGTCTTCGTAGATGAAATTGATGCAGTTGGTCGCCAGCGCGGCGCCGGTATGGGTGGCGGTCACGACGAACGCGAACAAACTCTTAACCAACTTCTTGTCGAGATGGATGGATTTGAAACTGGCGGTCAAGTTATCTTGATCGCAGCAACTAACCGCCCAGATGTACTTGATCCTGCGCTATTGCGTCCAGGTCGTTTCGATCGCCAGATCGCAGTTGATCGCCCAGATCTAAAGGGTCGCGAAGAAATTCTCAAAGTGCATGCCAAGACCAAACCACTTTCAGATGAAGTAGATCTAATTACTTATGCACGTCGTACTCCAGGATTTACTGGTGCAGATCTAGCAAACGTTCTTAACGAAGCTGCGCTTCTTGCCGCACGCGAGGAGAAGAAGGTAATTTCAAATAGCCAGATCGATGAAGCAATTGATCGCGTAATGGCTGGTCCGCAGCGTAAATCAAGGATTATGTCTGATGATGAACGTCGCGTTACCGCTTATCACGAAGCTGGCCACGCACTTGTTGCGCATGCACTTCCACATACTGATCCAGTTCACAAGATTACGATCATGCCGCGCGGTCGCGCACTTGGTTACACAATGGTTCTGCCAGATGATGACAAGTACTCAACAACTCGTAATCAGTTGTTAGATCAACTTGCTTACTCACTCGGAGGACGTGCTGCTGAAGAGTTAATCTTCCATGACCCATCAACTGGCGCATCAAATGATATTGAAAAGGCAACCGCACTAGCCCGCGCCATGGTTACGCAATACGGAATGACCGAAACTATCGGTGCCATCAAGCTCGGCGCAGATGCATCAGAACCATTTATGGGTCGCGATTATGGTCACCAACGTGATTACTCTGAAAACGTTGCGGCAACCGTTGATGCTGAGATCCGTAAATTTATTGAAAATGCGCACCAAGAAGCCTTTGATATCTTGGTTGAAAACCGCGTGACTTTAGATGCGATGGTGCTGCAGCTTCTTGAGAAAGAGACTCTCAATAAAGAAGAGATAGCAAAGATCTTTAAGAAAGTTAACTCTTGGCCACGCCGTCCGGCCTGGACAGGTTCAGCAACGCGTATTCCTTCACAGCAACCACCGGTTGATGTTCCAGAACGTATTGTCATCGAACCAGATGTGGAAAAGAAACCTTCACGAGTTCGCAAGAGCGCAAAGAAAGATTCCGATCAAGAGTGAACGATGTAACTCCGGTTTCAATGGGACCTGAAGATGGGCGCGCTCTGCACCCATACGATGAAGCGCGCGCAACTGCTGCAGTTCGCGAACTTCTTCTTGCACTCGGTGAAGATCCAGATCGCGAAGGTTTAAAAGAGACTCCAGCGCGCGTTGCCCGCGCCTTTAAAGAGAACTTTGAAGGACTCTGGAAGTCGCCAGAAGAGGTGTTAACAACCACCTTTGATATCGGCCATGAAGAGTTGGTAATCATCCGCGATATCGAAGTATTTTCACATTGCGAACACCACTTAACTCCATTCCACGGAGTCGCACATGTTGGATATATCCCGCGCGGCAAAATTACGGGACTTTCCAAAGTTGCACGTTTAGTTGATTTATTTGCCCGTCGCCCACAGGTGCAAGAGCGCTTAACAACTCAAATTGCCGATGCGATGGTGAAGATTCTCGATCCGATGGGCGTTATCGTAATTATCGATTGCGAACATTTATGTATGTCGATGCGCGGAGTTCGTAAATCACAAGCTCGCACAACCACAAGCGCGGTACGTGGTGTTCTGCGCGATCCAGCAACACGAGCTGAAGCGATCAGCCTGATCACCAACCGCTAAGCCAATCGCTAAAGCAATCGATAAATCATGAAGATCATGGGCATTTTAAATGTCACACCTGATTCATTTGCAGATGGTGGCAAGCATGACACTTACGAAAAGGCGGTTGCTCGCGGTTTAGAGATGATCGCCGAAGGCGTAGACATAATCGATATTGGCGGCGAATCAACTCGGCCGGGTGCGGATCGGGTATCCGCCGCAGAAGAACAATCTCGAGTCTTGCCAGTTATAAAAAAACTTTCGCAAACCGGAGTTCCCATAAGTATCGACACAATGCGCGCCGAAACAGCAGCGCTAGCAATTGAAGCTGGCGCAAGTATCGTCAACGATGTAAGTGGCGGGCTAGCTGATGACTTGATGCATGAAAGCGTTGCCGAAATGGGTTGCCCATATATTTTGATGCATTGGCGCAGTCATTCCAAAGATATGAATTCGCTTGCGACATACGGCGATGTGGTCAAAGAAGTAATTGCAGAAATGCAGTTGCAGATCGATCTAGCGTTAAAGGCTGGAATTGCCCGCAATAACTTGATAATTGATCCAGGCTTAGGTTTTTCTAAAGAGGCCGAACATAACTGGGAGATCTTAAATCGCATAGGTGAATTCACTGAACTTGGATATCCAGTGCTAATTGGAGGATCGCGCAAACGTTTCCTTGGGGGCAGCACTCCTGATGAGCGTGAAGAAGCGACGATAGCGCTCACCAAATCTTTACTTGATAAAAGTATTTGGGCAGTTAGAGTTCATAGCGTGAAACCTCATAAAGATTTAGTTGTAAACCATGGCTGATCTAATTCGCATCACTGGAATTAAAGGCTTTGGTTATCACGGAGTCTTTGAGGCAGAACGCGCCAACGGCCAAGATTTCTATGTCGATGTAGAACTTGAAGTCGACCTAACTCGGGCAAGTATCAGCGATGATGTGAAAGACACAATTAACTACGCCGAAGTTACCGACTTGGTAATCGAAGAGATCACCACAAATCCAGTTTCACTAATTGAAAAACTGGCCGGTCGTATTGCAGAACGAATCAAGATTACATTTGCTCAAGCAGCACGAGTAACTGTCACTGTTCATAAACCACAAGCGCCAGTTGCGGCTGAAGTAAAAGACATCTCGGTCACCATCTCACGATGAAAGCGGTAATCGCGCTAGGTGCAAATATTGGAGATCCCAAAGCACAGATGGATTTAGCGGTAGCGATGTTGCGCGAGGCCACGGATGTAATCTCTGTTTCTGAGTATTTCTCCACAAAACCCGTCAGCGATATCGAGCAACCTGATTATCTAAATGCAGTCTGTATCGTTGAAAGCGAACTGCCTGCCATGGATTTACTTTCATTACTCCACGGTATCGAAAAAGCACTTGGCAGGCAGCGCCTTGAAATATGGGGACCGCGCACTATTGATTTAGATTTGATTCAATATGGATCGCTCTTGAGTTCTGCCGATGAGTTAAAACTGCCGCACCCGCGCGCACATGAAAGACGCTTCGTTCTAGAACCTTGGATCTCCATCGATCCTGAGGCGATTCTTCTTACCCATGGCAAGATTTCTGAGCTTTTGGTGCAATTGCCGTAAAGCCTTAAACTTGTCTTCATCACCGCCCGGTACCTGAAAGGACTGGAGCCAAGATCATGAAGATAGTCACTAGTTCAACCGAACTCGCTGACGGCTGCGCATTTGTTCCGACGATGGGCGCACTTCATCAAGGCCATGCTTCACTCTTTAAATTAGCGCGTGAAAAATCAGATTATGTTGTCACAAGTATCTTTGTTAATCCGCTGCAATTTGAAGATCAAGAAGAGTTAACGAAATATCCTAAAACGCCAGATCGGGATATTGATTTAGCTAAAGAATCTGGCGTTACTCATCTCTGGTTACCTACCTACGAAGAGATTTATCCAGCAGGCTTTGCAAAGCGTTCTGCTGGCGCTTTAGGAGATCTCTATGAGGGCGCTTCTCGTTCTGGACACTTTGATGGCGTTGTGACGGTTGTTGCTAGGTTATTTCAATTGGTTAGACCAAAAACTGCGATTTTTGGTGAGAAAGATTTTCAGCAGTTAACACTTATTCGAAAGCTCATCACAGAGCTTAAATCAGATATTGAAATTGTTGCCGCACCAACAATCCGTGAAGCTGATGGACTTGCGATGTCATCTCGCAATGTGCGATTGGATGAAAAAGCGCGCGAGCAAGCACAAGTTCTCTACAGTGCACTAAATGCTGCAGCGGATTCTCCTGATTTATCAGCAGCGCAGGCAGCGTTAACCACTGTGGCAAAATCGGCAGCAGGTTTTACTCTGGATTACGCCGAGATCATCGATGAGAAAGATTTTTCAAAGGCGATAGATGCGACGGCAAATAAGCGTGCGATTATCGCCGGTTGGCTAAATGGGGTGCGTTTGATCGACAATATGGAGATGAAGTTAGGAGCTGTGCGATGAAGTTGTTAGCGCCCGCTCCTGGCTGGACGGCCCAAGCAGATGTAATTGTTGTTGGTTCTGGAATCGCTGGGTTAACTACCGCTCTACAGGCGCGCACTTATGGACTTTCGGTTTTGATTGTTACTAAATCAAAGGTCGATGAAGGCTCTACCAAATGGGCGCAAGGCGGTATCGCTGCAGCACTTGGCCCAGGAGATACACCTGATCAACATCTAAAAGATACCTTGGTTGCGGGCGCTGATTTATGCGACGAAGAAGCGGTACGCGTACTTGTTACCGAAGGACCAGAAGCCGTTCGCAAGTTAATCGAACGCGGTGCAATTTTTGATACTGAAGCAAGCGGTGAAATCTCGTTAACTCGCGAAGGTGGTCATCTACGTAATCGCATCTTGCACGCGGGTGGCGATGCAACAGGTGCTGAAGTATCACGCGCACTTCTTGCCGCGGTTCATGATGACCCAGAGATTGAAGTTGTTGAACATGCACTCGTCTTAGATGCAATTAAAGATGCCAGTGGTTCTGTTTGTGGTGTTACCTTGCACGTAATCGGTGCAGGTAGTCGCGATGGCGTTGGACGCGCACTTGGTAAAGCAGTTGTACTTGCCACTGGTGGCCTCGGACAAGTTTTCGCACAAACCACAAACCCATCAGTCTCAACTGGCGATGGAGTCGCGCTGGCACTTCGAGCCGGTGCAAAAGTTGCCGACGTTGAATTTATTCAATTCCACCCCACAGTTTTATGGCTCGGCGATAATACCCAAGGTCAGCAACCGCTAATTAGCGAAGCGGTTCGAGGTGAAGGCGCTTATTTGCTTAACGACGCTGGCGAACGATTTATGGTTGCCGAACATGCGTTAGCCGAACTTGCACCACGAGATGTCGTTGCAATCGCCTCAATGCGCACTATGAATAAAACTGGCGCACATCATGTTTGGTTAGATGTTCGACACTTAACTGGTTTTGAAGCGCGCTTCCCAACTATTTACGCATCTTGCATCGCAAATGGAATTGATCCTGCAAAAGATTTGATCCCAGTTGCTCCGGCTTCACATTACGCATCAGGCGGAGTTCGCGTTGATTTAAATGGCCGCACCAGCGTCAATGGCCTCTATGCCTGCGGTGAAACTGCTTGTTCTGGAGTTCACGGAGCCAACCGTTTGGCTTCAAATTCACTGCTCGAAGGTTTGGTTTTCAGTGCGCGAATTGCTGCCGATATCGCCGGTAATTTGACTGAACATAGCGAACCCATTGAAAACAATTCCGAAAGCGTTTTACTAGACCCAGCAACTCGTCGTGAGTTGCAGTTAAGTATGAGTCGTGGAGCCGGTGTTCTGCGTTCTTCCGATTCGCTATTGCAAACCAGCGCTGATCTAACTCGTATTCAAGATCGCACTAGCGATAAACCATGTGTTGAAGCTTGGGAGACCACCAATCTCTTTCAACTTGCGCAAGCGATTCTTAAAGCAGCGTTGATTCGCCAAGAAACCCGCGGTTCGCATTGGCGAGAAGATTTTCCAAACACTGAAAGTAATTGGCGAAAGCGCATTGTCCAGCAACTAGATAAACGCGGCGATTGGACCACTAGCTATCAGGAGGTAGGAAAGAAATGACACTTTCTAAATCTGATTTTGATTTGATTAAATCAGCCCTGGCTGAAGATCTTGCCGGTGGCGAAGATATAACTTCCGTTGCCACCATTGACGCAAAGGCAACCGCCAAGGCTGATTTCACTGCGCGCAAGAGCGGAGTAATCGCTGGAATAGAAGTTGCCGAAGCGGTATTACGTGAGGTCGGCATAACTGAAATTAAGCGAGTAAAGAACGATGGTGATCAGGTAAGCGCTGGAGATATTTTGCTCAGCGTTTCTGGAAATACTCGGGCAATTTTATTGGCCGAGCGCACCGCGCTTAACTTCTTTAGCCAGTTAAGCGGAGTAGCAACTTTAACAAGCGCTTGGACTAAAGAAGTTGCTGGTACCAAATGCCAGGTTCGCGATACTCGCAAAACAACTCCGGGTATGCGGGTGCTTGAGAAATATGCCGTGCGCATGGGTGGCGGTACAAACCATCGCATGAACTTAAGCGATGCAGCGCTGATTAAAGATAATCACATTGCCGCAGCTGGTGGCGTAGTAGAAGCCTTTGCCAAAGTGCGCGCTTTATACCCAGATTCAGAGATTGAAATCGAAGTAGATACGCTCGATCAATTGCGTGAAGTTTTATCGCAGAAGCCCGACCTAGTTCTGCTCGACAATATGAGCCCCGCACAATGCGCTGAAGCAGTTGCAATTGTTAACGGTGCTTGCAAACTCGAAGCATCAGGTGGAATTTCTCTAGAGAACACGCGTGCCTATGCCGAAAGCGGCGTTGATTACATCGCTATCGGTGCCCTTACACATTCAGCGCCAGTATTTGATATCGGTCTAGATCTGAGAGCGGAGTAGTTATGTTGTTAACAGTTGATGTCGGAAATACCAATACGGTTCTCGGAATCTTCGATGGCGAAGAACTTGTGCGCTCTTGGCGCGTAAAGACCGACCCACGCACAACCGCCGATGAACTCTGGCTGCAGTTCAACGCGCTAGTTGCAGATTATGAAGTCACTGGACTTTCAATCTGTTCAACTGTTCCAGCGACGTTGCGCGAACTTCGCACCATGATCGCCTCTTACTTTTCTAAGATTCCAACAACCATTGTTGAACCTGGCACCAAGACTGGTGTTCCTTTATTAGTTGATAATCCAAAAGAAATTGGCGCAGACCGAATCGTTAATACCTTGGCGGCCCATGTTCTCTATGGTGGCCCAGCAATCGTGGTTGATTTCGGAACTTCTACAAATCTCGACGTTGTTTCACCAAAGGGTGAATTCCTTGGTGGCGCACTTGCACCCGGAATTGAAATTTCAGTTGATGCACTTGCCGCGCGCGCAGCTCAATTGCGTAAAGTTGAGTTGATTCGTCCGAAGAGCGTTATTGGTAAGAACACCGTTGAAGCTTTGCAATCGGGAACGATCTTTGGATTTGCTGGCCAGGTAGATGGTTTGGTCGATCGCATTACTGCCGAATTAGCGCAGAGTTATGACCAAGCACCAACCGTTATTGCAACTGGCGGCCTAGCCCCGTTAATTATTGGCGTTGCCGAAACTATTGATGAGCATGAGCCTGATCTCACGCTAATTGGCCTGCGCCTGATCCACGAGCGAAATATCTAATAGGTAGACTCTCGTCATTATGAGTAACGAACCACAAGCGCCAATCGAAGACGATCTGCCAGAACAACTGCGCATCCGTCGCGAAAAGCGCGCTGGCCTAATCGAACGTGGCGTTGAGCCTTACCCAGTTGCCGTTGCTCGCACATCTTCACTCGCCGATATCCGCGCTAAGTACGCTGATCTCGAAATAGATAAAGCCACCGGAGATATTCAAAGCCTTACTGGTCGCGTAATTTTCAAGCGCGATACCGGCAAGCTCTGTTTTGCAACTCTGCGCGAAGGCGATGGCACTGAACTTCAAGCGATGCTTTCTCTAGATAAAGTCGGTCAAGAAGTTTTAGATTCCTGGAAGAGCGATATCGATCTTGGAGATATTGTCAGCGTTACTGGCGAAATCATCACTTCTAAGCGCGGCGAACTTTCTATCTTGGCAAACTCATACGCAATTGCAGCAAAGTCACTTCGTCCGTTGCCTAATGATCACAAGCCAATGTCTGAGGAAACGCGTGTGCGCATGCGTTACGTAGATCTAATTGTTCGCCCAGAAGCGCGCTCTAATGCGCGCCTGCGCCCGGCGGTAATGCGTTCACTGCGCGAGACTTTCCATAACGAGAATTTCATCGAAGTTGAAACACCAATGTTGCAGGTAATGCACGGTGGCGCAGCAGCCCGCCCCTTTAAATCTTTCTCAAATGCTTACGATATGGATCTCTTCCTGCGTATCGCACCTGAACTTTTCTTAAAGCGTTGTGTTGTCGGCGGAATTGAACGCGTATTTGAAATCAACCGTAACTTCCGCAATGAAGGCGCTGATTCATCACACTCACCAGAGTTTGCGATGATCGAGAGCTATCAGGCATATGGCGATTGGCGTTCAATCGCGGATTTAACTCGTTCACTTGTTCAGAACGCTGCGATGGCAGTTGCCGGTTCGCACACTGTTACTCATCACGATGGTCGCCAAGCGGACCTCGGCGGAAAGTGGAAAGAGATTTCGCTCTATGACGCTATTTCAACAGGCGTTGGCGAGACCGTTACGGCGCTTACCCCGATTGATGATCTAAGGAAGATTGCAACCAAGCTCGGTATGAAGATCGATCCGAAGTGGATCACCGGCAAGTTAGCTGAAGAGATCTTTGAGCACGTGGCAAAAGATCAGTTAATTGAGCCTACATTTGTTATGGGATTCCCAGTTGATACATCACCACTCGTTCGTGCACATCGCGAAATTCCAGGAGTTGCTGAAAAGTGGGATCTCTACGTCGATGGCTTTGAACTAGCAACTGGCTATTCCGAGTTAATTGATCCAGTTATTCAGCGCGAGCGTTTAGTAGAACAAGCAACGCTCGGTGCCAAGGGTGATTTAGAAGCGATGCAAGTTGATGAAGATTTCTTGCGCGCGATGGAATTTGCAATGCCACCAATGGGTGGAATGGGAATGGGCGTTGATCGATTGCTCATGGCACTTACTGGTCTTGGTATTCGCGAAACAATTCTCTTCCCACTCGTTAAGCCAGAAATCGAATAACGCAAAGTTTTCTCATGGTAAATATTCGTCCGGCGCGCACCAAAGATGTAAAAGCAATTCGCCAGTTAGTAGATTCTTATGCAGCTCCCGGTCAGATGCTATCCAAAGAGACAGTGACTTTGTATGAAAGTGTTCAGGAATTCACCGTTGCTGAAGTTGATGGAAAAGTTATCGGTTGCGGTGCACTCCACGTGTTGTGGGATGACTTAGCCGAAGTTCGCACAGTTGCTGTCGATAAAGACTTTCACAAAAAAGGAATAGGTCACCAACTTCTCGAAAATATTATCGAACGCGCCCGCATTGTTGGAGTTGAAAGAATTTTCTGCCTAACCTTTCAAACTGAATTCTTTGGTCGCCACGGCTTTGTTGAAATTGAAGGAACGCCCGTTGCGCCAGATGTTTATCAAGAACTCCTTCGTTCGTACGATGCCGGTGTGGCTGAGTTCTTGGATCTCGAAGCGGCAAAGCCAAATACCCTTGGCAACACCCGCATGCTCCTGACTCTTTAGCCCCACAAATAGGCCTAATAGGGAATATCCCCGCTAAATCTGGGGTTCTAAGGGGTACAAGCCATCCACCTCGCGCCTTCCCTGCGTTGGGTTATAGGCTTGCCATATATAGGTAGTTACAAGTTAGAAACGAAAAGAAGGAGCCTTGCCCATGTTTGAGCGCTTTACCGATCGAGCCCGACGCGTTGTTGTCTTGGCTCAAGAAGAAGCACGCATGCTCAATCACAACTACATCGGCACAGAACACATTCTCCTTGGCCTCATCCACGAAGGTGAAGGCGTCGCCGCAAAGGGCCTCGAAGCTCTAGGCATCTCACTTGAAGGCGTTCGCGCACAAGTTGAAGAAATCATCGGCCAAGGTCAGCAAGCACCTAGCGGTCATATTCCATTTACACCTCGCGCTAAGAAAGTTCTAGAACTCTCACTTCGCGAAGCGTTGCAACTCGGCCACAACTACATCGGTACAGAACATATTTTGCTAGGCCTAATTCGCGAAGGCGAAGGCGTTGCTGCACAAGTTCTTGTAAAACTTGGCGCTGATTTAAATCGCGTACGTCAACAAGTTATTCAACTGCTTTCCGGTTACCAAGGAAAAGAAGCTGCAACATCTGGCGGTCCTGCAGAAGGCACACCATCTACTTCACTTGTTCTCGATCAATTCGGTCGCAACCTCACACAGGCAGCGCGCGAAGGAAAGCTTGATCCAGTTATCGGTCGCGAAACCGAAATCGAACGCGTTATGCAGGTTCTTTCACGCCGTACCAAAAATAACCCAGTGCTAATCGGCGAACCAGGCGTTGGAAAGACAGCAGTCGTTGAAGGTCTTGCGCAAGCAATTTACAAGAACGATGTTCCAGAAACTCTTAAAGATAAGCAGCTTTACTCGCTAGATCTCGGTGCACTTGTCGCCGGTAGCCGCTACCGCGGTGACTTCGAAGAGCGCCTAAAGAAAGTTCTAAAAGAGATCAAAACTCGCGGCGACATTATTTTGTTTATCGATGAAATTCACACACTTGTTGGCGCAGGCGCTGCAGAAGGTGCGATCGATGCTGCCAGCATCTTGAAGCCGATGCTTGCTCGCGGTGAGCTCCAGACAATTGGTGCAACAACTCTCGATGAATACCGCAAGCATGTTGAGAAAGATGCTGCGCTAGAACGTCGCTTCCAACCAATTCAAGTTAAAGAGCCATCAGTTGCTCACACCATTGAAATTCTTAAGGGACTTCGCGATCGTTACGAAACCCACCACCGCGTATCAATCACTGATGGCGCACTAGCGGCTGCTGCAAATATGGCAGATCGCTACATTTCAGATCGCTTCTTGCCAGATAAAGCGATCGATCTAATTGATGAAGCCGGTTCACGTCTGCGCATTAAGCGCATGACCGCACCTGCTGAACTCCGCGAATTCGATGACAAGATCGCCGAGGCTCGTAAGGCGAAAGAATCTGCAATCGATGGCCAAGACTTTGAAGGTGCTGCCGCACTTCGCGATAAGGAAAAGACGCTTATCGCTGAAAAGGCAGAGGCTGAAAAGAATTGGAAGGCAACTGACCTCGATAAGGTCACCGAAGTTGATGAAGAGTTAATTGCACAAGTTCTCTCTGCCTCAACTGGTATCCCAGTATTTAAGTTAACTGAAGAAGAGACTGCACGTCTGCTTCGCATGGAAGATGAACTACACCGTCGCGTTATTGGACAAGATCAAGCGATCAAGGCGTTGTCACAAGCAATCCGCCGTACTCGCGCTGGCTTGAAAGATCCAAAGCGCCCTGGTGGTTCATTTATCTTCGCCGGTCCTTCAGGTGTTGGTAAGACCGAACTTTCTCGCACTCTTGCCTCATTCTTATTTGGTGATGAGACCGCACTTATCCAACTCGATATGTCTGAATACTCTGAGCGCCACACAGCCTCACGACTATTTGGTGCACCTCCAGGATATGTCGGTTATGACGAAGGTGGACAGCTAACTGAAAAGGTTCGCCGTCGCCCATTCTCAGTAGTTCTCTTCGATGAAATCGAAAAGGCTCACCCAGATATCTTCAACTCACTGCTTCAAGTACTTGAAGATGGTCGACTAACTGATTCACAAGGTCGCACCGTTGACTTTAAGAACACTGTAATCATCATGACTACCAACCTTGGTACTCGCGATATCTCTAAGAGCCTCGGACTTGGTTTTGCCAACATTGATGACGATCTAACAAATTACGATCGCATGAAGGGCAAGGTTCAAGATGAACTCAAGAACCACTTCCGCCCTGAGTTCTTAAACCGTATCGATGATGTAATCGTCTTCCACCAGTTGACGAAGGATCAGATTATTCAAATCGTTGATCTCATGATCGCAAACCTTGATGATCGCTTGAAGGCAAAAGATATGGGTATCGAACTTACTCAAGCAGCTAAGGATCTCCTTGCTGCTCGTGGTTACGATCCACTTCTTGGTGCGCGTCCACTGCGTCGCGTTATTCAGCGCGAGATCGAAGATTCACTTTCAGAGCGAATTCTCTTTGGCGAACTCAAGGCCGGCGAGATCATCGTTGTAGATGTTGAAGGCGTCGATGCTGAAGCCAAGTTCACTTTTGCTGGATCACCAAAGGCAACCTTGCCTGATTCACCAGAAGATCTAGCTGAAGCTGCCAAATAAAATATTTGGTATTTAAATCTTCTTACCGGGATTTAATATCCCGTTTGGGTCAAAGGTTTTCTTAACTTCTCGCTGTAGCGCTGCAACTTTTGGCGATATTTCATTTGCCACAAAGCCTTGCTTAATCGAACCAATTCCGTGTTCGCCACTTGCCGTTCCGCCTAGTGATTGAGCGATTTCAACGATCCGCGCAAAGGCTTGCTTAGCGCGATCGGCGGCTGCTGTATCTCCGTGATCGTGAACAATTGTTGGGTGCATATTTCCGTCTCCTGCATGACCGAAGATTCCGATAACCAAATTGGTCTCGCGACTTAGCGCTTCAACCTTTTCAACAAACTCGGCAATCTTGGTAATCGGCAGTGCAACATCATCAAGCAAAGTTGCACCCATGCGTTCTAGCGCGGGGTAGGCCAACTTTCGCACGCGAATTAAATCAGCGGCATCGGCTGGATCATCTGAGTAAACGCCATCGATTAGATCGAATTCTTTACAAGTCTCTAGCGCTGCTTCGCAGAGTGAATGATTTTCATCTAGCTGCATCAACAGAACACTGCCGGCTACTTCAAAGCCAAGCGGGTGCCAAGCTTGGACAGCCTTTAAAGTTGTTTGATCAACTATTTCGAGCATTGAGGGACGATATTTAAGTAGCGCCGCTGCAGCGGCTGCAGCGTTAGTAACGCTGGGGAAAGTTGCAATTAGCGTTGCTGGGGGAGCCGGGCGTATTTCTAAGTTAAGAGTTAACTCGGTAATGATTCCGAGCGTTCCTTCAGAGCCTACAAAGAGATGGACTAAGTCATAAGTTGTAACAGATTTCTTAGTTGCACTACCTAGTTCAATGATTTCGCCAGTTGCTAAGACAACTTGCAGCGCACGCACATGAGCTGAGGTGACACCGTACTTAACGCAGCACATTCCGCCAGCGTTGGTTGCAGCATTTCCACCAAGGGTTGACCATTCGCGGCTTGCTGGATCAGGCAGATAGGCCATACCATGTTCTTTAGCGGCAGTATCTAGATCAATATTGATTACACCTGCTTGCACACGTGCAATTTGATTCGCTGCATCAAGGCTAAGTATCTGGTTCATCTTTTCAAGAGAGATAACTAAGCTTTGCGCATCTGAGTTTGCGCCTCCTGATAGACCACTTCCGGCGCCACGTGTAACAACGGGGATCTTGTGTTCGTTGGCAAAAATTAAAGCTTTAGAAATTTCTTGTGCGTTCTTAGCAAGTAAAACTGCAAAAGGTGGAGCGCTAACGGCAAACGGTGCGTGATCACGTGAATAAGAAGTAGTGATATCGGAATCGGAGATCAGTGTGGCATCTGGTCCAAGCGCTGCGGCTAGCGCTACGAGTTGGCTCATGCCAGCATTTTCTTCATCTGCGTAATCTGGGCTGATTGATCCTTCACAATCTTTTCTCCGAAGGCCTTTATCTCTAAATTACTAGCATCCCTGATCATCTCTGACATATGGATTGCTCCATCATGATGTTCGATCATGCCCTTTAACCAAAGGGTGTCGAAGTTCTTTCCGATCGCTTTATCTAGGGCGGCTAGATCTTCATCGTTTAACATCCCGCCCATGCCTTCCATGGAGTGCCCCATATGCTCAGAAGATCCTGCTTGATCTAGCCATGACTTCATCTGGGCAATCTCTGATTTCTGGTCGCGGATAATTATTTTTGCAAGGCTTAATAACTCTGAATTTTGAGATTTCTGCAGCGCTAGCTCTGAAATATCTATCGCTTGTTGGTGGTGAGGAATCATCATCTGCAAGAACATGGTGTCTGCACCGGTGAATCCGGTGCTTGATGAATTGGAACTTGTCGACGAATGGCTTCCCATGTCATGGCCCATGGTTTCTTCCATCGAATTGCCATCTCTTAAGACGACTGCTGCAAGGATGGCGGCAAGTAGCACTGCAATGATTGCAAGAAGAGTAGTTACTAAGCGGTTATTTTTCATTAGTCACCAGTTATCTTCACTCGTTGTAGCGCCTGATCAAGTCTAGATACTTCAACAATCTCCATGCCATCGATCTTTACATCACTGCCTGCAGGAACAAGAGCTCGTTTAAATCCAAGACGATATGCCTCGGCTAAGCGACGAGAGACACCACTGACTTTACGTATTTCTCCAGCAAGACCGACTTCACCGATTGCAACCAAATCTGCGGGTAGCGCTAAAGCCTTTGCGGCAGATGCAACGGCAAGAGCAAGCGCTAAATCAGCAGCGGGTTCAGACATCTTCATTCCGCCAACTGTTGCGGCGTAAACATCGCGACCACCAACACGTACGGCTGCACGAAGTTCGAGAACAGCCAGAGTCATTGCGGTGCGAGCAGAGTCGAGTCCGCTGGTAACGCGACGTGAATTTCCGAAATCATTTTCGCGACCTTGGCTTACCAGCGCTTGAATTTCGGCCAATAACGGGCGGCGACCTTCGAGGGTAACTGTTACGCAGGTACCTGGCACTGGCTCGGCATGGCGTGAAGTAAATAAACCAGTTGGATCAAGAACGCTCTCGATTCCGGTGTCACTCAGGTCGAAGCAACCGACTTCATCGGATGCACCAAAACGATTTTTAATTGCGCGGATTAAGCGCAGACGAGAGTGACGCTCGCCTTCGAATTGCAGTACAACGTCGACGATATGTTCGAGCAGACGAGGACCGGCAATTGAGCCATCTTTTGTAACATGTCCAACTAACAACAACGTGATGTCACGATCTTTACAGATTCGGATAAGTGCGCCGGCAACTTCGCGTACTTGCGTTACACCACCAGGTGAGCCATCTGCTGCCGCAGAACCAATGGTCTGCACGCTATCAATAATTAATAGCTCAGGCTTAACTGAATCAATGTGTGCGATAACTGCGCCGAGATCGGTTTCGGATGCTAAAAATAATTTGGGATCAACTGCATTAATGCGTTCGGCACGTAAGCGAACTTGGGATGCAGACTCTTCGCCGCTGATGTAGAGCGCAGGAATTCCTTTAGACGCAGTTTGTGCAGCAACTGAAAGCAGAAGTGTTGATTTACCAACGCCGGGTTCGCCGGCGAGCAAGATTGCAGCGCCTGGAACAAGGCCGCCACCGAGTACGCGATCTAATTCAGAGACGCCCGTTGCACGTGCGCGGGCAGATGAAAGATCGACATCACCAATTGGAGTTGCAGCATGAGTAACTTTTCCGGGAACAAGCGAGAGTTTCTTCGGTGCAGCAAGTTCTTCAACGCTGCCCCAAGCCTGACATTCGCCGCAGCGACCAACCCATTTTTGGGAGCCCCAACCGCATTCAGAACAGCGGAATGGATCTTTCTCTACCTTGGCCATGACCAAACTCTAGAGGGTCGGGCTGACTACTTCCCAGCGGCGATAGATGCTGGGTGTTGGATTACAAAGAGTGGAAGTGAGCGCGCTTTCGCATCGTTAATTCCCTGAACCCGCTTATCGCAATGTTCGGCGAGTACTGCATATGCAGCTTCGCCCATTAGCGCTTGGAGTTCGGTGCGGTTAGAGATGTAAACCGGTTCGCTACCGACGTGTGCATCGGTATTGCTTGTGCAGTACCAATCGAAATCATCTCCGCCATCGCCCCATGCAAGTCTTTCGTATTCACCAATTACGGTAATTGAATATTCGCGTTCTCCGACTTCGCGCGTTTCAAAACTGCGACGCAACGGCAACTGCCAGCAAACATCTGGTTTAGTATCAACGAAGTGGCGATTTTCTTTTTGAGCTAAATGATGCAGAACGCAACCGAAGTTTCCGGTAAATCCTGGAGCTTCATAACCTTTACGGTTTAAGAAGATACATCCATCATCAATGGTGCGAGTCTTACGTTCTTTATCTTCATCTAAATCTGAGATACGAAGTTGGCCATTTGGTTTCTTAGGACGCGCTTGATCATAGAACTGCCACATTTCAGGAGTTAGATCAGCAGCGGCCTTGCGTACGCGTTCTTCGTCATCTTCATCGGAATACATTGCACCTTCTGTGCAACATCCTGCATTAGGACGGTTTTCAAATACGCCTTTGCAACCATCGCCATAAATACAGGTCCAATATGAAGTCAGCCAAGTGAGGTCACATTTAAAGATTTCCTCAGGATCGTTGGGATCTGTGAATTCGACCCAATCGCGTGCGAAACCTGGCTTAATTTCTGACATAGTCGCAGAGCCTACGCGTACTCTTTCGCTATGGCTAATTCAGAGAAATCGTTAATCGACTCCAAGGTCGCAGTTATTGGGGCCGGAGTAATGGGCGAAGCACTTATCTCTGCCCTTATTACCTACGGAGTTAAGCCAACAAATATCACTATCTCTGAAAAGCGCGAAGAACGCGCTGCTGAGTTAATCGCTCGCTATAAAGTGGCAAACGCTGATTTAGCCACGAACGTTGCGCAGAGCGATCTAATTCTTCTAGTCGTTAAGCCACAAGATATGGCCACGGTATTGGCTGAAATCGCGCCTGTGATCAGCAAGGGCGTACTAGTTATCTCATTCGTGGCCGGTAAGCAGATCCGCGGTATTGCCGACATCATCGGAACTTCTGCCAACCCAGTTATTCGCGTGATGCCAAATACGCCAACTCTGGTCGGAGCAGGTATGTCAGCTATCTCTTGCTGTGCGCTAGTTTCTCCTGAACAGAAAGCTTTCACACTCGGCTTCTTAGGCGCAGTTGGAAAAGTGATTGAGGTAGATGAGGATCTGCAGGATGCCGTAACAGCGACTAGCGGATCTGGCCCCGCATATTTCTTTAGATTTGTTGAAGCGATGGTCGATGGCGCAGTTGCACTCGGTCTATCGCAAGAAGATGCAACCACCTTAACAATTCAGACGATTGTGGGAGCAGCAAAGCTACTTGATCAATCTGGTGATTCCCCAACTACGCTTCGCGAAAAGGTGACTAGCCCTAACGGAACAACTTTTGCAGCGCTAAATTCTTTTAACGATTCAGATATCTCTGCAACTGTTGCAAAAGCTATGAAGGCGGCACGTGATCGCTCACAAGAACTTGCGTAAGTTATTTGCTCTAATACTAATTTCGGCGTTGGTATTTCCGACAACTGCCAACGCGGCACCAAAATTAGTCACAGTAAAAAGCGCTGTTAAATGGGCAGAGAGCGCTGAAGTAGAACTATTCGCTGTTACTGCAGAGTCAGTAATCACGCTGAAGAACGTATTGACTAACACATCGAATATCGAGATTCAGGCTAGAGATTTCGCTGGAACCAGTCTTTGGTCAAAGACCATCGATTCAGGAAGCGATGAAGTTGCAACGGCAATTGCTGCAGATAACCAGGGAAATATCTGGCTCGCTGGAAATTCTGCACTGCCAGCAAGCATAGAAACGACTACTGCAGTGGGCGGCGCACTTAACCCAGATAACGTAGCGCTCGAAAATGTAACTCCGCTTCGCCAAGATATGCGCCAATTAACGCTCTGGAAGATGAGCAAAGCTGGCGAAGTTACCGAAACTTTTTCTAGCGCCCAAAGTGAGATTTCAATTGTTGAGGCGATATCAATTAGCGCAACAGGTATATCTCTTATCGGCTCTCGTGAATCTGGACCATTTCTAATCTCAGCAAACCTCAAAGGTGAATTTGGTAAAGAGTTAAAGATCGGAACAGCCAAGACCAAGTTGAACTCTGTAGTCAGACTCGGTGATGGAACTGTTAACTTATTTGGATCAAGTACTGAAACTTTGGCTGGCAAGAAATTGGTAGGACGCGAAGATGGAGTCTTGATTAAAGTCTCTAAAGCCGGAGCAATTTCTTCAGTTGTTCGAAGCTCTGCCCCGAGAGCACAACGTAGTTGGAGTAGCGCAACTAGCACCTTATTTCTGACTGGTTCAGTTAGATCAGGAACAACGAGTGAGAGTGCCATTACAAAATTCGCGAGTTCTTTTACACCGACCTGGACAACTCGTTTTGCATCTACTGGAAGCACGCTCGCATCAAATGGCCCCAACAACTCGTTCTATGCTGTTCTCGAACCTACCGCTGCAATTAAAGGTCTAGCTCCCACCAAGTTAGTAAAAGGTCAAAGTATTGTTCTGCAGTTTGATAGTAAAGGTTTGCTAATTAACGCCTTTACCGCTGCAGAATTGAGTCAAGTTAAATCAACAGGTTTCTCCGCTGGCGGTGGACTATTTCTATTGACAGAAACTGGAATATTTAGAGTGGGCGCAGTGAAATAAGTTGGTTACCAACGCCGGCAATCAAATTACGCACTTTATTTAAGACGATCCAAGTCGAATCAATTCCATCTGCGCTCTGTTCTTTAGTGACCAGCGAGATAGTCTTTTTCGAGATATCAATTGCACAGAGTCTTTCCTGACAGTTGAAGGCCGTTGTTGTTCCATCGCTACTTAGGAACTTAGAGGGTGTTCCATAGTTAGTTGGTGGCAAAGTTGTTAATACCGTTGGAGCGCCTAGATATGCCCAACGAATCTGTTCCGCCTTAGGAATCGTAAGAATTGAAGAGGTAAGCCAGGTTGCGATAATTCCACGAGCGCCTTTATGTAGCGCTACGTCGTAACCCACAACCGATATCGCCTCACCTGAAGTATCAAGTGTTTGGTATCGCCAGCTACTCGCAGCTAGACCAATTCGCTTAGCAACTCTTATCGCACCTGATGTCGCTTCTTTGCGAGTGTTGATTGTAAGAATCGAGTCATAGAGCAGAACAGTCTCTTTGCCATCAAAGAGCGCATCTAGATGGAAGCCCACATCACCTGTTGTTCGATCATCAGTTTTACGATCGCCATCAACGAGTTCGTATTTCCATTCGGTACTGGATTTGGCTTTGACTGCGCCTAAGAGAATTCCTTGAGACTCATCGCGATAGAAGACTTGGATACCAGCTGAGCTAATTGAGCAGGCGTTTGAAACGCTGACATCACTGGCTGTGCGCACGCGAATTGGATCTTCGTAGCTATTTACCGCTGTGCCATTGCCATCAATAATTTCATATTTGAAACTCTTGCCATCGTATGTGGCATAACGCAGATCTTTATCTACCGAATCTGAATAGAAGATATGCAGTGTTTGCTCTTTACCAAATCCACTTACACAGGCAGAGACATCTCCTGCAATTGGATTACGCGTACGGCCCGCAGACCCGCCGCGACCATCAACAGTTAGTTTGCTCCACACCTTGCCATTCCAGAGCGCAACTTTAAGCGAACCATTTATTGCATCTTGATAAACAATCGCAGGATTAGCGTTAAAGGTAGCGCTGGTTAGATTACCTGCATCAACTTTCGGATCGATCACCGTCTTCTTCCAAGGCTCTTGCGGCGTTATGGAATTCGTAGTGATTGGATCAGAAGTTCCCAAAGAGTTTGATGCAGTTATTTCAAAGGAATAAACCGTGCCATTTTTTAGCCCTGCCATAACAGCCGGGCTAGTTGTAAAACTCTTCTCTGCGCCAGTCTTAGTGTTCTTTACGGTGTAGCTGGTTATTTGTGCAGCGCGCGCATTGGCAGGTGGATCAAAGCGAATGATCGCTGAACTATCTGAAACAAGGGCTTGAGCGTTACGAACTTGCTGTGGAATTCCAACGGCAATACCCACAGGCGGCTTAATTCGTAGATCTTGCATCATCGCCAGCAATAGCGGCCCTGGCTCATGGAAAATTTCTCCGGCATCGAGATTAGGAGACATCGCTGCATCTTTACCAGCGTTAGAAAATGTTGCCTCATCTAAATGGCTAACAGAAGACCCATCTTCATATTTCTTAGGCGTATAAAGCAGTGGCTTTACACCGCCATTTGCTGCAACTCCGAGGGGTCCTGACCAAACTAACTTCGAAGTTAACGCTTCACCAAGTTCTAATGAAGGTGAGGGAAGATCTGAGAGTCTGCGCCCATCTCCTGTTTGGACATAAGCGCTATACGGAGTTGGTTGATCAATCGAACCATAACCAAAGAAATCGTCGTAACTATCAGTTGAGAGAAATCCAAGTCCGTGCGCCATCTCATGGAGAATTGCAGATTGCAGATCGTATTCAGATCTACTTGGACCAGATCCAGTTCCACGGTACCAATTTGCTAACGAGTTAACGGTGATAATCATTTCGGGGTTATCGCCATCTAAATCTTTACCGGCAAGTGCGTTGGCTAGCGCTGAGGGATACCAGAGACTGGAATCTGGTGCGCCTTTAAAATTTGAGAAATAACTTCCAGGTCGGGCACTTCCTAAGACGCTATACGAGGAAGATCTTCCCCAAGTCGCATCTATATAAATTGGAACGCTAGATTCAAAATTTGCCGCCCAGACATCAACGGCGGCTTGCACCTGAACCTTGGTCCATTCTGGAAAGTTGTTGTACTTAACAATTATCTTTGATTTCTTCTCGAGCTTTCCAACTTTCGGAGTTGGCGATTGGAGAATGTTTGCAGAAGGGCCGGCATAAACATTGCCCCAATGTGTTGCAGGGCGAACCAGAACTAAAGCATCTGCTGATGTCGGAGTAACTAACCCCAGGAAGAGCGCGGAGATCGCTGTGAGTATGGCAACAGAGCGAGTGGGAATTCGCATAAATTTCCTTGCCATAGCGCCTAACGCTATCAGGATGCGAGAATGTCGCCATGACCCCCAAGTCTCAAGCCGATATGGCAGAAGTAGATTTCACAGAAGTAATCTCAAGGATGAAATCTGAGCGACCAATAACCTTAGATTTCAATACTTCTGCACCACGCCCAGAACCGACCTTAGATGAAGCGCGCACCGAGTTAGCAAATTCGATCGGCGAGATCGCTCACAAGGTTTTCTCAAAGAAGTATGGTCCACTCGTTGGAACTGTCACAAAGACAACCGCTGAGACTTTGTTAAAGAACGTGGAAGAGAATCTTTATCGCGCCAAAGGTGATGCCACCTTAATTATTCAAGAGTTGGTCGACCGAGCATTTACTTCACCAAAGAAAAAGAAGAAGTGAAGCCAGTAGTAACTGTTTATTCACGCAGTGGATGTCATCTATGTGAGAACGTTGAAGTAACTTTGGCGGGGCTGACAGAAGAACTCAATTTTGATTTAGAGATAAAGCTGATTGACGGAAGTCCAGAGTTAGAAAAGTTATATGGACACGAAGTTCCGGTGATTCATATCAATGGCGAGCATCATGACTTTTTCAGAGTGGATGTAGAGCGCTTTAGATCTTCCCTTGAAATACATCATCAGCGTCGATAATTCGATATGAATAACCTTGCTCGGCAAGGAAGCGCTGACGGTTTTGCGCGAAATCTTGATCGATAGTGTCGCGCGAAACAACTGAGTAAAACTTAGCGCCACGGCCATCTGCCTTGGGACGCAAGATTCGCCCTAAGCGCTGTGCTTCTTCCTGACGAGAACCAAAAGCGCCAGATACCTGAATCGCAATGGTTGCCTCTGGTAAATCAATAGAAAAATTGGCAACTTTTGAAACAACTAAACACGTGATCTCACCGGTGCGAAATGCAGCAAAGAGCTTTTCGCGCTCTTTGATTGGTGTCTCACCTTTAATTACTGGCACACCAAGCGTCTCTGATAAATCATCTAATTGATCAATGTATTGACCGATAACTAGAATTTGCTCGCCTGCATGTAGGCCAACAAGTTCTTCAACAACATCACGCTTAGTGCGGGTAGTTGCGCAGTAGCGATAACGCTCTTCTGGCTCTGCTGTTGCATAGGAAAGGCGTTCTGCTTCGGTCAGATTTACACGAACTTCAATACATTCGGCAGGTGCGATATATCCCTGGGCTTCGATCTCTTTCCATGGAACGTCAAAGCGCTTTGGACCAATTAGCGAAAAGACCTCGCCCTCCATGCCATCTTCACGAACCAACGTTGCAGTTAGCCCTAAACGGCGGCGCGATTGAATATCAGCGGTAAAGCGAAAGATTGGTGCTGGCAGTAAATGAACTTCGTCGTAAATGATTAAGCCCCAGTCATGGGTATCAAAGAGATCAAGGTGTGAATAGACACCATTCTTCTTCTTCGTCATAACCTGATAAGTCGCAATTGTGACTGGGCGAATCTCTTTCTTAGCACCTGAGTATTCGCCGATCTCATCTTCATTAAGCGTTGTGCGGCGAAGGAGTTCTTCACGCCATTGGCGCGCTGCAACTGTATTTGTAACCAAAATCAAAGTTGTTGCTTTGGCATGTGCCATTGCTGCAGCACCGACAATTGTCTTTCCGGCGCCACAAGGAAGTACAACAACGCCAGAACCACCGTGCCAGAAACCTTCGGCAGCTAACTCTTGATAGGGACGAATTTTCCAGTCGCTCTGCTTTAGCGCGATTTCATGTGCTTGGCCGTCAACGTATCCTGCGAAATCTTCTGCCGGCCAACCTAAACGCAGAAGTGATTGTTTGATCGCACCACGTTGGCTGGGATGAACTGCAATAGTTTCCGGATCGATTCGAACACCGAGCAGCGGTGCAATCTTCTTGGCGCGGATAACTTCTTCAAGTACACCGACATCTGTAGTCACAAGAATCAAGCCATGTACTGGGTCGGCTTCAAGGCGCAAACGGCCGTAACGCGACATGGTTTCGGCAACATCTACAAGAAGAGAATGTGGCACCGCGTAACGCGAGTATTTAATTAAAGTATCGATGACTAGTTCAGCATCATGGCCGGCAGCGCGCGCATTCCATAATCCAAGGTTTGTTAAACGGTAGGTATGAATATGTTCAGGCGAACGTTCGAGTTCAGCAAAAGGTGCAATAGCGCGACGACATTCCGTCGACATCGGATGATCAATATCTAGCAGGAGCGTCTTATCGCTCTGAACAATTAGCGGGCCTTCGCTCATTTCAAGAGATCCTTTATTAGAGCATGCAGAAGCGCACTTCGTTCTTCGATAGATTTCAGACTTAACCATTCATTTGGTGCATGTGCTCCGCCACCAACAGCGCCTAAACCATCTAGTACTTGTGCACCAGCGGCCGCGGCAAAGTTGCCATCGCTTGCGCCACCGACTTCAGCGCAACCAAGAGGCGCCATGCCGATCTCTTTCGCCACACGTTCTGCGCGCTCATAAAGTTCTTTTGTTGATGAAGGTTGTAGCGGCGGACGATTTAAACCACCTGTTACTTCAATACGTGCTCCAGAAACCGTGGAAGGTAGCGCTTTAATCGCCTTATCAATTCGCTCTAGTTCGGCCTGTGAGAAAGAACGGGCATCAATTTCTAGCACCGCTAAATCAGGGACTGTATTTGCGCTGTTTCCAGAACGCAGAAGTGTCGGGACCACAGTTGTTCCATGAGCCGAATCTTCTAACGCAGATAACTTCAGAATTAAATGTGCGATCTCAACAGTTGCGTTGACGCCCTTTTCTGGTTCAAGGCCGGCATGTGATGCCAGACCATGTGCGCTGACCTTGTACATCGCGGTGCCTTTGCGCCCGGTCTTCACTTTTCCATTAAGCGATGCTTCTAGAACTAAAACCGCTTTAGCCTTGGCGGATAAATCCATAATTAATTTGCGTGATGCAAAACTTCCGGTCTCTTCATCAGTTGTTGCAATAAGTGCCACGCGATTACCAGCTTCAGAGATTCCCTTAAGTGCGTAGAGAGCTTGAACAAATCCCGCCTTCATATCAAATACTCCGGGGCCGCGAACTACATCGCCATTTACTTCCCAGAGCGGTGAGTAAGAACCATGTGGCCAAACGGTATCGAGATGGGCCAAAATTAAAATCTCGGGTGCATCTGATCCCCACCAGAAAACTGGTCGGCCTTCGATCTCTTTTATTTGCGCAGGTGTTCCAAGTACGCGCGTTGAAATATCGCTAGCTAAACGAACAACGTTGCGACAGGCTTCAATATCTTCGCTCGGTGATTCACAACGAACCAACGCTTCTATCGCCGCCAACATAGGGTCAAGTCTGCCGTATTTATCGCTATTGGCGCTCGTCATATCGAAGCCACACCTGTAATACGAGCGATCCGGAAGCTCTGAACTTCTCCTGTCGCGTGATCTCGCGCGACAAGTGAGCCAGCAGAGAGTTTCAACGGATCGATTATTCGATGTGAGACCAGACCATTGTTATCGGCGTAACCAATTGAAAGAGATGTGGCTGGTTGGTTCTGCAGATAATCAGCCAAAATATCTAAAGTTTCATTCGCTGTTGTTCGAGGAAGTGATCCCAGTGCATTGGAAGCGATATTTCGCATTGTGCTTTGGCGATGGCTAGATTTTTCGCCAGTGCGCAGCGCACGGAGCGCACCTTCAAGTTGAATCTCATCTGGTCGCTCGAACTCACCGATAATTCGTGGCGGACGAGCTTTTGTCTTAGCGCGTTGAATTCGCGGTCCGCTCAGCAAAGCGCCTTGCGAATCTTCGCCTGCTGGTAAGTATCCAAAGCTGCGCAAGATGTTCATGGCATCGCCAGCATCGTGTTGGCAGATTAAAACTTCTGGGGCAATCTGGCGCAGCGATAAGAGATCTAAACGCTTATCGTTCATGATCTGCGCGATAAGCGCAGAATCTTCACATCGAATAAACGCAGATGTATTTCCAACGCGCAACTTGCCATGCTTCTTCGCAACGTCTGCAATCAAATACTCAAGTGGCTGAGGCATCGGAGTCTTGGAAGTCTTCTTTAAGAACGCCTTAATTTCATCGCCACTTCGGCCATGATCCAATCCACGTCGAATTGTTGCTTCACTAAAGCGATAAACAGTTGCACCACCGCGACTTTCAATCTCTGCCAAGATCGCAAGCTCTTGCGCGATTTCATGTTCCAGCGGTCCGGGCGCAATTGCGGTGTGATCGCTCTGAATAAGTATGTGATCAACTGGTTTAGGCAGATCTTCATTAATACTTTCTAACTCACCGCCTGCTAAGAACTCGATGCCATATTTCGAAATTACACCTTGGCCGGTAATTCCAAGCCATTCTGATTCGCGCAGCGCCCATTGCAGATAATCGGTTGGTATTCCATTGCTGCGCTTTGCCGGCATATGCCAAGTGGCAAGAGTTGCAAATGAGTTGAACTCAGGCGCGACTGATGGGTTATCGGAAAGTAAGCGAAGCACCAACTTACGGATTGGCGCTGCAGATACGCGATCTAACTCTGGCCCAAGTGGAGCAACATTCTTACTCTCAACTTTTCCAACTAATCCACTAACACGAGAGGTAATTAGCCACGGCGAAACTAGAGATTGCCATCTCGCAGATGGCGTTTGCATCAACCAGATATCAAATTGGGTAGTTGGAAGAATTCGATCATCTGCATCAATTGTTACAAGGCCTGCAAGATAGGAAACCTCAGCGATAAAGGCGGCACATGAGGTATCGACGCCAAGATGGGCTGAGAGAACTTTCAGATCGCGAACTCCTAAACCACCAGAGCGCAGCGCATCGGCAGGCTCTTGCGCCCAGAAATTTAGAATCTCCTCTGTCCATCTAAGGAAGGTGGTGATATTTGCGATCGCAGCTAACTGCACGCTCTTGAGATCGCGTTTCTCAGTTTTCAAAGTAGGTTCTTGGACTTGTAACTCTTTATGTAACTTGCCACCACGAAGCGCAAGAGCAACTTCGCGTACCAATAAAACTGTCTTGGTATTGGCGGCAACTACGAAGTTATTTTCAAGTAACCAAGCAACGCCGGCACCAGGCTTCTTAACATCTGCAACAGTCCCGCGCGGTGGACCCCAGACCATCGCCTCGAGCGCTTTCTGTGCCGCAGGTGGTGCTTCATCTAAGTGCTTCAGATTTAACTTCACAACAGTTTGTGGACCAAGCCCTTGTATTTCATTGCCCAGAACTTCGCGAACGGTGGTCGGAATATAGAAACCATCTTTACCTTGATAGATAAGGCCGCGTTCTAGCAAGCCTGGAATAACAAAGAGCGCTGCCTTATCGGTTAAAGCGGCGATAGTTTTTTCAGTAAATGGTTCAGCAGCGATCGCGCAGGCTTCCAGTACTTGATATTGCCAGGCGTTTAACGCATCAATGGCGCGCGCCAGGCTGGGCGCAGAAGATGCACGCACTGCAAGAGACGCCACATCAGGTGGAACTGGTGTTACTAAATCTGGGCGATGTGAAAATAAGGAAATTAGGGCAGCGTCATCCAAGGTACGTAAGTAATCTGCAAAGGAGCGCGTTTCCATAACTTGCCTACATTACTGGCAAGTGACCGCTTCGCGCGAACTGTAAGAGTTATCTGGATTCTCTGCGTGGAGTTAAGCGAGTTCCCAGCCAGGCAGCGCGCGAGACGATCGGACCCAGATAGCGATTGATAGAGCGCATTCTGCGGAAGTCATGGATCGGCCAATTCTCCTTAAGTGCACGAATTCTTAACTTTGCATCAGGATTAATTGCAGATGGATGGCCAACGCTTTGAAGTAAAGGAAGATCATTGTGGCTATCGGAATATCCAAAGCAATCGGCTAGAACAAATCCGCGCTCTTTAGCAATCTCTTTAATTGCAACTGCTTTCTCTTTACCGTGCAACAGGGGACCGTTCATAGCGCCGGTGTAATGGCCATCAACTATCGCCGCCTTGCTGCCAAGAGCGCCTGTGAATCCAAGTCGTTCTGCGATAAGTGTCGCCATATCTTCCGGAGCTGCGGTAACCAACCAAACTTCTACGCCATCATTTAGATGTGCTTGCGCGATTTCGATGGTTCCTTCCCAGAGTGAGGGCGAGACGTATTCGTCATAAATTTCTTGAGCAACAGTTCTAATCTCAGAAACGTTATGGCCGCCGATAAAGTCTTGGGCAGATTTTTGAAAGCGATTTATCTCATCCTGCTTTTCAGTCCCCGTTAATCTAAATCTCAGATTGGCTAATACAAATCGCGAGATATCTGATTTTGTGAAGAAACCACGTTGGTACATGCCGCGGCCCAGGAAGTAAATTGTTGAGCCACGAACCAAGGTGTTATCGACGTCAAAGAACGCTGCGCGTCTGACGGTGAGTGACATGTCACTACCCTAGCGATTATCACCGCTATTTCTCGTTTAATCCATAGCCTTCAGACGCTTTATGCTTAGCGCTATGAGTACAACGGTTCACATCGCGCGACATGGTGAAGTAGAGAATCCTGAGAAAATTCTCTATGGACGTCAACCAGGTTGGAGACTTTCAACGCGCGGACAGCAAATGGCTGAAACTCTCGGTGAATGGTCTAAATCTATAAACCTCGGCGCGCTCCATGTCTCACCGCTACAACGTGCGCAAGAAACCGCAGCACCAATTGCTCGTGCACACGGTATCGAGATAACAACTGATGAGCGTTTAATTGAAGCTGCCAATATCTTTGAAGGAAAGAGTTTTGAACTAGGAAGCGGAGTACTAAAACACCCATCTTCTTGGCGCCATTTATACAACCCATGGAAACCATCTTGGGGAGAACCGTATGAAGAGCAGATCAACCGCATGCTTGCCGCAATCTTTGCCGCGCGTAAGGCTGCCAATGGTAAAGATGCGATCGTGGTTTCTCATCAACTTCCAATTTGGATTTTAAGAAGTGCAATCGAAGGTCGATCTCTTTTGCACGATCCAAGAAAGCGGATCTGCACACTCGCTTCGGTGACCAGCGTTCACTTTGATGACGAAGGCGTTATTTCTGGACTTTCTTATTCTGAACCAGCCGGACATTTACTGCCCGAGAAGAAATAAGTAATGCGCAAAAGACTTTCTAGCCTTGCACCACTTCTGCTTATCGCATTTACTTTAACTGCGTGCGGTGGCGGAAGTTCGATAGCGGAAGAAAGTTTTATTGAGGGCAGTGGGGCAGTCACCAATATAAATTTGGAGGATCGCAAAGCAGCGCCGGCGCTATCGGGGATGACGCTAACGGGCAAGACTTTTATCTTTAACCCTGGACAAGTTGCGGTAGTAAACGTTTGGGCTTCTTGGTGTTCACCATGTCGCGCAGAGATTCCAACGCTGATCGAACTTTCTAAGCAATATCCCAACGTGCAATTTATGGGGATATTGACTCGCGATAACCCAGTAAATGCGGAAGCCTTAGCGCGCAGATTAAATATCCAATATCCAACATTTATCGATGATGCGCTCTTGCTGGGCTTTAAATCTACACTTCCTGCAAATGCCATTCCTTCTACTGTTCTGATCGATAAGAACGGAAATGTTGCCGCACGAATCTCTGGTGAAGTAACACTTACTTCGCTAAGCAAAATAATTAGAAAGTTAGAAGCAGAATGATCGACTTTATTGTTGATCAGTTATTTGGTGGCTATTTCATCGCCGCTCTGCCCTTCGCAATTTTTGCCGGCATCATCTCTTTTCTATCTCCCTGCGTACTGCCGCTAGTTCCGGGCTATCTCGCATACGCGGCAGGTTTTTCAAGATCTCGCGGTCGAGTTTTCTTAGGATCAATTCTCTTTGTTGCCGGCTTTAGCGCGCTCTTTATCTCTTACGGTGCGCTCTTCGGCGGAATCGGTTCTGAAGTATTTGCACGAGAAGAGTTGATAACTCGAATTCTCGGTGGTTTAACAATTCTCTTGGGTCTGCTCTTCATGGGTATCTTTCCGATGGCACCAACTTTTCATCCCCGTATCTCAACAACTGGTGGGTTAGTTGGCGCCCCACTTCTGGGATTTCTCTTTGGTATCGGCTGGACGCCATGTATCGGACCTGCGCTAGCAACGGTACAAACTCTGGCATTTCAAGAATCAAGTGCGGCACGTGGAGCAATTTTATCGCTGGGTTATTGCATCGGTTTAGGTGCACCATTTATCGCAACCGGACTCTTTCTAGATAAATCAGAGAAGTTACGTAAGTTCTTGGTTAAACGCGGTGATTTGATTTCAAAGATCGGTGGAGTTATTTTGATTCTGATCGGCATCGCGCAATTACTTGGTCTCTGGTCTGATTTGATGGCCTCACTTCGCTCTGTAATTTCAGATTTTGCGCCGGTGATCTAATGAGTAGCCAAGTAGAAGTTCCCGAGCTCGGCGCAGGCGGTTTAGCGCGCTTTGCTTGGCGCCAGTTAACAAGTATGCGCACTGCGCTAATTCTCTTGATGTTGCTCGGTGTTGCTGCGATTCCAGGCTCACTTGTCCCGCAACGCAGCCAGAACCCAATGGCGGTGCGGCAATATTTTATTGATGATCCGCAGCTAGCTCGCTGGATTGATCGCTTCTCTGGTTTTGAGGTTTATTCATCGCCTTGGTTTAGCGCTATTTATATTCTGCTCTTCATCTCTCTAATTGGTTGTGTATTACCTAGATCGGTTGAGCATTTCAAAGCGATGCGCGCCGTGCCTCCTGCAACTCCAAAGAATCTTTCTCGCATGGAGTTCTTCACTTCTTTTGATGGTGATAAATCTCAATTCGACAAAGGCGCTGCTTGGTTAAAGCGCAAGCGTTTTCGAATTCGCTACGAAGTTGGCGCAGTTTCTGCAGAGAAGGGTTACTTGCGCGAAACTGGAAACCTCTTATTCCACCTCTCACTTATCTTGATTTTGATTGGCGTCAGCGTGGGATCGCTCTTTGGAATGCGCGGTGAAGCGATCGTAAATAAGGGTGAGAGATTTATTAGCGTTCCTACTTCGTATGACACATTGTCATTTGGAAAGTTAGTAGATGAAGATGTAATCGATCCATTTATCGTTGAGGTTGAGGATTTCCAAGCAAAGTACGATCCGATTACAAATGCTCCACGTGATTACACGGCAACGGTTCGTGTAACAAATCCAGGTGAGGAGAACTCTGAAGTAAAGACGCTTAAGGTAAATAGCCCACTAACTTTTGGAAATACCCGTGTTTATTTACAGGCAAATGGTTATGCACCAATTGTTACAGTGCGTGATACGGCAGGATTTGTTGTTTTTCAAGGGCCAGTTACCTTCTTGCCACAAGATGGAAATCTAAAATCAATCGGTTCGATAAAAGTTCCTGATGCACGTCCGCAGCTCGGCTTCGTTGCCAGTTTCTTACCGACTTATGCGCGCTCTGCAGTTGATGGTGGAATTTCACTCTTTCCTGAGGCGCTAGATCCAAGACTTCTATTCTCCATTTGGGAAGGTGACCTGGGTTTAGATTCAGGAATCCCACAATCTGTTTATCGCATTGATACTTCAGAGATGTCTCGGATCGCCCTTAGCTCACTTAAACCAGGTGAAACCTTTAACTTCAGCGCTGGCTCAATTACCTTTGAAACTTTTGTACCTTGGATAAACCTGCAAATAGTTAACGATCCCGGCAAGGAATACGCGCTCTATGGCGCGATCGCCGCAATCCTTGGTCTGCTTGCATCGCTCTTCGGAAGACGCCGTCGTATTTGGATCAGGATCACACCGTCTGGAGTTGTGGAAGTAGCAGGGCTAGCCAAGAATGGTGCCCCAGGACTTGAAGAAGAGATCGCTTCATTAACCGCGCATATGAGAGATGAGAAGTAATGCAAACAACTTGGGCATATATCTCTAATTACTCTATTTATTCGGCTATGGCAGTTTTTGCGCTCTCTTTCTTAGCCCATGCCTTCGAGACTGCTTGGGCAGTGCGCTCACCAGAGCTTGCTGATAGCGCGATAGGAAATACTTTAACTAGAACTTTTGATTACACGCGAACCGAACGTGCAGCGCGAATTGCAACTGCGATGATGGTTTTAGGGTTTCTCTTTCTCTTCGCTGGCGTTATCGCGCGTGGAATTTCCAATGGCCATGTCCCTTGGGGAAATATGTATGAATTCTCAATCACCGGTGCGCTGGCATTTACCGGCGCATATCTAATCGCTTTACGTAAACACGATCTGCGTTGGCTTGGGCTATTTGTATCTATTGCAGTCTTGTTAACGCTCGGTACGGCAATTACTTTGCTTTATCGCGATAGCGCACCTTTAGTACCAGCGCTGAAATCTACTTGGTTGGTTATCCACGTCGTTGCCGCAATCATTTCTGGTGGCGTCTTCTTGTTAGCGAATGTAATCGCAGGCGCATTTCTTTACTTAGATTCAATGGAGAAACGTGGCGATCGTAAACCTTGGGCCAAACGTCTTCCATCGCTTGAGACGCTAGATCAACTCTCTTATCGACTCGTTGCGTTTGTCTTTCCACTTTGGACCTTCTCAGTTATCGCGGGTGCAATTTGGGCAGAGAGCGCATGGGGGCGTTACTGGGGTTGGGATCCAAAAGAGACTTGGGCCTTTATTACTTGGGTTGCCTATGCCGCATATCTTCATGCGCGCGTAACTATTGGTTGGCGTGGACGTCGCGCTGCTTGGCTCTGCTTATTTGCAGGCTCAACATTTCTATTTAACTATGTATATGTAAATGTTTGGGGAACTGGAAAGCACACATACAGCGGTCTTTAAGAGTTAAATACTAAAGGCGACGCAAGAAATCTGGGTCATCATCCGGAGGCAAGATTCTGCGCTTTGGTGGACGAGGGCCTTTATCTCTGCGGGTGCGACCAATAAATAGATAAGCGATAGCTCCAAAAGCTGAGAAGAACAAAATAATTAGCAGCCAACCCCATTTAGGAAGTTTCTGAATTAGCGACTCATCTCGTTTTGCGCAATCAATAAAAGAGTAAAGAGTTAAGGCAAGAGATGCGATAACAAAGAGCGCTTGAAATCTGAGCATGGGTAGAGTCTAGCGAAAGTTAGAGGACTAGGCCGAGTGCAAATAGGGCGGCAAAGAGCATCTGCAACTTGCCGGTCTTTGCCAGAAGTGGAATCAGCGCTGCGCCAGTTGTCCCAGCCCAGACCGAACGTGTCAGAGATGCGCTTAGGGGCAGTGCTAGCAAAGTAAGTAACGCAAAAGGCTCGAAGGTAAGCAGAGCAAAGAGGTGGGCCGATACAAAGAGTGAAATGTAAAGGGCGCGCGCACCTTTATCTCCCAGCCGCACCGCCATCGTGCGTTTTCCAACTAACTCATCCTCGGCGCGATCTCTTAAGTTGTTAATTGCCAGGATCGCACATGCCAGAGAACCCATCGGAACTGCCACAATAAATATCTGCAAATTCAACTCTTCAGTCTGTACGTAATAACTTCCAACAGTTGCAACAATCCCAAAGAACACAAAGACTGAAATGTCTCCTAAGCCTTTATATCCGTAAGGGCTAGAACCACCTGTGTATCCCCAAGCAGCCGCAATGGCTAGCGCACCGACTGCAATTAACCACCAGGAAGTTTGAATCGCTAAGACAAGTCCAGCGATAGCCGCAACGAAGAAGGAGATAAAGGCAGCGTTCTTCACAGATTTTGCACTAGCCAGACCGCTTGCGGTTAAACGGATAGGGCCGATACGAGAATCATCGGTGCCGCGGATTCCATCTGAATAATCATTTGCGTAATTAACGCCGATTTGCAGCGACAAACTAACTAAGAGTGCGAGTGCAGCAGGGACTGGTTTCCAGTCACTTCCTGCAAAGGATGTAGCAACTAACACTGGAGCAATAGCTGCAGCAAGTGTGCGCGGGCGCGCACCGAGGATCCATTTATTAGCCATGGTTTGCCTCGGTCGCGAGCTCGGCAAGTTTGCGGCGATCAATTTTGCCAAGGGCGGTACGGGGGAGTTGGCTTACATATAAGAAGTTCTTGACCTTTGCCGCTTTTGAGATTTGTGAAGAGAGATATTCATTTATCGCAGATTGCTCTGGCTTAACATCGCCAGCAATTGCTAATTGAAGTGATTGACCCCATTGTGAGTCAGGCACTGCAAATGCTGCACAATCAATTCCGGAGAAAGTTGTTGAAACGATTCTTTCGACTTCAGCTAGCGAGATATTTTCGCCACCCGAGATAATTAGATCATCACTTCTGCCGGTTACGATAAGTTTTCCATCTACGAGATGTCCAACGTCAGTGGTTACAAAGAAACCATTACGAATTTTCTCATCCCAAGATTTTTGATCATTTAGATACGTTGTGGCTAGCGATTTACTAGAAATTGAAATAATTCCAAGATCGTCAATTTCAAATTCGGTTCCGTCAAGCGGTGTTCCGTTGTAAATACATCCACCTGATGTTTCGGTCATTCCATAAGTCTCAATTACCTTGATACCTGCGTTATATGAGGCTTCACGCAGTTCTGCAGAAAGTGCCGCGCCTCCCACCAATACCGCTTGCGCGGAAATCAAATGTTCCAGCAGATCGCTATCGCCATTTAGCGCACGAAATAGTTGAGTCGGCACAACTGCAGTGAAATCAGCAAAAGGGTATTTGCCAATAATTTCTCGCGCATCAATTGGCACCGTTCCAAGCTCTAAACTTCTAACTAAAACATTTATTCCAGCGATATGAGTTAACGGCAGCAACAACGACCAGATCTGCCCTGGCTTTGCACCAACAAATTTATTTGCGCTCTTGGCGCTCTCTAAAAGTGCGCTGGCGGATAAACCAACTTCCTTAGCTAACCCAGTTGATCCACTGGTATTGACTACTAGCGCCACGCGATCTGGGGCGCCGGCGACTGAAACCGGGCCAAGGGCCAGAGCCGGGCCTTCTCCAATAAGAGCTTTGGCAAGGCGCGCCATTAACTCGGCGAGGTCCCACGTGGGATCTATCGCACGAATCTCTCGTTGTGACGTCTGCTCCATTGCACGCGTAGGCTATCGCTCGAAGTCGAAGATGGAGGAATCGTGAGCAAGCCGATCAAGCGTGAATTTGGTAACCGTTCTATCCCTGCGTGGGCAACTGGCGCAGGTGGAGAGAAATTTACCGATATCACCTATCAAGTAGGCGACGGCATGGCCAAGATCGCGATCAATCGACCAGAGGTGCGCAACGCATTTCGCCCCCAAACAATTATTGAATTACAAGAAGCTTTCTCACTTGCGCGCGATAACTCAGATGTCGGCGTAATCATCTTTACCGGAACCGGCGATGAAGCCTTCTGTTCTGGCGGAGATATCAGCGTGCGCGGAGATGACGGATATCTCGGCGAAGACCCTTTGGCACAAAAAGGTATTGGCCGCCTAAATGTTTTAGATCTACAAATTCAAATTCGTCGCACACCTAAGCCAGTTGTTGCAATGGTCGCGGGTTGGGCAATTGGCGGCGGACATGTTCTGCACGTCGTTTGTGATTTAACAATTGCAGCAGATAACGCCAAGTTTGGGCAGACCGGCCCAATGGTCGGTTCATTCGACGGCGGTTACGGTTCAGGTTTACTTGCCGCAAGCGTTGGACAGAAGAAGGCGCGCGAGATTTGGTTTATGACTCGTCAATACGATGCGCATGAAGCGCTCGCGATGGGACTTGTTAACACTGTTGTTCCACTTAAAGAACTTGAAGCCGAAACAGTTTCCTGGTGCCGCGAAATGCTGCGCAATTCTCCACTCGCACTTCGCTTACTTAAATCTTCAATGAACGCAGCCGATGATGGCCTTGCCGGAATTCAACAACTGGCTGGCGATGCAACGCTGCTCTTCTACTTAAGTGAAGAAGGTCAAGAAGGCCGCGATGCTTACAAGGAAAAGCGCGCTCCAGATTTTGGAAAGTTTCCCAAGCGTCCCTAAATATGTCGCAAGAACTCTTCTCCACAATGCGCGTTGTTGCGCTACCTACTAAGACAAACTTCCGCGGGATAAATATCCGCGAAGTAGCGCTCATTCAAGGTGAGGCTGGATGGGGAGAGTTTTCACCATTTCTGGAATACCAACCAAGTGAATGTGTACCTTGGCTGCAATCTGCAATTGAAGCCGCAACCAAGCCATGGCCAGAACTCAAGCGGAGCAAAGTAAAAGTAAATGGAACTATTCCTGCGCTAAATGATCCAAATGAAATCGAACAAATCATCGAAACTTTTCCTGGGGTTAATACTTTTAAAGTAAAGGTAGGCGATAACTTAAGTGAAGATATCGCTCGCCTAGCCAAAGTTCGCGCGCTTCGACCAAACGCTAAATTGCGAATCGATGTAAACGGGAATTGGATCGTTACAAATGCAATAACTAACCTGCAAGCAATATACGAAAACATTGGTGCGATTGAATATGTCGAACAACCTTGCCAGAGCGTTGAAGAGCTGCGCGAATTAAAGGCAAAGTTAAAGGTTGATATTCCGATCGCTGGCGATGAAATACTTAGAAAATCTGCTAATCCATTTAAAGTAGATTTAAACGATGCAGTTGATATCTTGGCTCTAAAAGTGCAACCACTAGGTGGAATCGTGCGCGTACATCAATTAGCGCAGCACCATAATTTACCTATCGTCGTTTCCAGCGCCCTAGAAAGCGCTGTGGGAATTTCCCACGGTCTGGCGCTGGCCGCCTCATTTAACGAGATGAATTTTGATTGCGGACTTGCCACAGGTTCCTTGCTTTCAGCAAATATTGGTGAGCTGCCGATTGTTAACGGAGAAATTGAAGTAAAGCGAATCGATCCAAATTTCGAGGGCTTGGAAGTTTCACCAGAGAGATATAAATGGTGGCAAGATCGCCTAATGAAGACTTGGGAGCTAATCGCATGAACCAAGCAACTCAACTTGCTCGGGTAATCATTCGCCAAATTCTTGAGGCTGGAATAACTGATGCAGTTATTTCACCAGGATCTCGCAACGCACCTTTATCTCTTGCACTCGTTGCGGCACAAAAGCGCGGCTTGATTAAGTTACATATCCGCATCGACGAACGCACTGCTGCTTTCTACGCACTCGGTTTAGCAAAAGCCAGCAATCGTCCAGTGCCAGTTATCTGCACTAGCGGAACAGCCGTTGCTAATTACCACCCAGCAGTTTTGGAAGCATCACACTCAAATATTCCGCTCTTTGTAATTACTGCAGATCGTCCAGCCGAACTACGTCGAACTGGTGCCAACCAAACAACTGAGCAAGCACGCATCTTTGGCAAAGCAGTTCGTTACTTCTCTGATGTTTCTGGCGGGGCCTATCCGCTAGAACTTCCACTTAACGCCCTGCAAACCGGACCTGTCCACATCAATGTGCAATTTGAAGAACCACTTCTTGGCGACGATAACGATGCGTGGCTCGATGGTTTAAAGGTAAATCCACCAAAAGTCTTTGATCGCAAGAAAGCCGGAACTCTCGCAAGTAAATCAACACGTGGCTTACTAGTAATTGGCCATGATCGTGGTGGACTTGAAGTTGCCGCAGTTAGCGCATTTATTGAATCTCTCGGATGGCCGGTAATCAGTGAGGATCCACTGACATTTGCACAGGCAAACGCCCACGCCAGTTTATTCCTAACGGCAACACCAATCGCTAAAGATTTAACTCCAGATACTGTGATCGTTATTGGCCGCACAACGCTGTCTAGATCAGTTAACGCACTCATTAAATCTGCACGTTCAACATTTGTTATTGATCCGCGCATTGCAACAGTGGATTCCGACCGCGCGGCAGATAAGCGATTTACCGATCTTCCAGAACTTTATGTTGCGCCTGCCGATCTGGAATGGATTGCTAAATGGCAGAAATATTCTGAACGCACTGCAAAAGTTGTCAAAGATATTTCAATCTGGTCTGAACCACTGATCGCTCGTGAGATTGCAGCCAACCTTCCTGCAGAAACGGCAATATTTATTGCATCATCGCGTCCGATTAGAGACCTTGAAGCTTTTGCAGCTGCACGATCAGGAGTCATTACCTATGCCAATCGTGGGCTTGCAGGCATTGATGGAAATATCTCAACCGCAACCGGAATTGCAACACATCACGGTTCGGCAATTGCAGTACTTGGAGATTTAGCTTTCTTACATGACTTAACTGGGTTAATTCATCACGACCAGGTAAACCTCAAGATCTTCGTTGTAAATAATGATGGTGGCGGAATTTTCTCAACTCTGCCACAACGCGGAGTAGAAGGATTTGAAGAAGTTTTTGGAACACCACACGGGCTAGACCCTGCGGCGATTGCGAAATCAATGGGAATCAGCGCAAAAACTATCGATAACACCGCAGAATTAAGTAAAGAGATAACTGCACCAATTAAGGGGCTAAGCGTTGTAGTCCTGGATGTTCCTAACCGTGAAGCAAATGCCGATCTAATTAAAGATCTGGCAGAGAAGATGAAATCGCTTTAAAGTCTAGGAAAGTGCGCTGCGCATCGGCGCAAATTTAGCGTTGCTCTCAGTTAACTCTTTCTCTGGGTTGGAACCAGCCACAATTCCGCAGCCCGCAAAGACGCGGAGTTCATTTTCAGTAATTTGCCCACAACGAAGTGCGATTCCTAGCTCGCCATCACCGCGTGCATCGAGCCAACCTACTGGTCCGGCATAGCGACCACGTGGCATCCCTTCAATATCTTTAATCAGCTTTGCAGCAATCTCAGTTGGTGTGCCGCAGACAGCGGCAGAGGGATGTAATTTTTCAAGAATTGTAAAAGCATCAATGCTCTTCTTGCTCTCAATTAAAGCACCTGTAACGTCAGTCGCAAGGTGCATAACATTTGCTAAGTGAAGAACAAATGGGGATTCAGGAACGTTTGTGGATGTGCAGAAAGGATCGAGCGCATCTGCAACTGATCTGACTGCATATTCGTGTTCTTCGAGATCTTTAGATGATCGCGCAAGGGATGCCGCTAGCGCCAAATCTCTCTCATCATCGCCGGTTTTACTGATGGTTCCGGCTAAAACGCGTGATGTAACCATGCCGCGAGATAAGCGGAGTAAGAGCTCAGGTGTTGCTCCGATTAAACCGGCCACTGCAAAGATCCATGTAGATGGATACTCGGCACTTAGATTGCGGAGAATTTTCCGTGGATCAATGGCGCGATGTGAGTTAACTTTTAAATCGCGGGCAAGGACAACTTTTTCAAGTTTGGTGCTTTCAATTTCTTTAATCGCTTGCGCAACGCGAATCTGCCACTCAGCTGGGCTTAGTGATCCATCACCCCAGTTGTATTCAGCATCTTCTAAGTACTGTGCGCTTTCCGCGAGTTTCGGCTGAGCTTGATCGCCGATCCATGTGATCCAAGAGCTGCCATTGCGCATTCCGACGACGATTTCGGGAATGACAAGAATTGACTCTTCGTTCTGATCGAAAGAGAAAGAGGTAAAGAGAATTGGACCTGTACCGCTTACGTGAACTGAATCTGAGATCGCTAGTTTTTCTAGCTGCTGATGCCACCAAATGCGAGCATCGTTAAATCTATTTGGGCCACTTACTGATGTGGTTGCGTAAGAGCCCCAACCAACTAAGCCATCGCCGCCGCGAACCCAAGTAACAGGTGCGCTATCTGGAAGTAGCTCCAGCAGCGGTAAGTGCTCGCCCAGGCGCGCAGTAGTAACGGGGATAAGTTGCGGCATAAAAATTTAGTTTATCGATTTAACTTTTGTGAAATCTTGCGCCAAATCAGTGGCAGAGAAGTTGCAGTGATTGCGATCTTCAAAAGTTCGCCGAAAATAAATGGAGTAAGGCCTGCGCTAATTGTTGCTGCCCAAGAAAGATCTAGCGATGTTTTTAACCAGATCAATCCAAAGCCAAAGACAATTGCGCTTCCCAAAGTTAGCGCTGGAAATGAAGTTTTAAATTTCTGATCGGCTTTGCGATCTGCGAGCGCGCCAAGAATAAATGTGGCTACGAGCATTCCGATTAGGTAACCACCAGTTGCACCAGTTAAACGGGCAATACCGTGGCTAGCTGCACCTGTTGCTGCAGCAAAGACTGGAGCTCCTGCAACGCCGGCTAATAAATACGTTGCGAATGTTGCAAATCCAAGACGTGCACCGTAAGTGGTTCCGATTAAATAAACGGCAAGTGTTTGACCTGTTACAGGAACAGGTGAACCTGGCACCGGAACAGCGATTTGTGCCAGAGCTGCGATAAATAGCGTTCCGCCGACGATGAAGGTGGCATGGGTTAGCGCGGTGCTGCGAGGAAAGACCGTTGCCCGAAGTGATCCGGTTGAGATCGACATTTACTTCCCCTTTACGGCTTTGGAGTTGTGAGTGAGCCTACTATTGCGAGAGACTTGGCCTATGTCGCGCGCAAATATGGATAAAAACCCCGATGAAGTCGCCGCAATGTTCGATGGGGTGGCTAAGCGCTATGACCTCGTAAATGATCTGCTCAGCCTGGGCCAAACCAAGGCTTGGCGCCGAGCGACCACAGCGATCATCGCCCCAAAGCCTGGGATGAAGATCTTGGATTTGGCTGCAGGTACGGGATCTAGCTCCGAACCCCTGGCTGCCGCTGGCGCCGACGTTATTCCAGCCGATTTCTCTGAAGGCATGCTGGCAGCTGGCCGTAAAGCCCGCCCGCACCTGCCCTTCACCTTCGCCGATGCCTTAAATCTGCCCTTCGCCGATGGCGAATTCGACGTTGTGACCATCTCTTTCGGTCTGCGAAATACCTCAGATGTGGATAAAGCCCTTGGGGAAGCCCTACGCGTGACCAAAAAGGGTGGCAGGATCGTCATAGCCGAGTTTTCCAGCCCAACTTGGGCACCATTTCGAAAGCTCTATACCAATTACTTAATGCGCGCCCTCCCGGCGATCGCCAAGAAAACCTCTTCTAACCCAGATGCCTATATTTACCTGGCCGAATCGATCCGGGCCTGGCCAAATCAGCAGGCGCTCGCCGCCAAGATCGAGGCCGCGGGATGGAGCCAAGTCGGCTGGCAGAACTTAACTTTCGGGGTTGTTGCAGTTCACAGAGGCGTAAAGGCTTAACGGTCGCGACCACCCCCGTGGCCACCTTAGGATTTCGCTTGTGATCGGTAACCCATATATTCCAATTCTGGCGATTGCCGCCGTTGGTTTTGGGTTCGCAATTTTCTCCCTTGCCGCAGCCGCCGTTACCGGACCTGCTCGTTACAACCGCGCAAAGCTTGAAGCGTACGAGTGCGGAATCGAACCTTCACCGCAAGCAGCACAAGGTGGACGTTTTCCAGTCAAGTACTTTTTAACCGCGATGCTCTTTATCATCTTTGATATTGAAATCGTTTTCTTATATCCATGGGCTGTCACCTTTGATCAACTTGGACTATTTGGTTTAGTCGAAATGGCGATCTTTATCGGAACAGTCTTCGTTGCATTTGCATATGTCTGGCGTCGCGGAGGCCTCGAATGGGATTAGAAGAGAAGTTACCTAGCGGAATTGTTTTAACCTCAGTTGAAAAACTTGCAGGTTACATGCGTAAAAATTCACTCTGGCCAGCAACTTTCGGTTTGGCATGTTGCGCAATTGAGATGATGGCAGCTGGTGCGGGTCGTTATGACTTAGCGCGCTTTGGTATGGAAGTTTTCCGCGCATCCCCACGTCAAGCGGATTTAATGATTGTTGCCGGTCGCGTTTCAAATAAAATGGCCCCAGTACTTCGACAGATTTATGATCAAATGGCAGCGCCAAAGTGGGTTATTGCGATGGGTGCTTGTGCTTCATCCGGTGGAATGTTTAACAACTACGCCATCGTGCAAGGCGTTGACCACGTCGTGCCAGTAGATATTTATCTGCCTGGCTGTCCACCGCGCCCTGAGATGTTGATGGATGCGATTCTTAAATTGCACGATCAGATTTACGACGAAAAACTCGGACCTAACCGCGAAAAAGTTATCAAGGAAGTTGAAGCTGCAGCTATGGCCGCTGTTCCAACCCATCAGTTGAAGGGGTTGTTGGCTTAAATGTCTGATGAGCAACACGGAATGTTTGGTGCTGCCGGCACGGGGGATACCTCGGGTTACGGTGGGCTAGTTCGCGCAACTGCTTCTGCAGGCTCTTCACAGCGCCCATTTGGTGGTTATTTCGATCAGGTTGCCGATGATCTAGAGCGCGCATATCCAGATTTTGCAGATGCTATTGAGCGCGTAGTTGTTGATCGCGGCGAGCTAACACTTCACATAAAGCGCGAGCGTTTAGTAGAAGTTGCACTTATCTTGCGCGATAAATTGAAATTTGAAATGTCGATGGGCGTATCTGGTGTGCACTATCCAGAAGATACCAATCGCGAACTTCACGCGGTTTACCACTTGTTATCAGTGACAAATAACCAACGAATTCGTTTGGAAGTTTCTGTTCCAGATGTCGATCCACACATTCCTTCACTTGTTGAAGTCTGGGCTGGATCTAACTGGAACGAACGCGAAACTTACGACATGTTTGGAATCATCTTTGATGGCCACCCAGGACTTACTCGCATCTTGATGCCAGATGATTGGCAAGGACATCCACAACGTAAGGATTACGCACTTGGCGGAATCGGCGTTGAATACAAGGGCGCTGTTACACCACCTCCATCAGATCGGAGGTCTTACAAGTGAGCACGTACGCAGATCCATATGCATCATCACGCGAAACCACTGAAGGCACTGTCTTCTCGGTAACCGGTGGCGATTGGGATTCACTCGTAACTGAAATTGGTCAGGCGAAAGAAGAGCGCGTAGTTGTAAATATGGGTCCACAGCACCCATCAACACACGGCGTACTTCGCTTGGTTCTAGAACTTGAAGGCGAAACTGTTACTGAAGTTCGTTGCGGAATCGGTTACCTGCACACAGGTATTGAAAAGAACATCGAGTTCCGTAACTGGACTCAGGCCACAACATTTGTAACTCGTATGGATTACTTGGCACCGTTATTTAACGAAGCGGCTTACTGCTTAGGCGTTGAAAAGCTCCTTGGAATCACAGGCGATGTTCCTGAAAAGGCCGACGTTATTCGCGTAATGATGATGGAGTTCAACCGTATCTCTTCACACATGGTTGCCCTTGGCACTGGTGCGCTAGAACTTGGTGCGCTTTCACCAATGATCTTCTGCTTCCGCGAACGTGAAAAAGTTCTAGATATCTTCGAATTTATCTCTGGCTTGCGTATGAATATGGCCTATATCCGCCCAGGCGGTGTTGCTCAGGATCTTCCTGCTGGCACTGTCGAGAAAGTTTTAGCAACGGTAAAAGATCTGCGCCATAGCTTTAAAGATAATGAGAAGTTGCTCGTTGGTAATAGCATCTGGATGAAGCGCACCGAGGGAATTGGTTACCTCGATCTTGCCGGCGCAACGACGCTTGGAGTTACAGGTCCCGTTATCCGCGCAACCGGTTTGCCACTTGATCTGCGCAAGATTCAGCCTTACTCAGGTTACGAAAATTACAAGTTTGATGTTGTCACTGCAGATACCTGCGATGTTTACGGTCGCTTCTTGATTCGTATCAACGAACTAGAACAATCACTTCGCATCATCGAACAATGCGCTGAAAAACTTAAATCACTTGAAGGCGCTCCAGTAATGGTTGCAGATAAGAAGATCGCCTGGCCAGCACAGCTGGCAATTGGCGCAGACGGAATGGGTAACTCGCTTAACCATATCCGCGAAATCATGGGCACATCAATGGAGTCTTTGATCCACCACTTCAAACTTGTTACTGAAGGTTTCCGCGTTCCAGCAGGTCAGGTTTACACAGCAGTTGAATCACCACGTGGCGAACTCGGTGCACACGTTGTCTCTGATGGCGGCACACGCCCTTACCGCGTTCACTTCCGCGAACCATCTTTCAATAACTTGCAATCAACATCTGCAATGTGTGAAGGCTCAATGGTTGCCGACATCATCGGCGCTGTTGCCTCAATCGATCCTGTGATGGGAGGAGTTGACCGCTAATGGCTTACTCACCAGATCAGATCGAAATCATGAATTCGATTATCAAGCGCTACCCACGTAGCCGCTCTGCCATCATGCCTTTGCTCCATTACGTGCAATCACTTGCTGGTTATGTAACAAATGAAGGCATTGAAGAGATTGCCAAGTTGCTTGAATTAGAAACTGCTGAAGTAACTGCTGTTGCAACTTTCTACACCCAGTACAAGCGCCGCCCAGTAGGCGAGTACCACGTTGGTGTTTGCACCAACACTTTGTGCGCAGTTATGGGCGGAGATGCGATATTTGCAGCCCTTAAAGACCACCTCGGCGTTGAAAATGATGGCGTTACCGCTGATGGAAAAGTTTCACTAGAACATATCGAATGCAACGCAGCCTGCGATTACGCACCAGTTGTTATGGCGAACTGGGAGTTCTACGACAACCAGAACGTTGAGACTGCAAAAGATCTAGTTGATTCAATGCGCAAGGGAACACCTAGGCCACCAACACGTGGACCTAACTCTTTGGTTACTTGGAAAGAAGCATCAGCAGTTCTTGCCGGGTTAAGCGATGGAAAAGCCAATGAAGGCTTGCAGGCTGGCGAACCAACACTTCTTGGTTTAAAACTTTCGAAAGAGGGCAAGTAATGACAAAACTAGCTCCAGTTCTTTCTGCACATTGGGATGAGAAAGATTCATTCACAATTGCGGCATACACACGTCACGGTGGATACAAGGCTTCTGCAAAAGCACTTGCTATGGATCCAGATGCAGTTATCCAACTTGTAAAAGATTCTGGACTTCGCGGTCGCGGCGGCGCAGGTTTCCCAACCGGAATGAAGTGGGGCTTTATCCCACAGGGCGATAACAAAGATCATTACCTAGTTGTAAACGCTGACGAATCAGAGCCAGGTACTTGCAAAGACACACCACTTTTGATGGCAAACCCACACGTACTTATTGAAGGCTGCATCATCGCTTGCCATGCAATTCGTGCAAAGCATGCATTTATCTACATCCGCGGTGAAGTTACACATGTGGTTCGTCGTTTAAATCAAGCGATCGAAGATGCTTACAAAGCGGGCCACCTTGGAAAAGGAATCGATGTTGTTCTCCACGTCGGTGCCGGCGCTTACATCTGCGGTGAAGAAACTGCGCTCCTTGATTCACTTGAAGGTTTCCGCGGCCAACCACGTCTGCGTCCACCGTTTCCTGCGATCGCAGGTTTATATGCACGACCAACAGTTGTAAATAACGTCGAATCAATCGCCTCAGTTCCAGCGATCGTTGCAAACGGCGCTGAGTGGTACCAATCAATGGGTACTGAAAAATCAAAGGGAACAACGCTTTACTCACTCTCTGGCCACGTTGTAAATCCTGGTCAATTTGAAGCCCCGCTTGGAATTACCCTTCGCGAAATTCTTGAGATGTCAGGTGGAATTCGCGCTGGACATAAGTTGAAGTTCTGGACACCAGGTGGATCTTCAACACCGCTATTTACAGATCAGCACCTTGATATTCCACTTGATTACGAAGGCGTTGCCGCTGCTGGCTCAATGCTCGGCACTAAAGCGCTACAGATCTTTGATGAAACTACTTGTGTGGTTCGCGCAGTACTGCGTTGGACTGAGTTCTACAAGCACGAGTCATGTGGCAAGTGCACACCATGTCGCGAAGGCACATGGTGGTTGGTTCAGATTCTGCGCGATCTAGAAAACGGCGTGGGTACTGAAGCAGATCTAGCTAAGTTGCTCGATCTCTGCGACAACATCATGGGCCGTTCATTCTGCGCACTTGGTGATGGCGCAACTAGCCCAATCACATCTTCAATCAAATATTTCCGTGACGAATACATCGCCCACTTAACAAACGGTGGATGCCCATTCGATCCAGTTAAATCAACTCTCTTCTCTGGAGCAAACGCATAATGACTACGACTCAAGAGAACACAACCGCGCAAGCAGTAGAACTCATTACCGTTGTTATCGATGGTTTTGAAGTCAGCGTTCCAAAGGGAACCTTGGTTATTCGCGCCGCAGAAAAACTAGGAATTCAGATTCCACGTTTCTGCGATCACCCACTTCTTGATCCAGTTGGCGCTTGTCGTCAATGTTTAGTTGATATCGAAATTAACGGTCGCGCATTTCCAAAGCCACAGGCTTCATGCACGATTCCAGTAGAACCAAATATGATCGTAAAGACTCAACTAACTTCACCAGTTGCTGAAAAAGCACAGCGCGGTGTTATGGAACTTCTCCTTGTTAACCACCCACTTGATTGCCCTGTTTGCGACAAGGGCGGCGAATGTCCATTGCAGAACCAAGCGATGAGCACCGGAAATGGTGAGACTCGCTTCGAAGGCGTAAAGCGCACCTTTGAGAAGCCGGTTGCGATCTCTTCACAGGTTCTGCTCGATCGCGAACGTTGCGTTCTCTGCGCTCGTTGCACACGTTTCTCTGATCAAATTGCTGGCGATCCATTTATTACTCTTAACGAACGCGGTGCACTGCAGCAAGTTGGTATCTACGAGAACCAACCATTCGAGTCCTACTTCTCAGGTAACACCGTGCAGATCTGTCCGGTTGGCGCACTTACCGGGGCTGCTTATCGCTTCCGCGCACGTCCATTCGATTTAGTTTCAACACCATCTGCCTGCGAACATTGCGCATCCGGTTGCGATATGCGCACCGATGTTCGTCGTGGAAAGACTTTACGCCGCCTTGCTGGTGATGATGCCGCAGTTAACGAAGAATGGAACTGCGATAAAGGTCGCTGGGCATTTAAGTATGTAACCGAAGTTGATCGTCTAACAACACCAATGGTTCGTGGCGCCGACGGAGTTCTTGCTCCTGCATCATGGCCAGAAGCAATCGCTGCAGCTGCAGCAGGTCTTAAGGGCAAGCGCGCTGCTGTCCTAGTTGGTGGACGCGCAACTGCAGAAGATGCTTACGGTTACAGCAAGTTTGCGCGTATCGCACTTGGCACAAACGATATTGATTTCCGTGCCCGCGTTTCATCAGATGAAGAACGCGACTTCCTTGGTGCAAAAGTTGTTGGCTCAGCAACTACCTACCGCGATATCGATATTGCAGATCACGTTGTTCTCATTGGCTTTGAACCAGAAGAAGAATCACCAATCGTCTTCCTACGCATCAATAAGCAGGTTCGCAAGCGCGCTCTAAAGGTCAGCGCAGTTGCAACCAAGCTCTCAATTGGCGTTGAAAAGTTGAAGGCTGAATTTATTAAGGTGGCACCAGGATCTGAAGGCGCTGCAGTTTCAGCACTTTCCTTAACTGGTAAGTCAGTCATCTTGGTTGGCGAACGCGCCGCTGAAACCACTGGTCTGCTTTCTGCAGCTTCTGCGTTGGCCCAAAAGTCTGGCGCAAAGCTTGCCTGGATTCCACGTCGCGCAGGCGAACGCGGTGCACTTGAAGCCGGAGCAATCGGCACACTTCTTCCAGGCGGCCGCCCAGTTGCAGATGCTGCAGCACGCGTAGATATCGCAGCAGTTTGGGGAGTTCCAACAATTCCAGCAAATGTAGGTCGCACTACTTCTGAAATTATTGAAAGCCTTGGCAACGGTTCACTTGATGCAGTTGTTGTTGGTGGCGTTGATCCACAAGATATGCCAAATAGCACAGCTGCACTTGCCGCACTTTCCAAGTCTTTTGTTATCTCACTAGAAATTGCACACTCTGCAGTTACCAATGTGGCTGATGTAGTTCTGCCAGTTGCTGCAGTTACAGAAAAATCTGGCTCATTCCTTAACTGGGAAGGCCGCGCACGTGCCTTCGATGCCGCAGTTGCAGATTCACTAAATCGTTCTGATCTTCGCATCTTGTCGGCAATTGCTGATGAAATGGGCGAATCAATCATGCTCGGCACAGTTACCCAAGCAGCGCGTGAGATTTCATCACTCGGTAAATGGGATGGCGCACGCGCAAACTTCGCAACAGTTTCTGCAGCGGGTGCAAATAAGATCTCTGGAAATGAAGCGTTACTTACTTCGTGGCGTCGCTTGTTAGATCTCGGTACTTTGCAAAAGGGCGAGGCAAACTTGGCTGGTACTGCACGTAAATCTGTTGCAGTGATTTCTCCAAAGCGCGCAGAAGCAATGGGCGTTAAAGATGGCGATATTTTGCGAGTCTCTAACTCACACGGATCAATCTCTCTTCCTGCGCTAGTTGAAGATATTCACGATGATGCAGTTTGGGTGCCACGTAACTCATTCGGTACGCAGGTATTGATCTCATTAAATGCTGTTCACGGCGATGTTGTATCGGTGGTGAAGGCATGAATAACGCCCAGTTATTGGTAGATGATCCAGGTTGGATCATCACCCTTAAGGCAGTTATTGTCTTTGCCGTTTGTGTTGTTTTGACGATCATGTCTGTATGGGGCGAACGTCGCATCGTTGCTCGCATGCAGATGCGCGTTGGCCCTAACCGCGTTGGAAAATTCGGCTTAATTCAGGCTCTTGCAGATGGCGTAAAGCTTGCGCTTAAAGAAGATTTGATTCCGGCAGCTGCGGATAAAGTTGTATTTATCATCGCTCCAGTAATCAGCGTTACTGCAGCATTTATGGCCTTTGCGGTAATGCCAATGACTGGTCCAGTTAACTTCTTCGGCGAAGAAACAGTTATGCAGTTAACCGACCTTCCAGTTGGCGTTCTCTACGTTCTTGCCACTGCATCAGTTGGTGTCTACGGAATTGTTCTTGCTGGTTGGTCATCAGGTTCGACTTACCCGCTACTTGGCGGACTTCGTTCAAGTGCTCAGGTAGTTTCTTATGAAATTGCTATGGGCCTCTCACTTGTTTCAGTCTTTATCTACTCCGGATCAATGTCTACATCATCGATTGTTGCCGCGCAGCAGAGCACTTGGTGGTACGGACTTGTTCTCTTCCCATCATTTGTTATCTATGCGATCTCAATGGTTGGCGAAACAAACCGCGCGCCATTCGACCTAGCCGAAGCTGAAGGCGAACTCGTTGGTGGATTCCATACTGAGTATTCATCACTTAAATTCGCACTCTTCTTCTTGGCAGAATATGTAAATATCATCGCTGTTTCAGCGCTAGCAACAACGTTATTCCTTGGTGGTTACCACGCAATTCCAGGTCTGGGCTTTACAGAGCAATGGCTCGGCGGTTGGTTCACACTCGTCTGGTTCTTCTTAAAGGTTCTCTTCTTCTTCTTTGTTTTCGTATGGTTACGTGGAACTCTTCCTCGTTTGCGCTACGACCAATTTATGCAATTCGGTTGGAAAGTCTTGATTCCGGTCTCATTGCTCTGGATCTTGGTCGTTGCAACGCTTCGCCTGATTTCAACTACCAGCCAATCTCGCGTCACCACTTTTATTTTCGCTGGCGTCGTAGTCCTCATCGTTATGGGAATTTCTACAGCGGTTGATGCCTCAAAGAGAAAGCGCGCTGCACATGTTTACCCAGAAGCAGCAGCTCCAAGTTTTGCCGTTCCATCGCTTCCATCCGAGATAACCACAATCAATGTTTCAAATAGTGTTTCAGACAAGGGAGGCGATCGTGGCTGACCAAAACGAATTTCAACCACTCGTAAATAAAGAGAATAAAGATGTAGATATCACCAGCGTTGCCTATGAAAAAGTAGAACAACCTGGTCCAAAGAGTTTGCTCAAACAGGCACAAGGTTTCTGGGTCACCTTCATAACCATGTTTAAGAAGGTTAATACTGTTCAATATCCAGAAGTTAAAGAGCCGACTGCAGAGCGTTTCCACGGTCGCCATCAGTTAAATCGCCACCCAGATGGACTCGAAAAGTGCATTGGTTGTGAACTCTGCGCGTGGGCATGTCCTGCTGATGCGATTTATGTTGAAGGTGCAGATAACACGCCTGATAATCAAATGTCACCAGGAGAGCGTTACGGCAAGGTCTACCAAATTAACTATCTACGTTGTGTTTTCTGCGGGCTTTGTATTGAAGCATGTCCAACTCGTGCGCTAACCATGACAAATGAATACGAGCTAGCAGATTCAACTCGCAGCAAATTGATCTTCGAAAAAGACGATTTACTAGGTCCACTTCGCGCAGGCATGTTGCCACCTCCACATCCAATGTATCCAGGTATGACCGATACCAACTATTACAACGGCGATGTTAAGGAAGCTCATCCCTCACAGGAGCAAAAATAATGGAACCTTTACTAACTATTCAGACGCCAGAGACAGTTCTCTTCTGGTTCTTAGCACCACTTTCAGTTCTTGCTTCACTTGGAATGTTGTTGGTTAAGAAGGCAGTTCATTCAGCGCTATTACTTGCGTGGGTTATGGTCTCGCTCGCAATTTTCTACATCGCACAAGGCGCGCTCTTCCTCGGAATTGTTCAGGTGGTTGTCTACACCGGTGCGGTGATGATGCTCTTCCTCTTTATCTTGATGTTGGTCGGTGTTGATTCATCTGATTCGCTAACCGAGACAATTACTGGACTTCGTCCTATTGCAATCACTGCAGCAGTCGGCTTTGGCGGACTAATGGTTTCACTCCTTGGTCGTGCAACTTTGGGTCGCGAACCAATTGGATTAGATGCTGCAAATGGACCAGGAAATGTGCAAGGACTTGCTGCACTCTTATTCTCAAAGTACGTATGGCCATTTGAAGTTATTTCAGCGCTGCTAATTACCGCAGCAGTTGGCGCAATGGTTCTGGCACATCATCAACGCACAACCCCGCGCCCAACTCAGCGCGAACAATCAGTAAATCGTTTCCGCTCAGATTCTTTAGCAGGCGCTGCTGGACTACCTGGCCCAGGCGTCTTTGCTCGTCACAACGCAGTCGATGTTCCAGCGCTTTTGCCAGATGGAACGCCAGCCCCTTCTTCAATTTCTGCAACGCTTAAGGCGCGTGGAGATGTAATTGATTCAGCCCAGTTCCAACTCGATAACGTTGATACATCAGTTGTGGAGGAGAAGTAATGAGCCTCGATAACTATCTCTACCTTTCCGCGATTCTATTTACCATCGGCGCCGTTGGCGTAGTCGTTCGCCGCAACGCAATCGTTGTCTTTATGTGTATTGAGCTAATGCTCAACGCAGCAAATCTTTCACTAGTAACTTTCTCAAGAATCAACGGAACTCTAGATGGTCAAGTAGTTGCCTTCTTCACGATGGTTGTTGCAGCCTGTGAAGTAGTAGTTGGCCTTGCGATCATCGTCACGATCTACCGTTCACGCCGATCAGCATCTATCGATGATGCTAGTTTGTTGAAGCGATAAACATGGCTACCAATAACGGTCTCGTTTATTTAATCGCGCTTCCACTCTTTGGCGCACTTGCCCTGCTGCTTCTTGGACGTAAGGCTGATAAGTGGGGACACCTACTTGCTACTGCGATGTCTGCTGGATCATTTGCAGTTGGTTTAATTCAACTTTCACAGATGCTTGATCGCGAAGCAGAGCTTCGCCCGGTGACGCAGAAGCTCTTTACTTGGATCAGCGTTGGAAGTTTTAACGTTGATGCATCGCTCTTGCTAGATCAGTTATCGATCTGCTTTGTACTGCTAATCACCGGCGTTGGAACTTTGATTCATATCTATTCCATCTCATATATGTCTCACGACAAAGATCGCCGTCGTTTCTTTGCATACCTAAACCTCTTTATCGCAGCGATGTTGCTCTTGGTGCTCGGTGACTCATACCTAAACCTCTATGTTGGTTGGGAAGGCGTAGGACTTGCCTCTTATCTATTGATCGGTTTCTGGAATCAAAAACCAGCATATGCAACTGCTTCTAAGAAGGCATTTGTCATGAACCGTATCGGCGATATGGGGCTTTCCTTTGCGATCATGATCGCCTTTGCCACATTAGGCACCGTTTCATTTAGCGGAGTAAAAGAACAATCACATCATGCATCTGAAGCAGCGATGACTGCCATCGGAGTTATGTTGTTGGTTGCGGCAGTCGGAAAGTCTGCGCAATTCCCATTGCAGGCATGGCTCGGCGATGCGATGGCAGGCCCAACTCCAGTTTCTGCGTTGATCCACGCCGCAACCATGGTTACTGCCGGCGTTTATCTCATCGTTCGCTCAAACTTTGTATTTGATGCTGCGCCAACCGCGCAACTTCTCGTCGTTATCGTTGGTGCAATCACTCTCTTGTTCGGTGCCATTATCGGTATGGCTAAAGATGACATCAAGAAAGCACTTGCTGCTTCAACGATGTCTCAGATCGGTTACATGATCTTGGCATCAGGCCTTGGACCTGCCGGTTACGCATTTGCAATCATGCACTTACTTACCCACGGATTCTTTAAAGCCGGAATGTTCCTTGGCGCAGGTTCGGTAATGCATGGCATGAACGATGAAGTAAATATGCGCAAATATGGTGGACTGCGTAAATTTATGCCGATCACATTTGTGACCTTTGGTCTTGGCTACTTAGCAATTATCGGGGTTCCACCATTCGCTGGTTTTTACTCCAAAGATATGATTATTGAAACGGCGCTAAATGCCGGTGGTGCAAAGGGAATTATTCTTGGTTCAGTCACGCTCTTAGGTGCAGCGATCACCGCCTTCTATATGACGCGTGTAATGATCTTGACCTTTACAAGTCCAAAGCGTTGGGACGATAACCAACATCCACATGAATCACCTGCTTTGATGTGGGCACCGATGGTGATCCTTTCAATCGGCTCAGTTATTTCAGGTTATCTGCTCTATCGTGGAAAAGCCTTTAAGCATTGGCTTGAGCCACTCTTTGAAGAACATGGTGAGCACACCGAGCTACTGCCTCCAATTGTTGTCTCCGGTCTTGCTCTCACAATGGTTGCAATTGGTGTTGCAATCGCAGTTATCAAATACCAACTCTCTGAAATTGATAACGTGGCACCAGAGAAAGTCTCTATCTTTACTCGCATCGCACGTCGCGACTTGCTACAAGATGATGTAAACGAAGCGCTCTTTATGCGACCAGGACAAGCGTTAACTTCTGCCCTAGTCAAGATTGATGGCTCAGTTGTTGATGGCGCAGTTCGCGGTGTTGGAAAGATGGCGCTCGGCTCTGGTTCTGCGCTCCGCGAAACTCAGACAGGTTTTGTTCGTAGCTATGCAGTTCTAATCTTGATCGGCGCAGCAGCGCTAATCGCGGCAATTTGGGTGGTAACAACGTGAACCTGGCAGATATGAACATCCTCTCTTTCTTGATGCTGCTGCCGCTGATTGGTACCGCTTTCATCGCGCTAGCTCCTAAGACAAACGTTCTTTTAACTAAACAGATCGCACTTGTGACCACAATATTGGTTGCTCTTGTTGGCATTTACATGACGATCTCCTTTGACTTCAACGCTAATGGTTTTCAATTCGTAGAATCTCGCGAATGGATTCCTGCCTTTGGTATCAAATATGCACTTGGCGTCGATGGCATTGCCCTCGTATTGATCTTGATGTCTGTTCTCTTAACTCCAATTGTTGTAGTTGCGGGATGGAATGAATCTGAAGGCGGACGTTGGAGCCCTAAGGTCTTCTACTCACTACTTCTAGTACTTGAAACAATGATGATCGGCGTCTTTGCTTCAACTGACGTCTTCTTGTTCTACGTCTTCTTTGAAGCGATGTTGGTTCCGGTTTACTTCTTAATTGGTGGTTTTGGTTCCGGCGAACGCGCTGCCGCAGCAGTTAAATTCTTGCTCTACAGCCTTTTTGGTGGCTTGCTGATGCTCGCCTCAATTATCGGTATCTATGTCATGGCAACTCGCTACGGCAACCGCACCTTCGATATAACAACTCTTTCGGGGCTGCACACAGTTCTAACACCAATGATGGAGAACGTCTTATTCCTTGGATTCTTTATCGCATTTGCGATCAAGGCTCCGCTCTGGCCGCTACATACATGGCTACCAGATGCTGCAAAGTCAGCGACCCCTGGAACTTCAGTATTGCTCTTAGGTGTTCTCGATAAGGTCGGAACATTCGGAATGATCCGTTATTGCTTAACTCTCTTTCCAGAGGCAAGTAAGACATTTACTCCGATGATTATTACCTTGGCAGTTATCTCCATTCTCTACGGTGCATTCCTTGCAATTGGCGCCAAAGACATCAAGCGCTTGATCGCATATACCTCGATTTCTCACTTCGGATTTATCACCATGGGAATCTTCGCGATGACTTCGCAAGGTATGTCTGGTTCAACGCTGTACATGTTTAACCACGGATTCTCAACAGCAGCGCTCTTCTTAGTTGCTGGATTTATGATCACTCGCCGTAACTCATCAACAATCTCTGATTTCGGTGGACTACAACGCGTCACACCAATCATGGCTTGGTCATTCTTCATCGCAGGTCTATCGAGCTTGGCGCTGCCGGGTCTTTCTAGCTTCGTTAGCGAATTCCTCGTTCTAGTTGGAACCTTTACGCGATATCCAGTTGCAGCGGTTATCGCTACCTTCGGTATCGTCTTAGCGGCTCTATACATTTTGATTCCGGTACAACGCGCGCTCCATGGCCCAACAACTCCGGGCAATGAGAATTTAAGCGATCTAACTCTGCGCGAAAAAATTGCGATCGCACCAGTTATCGCAACGATCGTTGTGCTTGGTTTCTACCCATCACCGTTGTTAAACATCATTAATCCAGCATCGCAGACCATCATTTCGCAACAAGGATTTAGCGATCCAGCGCCAACCACGAGTGAGGGCAAGTAATGATTGAATTCGTATCTCCAACCCTTGATTACGCACTTCTTGCACCGATTCTGATCGTGCTTGGTGGCGCAGTTCTCGGCGTGCTCATCGAAGCCTTTGCTCCTCGTAAATCACGCGCTTCATCACAACTATTTATTACTCTGGCAACTTTGGTTCTATCGCAAGTGGCATCGTTAATTCGTGTGCGCGATCGTTCCTCATCAGCGGCTGCGATGGAGTCAGTCACCTTCGATGGCGCAGGTATGTTGATTCAAGGTTCCATACTTCTTATTTCAATTATTGCGGTCTTTTTGCTTGCAGATCAAGAGAACTTCACCGCGCTGGCTGCTGCTCTTCCAGGATCAGATGAAGAACGTGCATCACTGCAGCAAGATCTAAGAGTCACCGAGATCTACCCACTGACCCTCTTTGCAGTTGCGGGCATGATGCTCTTTCCAGTTGCTACAGATTTAATTACGCTCTTTGTGGCGCTAGAAGTTCTCTCACTTCCACTTTATCTATTGGCTGGTCTATCGCGCCGTCGCCGTTTGATGTCGCAAGAGGCAGCGCTTAAATACTTCTTGCTCGGCGCTTTCGCATCAGCGTTCTTCCTGATGGGTATCGCATATCTTTACGGCTATTCATCATCAGTTACCTTCGCTGGAATCCACTCAGCGGTAATCGGTGGAAGCGGAAACGATATTTATCTACTTCTCGGAATCGCATTTATCTCAATCGGACTTCTCTTTAAAGTTGGCGCAGTTCCGTTCCACGCTTGGTCGCCAGATGTTTACCAGGGCGCACCAACTGCAGTTACCGCCCTTATGGCAGCTGCCACCAAAGTTGCCGCATTCGGTGCAATGCTCCGTATCTTCTATGTTTCATTCGCTGAGGCTTACTGGCAATGGCGTCCAGCGATTATCGCAATTGCACTTATAACAATGGTCTTTGGCTCACTTGTTGCAATCGCACAGCGCGATATAAAGCGCATGCTCGCTTACTCATCTATCGCCCATGCAGGGTTTTTGCTCTCAGGTGTAGTTGCATTAAGCAAATCAGGTTTGGAATCTTCAATCTTCTATCTCTTCGCATATGGAATTGCCACAGTAGGTGCTTTCGGAATCGTGACTCTAGTTCGCGATTCAGCTGGTGAAGTTACCGATCTAAATCGCTGGAGCGGTCTAGGAAAGCGTTCTCCTTGGGTTGCCACAGCTTTCGCTGGTTTCTTACTGGCCTTTGCTGGAATTCCGCTAACGAGCGGATTTATCGGAAAGTTCTCGATCTTCTCAGCTGCCTACGAAAGTGGATCAACAGCAATTTTGATTACCGGCGTTCTTTCATCAGCGATCGCAGCCTTCTTCTATATCCGCGTAATTGTTCTGATGTTCTTTAAAGATCCAGTCGAAGATGGCACTAGCGTTGTGATTCCTTCAATCTATACACAGATCACAATCACGGTATCTGCATTAGCAACATTCGCACTCGGAATCTACCCAACTCCTTTGATTAACTTTATTCAAAGCTCAGCTACATTCCTTCGCTAATGTCATCATTCGGCATTCCTGATCTTGATCCCGCACTTGAGGCAGATCTTGCTACAGGTATGCAAGGCGTTGAACATTTACTGCGTGAACACATCAAAGGTGATTACCCACTAGTTGAAGAAACCTCTCGCCACCTAGTTGCTGCCGGTGGCAAGCGATTGCGCCCGCTATTAACTCTTATCTCATCTCACTTTGGTGATCCAACGCGCAAGGAAGTAATTCCCGCAGCGGTGGTCTGTGAATTAACGCATCTGGCAACGCTTTATCACGATGATGTAATGGATGAAGCGCCACTTCGTCGCGGTGTAGAAAGTGCGAATAATCGTTGGGGAAATACCATCGCAATTTTGACCGGTGATTATCTTTTCTCTAAGGCATCAGATCTACTTGCTGACTTAGGCCCGGAAGCAGTTCGCCTGCAAGCGCGAACTTTCGAGCGTTTAGTTATTGGTCAGATTATGGAGACCCAAGGTCCGCAGAATGGTGAAGATCCACTCGCACATTATCTGCGCGTTGTGGGGGATAAGACTGGCTCGCTTATTGCAACTAGTGCGCGCTTTGGTGCACTTCTCTCGGGAGCACCGCGTGAAACCGTTGAAACGCTAACTAAATTTGGCGAACAGATCGGTATCGCATTCCAACTGGCTGATGATGTAATCGACATCGCAAGCGAATCTAGCCAATCTGGAAAAACTCCAGGAACGGATCTACGTGAAGGCGTTCCTACTCTTGTAACTTTAAATGTTATGGCTTCAAATAAAGCTGAAGATGCCGAACTTAAAGAGCTATTGAGTGCACCTATTCATGATGAAGTTGTAGTGCAGCAAGTTCTTCGCGCTCTTCGCACCCATGATGGCTTGCAGCAAGCCCGCCAACAGCTTGGAAACGTTGCTAAAGATGCGCGCACCGCACTTGGCCCGCTGCCACTAAATTCAGCAACTAGCGCTTTATTCTCGCTATGCGATGCTGTTGTCGACAGATCTGCCTGATTTTAAAAGATCCGTTGCCAGCGTCATTAGCGCTAACCAGATAAAGATAAATCCCACCCAACGAGCAGTAGGCATCGCTTCATGGTTTACCCAAACACCGATCGAAAATTGAATCGTCGGAGTTATATATTGCAAGAGTCCGATCGTTGAATATGGAAGTCGTGTAGTAGAACCGTTAAATAACAGCAAAGGAATCGCAGTTACTGCGCCTGCGCTAATCAAGAGAATGGTTAGACCTGCGCCATTGCCAAACTGTCCTTCGCCCTTAGATCCGATAAAGATGAGATAACCGCAGTAAGGAATAAAGGCGATCATCGTTTCAATCGCTAGGCCTTCGAGCGCACCAAGCCCAAGTTGTTTCTTAACAAGTCCGTAAGTTCCCCAGGAAAGAGCAAGCCCCAAAGCAACCCAAGGCAGACGACCGTAATCAACGGTAAGGATAATTACTCCAACTGTTGCAATTGAAACTGCTACCCATTGAAGCCGGCGCATCTTCTCTTTCAGCAAAATCACACCGAAGGCAATGATGATCAGTGGGTTTATGTAATAACCAAGCGAAGCCTCGACAACGTGCCCGTTATTGGTTGCCCAGATATAAATCAGCCAGTTAATTGAGATAAGAATTGAGGCAAGAAATAACTTGATTGCCACCTTTGGCCGGCGGAATGTGGCTAAGGTCGATTTAAGGGCGTGGGTAATGGCCAGAACAATTACACAGAAGATCAAAGTCCAGACAGCGCGGTGCGAAACTATTTCAAGTGGGTTAGCAGGCTCGAGCAGCGGCCAATAGAGAGGAAACATTCCCCACAAGACATATGCGCTAACCCCATATATGAGGCCAAGCTTCTGCTTTTTCAATTAACGGAAATTCACAAATTGAACTGCGAACTCCCACTTACCTTCTTTGATCATCGCCATCGTGGCTTGCAGGTCGTCACGGCTCTTACTAGTGACGCGTAGTTCATCACCTTGGATCTGAGATTTAACTGACTTTGGACCCTCATCACGTAAAAACTTAGCGATCTTCTTTGCATTCTCTGTAGAGATACCTTCTTTAAGCGGGCAAGAGATCTTGTAGATCTTTCCAGAAAGTTGTGGCTCGCCTGGATCAATATGCTTAAGTGAAACCCCGCGCTTAATCATTTTATCTTTGATGACGTCGAGAGTTGCCTTAGCGCGTTCTTCGGTATCAGCTTCAATATTTATCTTTTCGCCGGCCATTTCAATTTTTGCGCCGGTATTTTTAAAATCAAAGCGCGTGTCAATCTCGCGGATCGCTTGGTTGATCGCGTTATCAAGCTCCATACGATCAATCTTTGAAACTACATCGAAACTGCTATCAGCCATGGGGCCCTCCTAAAAGCGGTGAAGATCACTTTGAATAGCGCTAGGTTATCGCGCTTAGAAGGATTAATAAAGTTTATGCGAAGTAGAATTGATCCATGCGCTTACGACAGATTATCGCTTTAGCGGGAGCCATTTTCCTTGCATTTTTGGCATCTCCAGCGCCAGCGCACACAGTGCTAGTTAACTCAATTCCTCAGAGTGAATCAGTGATTAATTCGCTTCCACCAGAAGCGACTATCACCTTTGCAGAAGAGTTGATTGCTATTGGAGATTCGAATTCAATAAAGGTTTTTGACTCCACCAATAATGATGTAAGCCAAGGTAAGGTTTTAGTTGCTGGTCCAACGCTTACTAAAGCGCTAAAAACAATCGATAAAACTGGAGAATTTAGAGTCGAGTATCGTGCAGTGGCTGCTGATGGGCATGTGATTGAGGGCGAATTTACTTTCACAGTTGAAGCATCGTCAGTAACAACTTCAGAGATTAAATCTGAACCTATAACCACTTCACCATCTCCTTCAGGTAATAAAATTTCTATCTATCTAATTCTTAGCGCTACTGCGATTGTTGGTGGCTTACTAATCTTGATTTTTATCTGGAAAAAGCGGGCAAAATAGCCGATTACCCCTCGCTAAATATTTGAGGTAATCTTGCGCCCGCCGTAAAAGAATGACCCTGGCGGGTTGCCCGAGCGGCCAATGGGAGGGGACTGTAAATCCCCCGGCTCTGCCTTCGAAGGTTCAAATCCTTCACCCGCCACCAGTAACGCCTATTTTGCTCACTTTTTCTTATGAGCCCAAAGTTGTAGCATCCTTACCATGAGCGCATTTAATCTTCGGATCCAACCAGTACGAGATTTAATGGCTGAAAAAGGGCTTGATGCATTTGTGCTCCGCCGTAATCCAAATCTGGCTTGGGCCATTTCTGGACGAGCACATGTTCCAACAACTATCGATGCGGCGTGTTTTGATTTAATCATTACAAAAGATTCAGCTGTTGCAATAACAAATGTTGTCGAGGCGCCACGATTAATTGCTGAAGAGTTTCCTGCAGAAGTTTCAGTACAAACCGTGCCGTGGTCACAAGGACGCGATCCGTTATTGCCAACAGGAGCAAAAGTTGGTTCTGATCAACCTGGTGGTGACAGAGTTGATCTAGGCGTTGAGATCGAGATTATTCGCGGCTCACTTATTGCAGATGATGTAGAACGCTTTAAGAAGATCTGCCTGGAAGCCGCATCAGCTCTAGGAAGCGCTATGAAAGAGGTAAAAAGTAGCGATCGAGAAATCGATGTGGCAGCGCTAATAACTAGTTCCTTATGGCGCTCTAATTTAGAGATCGCATTTCTAGGCGTTGCCGGCCAAGAGCGAGTCACCAAGTTTCGCCATCCACTACCGACCTCAACGCCAATTGGAGACCGTGTCTCGGCCTCAATATGCGCAAAACATAAGGGGCTAATCGCATCAATAACCAGAATTGTCAGTTTTGGGCAGTTATCTCAAGAGGAGATAAACGGCTACGAATCAATATTTAAAGTTGAGGCGGCGATGTTCGATGCCACTGTGGTTGGTCGGCCTTTCTCAGATCCAATAAATGCTGCGATCGCTGCTTACCCGCTAAATGGTTTCGATAAGGATGAGTGGCAGAACCATCACCAAGGTGGGCCAACCGGCTTCCTTCCTCGTGATTGGCCAGCAAATCAGGGAACAACCAGATTGATTGCGCACAACCAACCGATCGCATGGAACCCAACGGGTACAGGCTGGAAGGCTGAGGATACGATCTTGGCGACCAAGTCGGGGGTTGAGGTACTTACCAACGATCCGAATTGGCCCGCTTTTGAGGTCAATGGTCGGACCAGACCCTTCATCCTTCAAAGATAACCCCATCGCCCTGCTCATAACGGTCTCATAACAAGCGAAAAACTCGCGCTTTCCCATTGACTCGCTAGGTCGCCAGTGGCACCCTTCACCAAGAGGTCTTACCACTGGAGGCAAATTGAGCACTGTAGCTCTCGTCGCGTTAGCGCGACCTACCTTTGATCTGACCTGCGCCCAGGCTAATTTCGATAGCGCGCGTGCACTGTTAAATGAACTAGGCGCATCAGTAGTAGGGCCAAGTGAACTCGTAATGACTGTTGAAGATCTCGCTGCGGTAAAACTTCCAGCGGCTGACCTTCACATTTTATTTATGGCCTCATTTGCAGATGCATCACCGGCAGTTGAACTCTTTGGAAAAGTTAATGGACCCATCCTTGGTTGGTCGATGCGCGAACCTGGTGAAGTTGGCGAAAGACTTAAATTGAATTCAATGTGCGGCGTAAATCTTGCGGCACATGCTCTGATGAATGTTGGGCAATCAATCCGTCATATCCATGGAAACGCCGATGAAGCGAATGTGCGCAGTGCAATTCGTGATGCGCTCGCCGGCAAACTTCCAGAGGCGACTGCTCCAAAATCTATTGTTGGAGAATTTGCACCCGCTGGCGAAGTTGAAAAAGCTTTTGCTTGGTTAAAGGGCAAAAAGATCGGCGCTGTTGGAGATGCTCCAATTGGATTTACTCCATGTGTATTTGATGGCAAACAGTTGAATAAGTATTTTGGACTTGATGTTCGCCAGATAACAATTACAGATGCATTTGGCCGAATTGCTGAAGTTAAGGAAGAAGCGCGTGAATTAGCCTATGCAAACGCGGTAGCAGCGCAGCCTTCTCTTTCTTCAGTAAACGTTGATGAGGCAAAGAAAGTTTATGGTGTTGAAGTTGCGCTAGATACTTGGCGCGAAGAAGAGTCCCTAGATGCAATTGCTATCCGTTGCTGGCCAGAATTTCCAACGGAAATGGGTGCCTGTATCTGTTCTTCCCTTGGCCGCCTTTCAGATCGCGGCACAGTCACAACCTGCGAACGCGATGTGCTGGGCGCCGTAACCATGATGGTTTGCGAGTCACTGGGTTCAGATGAAAACTATTTGGTAGATATCGTCGATCTAGATGCAGATAAAGGTTTAGTTCGACTATGGCATTGCGGATCAGCTGCGACAAAGTTGGCGGCAGATCCACAAAATGCAACGCAAACAACACACTGCAATCGCAAACTAGGCGTTGCAGGTAATTTTCCGCTCAAGACCGGACCAGTAACGCTGTTCCGTATTGATCGGGATGTAGATCCGAGCAATAGCACGGGTTTACGAATGGTTGTGAGCCGAGGGGAATCTATCCCTGCTCCCAATCACTTCCAAGGTAATACCGCAACGGTTATCACTCAACCTGATGCTGCTGCGTTAGTAAATGGAATAGTCACTGGCGGATATCCGCATCATCTAGTCATCTCGTGGATAGATGTGCGTCCGGGTATTCGTCAAATGGCAAAGATGTTAGGGATACCCCTCACAGAATGGTAAAACAACTAAAACCCTCGATTAGCAAAGGACTACAAATGATGAAAACTCAAGGAATGACTTCCTTTAGTGCACGTCGCCTTGGCGCAGTAGCTGTGGTTGCATTCGCAGTCGCTGTTTCAACATTGCCATCGGCATTTGCAGCTGGAGAAGTCTTAGGAAAGGCTTGCAAGGTTGAAGGTGTTTCAACAGGAACAAGTTCAACATCACTAGTTTGCAAGGCTGGATCAAATGGAAAACTGACTTGGCAGAAGGTTCGCCTAAGCTCAAGCCTCGGTGCTCCAATCAAGGAGATTGTTCCACCAGCTGGATCAATTGAATTCTGGCACTATCGCCCAGAAGATAAAGCCCACTTCGAAAAGATCATTACAAACTACGAAGCAAAGTACCCAGGTACAAAAATTACTCAGGTAATCAAGACAACAACTGATTACAACGCAACTGCACGCGTGCAGATCCTCGCAAATCCAAAGGCTGCTCTATTCGCTGCAGCACGTGGTTCAATCTTCAACGACTTCGTTAAGAGTGGATTGCCAGCAGATCTAACTAACGAGCGTTTCGTAAAGCGCAACCTCGTATCAAAGGGTCTAACAGCGGGAGTTGAAAAGGGTCGCGTACTCGCAGTTCCTTATCACTACCTATTTAACAACCCGGTCTATAACACTGAACTCTGGGCAAAAGAGAAGTGGGATATTCCTAAGAACCTAACTGGTTGGGTCGCCTGGTGTAAGGATGCCAAGGCCAAGGGATATGTTCCTCTTGCATGGCCAGGAGCAACACGTGGACAAGCAGCGCAGATCTCAAACTCTGCTCTAATGAACTCTGCAGCAGATTACGATGCGTTATCTGCAAACTTGGCAGATTTGAACTCAGGAAAGATCGATCTGACTTCAACATGGTTCAAGGGCGTTGCAGATATCTACGTCAAGCTACGTAACGCAGGATGCTTCCCAGATAACCCAACAGGTGTTACTGAAGCTGCTGCTTACAACTTGTTCGCAACAGGTAAGTCACCAATTCTTCCTACCGGTACATTCTCAATGGGTTCAATCAAGACTTTGGCCCCAGCGCTAACCGGCAAGATGCAGTTGATGAGCATGGTTCTAACAGATGGCAAAGTTGTCGCTGAAGGAATTATGAACAACACCTTCAACCTCAGTGTAAATGCTAAGTCAAATCCAACTGACCAGCGGATTGCAAAATCCTTCTTGTCATATTTGGCTACAGGTCCAGTTGCAGCGATCTATGCAGTTGCAACTACTCAGCACGTTAACGTTCTAGATGTTGATTACTCAGCAAACGTTGACTTGCTAAATACATCTGCCTTCCAGGCTAAGAACACAATGTTGGCTCCACGCTTCTTGATTCTGAATACTTCAGTTTCAGATTTGACTCAGGATGCCCTCATTCAAATCGTTGGTGGCAAGAGCCCAGACGATGTTCTGCCTGACTTCTCTAAGCAGATCAAGCAGAAGTTGCAAGGCTAATTAAGACAAAACTAGCTACCGGTACCGCTCCCACCATTGGTGGGAGCGGTACTCCTGCTACCCGTAAAAAGCGTAAGAAAGATGCGCTTGTTTATTATGTAATGGGCGCACCGGCGATGATTCTCTTCCTTGCTTTTTATTTATATCCAGCGCTGCAAAACCTGCAATTTGCCACACGACGTTGGGATGGCATCACCGAGCCTGAAAATGTGGGCTTTAGAAACTTTACAAATCTACTTACCAATGACGATCTCTTCTATAAAACGCTAGGTAACAACATTGAATTCACATTCCTGGTTGTTATTTTCCAAACTGCGCTGGCTCTGATTTTTGCAGTCTTCTTAGTTAAAAACACCAAAGTTAATATTGCACTTCGTACTCTTTACTTCTTCCCAACAATTCTCTCTTCAGTCTCTGTGGGAATGATCTGGCTCTTTCTATATGATCCAAACTTCGGAGCGATCAACCTATTCTTTAATAGCGTTGGATTGCCTTCCTTTGCACTTAACTGGCTGGGTAGTGAAAGCAGCGCGCTCTATGCGATCGCTTTTAGCCAAGTCTGGTTCCACACCGGTCAGATGATGGTTGTCTATATCGCCGGCCTGCAGCAGATTCCCAAAGAACTTTATGAGGCCGCAGAGGTAGATGGCGCATCTCGCTGGAAGCAATTTACAAAGATAACTTGGCCAATGGCGATGCCTACGACCTTGGTGGTTATGGCATATACGACTATTCAATCGTTCCGCGCCTTTGATTTGATCATGGTTATGACAAATTCAACCGCGGGACCAAATAACTCAACAAGTATTTTTAGCACCTTGGTTTATTTCACTTTGTTTAATGAACTTCGACTTGGATACGCGGCGGCACAGACAATCTTTATGGTTGCCACTATGGTGCTTATAACTTGGTTGCAACGCCGGGCATTTAGCGGACGATACGAGAAGTGAGGGATAAGAAATGATCTTTAAGAGTTCTCGGATTGTCTCGCTTACTTTCTTTGCCGCGCTAATTCTGATTCCTTCGCTTATTGTTGTTCTAGGCTCCTTCAAGACCGACTCTGAGGTCTATAACAAGCCACTTTCTCTCCCAGATGTCTGGAGTCTGGATAACTACAAGAGATTGCTTAGCGACAGCGACCTTGAAGTTAGTTTTAGAAATAGCGTAGTTGTAACCCTGCTATCCGTAATTTTCACCTTGCTATTTGCCAGCCTGGCCTCATTTGCAATCGCCCGAATGATCACAGTTTCCGGAAAAGTATTGGCAACTTTATTTGCACTCGGCTTGGCAATTCCCGCCCAGATCAACCTTGTTCCGATCTATTACATCTTCCGAGATTTGGGACTTACCAACTCGTTCTTTGGCTTAGTGATTATCAATGTGACCACAACCCTGCCAATTTCTATCTTTATTCTTACCGCTTTCTTCCGAGAGATATCTCGAGATATGTATGAAGCTTCTGAGGTAGATGGCGCATCGCCGCTTCGCATCTATCGCTCTATCGCCCTACCGTTATCCCGACCTGCGATGGGTGCAACAGCGATTTTCCTATTTGTAATCAACTGGAACGATCTTCTCTGGCCACTTTTGCTTATTCAAGAATCAGATAAGAAAACTCTGCCACTTGCGATGTTGGCATACCGCGGTGAATATTTCGTTAGTTTCTCGATGCTCTTCACCGCTGTGATGGTGGCATCACTTCCAATGGTTATCATGTACCTCATGATGCAACGCTCGTTTATCGCCGGTCTTACAGCAGGAGCGGTAAAGGGTTAAATGATGAGCGCTGTAACCCCGCTTGCTCCACAACGTGCAGCGCGCATTGCTACACAATTAGTTGAACTAATTGAAATTCAGAATCTAAAGCCAAACGACCGCCTGCCATCAGAGCGAACTCTCGCGGAATTGTTGGCGGTTAGTCGTCCTTCTCTGCGCGAAGCTCTACATATTCTGCAGGCCCAAGGCTTAGTGCAAATAAAGCATGGACAAGGCACTTTTGTTCAAGAACCGATAGTTGCGCAAGAACTGCGCGCTTCGATGATGGCCACCACCCACGGCTTAAATGAGCTCTTTGATGCTCGTGAAGTTCTGGAAGTTCCGGCATCAAAGTGGGCAGCGGCAAAGGCAACCAAGGAAGATATCCGCTTACTTCGTGCAACTTTAAATCAGATCGAGACAGTTACTTCAACGACGCCAATTGATTACAACCAATTGCAGGCGTTAGATGCGAAGTTTCACCTAACAATCGTCGGAATCGCCGAAAATAGATTTATCAACCAAACTCTCAACGTCTTGCAAGATGTAATGAAGATGTCGATGGAAACCACGTTGCGTTTGCCAGGCAGATCAGATGTATCAAAGCGCGAGCACAACGCTATTTTGGATGCGATTGAAGCAAGAGATGGAGAACTTGTCTCTAAGTTAACGCTGCAACATATTTCTGGCGCACGTGCAGTAGCCCTTGCCGATGCAAATGAAAAGAATGAGCGTTGAGCGATATTCAAGTTGTTTGTCTCGGCGTAATAACTATCGACACAATCGCCTTAGTCGATAACTATCCAGGCGAAGATGAAAGAGTTTTAGCCCACCAGATAGCCCGTGCAGGTGGTGGCCCGGCAGCTGTTGCCGCAGTAACGCTAAGCCGCCTCGGTGTTTCAACGGCGATTGTGGGAACAATTGGCGATGATGAAGATGGCGCAGAAGTTCTGCGCATTTTTGTCCGTGAAGGCGTTGATACTTCAGGGATTTCAATCGGTGCTAGCGCAACATCAGGAAGCGTAATCGTTGCTTCGAAGGCCCATAGCGCACGTGCAATTAGCACCCGTCAACCAATGCAACAAGTAAATCTAAATGCAGAAGCGAAGAAGTTGATTAGTCAGGCTGAGTGGCTCCACGTAGATCACGTTGGAATTAACCGTTTAAAGTCTGAAAAGATCGCTCGTGGAAACGGACCGAAGATTTCATTTGATGCCGGCTACAACGTTGCTGATTTCGAGGCTTCAGAGGTAGATCTATTTGTTCCAACTGATCGGCAGATGGCGCTTCGTTACCCCGACCTTCAACTGGGCACAGCGGTCGAAAGAGATGCGGTTAACGCAAAAAATATAACGGTTGCAACGCAAGGTTCTGCGGGAAGTACTGGTTATTCCAGCGAATCAGGCTTAGTTCACGCAGATGGCTTTGCCGTTGATGTTGTAAGCACGCTAGGCGCCGGCGATGTTTTTCATGGAGCGCTTCTTGCTCAAGTAATTCAAGGCCACACTCTCGAAGCCTCTTTAATGCGCGCTAATGCAGTCGCCGCACTTTCATGTCGTGGCCTAGATGGTCAATCGATGATTCCAAATACCGCAGAGCTAGATAAATTCCTAAAGGAGCGATCATGAGAGCACCACTTACCAAATTAGCCCGTCCATCTGGTGCACTTGCGATGGTTGCCGTGGATCAACGTGAAGCTCTGCGCGGAATGTTTGCGGCACATCAGAGCACACCGGTCCCTGACTCACAGTTAACTCAATTTAAAGTAGATGTTGCCCGCGAACTTTCGCCATTTGCATCAGCGCTCTTAGTTGATCAAGAGTTTGGCATTGATGCGATTATCAACCAGGGCGCGCTAAAAGGCTCATGCGGATTAATCGCTGCCGCTGATTTATTGGTTGGTCCCGCAGGTGGCGCAGCTACTGATACTGCTGTCGATCCTGATGTTGATCCGATCAGAATGCGTGATATCAAAAGCGTCGGATTGAAATTCTTGGTGCTGTGGCGCAACGATGAATCTCCGGATAGCCGAGCCAAACTCGTAGCCGAATTTAATAAGTTATGCGAAGTCTCTGGTCTGCCATCGATTATAGAAATCATCGTGAAGCCACCAACTGATACTTCAAGATCTTTTGATCGCGAAGAAGAGTTAATTATCGCAGCACGTGAAGCTGCGACTTGGAAGCCAGATTTGTATAAAGCAGAAGTTCCCTTCCATGGCGAAGGAGATCTTTCTTTAGTAACCAAGAACGCAGAACGAATTTCTGAGGCAATTGGATCTCCGTGGGTAGTTCTCTCTAACGGAGTTAAGCAACCATTTTTCAACGATGCAGTGAAGGCTTGTGCAATTGGGGGAGCGAGCGGTTTCCTTGCTGGACGCGCGGTTTGGGCCGACATCGTTGGTGCCCCTGATATTCCAAAGGCGCTGCGCGAAATCTCTATTCCACGCTTAGAAAAGCTCGCCGAAACAGTTGATACCTACGCCAAGCCATGGAGCAGTTGGTAATTAGCCCCAAAGTTCTTTGATTTCAACGACGCGACCTTCGTTGATGCTCTTGTGTGCAGCAAGCCCTGTAACAACGCTCGTTACGCCATCTAGCAAGGTAACTTCAGCGGCAGTGGAATTTAAAATCGCATCGCGGAATTTTGTATGTTCGATATATGAAGCACCGTAGTGGTGGCCCATGTACTTAACATCGTAGTTATGAACAATCTTTGTTTCGCTGCCACGCGCACGGCTAGCACCACTTGCCCAGTTATCGAGGTTTCCAACTGAATCACGACGTGAGGCTTTAACAACTTGAGAAGGAAGGAATGATTCAATCTTTCCCTGATCTCCAATGATCGTTAAAATCTCTTTATCGAAGGAACCTTCGCCAAACATACAGAGATCGAGCATTCCACGAGCACCGCTGGCATATTCTAAAATTACATATGCGTTATCGAGCATATTTGCTCGGCGCCCGCCATAATTTTCATTTAAGTGATTAACGCTCTGACCGCCTGAAGCAAATACGCGGATAGGTTGTTCACCAATCACTAAATCCATCAAGTTAAAATAGTGGCAACATTTTTCGACAAGCGTGCCACCAGTTCTTTCCGTGAAGCGGTTCCAGCTATCTACCTTTGGATAGAAAGGTTCGCGATGTTCGCGAATCGAAATCTGATGTATTTTTCCGGCTTCACCTTCTTTTGCTCTCGCAATTGCTTCAGTCACCGGTGGCATAAAACGATATTCCAAGCCCATCCAGGTAAGAGCGCTACGCTTTTCATCCCAAGACAGAATTGATTTCAAATCTTCGACAGTTGTAGCAAGTGGCTTTTCAACAAAGACCGCTAATTCTGTTGCGAGCGCATCTTTTAAGACCTCAGCATGGGTGTCATTTGGAGTTGCAATTACGACGGCGTCGATTAAGCCAGAATCCAAGAGCGCGCGGTGATCGCTAAAGACCTTGGCCCCCGGAACCATTTCTAGAGCCGCTTCAATGGAGGGCTGGTGAGGGTCGCTGATGGCCGTGACGACAGCTCCACCCATCACCTTGATGTTGGAAATATGCTCGCGCCCCATGCTGCCGACGCCTATAACCCCGTATCGAAGCTCGCTCTTCATAGCCACAGGTTAGACCACTTACGATAATTTGGGCAGAGGGCTAGACGAAATACGCTCACCTAACCTAGACTCCACCAAGAGGTCAGACCACTACCCCCTTTATGCGAGAGAGGAAAGTCAGATATGGCAATTACGCCACCGCAATATCTGCTCCATCACGACGGTGACAATGTCGCTGTTGCTATGGCGGATATGCAACCAGGAACTCTTCACGGGCGATCCGTGAAAGAAGGAACAGAGAGCACCGCGATCTTAAATCACGCGATTCCGCTCGGCCACAAATTTGCCCTTGCAGATATTGCAAATGGCGAAGCGATTATTAAATACGGAATCAAGGTTGGTCTGGCATCAGCTGCGATCAAAAAAGGCGATTACATTCACACACACAACATGAGGAGTTATCGATGGGAAGCAAGCCGCGCTTAATGGGATACCGCCGCGAAAACGGCACCATGGGTATCCGCAATCACGTCATTATTTTGCCCCTTGATGATCTTTCAAATGCTGCTGCAGAAGCTGTTGCGAAGGTAATTCCAGGAACTCTTGCACTCCCACATGCATTTGGGCGTTTGCAATTCGGCGAAGATCTAGAGCTAACTTTTAATACGCTAATTGGAACAGGTGTTAACGCAAACGTTGCCGCTGTAGTTGTAATTGGTATCGAACCAAAGTGGACACAGAGAGTTGCCGATGGCATCGCTAAGACTGGTAAGCCGGTTGCAGCGTTCTCTATTGAAGGTAAGGGCGATCTCCAAGTAATTCAGGAAGCAAGCCGCGTTGCCGCAATGTTCTTGCAAGATGCATCTGGCCTAGAGCGCGAAGCAGCCGAAATGGGCGACATGATTATGTCGATCAAGTGCGGCGAATCAGATACAACATCAGGTCTTGGCTCATGCCCAACAACATCACAAGCAGTCGATCGCTGGGTAGCAGCAGGTGGAACCGTATTCTTCGGCGAAACTTCTGAGCTAACTGGTGGCGAGCACTTGATCGCTGACCGTTGTATCGATGATGCTTGCCGTAACTTGTTCCAAACAACTTACGACAATTACATCAAGGTAATTGAAGCAACTGGTGCAAACCTTCTAGGTTCACAGCCAACGCAAGGAAATATCGCTGGCGGGCTAACAACTATTGAAGAGAAGGCGCTTGGAAATATCGCTAAGACTGGTTCAGTTCCAGTTGTTGGCGTTCTCAAGCCAGCTGAAGCTCCAGACCCAAAGAAGAAGGGCCTTTATTTCATGGACTCTTCATCAGCAGCTGCAGAGTGCGTAACTCTGATGGCAGCAGGCGGCGCAGTTATCCACTTGTTCCCAACCGGACAAGGCAATGTGATTGGTAACCCAATTATTCCGGTACTCAAGTTAACAGCGAACATTAAGACTGCTAACTCAATGACTGAACACATCGATTTAGATGTTTCAGGTCTATTGCGTTACGAATATGACTTAACTAAGGCTGGCGACATGATGATGGATGTCATCAATCAGACCGTTAATGGACGCCTCTGCAAGGCTGAAGTTATGGGCCACCGTGAATTCACCTTCACAAAGTTGTATATCTCCGCATAATGATTCTCATCTCTGAAGATGTATGGGGAACTCCCTTCCAGAAGCTGGAGGGGAGTTTTCCCATTGTCCGAAATGACGATCTTTGGAATAACGTCGATGAGTTAAAGAGCGCTCTTAAAGATGCAACTGCTCTAGTTGTAAGAAACAGAACGAAGGTAACTGCAGATGTAATTGCTACGGCACCTAAGTTAAAGGTAATTGCTCGCGCCGGAGTCGGCTTAGATAACATTGATATCAAGGCAGCCGATGCTGCAGGTGTCGTCGTCGTTGCCGGTCTTGGAGCTAACGCGGTAAGCGTTGGCGAGCTAACTCTGGGATTAGCGCTTTCTTTATTACGAAATGTCCCTGGGCATGATCAAGTCACGCGCGAAGGAAATTGGATCCGCACACCAGGCCGCGAGCTATCGGGCTTAACCTGGGGGTTGCTCGGATGTGGTGCAACGGGGCTAGCGACGGCAAAGTTATTGCAAGGTTTTCAATGCAAAATGATTGGTTTCGATCCTTATGCGAAAAATCTAAGCGGTATTGAATTAAAGTCTTTTGAAGAAGTCTTAAAGGAGAGCGATGTAATCAGCATCCATATGCCATCGACCCCTGAAACAAATGGCTCAATTAACGCTGCAACTTTGAAGTTGATGAAGCCAGATGCCGTATTGGTAAATGTGGGGCGCGGTGAAGTAATTAACGAAGCCGATTTAATCGAAGCTTTGAAATCTAAGGTTATTGCTGGCGCTGCCCTAGATGTGCGCGCCCAAGAACCACCAGTTAAAGGCGAAATGGAGCAAATTGCGAATTTGATCTTAACTCCGCACGTTGCAGGGATTACCAAGGAAAGCCAATTGCGTATCAATGAAATCCTTGTTTCAAATATTATGAAAGTCTTAAATAACGAAGTTGCCACACATGCTGTTGGTGCAATCAAGGAGAGCGCAAAATAATGGCACAGCTAACTGTTGGCTCTGCAACGCAATTAGCGAAATCACTTCTTAAAGCCGCCGGTGTTCCGGATCAAGAAGCAGATGTAACCGCTCGTTGCATCGTTGCCAGCGATCGTTGGGGAATCGGAAGCCACGGCTTAATGAGACTTCCTTTCTATCTTGCGCGCTTGCAAGCAGGTGGAATTAAAGCTGATGCGAAGTTAAAGGTAGTAACAGATCTACCAAGCCTTGTGGTCTTTGATGGCGATGATGGTCTTGGCCATTGGCAGTTACAGAAGGCGGCAGAAGTTGCTGCTGAACGCGCTGCAATAAATGGAATTGCCGCTGTCGGAGTTGGACGATCCAACCACTGTGGCGCTCTCGGAATTTATGTCTGGCCGATGATTAATCGCGGACTAGTTGGAATCGCATTTAGCACTGGGCCAGCAGTAATGCCGCCATGGGGTGGAAACTCTGCGCTACTTTCAACTTCACCAATTGCTGCGGGAATTCCAACGAATCCGCCAACTGTTGTTGATCTAGCAACTAGCGCAGTTGCACGTGGAAAGATTCAAGCAAAAGCGCAAGCAGGTGCCGAACTAGAACCTGGCTGGGCGTTTACAAAAGATGGCAGCCCGACAACCGATGCTAAGGAAGCACTTGCTGGAATGCTCGCGCCGCTAGGTGGAGTCAAAGGTTATGCAATTGCAGTACTTGTTGAATCGCTAACGGGAATGTTGGTTGGTCCATCACTGGCAAAAGATATTCCAGATATGTTCGCTAGCGAGCAAGATGCCAATCCACAGAAAATTTCACATTTCATTATCGCTATCGATAGCGCAAAACTTTCGGTGGATGGTGAAAATACAAGAACTGCAGACTTTTCAGCGCTGGTAAACGCTGCCGGAGGCCGCTTACCTGGAGCAAATCGTTCTAATCCAGAACGTCCCGACATTGCAGAAAACATTACGATCACCGATTCGGTCGCTGATCAGCTAGCGCAATGGTCAAGCAAGTTAGGGATCTAAATGGTTAAGAACCTTCCTGGTTTAGGTCTGATAGCTGCAATTGTTGGCGTTGCCTTTCTAATCAATGATTTTCAACCAGCGGTAAGTCCACTTGCACTTTGCGTCGCATTTGGATTCGCGGTTGCAAACTTTGGTAGATGGCCAAGCTTTGCCGCTGCCGGAACAGGGCTTGCGAGCAAGAAGTTAATGCGCATCGGAGTCGCACTTCTTGGCGCACAAGTAAGCCTTGTATCGCTAAAGGCGATTGGCTTTAAGGGAGTACTAACCGTCATCTTGGTTGTGACCTTCACGATTTTTGGAATCTTGGCGCTATCAAAAGTATTCAAGATGAGTGGTGAACTTGGACTTTTAATTGGCGTTGGATTTGGAGTCTGTGGTGCAACTGCCGTTGCTGCGATCCGCCCACAAACACGCGCTACCGAAGAAGAAACCTCATATGCAATCGCTTTGATTTCGCTCTGTGGCACCCTTTCAATTTTTACACTGCCATTTATTGGCCACCTAATTGGGCTAAGTGATCAGACTTTTGGTGCCTGGGCTGGTGCTGCCGTACACGATGTTGGTCAGGTAATTGCGACTGCATCTGTCTGGAGCGATGAGGCGGTGCAATCTGCCGTCGTAATCAAATTGGCGCGAGTATGTATGTTGGCTCCGATTGTTCTAATTCTTTCGATTCGCCACCGCCGCTACTTAACTTCAGTTGCAATGCAAAATGAAAAAGATGGAATAGCGGTTAGTACCAAGACAACGAAAGTGCCACTAATTCCATTCTTTGTCATTGGCTTTATTGCAGTTGCAACGATCCAAAACACACTTGATATTCCCTCAGGAATTCATGATGCAGTCGTTCTGGTAAGTAAGTTACTTCTTGGCGCTGGTTTGGTTGCACTTGGTTCAAGTGTGCGCTGGAAATCGATTCGAGCAATTGGCCCACGCCCCATGGTGATGGGCTTAATTGCTTGGGTAATTGTTGCCGGCGTTGCCTTAGCGGCAGTTCAAATTACTGGTCTTTAAGAACAAACTGCGCCGTTGGTTGCAGAACCAACCAACTTCACATACTTAGAAAGCACGCCCTTTGTATATCTAGGTGGGAGTGGCACAAAGTTCTTGGCACGTTCTTGCAACTCTTCGGGTGTAACGAGTAGCTCCAAAGTTCCATTTGGGATATCGATCGAAATTTGATCGCCATCTTTAATTAACCCAATCGGCCCACCATCTACAGCTTCCGGTGAAATATGGCCTACGCAAAGTCCAGTTGTTCCACCAGAGAATCTGCCATCGGTAACGAGCAATACATCTCTTCCTAGTCCTGCGCCCTTTATTGCACTTGTGATCATCAACATTTCGCGCATTCCTGGACCACCCTTTGGACCTTCGTAGCGAATAACAACTACATCGCCTTTTTTAATTGTGCCATCAGAGAGCGCCTGCATCGCTGATTCTTCGCGGTCAAATACTCGAGCAGCGCCTTGGAATTTCTCCTCATCAACACCGGCGTTCTTCACAACGGCACCTTCAGGAGCGAGAGATCCTTTAAGAATAGTTATGCCACCATTTTTACCAAAAGGTTTAGCGGCTGGATAAATAATCTTTCCATCAGCAGCAGGAGGATTTACATCCTTTAGATTTTCAGCAACTGTTTTTCCAGTTACGGTCATGCAATCGCCGTAGAGCAGACCCTCATCAAGCAAAATCTTCATTACTGCAGGTACGCCACCAACTTTATCGAGATCAAACATCACATATTCACCGAATGGTTTTAGATCTGCAAGCAATGGAACGCGTGCGCCAATTCGCTTGAAATCATCGAGAGATAAGTCAATACCTAGTTCGTGAGCGATCGCTGGCATATGAAGCACTGCATTTGTAGATCCTCCAAGTGCCATGACAACCGTGATGGCATTTTCCAAAGATTTTTTAGTAATGATGTCGCTGGTTGTGATTCCAAGTTTAAGTAAGTTGATTACAGATTCGCCCGCTAATTTTGCAAGCGGTTCGCGGCGATTATCAACTGCAGATGGAGATGAAGAGCCTGGAAGTGACATTCCCATCGCCTCTGAAGCGCTAGCCATCGTGTTTGCCGTGTACATACCACCGCATGTTCCGGCACTTGGGCAGGCAGCCTTTTCAATGCGATCGAGATCTTCATCAGACATTAAGCCACGCGCATTTGCACCAACTGCTTCAAAAGAAGTGACGATATTTACTTTAATCTCAGTGCCATCTTGAAGAGTAGTTTTTCCAGGCAGTAAAGAACCGGCATACATCAAGATACTTGGCACATCTATGCGCGCAGCTGCCATAAGCATCGCCGGAATACTTTTGTCGCATCCCGCCAGAGTTACCATCGCATCTAAGCGTTCTGCTTGCATAACAGTTTCCACAGAATCTGCAATTACTTCGCGACTAACGAGGGAGAAATGCATTCCTTCGTGTCCCATAGAAATTACATCTGAAACAGTGATCGTTCCAAACTCCATTGGGAATCCGCCGTTAGCGCTTACTCCAGCGGCAACATCTTCAGCAACGGTGCGCAGCGACATATTGCAAGGGGTAATGGTGTTGTAAGAAGATGCAATACCAATCTGCGGTTTCTTAAAATCATCGCCCTGCATACCCAGCGCTCTCAACATCGCGCGGTTTGGGCTTCGGTCACGGCCTTGCGTTACAAGCGAACTTCTCGGAGTCAGAGTCACTGTAGTACCCTAACCACAACCCAATACCTTGTGAAGAGTGTGCAGCAATGAGTTATACAACGTTGATATCCACTAGCGATTTGGCGCGCAACTTAGAAAATTCTGAGTTTGTAATTTTTGATGTTCGCTTCACATTAGATGACGAATCCTGGGGAAGAAAGGTTTATGACCAATCCCACATACCAGGTGCACATTACGCAGATTTATCTACTGATATGTCTGGAGAAATTATTCCGGGCGTTACCGGTCGCCGACCTTTTCCAACGGTTGCAGCGTTCACTAAGACTCTCTCTAACTGGGGAATAACCCCAGATACCCAAGTAATTTGTTACGACGCAGAATCAGGTTTGATGGCGGCATCACGCCTTTGGTTGATGTTTCGCTGGATGGGACATGAAAAAGTTGCCGTTCTAGATGGCGGCCTAAATGCATGGAACCGCGAATCTTTACCTTTAAACCAAGAGAAGAAAGTTTTAACGCCTACAAATTTCATTCCAAAGCTACGTAACGATCTCTTAGTCGAAGTCGAAAAAGTTGAAATGGCCAGAAATGATTCCAATTACTGCGTATTTGATTCCAGAGGTGCAGAGGGATATCACGGGGGCGGAAAATACTATGACCCAATACGCGGACATATCGCTGGCGCTGGTCTGGCAGATCGCGCTGAAATTACAGATGCGCAAGGGCTCTTTAAGAGCAAGGCTGATTTAAAGAAGCACTACGAATCACTTACCAACGGTGTTAGCGCTGATAACACAATTTTCTATTGCGGCTCTGGCGTAACTGCTGCACAAAATGTCTTAGCTATGGAGCACGCTGGTTTCACGGGAAGCAAAATATATGTTGGTTCTTGGAGCGAGTGGATCACAGATCCAAGTAGAGAAATTGCGCTATGACCCAGAAGAAATATAGATATGCCTTAATTGGATGTGGCTTCTTTGCCCAGAACCACCTCCATGCATGGAGCCAGAATCCCGACGTCGAACTAGTTGCAACTTGCGATGTTGATTTTGAAAAAGCGAAGTTGGCTGCCGCCAATTTCGGAGGCAAGGCTTATGCAAGTGCGGAAGAGTTATTTGCCAATGAAGATTTAGATTTCGTAGATATTGCTACGACTCCACCAACTCATAAATATATGGTCGAACTAGCGGCAAAGCATGGCGTTGCAGCAATCTGTCAGAAACCACTTGCATGGGATATGGCAGATGCAAAGTCAATGGTTAAGGCGATGTCAGATCAAGGCTTGCCCTTTATGGTTCACGAGAATTTTAGATTCCAGACCCCAATGCGAAAAATCAAAGAGATTATCGATAGCGGCGCAATTGGTCGCCCGTTCTTCGGGCGAATTTCATTTAGAACTGCACACGATGTTTACTCTGCTCAATCATGGCTGGTTGAGAGCGAACGAATGATTATCGTTGATGTCGCAGTTCACCTCTTCGATCTTGCTCGTTACTTTATCGGTGAACCAAATACGATCTTTACCTCCGCTCATCGAGTAAATCCGATCATTAAAGGCGAAGATTCAGCCACGATTCTGATGCATATGCCAGATGCCAGCTGCATTGTTGATGCTAGTTACGAGACTAGATCAGACCACAGCACCTATCCGCAGACCTTTGTAATTATCGAAGGAACCAAGGGAGCAATCACCTTATCTGCTGATTACCATCTTCAAGTTGTGTCGGGTACCTCTGTAACTAATGAAGTTGTTGTTATTCCGAATCACGGGTGGACTTCTCAGCCCTGGAATGGAATTCAAGATAGCGTCGTAAATGTAAATAAGCATTGGATTGAATGTTTGAAAACCGGCAGAACACCTGAAACCAGTGGCGAAGACACGCTCAAATTATTGGATATCACCTTGGGCGCATATGAATCAGCCGAGTCAGGCCAAGTCTTTAACGTTGGCTCACTACTCAAGTAGTAGATAAATGAGAAAACTTGTCGCTGGCCCGTTAACTCTGGAGTATTCCGAGGGAAGTCTTTGGAATATAAGTAACGGTAGCGAAGAGGTAATTCGCAGGATCTACCTGGTGTTCCAAGATATTAATTGGACTTCTCGGCCATTTGTTATCAAAGACGAGATTTGGGAAGTTAGTGATCGTTCGTTCAGCGCGAAGATCAAAGCGCAGGGATCGCACGATGCCAAAGATTTATCTGTGGAGTTAGAGATAACTGGCTCAGAAAGCGGAGAAATCACCTACGGGTTTAGCGCATCTACATCAGTTTCCTTTATGAGAAACCGCTTGGGGCTCTGCCTGCTTCATCCCGTTGCAGGTTTAGCTGGACGCGATTGTGAGTTAACCAAGGCAGATGGCGCTATTGAAAAATCTAAATTCCCTGAAGCGATTTCTCCAGATCAACCATTCTTAAATCTATCTGGCATTAGCCATAAGCTTCAAAGCGGACAAATTGCTTCAATAAAGTTTGAAGGCGAGATATTTGAAAGCGAAGATCACCGTAACTGGAGTGATGCGTCATATAAGACTTACTGCACACCAATTTCTCTACCTTTTCCTGCGCAAGTTTCTCCGGGGGAGGTGCTTAGCCAAAAGATAACCATCTCAATTTCCGGCGAGCACGCGACACCAATTTCAAAGGATGAAAGCGCCATTATTACTGTTGGCACAAAAGAGATTGAAATTCCCGAAATTGGTTTGGGGTTAAGTGAAGATCCTGCTCACTTAATAGCCAGCGAGTACGTGGGGTTCGAAGATCTTGCGATCAAGCACCTTCGCCTTTCACTGAACGGTGATTCTCAAATTCGCTCTGCCGTGGAACAGGCGCTATTAGTAACTCAGCAGCTAAAGATTGATCTTGATCTTGCGATAACCGCCAATAGCCCGCAGCAACTTCAAGTAATACTGCAGCCAATAGATGAATTAAAGGATCAGATTCGCCGCTTCTATATCTTCTCGGCAAGCGATAAAACAGTGCCACTTGGTTTTATTCAAGCGGCCGAAGAGTTACTAGGGGATAAGTCAAAAATCATTGGTGGTACAGATCTGTACTTCACCGAACTCAATCGCAATCAAGGCTCAGTCGATTTCGTTGATCAAGTCAATTTTTCAATTAACCCCCAGGTGCACTCATTTGACGATCGAACTCTTATACAAAACACTGCTACCCAGAAAGTGATTTCCACAAATGCTCATCGGATTGCCAAAGTAAAAAAGGTAAGTATTGGGCCAATAACGCTACGTCCTAGGTACAACCCAAATGCAACTCAACCCGATAAAGATGTCAGCAATACACCTCTGCCATCGTCGGTCGATGCCCGCCAGCGCACTTGGTTTGCGGAAGGCTGGACCGCGATGTCTATTCGCTCGATTACAGAGTCAGCGTCAATTTCAACCGTGACTTACTTCGAAACTCTGGGATGGCGTGGCATACGCGAGCTATCTACTGGAAGTGAAGATGCACTCAACTTTGCTAGTAAAGCAGGTGAAGAATTTCCAGTTTGGCGCTTGTTCAAGAATCTCAAGGGATTTACTCATGCCAGACCAACTGCTTCATCTCTTCCAGAGTTAGTTGATTGCCTAATCGTTACTTCAGGGCAAAAAGCAAAGGTTATTCTGGTTAATTTCAGTACTATTGAGCAGGAAGTGAAATTCTCTGGAATTGATTTAAAGCCACAGACTTTAACTCCCGAGAGCGTTACTTATTTAGAAGTTACAGGGGTAGCAAATGTTTGATCCATTATTCGATCTTAAGCAGAAGCGCGTTCTCATAACCGGTGGCGCTGGAACGCTAGGTGCGTTGATTGCTAAAGCCTTCGCCGAACGTGGCGCAGATGTAACTATCCAGGATCTAAATCAAGAACGGCTCGATGAAGTCCGCAAATCCATTTCTGGCGAATCAGGTAAGGCTTTCTCAATTAGCGCTGATTTATCTAGCCCAGATCAATGTGCCAGCGTGGTCAATGAGGCAAATGCGCTTATGGGTGGCCTAGATATCGTTATCAATACTGCGGGAATAAATCGTCGCAAACCTATAACTGAAGTTACCGAAGAAGATTTCAACGCCATAGTTTCAGTGAATATGAAGGCGATCTACTTTATTTCGCAGGCGGCGCATCCGATCATGAAGGCAGCCGGCGGCGGAGTTATTGTAAATATGAGCTCACTTAGCGCTCGTTATAGCTTCAATACGATCTCTGTATATGCAGCTACCAAAGCAGCGGTGACTTCAATTACCCGCAGCACCGCTCGTGAATGGGCAAAAGATAAAATTCGAGTTAACTGCATTGAACCTTCAGTTATCAAAACGGATTTCACCAAGCCGCTATGGGGCGAACCCCATCGCACAAAATGGTTTGACGAAACAACGCCGATTGGCCGCCTCTCCAACCCTGACGAGATAATCGGATCCGTAATCTTCCTAGCAACCGATGCATCCTCTTATATAACTGGCCAATCTATTGTTATAGATGGTGGAATCTTGAGTGGTGGCGATTGGGATTCATACGCTTAGCAATCTCTTTTTTAGAGGCGAAGTGATAAGTTCAAGACCTTGAATAAGGAGCATTTAAATGTCTAGCGGGTTCGAAGCGATTGTCTGGAAAGAAAACAAGATTGTTCTGCTCGATCAAACACAGATTCCCATCTCTGAAACCTATATTTCATACGACGAACTAGCTCCATATATCGATGCAATTCAAAGGTTGGTTGTTAGAGGCGCCCCTGCGCTCGGCGTTGCTGGTGCCTACGGCGTCGTACTGGTTATTGATGAAGCAGCGCGTAAAGGACATAGCGCGCAAGAGTTAGAACATAACCTTGATTTACTTCGCGATGCACGTCCAACGGCAGTTAACTTAGCCTGGGCTGTTGAGAAGATTCGTAAACATTTGCCAGAAGGACGCGATGCAGTTCTTGCCGCAGCCCACCAGTTAGCGAGTGAAGATAAGCAATCGAGTACTGATATGGGAAATATTGGCGCAGATTGGCTGATCAATAAACTGGGAAGTAAGCCAATGACTTTGTTGACCCATTGCAACACTGGTTCACTTGCTACAACCGGAACCGGAACCGCGCTAGGTGTCATTAAAGAGATACATAAGCGTGGCTTTGTTAAAGAGGTTTATGCAGATGAAACTCGTCCCTTGCTTCAAGGCTCACGTTTGACCGCATGGGAGTTGATGAAATCAGAGATTCCATATCGAATTGAGCCAGATGGCGCAGCAGCGATGGCGATCCTGAGCGGTCGCATTGACGCTGCGCTTATTGGTGCGGACCGAATCGCTGAAAACGGTGATTCTGCAAACAAGATTGGTTCGCTAAGCGTTGCACTTGCTTGTCACGCTGCAGGAATTCCATTTCTTGTGGTTGCACCCGAATCAACGGTTGATCGCAGCATCAAAACCGGAAGTGAAATACATATTGAGATACGTGGAGATGAAGAGTTAACCCAATTCAAGGGAATCCAAGTCGCACCAATTGGAGCTAAAACCTTTAATCCAGCTTTTGACGTCACACCAGCTAAGTACATAAGCGCAGTAATAACCGAGAAACAATCCTACGAAATAGCAGAAGGCCAAACACTATGAGTGATCTAAAGCCATTACACGACCTAGTCGCACGTTCACAGAAGATCGGTGCCGACCAATCAATGGTTGTTTACGGTGGCGGCAACACATCGAGTAAAGGTGAATTAAAGGACCATCTCGGTCGCCTCAAGAAAGTTTTATGGGTTAAAGGTTCTGGCGCAGATATGCAGTACGCCATTGATCGAGATTACCCAGCGCTTTATCTTGAAGAACTTCTAGCGTTACGCGATTTCGATGCTTTAGATGATGACACGATGGTTGATTATGTAACTCGAGCGCTGGTTGATCCAACATCACGCCGTCCTTCTATAGAAACTCTTTTACATGGTTTTCTTCCTGCAAAACATATCGACCACGTGCATGCTGATGCCATCTGCGCGCTGACCAATCATCCACAAGGAGAAAAAGCAGTTCGTGAAGCACTCGGTGAAGAATTCGCGTATGTCGATTGGATTCGTCCGGGCTTTGAACTGTCTAAGTTAGTTGGCGGTTTAGGCGATTATGCCGGTGTAGTTCTTGCTCATCACGGCCTAGTTGTCTGGGATGAAGATTCAGATCGTTGTTACCAAAAGACTCTTGATGCAGTGGCGTTGGCTGATAAATACCTCGATTCACTTAATAAACGACCAGCGGCGAACTTCCAACATCAAGATCTGCCCGATGAAGAGTTAAAGGATTTGCTTCTAAAGTTGCGCGGAACTCTTGGTAAGAAGCAGTTACTTAGAACAGATACTCGTTTAGCTGAAATTGCATCGCGCCCAGACCTGAAGAAGGTCTTGGCTCTAGGTGCATCTAGCGCCGATCACATGTTGCGTATCCGCCCTAAGTCAGCAACAGTGACTTTGGAAGATACTGAAACTGGAATCAATGAATTCCGTGAGAACTACAGCGCATATTTTGAAGCGAATAAGTCATTATTACCTGCTGGTTATTCAAGCCATGGAAATGATCCACGCGTAATTCTTGTTCCAGGAGTAGGTGCAGTTACCGCCGCAACAACAATTAAAGAGAATGTGATGCTGGCAGATATCGCTTCACATACTCACAAAGTTGCAGCACGAGTCATCGATGTATTTGGTGACGGAGACACAATCTCTGATGCAGAAATCTTTGGTTTTGATTACTGGCCAATGGAGTTGTTTAAGTTAAAGAACAAGCCAGCCCCCGCACAACTAGATGGACACATCATTATCGTTACAGGTGCCGGTAGCGGCATTGGAAGAGGCGTGGCACTTGAACTCGGAAAACGTGGCGCTCACGTAGTCCTTGCCGATATCGAAGAAAAAGGACTTCTCGAAGTTGAAAAAGAGTTTGCCGAGAATAAATGTAATCCGCCGCTATTGGTATTGGGTGATCAGTCAAAGGAAGCAGATGTTCAGGCGACAGTTACAAAAACTATTAAGCACTTCGGTGGACTTGATGGCGCTGTAATTAACGCGGGTATTGGCATCAGCGACAAGCTTGAAGACTTGGATGTTGAAAAATGGCGCCGCGGTTTAGATATAAATCTTTCCAGCGCGTTTATGTTGACTAAAGAAGCGATGAAAGTTATGCGCAAACAGAAAATGGGTGGCTCGATCGTTTACATCGCAAGCAAGAACGCATTTGCACCGGGCGCAGGATTTGGTGGATATTCAGTTAGCAAGGCAGGAATGTTGCAGTTGATGCGCATTGCAGCTCTTGAAGGTGGAAACGCCGGAATTCGCTTCAACGGAATCAACCCTGACGCAGTCTTCGATAACAGCAAGTTGTGGGAGGGCGGTATTCGCGAACAACGTGCAGCTGCACATGGTGTGAAACCAGAGGAACTTGAGGACTTCTATGCCTCTCGAAATCTTTTAAATGCACGCGTAAGAAGCCTAGATGTGGCACGTGCCGCAGCATTCTTCTTAAGTGATGAATCTTCACGCACAACAGGAAGCGTTATCGCCGTCGATGGTGGTGTTGCGGCGGCATTTCCTAGGTAGATAATTGCCCATGGCAAATGGGGAGGCGCTTAAAGTGGATCGTATCTACGTAACCTATAAATTCACTGGCGAAGATCCAAAGTCGATCGCTGATGTAATTCGTGCAGAACAGACGATCGAATTTCCCTATGAATTAGCTCCAAGTTGGATTCAGGAAGAAGTGGTTGGAAAAGTTGAGGAGATTTCATCCTCAGATAAAACTAGCCACTTAATTACTATTTCTTATAACCCAGATGTAACTGGCGGAGAGTTAAACCAGTTTCTTAACGTGCTCTGGGGAAATGTTTCGCTATTCCCTAATGTAAAGATTGTTGGCTTAAAACTGCCTGATTCTTTCCTCGCGAAATTTAGTGGACCTCGTTTTGGAATCAGTGGATTGCGTAAATTACTTGGCGCAGAAACCCGCCCCCTTGTTTCAACTGCTCTAAAGCCAATGGGATCTGATGCGCAAACACTTGCAGAAATGGCCCGCACCTTAGCCTTAGCGGGATTTGATTTGATTAAAGATGATCACAGCCTTGCTAATCAACCTTGGGCGACATGGAAAGAGCGAGTCACTTTAATTTCTCGTGCAGTAAAAGAGGCAAATGCTGTCACCGGTGGAAAATCTGTTTACGCACCGAGCCTTAATCTTCCATTTGATCAGATAGTTGACGCTGCACACACGGCAAAAGATTTAGGTGCAGGTGCGCTGTTAATTCTTCCCGGAATAACTGGCTTTGATTCGTTGCGCAAGATCGCATCCGATGACTCGATCGCACTTCCTATTCAGGGACACCCTGCCATGTTGGGATCACTAATAACCTCTAAAGCAGAGGGAATTTCACACGGAATTGTCTTGGGCACTTTGATGAGACTTGCAGGGGCCGACATCACGATCTTTCCAAATATCGGTGGACGTTTTGCCTTTAGCAGCGATCATTGTCTAGATATAACAGAGCGTTCACGTGAAAAACTTGGCAAGTTAAACCCAATGTTTGTCGCTCCTGCAGGTGGAATGAATTTAGGGCGAATTCCAGAGATGATAAAGATGTATGGCAATGACAGCGCGCTACTGATTGGTGGAGCCCTTTCGCGCGGAAACCTTGCAGATAACGCGGCTCGCATGTGCGAATTGGTGCGCGCCTACTAAACTTAGCCACATCATGTGGAAAAAGTTAAAGAAGTTATTTGCCGACCGCCGGGTTTGGGTACGTCAAATACTCGTGGCCGGCCTTGCTGGAGCAGTCGCCTGGCAAGTTGGAGATCTACTCGTTGAAGATGGCGGCGTAGTTGCGGCAATTGTCTGCACCTTGTCGATCCGCATCTCACTTCATAAATCTGTTCGCGAAGGCTTTGGGCAGATAGTCGGAACTGCCATTGGTGCAACCGTTGCTTTAATCAACGTTTCTATCTTTGATTTTGGCTTTATCGCAGTCGGTTTAACAGTTATCTTCTGCGCAGTTGTTGCGCGCGCACTTCACTTAGGTGAGGTGGCATCGGTAAATGTCCCGGTTACTGCACTCATCGTTATCGGCCCAGGAATCAGTGGAACAACTGCAGCGCATCGCCTTGGTTCCACTCTTATCGGCGCAGCAATTGCAATTGTCTTCTCCTATTTCTCTCACGCCAAGACACCAGTTGATCGTGCGATCGATCAGATCACCGATGTATCTGCCAAAGCTGCTGAGTTGTTAGCGAAAATGTCTGAAGGCGTTGCCGCTGGTTACACCCAGAAAGAAGCGGGTAATTGGTTAGCTAAAGCAAGGTTGTTAATGGAAGCAGTTCCCGCGATACGTGCACAATCAGTTGAAGCGCGCGGACATGCCAGATGGTTCCCAACAGCAGAGAAAGATGTAGCCGAAGAAGTTTACGTTCAAGGAATTGCGATCGAGCACACCCTCGTTCAGGTGCGCACAATTGCCAGAACTCTCTTTGACTCTGCCGTCAGCGGAGGTATCGCAGATTCCACCAAGAAGCAGATCGCAGTTGCGCTATCTGCGGCAAGTTATGCCATCTCATCCAAAATAGATGATGAAGAAGACTTTGAAACTACAACCACGGCAACTGATGATGCGCGCGAAGCCGGTGCCGCACTTGCCGAATCACTAATTGAAGATGCAAAAGATGCTGACCAAGAGCAGATCATTCGTGGACTTTCGATGGTTGCCAATATCGAACGAATCGCTGATTCACTAGATCAAAACTCTCCAGCACTTAAAGATGTGATCACTCCTGATGAGCCAGCCCATGCCAAAGTGATGGCGGTATCACCGATTGACCAGACCTTAAAAATTAATAAGCGCATAACTAAGCGTTTTAAGAAGATTTTCCGCAAGTATTTCTAACGCTAGAATTTAATATCGGCTACAAGGGAGAAGTAAATGTGTTCACGTGTTGTATGCAAGAAGTGCAGTAAATACACCTGGTCAGGTTGCGGCGAACATATTGAAGAAGCGCTTCAAGGAGTGCCTGCCGACCAACGCTGCACCTGCGATAACTAATGAAAGCTATCCAGATAACGAAATTTGGCGGACCAGAAGTACTCGAACTCGTTGAACTGGCTGATCCCACACCAGGTGAAAACGAAGAGTTAATAGATGTCTCTTGTATCGGAATCAACTATGCCGATACCCACCAAACTGAGAACTCATATCTTTCCAAGCAAGAGCTGCCGTTAATTCCTGGCCTAGAAGTTGTTGGCAAGACCCAAACTGGTCGCCGCGTTCTAGCAAGTGTTAGCACCGGGGGATATGCGCAGAAAGCTCTGGCACATAAAGCGATGTGCGTTGATATTCCAGAAAGTGTTTCTGATGCGCAAGCTGTTGCAATGCTTGTTCAGGGAACAACTGCTTGGCATATCTTGAAAACCATGGCGCATGTGCAACCAGGTGAAACCGTTGTTGTTCAAGCTGCAGCCGGTGGCGTTGGTTCTCTGGCAATTCAATTAGCCAAGATTTGGGGCGCAAAAGTTATTGCAGTTACATCAACAGCGGAAAAGAATGAACTTGCTAAATCATTGGGCGCAGATGAAGTTGTTGATGCGAATGCCAGTGATCTGGCGGCCGCGATGATGGCGGCAAATGGTGGAAAGAAAGTAGATATCGTCTTAGAAATGGTTGGTGGAAAAACTTTCGATGCCAGCCTTGAAGTACTTGCACCTTTTGGTCGATTGATTACCTACGGAATGGCATCGCGGACTGCGCCAACTCCAATTCATCCGGGTGCGTTAATGGGTGGAACAAAAACTGTTGCAGGCTTCTGGTTGGCACATTGCTTTGGAAAGAAAGAGTTGCTCGGCGATGTTCTGATTGAGCTATTTGCTTTGATTTCATCTGGCGCGCTAAAGCCTGTTATCGGTGCAACTTATGGATTATCTGAGGCAAAAGCGGCTCATCAAGCGATGCTGGCGCGGGCTACAACCGGCAAAGTCACGCTTGATCCTGCTCGCTAATTTTTAACTTTCCCCGCACCTGTCGTACACTCACACCTCTACCTATTGCCCCCCTAGCTCAGTCGGTAGAGCGTTTCCATGGTAAGGAAAAGGTCACCGGTTCGATTCCGGTGGGGGGCTCGAAAGTGCACAACCCTTGGCGGGGTAGCTCAGCTTGGTAGAGCAAGCGGCTCATAATCGCTGTGTCGTGGGTTCAAATCCCGCCTCCGCTACTAGTTTGACCAGCAGTTGGCAGTTAAATAAGCGTGAATTTCGCGCAACGAGATCGCTCAGGTAACCTAAGCGCCTCGTAACAAGCAGGTACCAAAACGGTACTAACCGATAGAAGGAGCAAGACCATGGCAAGCAAGAGCGCGGACGTTCGTCCAAAGATCACCATGGCATGCGTTGACTGCAAAGAGCGCAACTACATTACAAAGAAGAACCGCCGCAACGATCCAGACCGTATGGAACTCAAGAAGTTCTGTCCACGTTGCAAGTCTTCAACTCTTCACCGCGAAACTCGCTAATGCTCGCACCCGATTCTGTCGGGCGCACCTTCGCTGGTGCTGATTCAATCTCTATTTCGCAATCAGAAATCGATGCCTTCGCTGCCGTAATTGGCGAGACTGATACATCCATTGCACCCCCAACATTTACGATCCGCATCTCATTGGATCAATTTCAAAACATTCTCACCCAACCTGAAATTGGTTTGGATTGGTCGCGCCTTGTCCATGGCGATCAAAAGTTTGAAATTTTCGCCCAAGTTAAGGCAGGGGATTCACTTAGTTGCTCAGCAACAATTGAAAGCTATCGCGTAGCTGCCGGAAACGAGATCGTTAGCGTGCGTTCAGATCTTCATCGCGGCTCTGAATTAGTTGTCTCCTCTTGGTCAACTTTGGTGGTGCGCGCATGACAACAAAGATTGAAGTCGGTTTCGCAATTCCAGAGCGAGTTGTCCTGATCGATCGCCAGATGCTCAAGGCCTATGCCGATGCATCAGGTGATCAAAACCCAATTCACCAGAGCGAAGAAGTTGCAGTCTCTGTGGGACTTCCAAATGTAATTGCCCACGGAATGTTGACTATGGCCCTCGTTGGTAAATATGTCACCGATTGGTCTGGCGGCACAGCCAGCGTTAAAGAATTCGGCGCTCGCTTTATTAAGCCAGTGATCGTGCCTGCTGGTGAAAAAGTGGATTTAACAATCAATGGCACCGTTACCGAAGTTTCTGGTGATCAGATCAAAGTAGATCTCGTTGCTACATCCGCTGGAATCAAAGTGCTGGGCATGGCCAAGGCTGTTGTAATTAAGAAATGACAGCGAAGAGTAAAGAAGAGTTAGCGCAAGAAAGACTCGATGCGCGCGCAGCCAAGGATTTTGCAAAGGCTGATCAACTACGCGATCAAATAGCCGCACTCGGCTTTGAAGTAATCGATGTTGCTGGTGGCTTTGAATTCCGCGTCAAAGAACGCTTTCCAACTTTTGCATCTACGCGCGACCTACGCCCAATCAAGATAACTGGCGATATTGCAATTGCCATGATCGTTGATGGATTTGCAGCAGATGCAGCCGAAACTGTGCGCACCATAAAGGCTCATACAAATACGCCAGTTATCGCTTTAGTAATTGGCGATCCGGCAGAACTTGTCGATGAGATAGATACACAATTTCAATTGATTGCGATTACCGAAAACTTTGGCTGGGGCGAGAACGCCAACGCGCTACTTAAAAACATCTCTTCCAAATACCTAGTGGTCATGGATCCATCAACGAGATTTATCGGCGATGCTATGGCTCCGGTCCTTGCCGAGTTAAGCAAGGGCGAATACAGCGCAGTTGGTTGGCGCGGAGGACTTGTTAATACTGAAGATGAATGGCGAAGTGTGGACGACAAAGGCGCTGGCGAAGTCGATGTCTTATTTAGTTACTTCTTAGCGATTAACTGTCTGGATGCCACAAATGCCGGCGGATTTAACAACCGCGCAATTTATTATCGCAACGCAGATATCGAATTTTCGTTGCGCTTGCGCCATGCCAATGGTCGATTGCTGCAGATAGACCTACCCCTAGAACAAGCGCGCCATCATGGTTATTACGATGCTGATGAAGAATTCCGTGAAGTTCAATCAAAGAAGAACTACGACCGTATCCTCGAGCGCTTTAGAGGCAAGAGCGCAATCTTGTCTCCACGCAGGTAAACTAACTCAATGGCCGAACTCCGTAATTACACCAGCTTGCGCGTAGGCGGCCCCGCAAAGAACTTTGTCGATGCCCACAATGAATCTGAAATTATCGCGGCGATCGAAGCTGCAGGAGATACCCCAGTCTTAATCATCGGCGGCGGTACCAATATCTTGGTTGCCGATAGCGGTTTTGACGGAACAGTAATTCGAATTACTAATCACGCGCTGAAGTCAGAGGTCGATGCATGTAGCGGTGCAACGCTGGCAATCGGTGCCGGCGAAAACTGGGATAAATTCGTTCAAATCAGTATTGAAAGAGGTTTCGCAGGGCTAGAAACTCTTAGCGGAATTCCCGGAACAGTTGGCGCTGCTCCTATTCAAAACATCGGCGCATATGGCCATGAAGTAAGTGAATTCATTACACAGGTTCGTACTTACGATCGCCAAGCAAAGGCGATTAAGACTTTTACGAACCAAGAATGTGAATTTTCCTATCGCAATTCTTACTTTAAATCTCATCCGGGTCGCTACGTTGTAATCGAAGTGCAATTCCAACTTCGAATCGGTGTTGAAACAACACCAATTACTTATGCAGAACTTGCAACTAAATTAGAGATCGCAGTTGGCGAAAAGGCCCCAGTAGCAGCAACGCGTAAAGCAGTCCTTGAACTTCGTGCAGCAAAAGGCATGTTGTTAAACCCAAGCGATCGCGATTCTTGGTCAGCTGGTTCTTTCTTTACAAACCCGATCGTTACCGCCGAAGTTGCGGCAACTTTGCCAGAGGGTGCTCCTCGTTGGCCGCAAGCCGATGGACGGATTAAAACTAGCGCTGCTTGGCTCATTGAAAACTCTGGAATTAAAAAAGGAGATGCTTTTGGGGGAGCGCGAGTATCAACTAAACACGTCCTTGCACTAACAAATGCAGCGAATGCAACCGCGCAAGATATTGCATCCCTTGCAAAGAGCGCTCAGCAGCATGTTCAGGATAAGTTCGGAATCACCTTAGAGCCTGAAGTAAATCTGATCGGGCTTAACCTTCAGTAATTAACTTCTTGATGCGGCCGATACCTTCGACGATATCTTCATCGCTAGTTGCATATGAGAAACGCAAGTAACCAGATGGACCAAAGGCTTCACCTGGAACAGCGGCAACTTCAACTTCTTCCAAGATAAGCGTTGCAAGTTCTGCAGAAGTTTTTGGAGTTTTACCGCGGATAGTTGTTCCGAGTACGCCCTTAACCGATGGATAAACATAGAAAGCACCTGTTGGTGTTGGGCAGACAAATCCTGGAATCTCATTGAGAAGTCCAACAATTAACTTGCGTCGACGGTTAAATGCCTCGCCCATCTTATGAACAGCAGATAAATCTCCGGTGAGAGCTGCAATCGCGGCGCGCTGTGAAACGTTAGAAACATTTGAAGTTAGATGTGACTGCAAGTTAGTTGCCGCCTTGATTACATCCTTTGGCCCGATCATCCAGCCCACACGCCAACCAGTCATCGCGTAAGTCTTAGCAACACCGTTGATGATGATACAAGTATCGGCAAGTGCTGGAACCAGAACCGGAAGAGATGGCGCTGTTGCACCGTCATATAAAAGGTGTTCGTAAATCTCATCTGCAATGATCCAGATGTTGTTTTTGACTGCCCATTCGCCGATCGCCTTAACCTGCTCGACAGAGTAAACCGAACCCGTTGGGTTAGATGGAGAACAGAACAGCAGCGCCTTGGTCTTTGGTGTGCGGGCTGCTTCTAATTGTTCAACAGTTACTAAATAATTCTGCGTTTCATCGGCAAAAATTTCGACTGTCTTTCCACCAGCAAGTTGCACACACTCTGGATAGGTTGTCCAAAATGGTGATGGAAGAAGAACTTCATCGCCTGGATCGATAATCGATGCAAATGCTTGGTAGACCGCTTGCTTTCCACCATTAGTTACAAGTACTTGATCCGCTGTAATTTCATAATTTGAATCGCGCTTTGTCTTTGTGACAATTGCTTCGCGAAGTTCAGGAAGACCAGCTGCAGGTGTGTAGCGATGATTTGCAACAACGCGCGTTGCAGCAGCAGCTGCCTCAACGATGTAATCAGGCGTTGGAAAATCAGGTTCACCTGCTCCGAAACCAATAACTGGACGGCCTGCTGCCTTTAGCGCTTTGGCCTTTGCATCTACCGCCAAAGTGGCTGATTCTGCGATTGCGGCAATACGTGCGGAAACTCTGCTCATAGGCGAAGTCTGCCCTATGCGCGGGCAGAATTGAGCGCGAGTTTTACCTACCCCCCTTTGACCCTCTACACTTCGACGCTCACGAGGATTTGCAATTCCCTAGGGTTTTGTCATGCCCTCGCGAAGGGCAGTAGCTCAATTGGCTAGAGTTGCCGTCTCCAAAGCGGCCGGTTGGGGGTTCGAGTCCCTCCTGCCCTGCAAGAAGTTGTAAAAGATTAGTAATAAATATGTAAAAGTTTTACGAAGTATTTACCGATTGATTTACCGATTGAAAGGAACGACGATGACAGAGTCAACAGAACAAGTTGCCGAGAAGCTCGGTCTATTTGCGCGCGTTGGCCTTTTCTATCGCCAAGTCGTTTCCGAACTTACCAAGGTTGTTTGGCCAACACGTAAGCAACTGAGCACATACACAGCCGTTGTTTTGGTATTCGTAACTTTCATCATCGCAGTCGTTTCTATCTTTGACTTGGTAATCACCAAGCTTGTCTTCTGGGTATTTGGGTAAGGAACACAATGACCGAGAACCAGACACCTGATGCTTTCGAAGCAGCGCTTGCGGCTAATGCCGACGAGATCGTTGCTGAGGTTGCTACACCAGAAATCGTTGAGGAAGTAGTTCTCACCGACGCACCTGTTGATGATCTAGCGCTCGCTAGCGATGAAGATGGCGATCTCGAATCAGACGAAAATGATCCAAATGCAGAATTCCGTCGCACCCTTCGCGCAGCGATCGGCGATTGGTACGTAATCCACTCATACGCAGGTTACGAGAAGAAGGTTCGCGATAACCTCAACAACCGCAAAGTTTCACTTCACATGGAAGATTTCATCTTCCAGATCGAAGTTCCTGAAGAAGAAGTTATGGAAATCAAGAACGGCCAGCGCAAGCAGGTTAAGCGCAATATCTACCCAGGCTATGTTCTTGTCCGCATGGAGCTAACTGACGAGTCTTGGTCTGCAGTTCGCAATACACCAGGCGTTACAGGCTTCGTCGGAAACGCACATCACCCAAGTCCACTAAGCATGGATGATGTTGAAAAAATTCTTGCTCCACGCCCTGTTAAGAAATCTGACAAGGCCGATATCCGCGTCGTTGATTTCGAAGTTGGCGAATCAGTCACCGTTATGGATGGCCCATTTGCAACGCTTCCAGCGTCAATCTCCGAGATCATGCCTGAGCAAGCAAAACTCAAGGTTCTTGTTTCAATCTTCGGACGCGAAACACCAGTAGAACTTTCATTCGCACAAGTACAGAAAATTTAATTACCGGAAAACTAGAAAAGGAATAAAAAAATGGCACCAAAGAAGAAGGCAACCGGATTCATCAAGTTGCAGATCCAAGCTGGCGCAGCAACACCTGCACCACCAGTAGGTCCTGCCCTTGGTCAGCATGGTGTCAACATCATGGAGTTCGTGAAGGCTTACAACGCTGCCACTGAATCTCAAAAGGGTCAGATCATTCCGGTAGAGATCACTGTCTACGAAGATCGCTCATTTACATTTATCACTAAGACTCCACCAGCATCACGTCTTATCTTGAAGGCTGCCGGAGTTGAAAAGGGATCACCAGTTCCACACAAGACCAAGGTTGCGAATATCACCATGGCTCAGGTTCAGGAGATCGCAAAGGTAAAGATGGCTGACCTCAATGCAAATGACATTGATGCAGCAAGCAAGATCATCGCCGGTACTGCTCGCTCAATGGGTATCACTGTCGGATAACTAAATTTCTACTTCTCACCGTGAGAAGTAGATGTGGGAGAACCTCGCTGGTTCGTTAACCACAACCACTAGCTAAGTCGAAAGACTTAGGAATGAGGAAGAAATGAAGCGCTCAAAGAAATATACAGCGGCAGCAGAGAAGGTTAAGAAAGACCACCTTTACACACCGCTTGAGGCAGTAACACTTGCCAAAGAGACAACAACTACTAAGTACGACTCAACTGTTGAAGTTGCACTCGTTCTTGGCGTAGATCCAAAGAAGGCCGATCAAGCAATTCGCGGAACAGTTAACTTGCCACACGGCACAGGAAAGACTGCTCGCGTTCTTGTTTTCGCAAACGGAGAGCGCGCTGACGAAGCTCGCGCAGCCGGTGCAGATATCGTCGGTGGCGATGAACTCATTGAAGAAGTTTCAAAGGGTCGCTTGGACTTCGATGCAGTTGTTGCAACACCAGATTTGATGGGTAAGGTCGGTCGTCTCGGTAAAGTTCTTGGAACTCGCGGACTTATGCCTAACCCAAAGACTGGAACAGTTACAACCGATGTAACAAAGGCAGTTAATGACATCAAGGGCGGAAAGATCGAATTCCGTATTGATAAGAACTCAAACCTTCACTTCATCATCGGTAAGTCATCATTTACTGCAGCACAGCTTGCAGATAACTATGCAGCAGCTCTCGATGAAGTTCACCGCGCAAAGCCAAACTCATCAAAGGGTCGCTACATTGCGAAGGCAGTTGTTTCAACAACTATGGGACCTGGAATCCAAGTAGATCCAAACCTAGTTCGCGAACCATCAGCTAACTAATCTCTTTAGGAAAAATCCGGCCCCGGCGGGCTTGGGACTTGCTCGTTAAAGTCCCTTCGCTCCACCGGGAGCCGGATTTTTTGCGCTCGGATTTGACCCCGCTTTACGCAAACCCTTAAAGTTCTGCCATAACCAAAGACCGCAGGTCTGGTTCGTAAGAACCAGATAATTGAGAAATCAGCCCGCGTAGGTGTTCACATTAATCCGTGCGCATTTACGCGTCACGGATTTTTTCTTTTATTGACCAAAGTCGTAATGTAAAAGGAAAGGTGAACCGAATGGCTCGCCCAGTAAAAGAAGCAGCAGTTGCTGAACTGACTGAAGATTTCAAGTCAGCTAATGCAACCTACCTAACCGAATACCGCGGTCTAACCGTGACTTCGATGAAGGAATTGCGTCGCAGCCTTGGTTCAGATACCAAGTACAGCGTCGTTAAGAACACCCTTACAAAGATTGCAGCTAAGAACGCCGGCGTAGATATCTCTGATGATCTACTTGTTGGTCCTTCAGCACTTGCTTTCATCAAGGGAGATCCAATTGATGCAGCTCGTAATCTAAAGAACTTCCAGAAGGAGAACCCACTACTTGTTGTTAAGGGTGGAATCTACGAAGGCAAGTTCGTTACAACTGCAGAAATCATGCAGCTTGCTGATCTTGAGTCCCGTGAGGTTCTCTTGGCAAAGCTTGCTGGTGCAATGAAGGGATCGCTTGCTAAGGCAGCGCGTATCTTCGATGCACTTCGCATCAAGATGGAAGCTGGTGCACCAGTTGCAGCAGCACCAGCAGCTGTGGTTGAAACCCCAGCAGCTCCGGCAGTTGAAGAGGCAGCACCAGCTGCTGAAGCAGTTGCAGAAGTAACAGAAGAAGTTGTCGCTGAAGTTGCTGCAGAAGCAACAGATGCAGCAGAAACTCCAGCGGAATAAAGAAAAGGAAAATATAAAATGGCAAAGCTCTCATCAGCAGATCTAATGGCTCAGTTCAAGGAAATGACACTTGTCGAACTTTCAGAGTTCGTTAAGGCATTCGAAACTGAATTCGATGTAACAGCAGCAGCACCAGTTGCAGCTGCAGCAGCAGGCGGCGCAGCAGCAGGCGGCGCAGCAGATGCTGGTCAAGATGAATTCACAGTTATCCTCGAAGATGCAGGCTCACAGAAGATTGCAGTGATCAAGGAAGTTCGTAACCTCAATTCAAGCCTTGGCTTGAAGGAGGCAAAGGACCTAGTTGATGCAACTCCAGCAACACTTCTTGAGAAGGCAAACAAGGAGACAGCAGAGAAGGCAAAGGCGGCTCTCGAAGCAGCTGGCGCAAAGGTCACACTCAAATAAGTTCAGCGTAAAAGAGCCCGGTCCCCTCGTGGGGCCGGGCTTTTTTCTTCCACAATCGCCTGACAAAGGGGAGGGTTTGGGGGTATAAGAGGCCGGTTGGACAGGCTGAGGGGGTGAGCGTTACTCTTGCCCTTCGCATAAATCTTCTATGGTCAGGGCATATAGCGGCTGAGACCTAATAGTTGTGCGTTCTCGCACTTTGTGAATCAACATTGTTAAAAAAACAATGTTGTAAGTGAACATTGTCTGGAAGGACATCTCTTGGCCGCGAAAAAGAATTCTGTAGCTCCGCAACGTATTTCATTCGCCAAGATCCGCGAACCCCTAGAAGTTCCAAACCTATTAGCGCTCCAAGTTGAGAGCGTTGACTGGCTATTGGGCAACGACTTGTGGCGTTCACGTCTTGCGCAATCAACAAATACAAATCGTGGAGAACTTCCATCAAAATCAGGTTTAGAAGAAATCTTCGAAGAAATTTCACCAATCGAAGATTTCCAGGGCACTATGTCGCTCTCATTCCGCGATCACCGCTTCGAGCCACCTAAGTATTCAATCGAAGATTGCAAAGAACGCGATATGACTTACTCGCAGCCACTCTTCGTGACTGCTGAATTCACCAACAATGAAACCGGTGAAATTAAGTCACAGACTGTCTTCATGGGTGACTTCCCTGTAATGACAAAGCGCGGAACATTCGTAATTAACGGAACCGAGCGCGTTGTTGTTTCACAGCTCGTACGTTCACCAGGTGTTTACTTCGAACGCACAATCGAAAAGACATCAGATAAAGATGTATTCACTTCAAAGATCATCCCAAGCCGCGGCGCTTGGCTTGAATTCGAAGTTGATAAGAAAGATCTCGTTGGTGTTCGCATCGACCGCAAGCGTAAGCAATCTGTAACTGTCTTCTTGAAGGCACTCGGTTGGACTGAAGAACAAATTCTTGAAGAGTTTGGTGACTTCGAATCAATGCGTGCAACTCTTGAAAAAGATACAGTCAAGACACAAGATGAAGCGCTGCTAGATATCTACCGCAAGCTTCGTCCGGGCGAGCCACCAACTAAGGAAGCTGCTCAAAACCTTATCGAGAACCTCTATTTCAATGTAAAGCGCTATGACTTGGCCAAGGTCGGTCGCTTTAAGGTAAATAAGAAGCTCGGTCTTGATCAAGAACTTTCACAGAGCATTCTTACAATCTCTGACATCGTTGCAACGCTTCGCTACCTCGTAGCGCTACACCGCGGCGATCTAACAATGGATTACGGCCGCGAAGTTCGCGTAGAAAAGGACGATATCGATCACTTCGGTAACCGTCGTCTTCGCACAGTTGGTGAGCTAATTCAGAACCAAGTTCGCATCGGTCTATCTCGTATGGAACGTGTAGTTCGCGAACGTATGACAACTCAAGATGTAGAAGCAATTACTCCACAGACTCTGATCAACATCCGTCCGGTTGTTGCATCAATCAAGGAGTTCTTCGGAACATCTCAATTGTCACAGTTCATGGATCAGACAAACCCACTTTCAGGTCTTACACACAAGCGTCGTCTTTCAGCGCTCGGACCTGGTGGTTTATCTCGTGACCGCGCAGGCTTCGAAGTTCGCGACGTTCACCCATCTCACTACGGACGTATGTGCCCAATCGAAACTCCTGAAGGACCAAACATTGGTCTTATCGGTTCGCTTGCAACTTACGGTCGCGTAACTGCTTTCGGATTTATCGAAACTCCTTACCGCAAGGTTGTAAAGGGTCGCGTTACAGATCAGGTTGATTACCTAACTGCAGATGAAGAAGATGAACACATCATCGCGCAGGCAAACGCACCACTTACAGATGACAACCACTTTGCAGAAGCGCGCGTACTCGTACGTCGTCGTGGTGGCGAAGTTGAATACATCATCGGTGATGAAGTTGATTACATGGACGTTTCACCACGCCAGATGGTTTCTGTTGCAACAGCAATGATTCCGTTCCTTGAGCACGACGATGCTAACCGCGCGTTGATGGGCTCAAACATGATGCGTCAGTCAGTTCCTTTGATGCGCGCAGAAGCGCCACTTATCGGTACTGGCATGGAATTCCGCGCTGCAGTAGATGCCGGTGATGTTGTTACAGCAACTCATTCAGGTGTTGTTACTGAAGTATCTGCCGATGAAGTAAAGGTCATGGGCGATGACGGTACTTACCAGACATACTCACTATCTAAGTTCTCACGCTCTAACCAAGGAACTTCATACAACCAGAAGGTTGTTGTCTCTGAAGGTCAGAAGCTTGAAGTTGGCTCAGTAATTGCAGATGGTCCATGTACCGAAAACGGTGAAATGGCTCTCGGTAAGAACTTGCTCGTGGCATTTATGTCATGGGAAGGCCACAACTACGAAGATGCGATCATTCTTTCGCAGCGTCTCGTACAAGATGATGTTCTTACATCAATCCACATTGAGGAATACGAAGTCGATGCTCGCGACACCAAGCTAGGTGCCGAAGAAATCACTCGCGATATCCCTAACGTTTCTGAAGAAGTACTTGCAGACCTCGACGAGCGCGGAATTATTCGCGTCGGCGCAGATGTCGTCCCTGGCGATATCTTGGTTGGAAAAGTAACTCCAAAGGGCGAAACTGAATTAACACCTGAAGAGCGTTTGCTTCGTGCAATCTTCGGAGAAAAGGCTCGCGAAGTTCGCGATACATCTCTTAAAGTTCCACACGGCGAGTCAGGAAAAGTTATCGGCGTAAAGATCTTCGAATCAGAAGAAGGCTTCGAGCTTGCAGCTGGCGTTAACCAATTGGTTCGCGTCTACGTTGCACAGAAGCGCAAGATTCAAGATGGTGACAAGCTTGCTGGTCGCCACGGTAACAAGGGTGTTATCTCCAAGATTCTTCCAGTTGAAGATATGCCATTCCTTGAAGATGGAACTCCAGTAGATGTAGTTCTTAACCCGCTCGGCGTTCCAGGTCGCATGAACGTCGGTCAGGTTCTTGAAATGCACCTCGGCTGGGTTGCAAAAACTGGTTGGGATCTCTCTGGCGTCGATGAAGCGTGGCAGAAGCACATGCGCGCAATCGGTGCAGAAAAGGGAACTCCTGGAACTAAGTTCGCAACACCTGTCTTCGACGGTGCACTTGAAGATGAAATCTCAGGTTTGCTATCAAGCACTCTTCCAAACCGCGATGGCCTTCAGCTAATCGGCCGAAGCGGAAAGGCTAAGTTATTTGATGGCCGTTCCGGTGAGCCATACCCAACACCAATCTCAGTTGGATACATGTACATCTTGAAACTCCACCACTTGGTTGATGACAAGATCCACGCACGTTCAACTGGTCCATACTCAATGATCACGCAGCAACCACTCGGTGGTAAGGCGCAATTCGGTGGTCAGCGATTTGGTGAAATGGAAGTTTGGGCACTTGAAGCCTATGGAGCTGCTTACACACTCCAAGAACTCCTCACAATTAAATCTGACGACGTTCTCGGACGCGTAAAGGTTTACGAAGCGATCGTTAAGGGCGAGAACATCCCTGAGCCAGGTATCCCTGAGTCATTCAAGGTACTTATCAAGGAAATGCAATCACTCTGCTTGAACGTCGAAGTTCTCTCTTCAGAAGGTGTCGCAATTGAAATGCGCGATAACGATGAAGAAATTTTCCGTGCCGCCGAAGAGTTAGGTATCAACTTGTCACGAGTTGAACCAAGCTCTGTAGAAGAAGTTTGAGAGAGGGATAAATAACTATGTTAGATGTCAACTTCTTTGATGAATTAAGAATCGGTCTCGCATCGGCTCAGAACATTCGTGATTGGTCATTTGGCGAAGTAAAGAAGCCAGAGACAATCAACTACCGCACACTCAAGCCAGAGAAGGACGGACTCTTCGACGAGAAGATTTTCGGACCAACTCGTGACTGGGAATGTTATTGCGGTAAGTACAAGCGCGTTCGATTTAAGGGAATCATCTGCGAGCGTTGCGGTGTTGAAGTAACACGCGCCAAGGTTCGTCGCGAACGCATGGGACACATCGAGCTTGCTGCTCCTGTAACCCACATCTGGTACTTCAAGGGCGTGCCTTCACGTCTTGGATACCTACTTGATCTTGCTCCAAAGGATCTTGAAAAGGTTATTTACTTCGCTGCATACATGATCACTGAAGTTGATGCAGAAGGCCGCGAAGAAGACATGCCACAGCTCGAGAAGAAGCTGGCTAGCGATCGTAAGAAGATCGAAACACGTCGCGACAATGATCTCGATGGCCGCCAGAAGAAGCTCGAATCTGATCTTGCTGAACTCGAAGCAGAAGATGCAAAGTCAGATGTAAAGCGCAAGGTTCGCGAATCTGCAGAGCGTGAGCTCAAGACACTTCGTGATCGCGCTGAACGCGAAATAACTCGCTTGGAAGATGTTTGGGCTCGCTTTAAGAACCTCAAGGTTCAAGATCTTGAAGGCGACGAGAACCTCTACCGCGAAATGCGCGATCGTTACGGAATCTACTTCAAGGGTGACATGGGAGCTGCTGCAATTAAGAAGCGCCTTGAAACTTTTGATCTTGAAGCTGAATACGCGATCCTCACCGACCTTTCTGAAAATGGAAAGGGTGCAAAGAAGACTCGCGCCATCAAGCGTCTCAAGGTCGTAAATGCATTTATGACAACAAGCAATCACCCAGCATCAATGGTGCTTGATTGCGTTCCGGTTATTCCGCCAGATCTACGCCCAATGGTGCAGCTCGACGGTGGACGCTTTGCTACTTCAGATCTAAACGATCTCTATCGCCGCGTTATCAACCGTAACAACCGTTTGAAGCGTCTTGCTGATCTCGGTGCTCCTGAAATTATAGTCAACAACGAAAAGCGTATGTTGCAAGAAGCAGTTGATGCTTTGTTCGACAACGGTCGTCGTGGTCGTCCAGTAACAGGCCCGGGTAACCGTGCGCTTAAGTCACTCTCTGACATGCTCAAGGGTAAGCAAGGTCGTTTCCGTCAGAACTTGCTCGGAAAGCGCGTTGATTACTCAGGTCGTTCAGTAATCGTTGTTGGTCCACAGTTGAAGTTGCACCAGTGTGGTCTGCCAAAGCAGATGGCGCTAGAACTCTTCAAACCATTCGTAATGAAGCGTCTTGTAGATCTCAACCACGCGCAGAATATTAAATCTGCAAAGCGTATGGTTGAGCGCGCACGTCCAGTTGTTTGGGATGTTCTTGAAGAAGTAATTGCAGAACACCCAGTGCTCCTAAACCGTGCTCCTACTCTTCACCGTCTAGGTATCCAAGCTTTCGAACCACAACTGGTTGAAGGTAAAGCAATTCAGATCCACCCACTCGTATGTACAGCATTTAACGCTGACTTCGACGGTGACCAGATGGCTGTGCACTTGCCGCTATCTGCTGAAGCGCAAGCAGAAGCTCGTATCTTGATGTTGTCTTCAAATAACATCTTGTCTCCTGCTAACGGTCGACCAATTACATCTCCTACACAGGACATGGTTCTTGGTTTGTACTACCTCACCATGGAACGCGAAGGCGAACTCGGCGAAGGCCGCGCATTCGGTTCTATCGCTGAAGCGATCATGGCTCATGATCAGCACTCAGTTTCATTGCAGGCAAAGATCAAGATCCGCATCACAAAGACAAGCGAAACAATTGAAACCACAATTGGTCGCGCACTCTTTAATGAAGCACTTCCTGCAGATTTCCCATATGTCGATGTTGATGTCACCAAGAAACAACTTGGTGGAATCGTTGACAAGTTGGCTGAGTTCTATCCAAAGGTCACAGTTGCTCAAACTCTTGATGCGCTGAAGTCACTTGGATTCCACTGGGCAACTCGCGCCGGCGCAACAATCGGTATCGAAGATGTTGTTACACCTCCTCGTAAGAAAGAGATCCTCGAAAGCTACGAAACACAGGCTGACAAGGTTCAATCTCAATACGAAAAGGGACTCATCACAGATGACGAGCGTCGCCAAGAGCTCATCGAAATTTGGACCAAGGCAACCGCTGAAGTTGGTAAAGAGATGGAAGAAAACTTCCCTCGCGTCAACCCAGTTTGGATGATGGTCTACTCAGGTGCTCGCGGAAATATGATGCAGATCCGTCAGATCGCAGGTATGCGTGGACTTGTAGCTAACCCAAAGGGTGAAATTATTCCTCGCCCAATTAAGGCTAACTTCCGTGAAGGTCTCTCAGTACTTGAGTACTTCATTTCAACGCACGGTGCACGTAAGGGTCTTGCAGATACAGCGCTTCGTACCGCTGACTCTGGTTACTTGACTCGTCGTCTCTGCGACGTTGCACAAGATGTAATCATTCGCGAAGAAGATTGCGGAACCGATCGTGGTCTCGTACTTCCAATCGCAACACGTCAGCAAGCTGGCAACCTTGTAAAGCACGATCACGTTGAAACATCTGTATACGGCCGCACATTGGCTGATGACATTGAAGTTAACGGAACCGTTCTTGCTAAGGCTGGTTCAGATCTTGGTGACCGCGTCATCGATGCACTAGTTGCTGCCGGTGTCGACGAAGTAAAAATCCGCTCAGTTCTAACTTGCGATAGCAAGGTCGGACAGTGCGCAGCTTGCTACGGTCGCTCACTTGCTGCAGGTCAACTCGTTGCAGTCGGCGAAGCAGTCGGAATTATCGCTGCACAGTCAATCGGTGAGCCTGGTACACAGCTAACAATGCGTACCTTCCACACTGGTGGCGTTGCAGGTGATGACATCACTCACGGTCTTCCACGTATCGTCGAGCTCTTCGAAGCACGTACACCTAAGGGTGTTGCGCCAATCGCAGAGACCGCCGGCGTTGTTTCATTCCGTGAAGATGCAAAGGGTAAGAAGATCGTCGTAACACCAGATGATGGTGGAGAAGAAGTTGCTTACCCAATCACACGTCGCCAGAAGCTACTTGTAGAAGAAGGTTCACGCGTTGAAGTTGGCCAGAAGATGGTCGTCGGCGCAATTGATCCAAAGCAGGTACTTCGTATTCTCGGACCTCGTGCAACACAAGTTCACTTGGTTAACGAAATCCAATCTGTTTATCGCTCACAGGGCGTAGGCATTCACGATAAGCACATCGAAGTAATCGTTCGCCAAATGCTCAAGCGCATCACAGTGCTTGAAGCAGGAGATGCGGATCTACTTCCTGGCGAACTCGTAGAACGCGGTCGCTTTGAAACCGAAAACCGTCGCGTAGTCACAACAGGTGGCAAGGCAGCCTCAGGTCGTCCAGAACTTATGGGTATCACCAAGGCATCACTAGCAACTGAGTCATGGCTATCAGCGGCTTCATTCCAGGAAACAACTCGCGTACTTACAGATGCTGCGCTTTCAGAGAAGAGCGATCCATTGCTCGGTCTGAAAGAAAACGTCATCATCGGTAAGTTGATTCCTGCTGGTACCGGCCTTGCTCGTTACCGCAATATCCGCGTTGAACCTACAGAAGCTGCAAAGGCTGCGGTCTACGCTGCATACGATGAGTACGACTTCACACCGTTCGATCAGGGTGGTTCAGGCGAAGCAGTTCGCTTGGATGAAGTCGAGATTCCTCGATAACACAAGCTCACTAAAGAGGCTCAATCCCACTACGGATTGGGCCTCTTTGCTTTTCCTGGAACCCCTGCCATCTAAATAAATCGTTGGTTGGGACAGGCCTTTCTTATTACACTTATGTAATGAGCGATGAAAAAAAGTTCCACGTTGCACGTCACGATGAACGCGAACTATTTGATCGCGATGCGATAAATCGCCTGTTAGATAACCAATATGTAGCCCACGTAGGCTTTATCGATCAAGATAACCAACTGCCCTTTGTAATCCCAATGGGCTTTGCCCGCGATAACGACCGTATTTTGCTTCATGGATCAACCGGCTCCCGCATGATGCGCCAGATCGCACAGGGGATTGACCTATGTGTGACGGTAACCCAGCTAAATGCAATTGTCGTAGCGCGCTCATCATTTAACTCATCTATGAACTACGAATCGGTAATGATCTTCGGGGTTGCTCGAGTACTTGAAGAGTCCGAGAAAGATCTAGCGCTGGAGCGAATTACCGAAAAGTTAGTGCCTGGCCTTTCAAAATACGGTCGCCCCTTGGTAAGTAAAGAGATTGCTGCAACGATGATCGTTGAACTCTCGCTCAATAAAATCTCGGCAAAGTCACGCGAAGGTGATCCTTTAGATGATGACGAAGATGTAGCTCTACCGATTTGGGCGGGCATACTTCCGATTGAAACAAAGCTCGGTGCACCAATTACCGCGGCAAATGCTGCTGGTATTGCCGTTCCTCCACATATCGCTAATTAATTAGCGATTAGCGCAGCGAGTGCAACTTCCACCATGTCATTGAGGGTGCGCTCTCTTGCATCTGCATCCATCGCTTCATGTGTAATCACGTGATCAGAAACTGTTAGCACAGCAAGTGCTTTCTTTCCCTTACGTGCAGCGATTGAATACAACTGACTGGCTTCCATCTCAAGTGCCAGCACACCGTGCTTAATTAATTTTTCGTTGGCATCAGTTTCATCATAGAAATAATCCATCGATGAAACTCCACCGACATGAACGCGATCAAATTTCTTAGAAGCTTCGTGCGCTGCTTGCAATAAACCGAAATCTGCGTGTGGTGCAAAATCTAAACCGTTGGTGAAGCGACGATTGATATTGGAATCAGTTGATGCCGTCATCGCTAAAATTAAATCACCGACTTTTGTCTTCTCTTGGATCGCACCGCATGTGCCGATACGGATCGCAGACTCAACACCGTGTTCATTGAAGAGCTCGGTTACGTAAATAGATAGAGAAGGAAGGCCCATTCCAGTGCCTTGGACCGAGATCCGCTCACCGCGGTAGGTGCCGGTATAGCCGAACATATTTCGGATCGAGTTGTACTGCTTGGCCCCATCGAGGTAGTTCTCGGCCACCCATTTCGCCCTTAATGGGTCGCCGGGGAGGAGGATTTTCTCGGAAATTTCGCCCTTTTGGGCTCCAATGTGAAGGCTCATGGGTTGATTATGGCCCCAAAAGGCGCCCCGAAAGCGACACGCCGTACAACGAAAAAAGGCCATTTTTGAGGCCAGGGGAGCCCTAGAAGAGTAAAAGGGCCGTTTTGACCTTTACGCCTGAACCCCGATACCCTTCGCGTCTGCTCTTTTAAGAGCTTTTTGCCTTGCCCCTGTTAAGAAATTATCAGTTGCAACTGCGCATCGGGTGCAACACACCCGACCGCGTGGGTCGGACAACGAGCGTAAAAAAGCAGTAACCGAAATGGAGACGAAGTGCCAACGATTCAACAACTAGTTCGTCGTGGTCGTGCAGAAAAGACTACGAAGACAAATACACCTGCGCTAAAAGGTTCACCACAGCGTCGCGGTGTATGTACACGTGTGTACACAACAACACCTAAGAAGCCTAACTCTGCGCTTCGCAAAGTGGCACGTGTTCGTTTAACAAGTGGCATGGAAGTTACTGCATACATCCCAGGTGAAGGTCATAACCTACAAGAGCACTCCATTGTTCTTGTTCGTGGTGGTCGCGTAAAAGATCTACCTGGCGTTCGTTACAAAATTATTCGTGGATCACTCGATACACAAGGTGTTAAAAACCGTAAGCAATCACGTTCTCGTTACGGTGCTAAGAGAGAGAAGAAGGCTAGCTAATGCCACGTAAAGGTCCGGTCGTAAAGTCTCCTGTTGTTGCAGATCCTGTTTACAATTCACCAGTTGTTACTGCTCTAATCAACCGCGTATTGCTTCACGGCAAGCGTTCAACTGCTGAAAGCATTGTCTATCACGCACTTGAAGGCACGCGCACAAAGACTCAGGTTGATCCAATCATCACTTTGAAGCGCGCTCTCGACAACATCAAGCCTGCAGTTGAAGTACGTTCTCGCCGCGTTGGTGGAGCTACTTACCAGGTTCCTGTTGAAGTAAAAGCTGGTCGCTCAACAACTTTGGCACTTCGCTGGTTAATCGATTACTCACGACTACGTCGCGAGAAGTCAATGGCAGAGCGTCTAATGAACGAATTAATCGATGCATCAAATGGTCTCGGAGCAGCAGTAAAGCGCCGCGAAGATACCCACAAAATGGCGGAAGCAAACAAGGCGTTTGCTCACTACCGCTGGTAATTAAGAAACTAAAGTATTCAAAAGTTGAGAAGAGGATAATTAATTGGCAACGTCAACAGTAGAAAAGATCGATCTAGCTACGGTTCGCAATATCGGAATCATGGCTCACATCGACGCGGGCAAAACCACTACTACTGAGCGCATCCTTTTCTACACAGGTATCTCATACAAGATCGGTGAAGTGCACGAAGGTGCAGCAACGATGGACTGGATGGAACAAGAGCAAGAGCGCGGTATCACAATCACCTCTGCTGCAACCACATGTATGTGGAAAGACCATCTCATCAACATCATCGATACACCTGGCCACGTTGACTTCACAGTTGAAGTAGAACGCTCACTCCGTGTTCTCGATGGCGCAGTTGCTGTATTCGACGGCGTCGCCGGTGTTGAACCACAATCTGAAACAGTATGGCGTCAAGCAGACCGTTACTCAGTTCCACGTATTTGTTTTATTAACAAGCTAGACCGCACCGGCGCTTCATTCGATAAGTGCGTAGGCATGATCAAGGATCGCCTAAATGCAGTTGCTCTAGTTCTACAACTTCCAATCGGTAACGAATCAGATTTCATTGGCGTCGTCGACCTAATCGCAATGAAGGCGCTTGTATGGCGCGGCGAAACTAAAAAGGGTGAAGATTACACAATTGAAGAAATTCCAGCAGATATGTTGGAGAAGGCAAAGCAAGCTCGCCACGAGATGGTTGAAACTCTTGCCGAGAATGACGATGTTGTTATGGAGAAGTACCTTGCAGGTGAAGATCTCTCAGAGGCAGAGCTAATCGCAGGTATCCGTCGCGCGACAATCGCTGCCAAGCTTTCACCAGTTCTTACTGGTTCTGCATTTAAGAACAAGGGCGTACAGCCAATGCTCGATGCAGTAACTCGCTACCTCCCATCACCTCTAGATGTTGATGCGATCGTCGGTATGGATATGGACGATAAAGAGAAGGAAATGAAGCGCTATCCAAAGAATGACGAGCCTTTCTCAGCGCTGGCATTCAAGATCATGACTGATCCACACCTTGGAAAGCTCACATTTATCCGCGTTTACTCAGGTGTGCTTGAGACCGGTTCAACAATTCTTAACTCAACAAAAGATCGCAAAGAGCGCATCGGCAAGATCTACCAGATGCACGCTAACAAGCGCGAAGAACGCGACAACGTTGGCGCGGGCATGATCGTTGCGGTTATGGGACTTAAGGACACAACAACAGGCGAAACTCTCTGCGATCCTGCAAAGCCAGTCGTTCTCGAGTCAATGGACTTCCCAGCACCAGTTATCTCTGTTGCTATCGAACCAAAGACCAAGGGCGACCAAGAAAAACTTGGCGTTGCTATTCAGCGTCTCTCTGAAGAAGATCCAACTTTCCACGTCAACACTGATGAAGAAACCGGCCAGACAATCATCGCTGGTATGGGCGAGCTCCACCTTGAAATTCTTGTAGACCGTATGCGTCGCGAATTTAAGGTTGAAGCAAACGTTGGTAAGCCACAGGTTGCTTACCGCGAAACTCTTCGTAAGCCAGTTGCACGTCACGACTACACACATAAGAAGCAGACCGGTGGTTCAGGTCAGTTCGCAAAGATTCAGATCGCAATCGAGCCACTTCCAACTGGTGAAGTTGAAGGCGGTTACGAGTTCGTAAACAAGATCACTGGTGGTCGCGTTCCACGCGAGTACATCCCTTCAGTTGATGCAGGTTGCCGTGAAGCAATGACCGCAGGTCCTCTTGCTGGCTACCCACTTACAGATGTACGAGTAACTCTTCTTGACGGCGCGTATCACGATGTTGACTCATCGGAGCTCGCTTTCAAGGTGGCTGGTATCGCAGCATTTAAGGAAGCAGCAAAACTTGCTGATCCTGCAATTCTCGAACCAGTGATGCGCGTCGAAGTTGTTACCCCTGAAGACTTCATGGGTGATGTCATCGGCGACATCAACAGTCGTCGTGGCCAAATTCAGGCCATGGATGAGCGGTCAGGTGCCCGCGTTGTTAGGGCGCTAGTTCCGTTGTCAGAGATGTTCGGCTATGTCGGAGATCTCCGCTCCAGAACACAAGGTCGCGCGAGCTACAGCATGGAATTCGATTCTTATGCCGAAGTTCCAGGCAATGTGATGAAAGAAATCATCGCAAAAGTTCGTGGCGAATAAAACTCCCTAAACAAAGCACAACCCCTAATAACTAGCACTAGAAAAACGAAAGAGGAAACAAAATGGCAAAAGCCAAGTTCGAGCGCACTAAGCCGCACGTAAACATCGGCACCATTGGCCACATCGATCACGGTAAGACAACTCTTACTGCTGCGATCTCCAAGGTGCTTCATGACAAGTTCCCAGACCTTAACGCTGCAACAGCATTCTCTGATATCGATAAGGCGCCAGAAGAGCGTCAACGCGGTATCACGATCTCTATTGCACACATCGAATACCAGACTGAAAAGCGTCACTACGCACACGTTGACTGCCCAGGCCACGCTGACTACATCAAGAACATGATCACTGGTGCTGCACAGATGGACGGCGCAATTCTCGTAGTAGCTGCAACAGATGGTCCAATGCCACAGACTAAAGAGCACGTTCTTCTTGCTCGCCAAGTTGGCGTTCCATCAATCGTTGTTGCTCTTAACAAGTCAGATATGGTCGATGACGAAGAAATTCTTGAACTCGTTGAAATGGAAGTTCGCGAACTTCTATCTAAGTACGAGTTCCCAGGCGATGACACTCCAATCGTTCGCATCTCAGCACTTAAGGCACTTGAGGGTGACCAGAAGTGGGCAGATAAGTTGATGGAGCTCATGGATGCAGTAGATGCATTCATCCCACAGCCAGCACGCGAAATCGACAAGCCATTCCTTATGCCAGTTGAAGACGTTTTCACAATCACAGGTCGTGGAACAGTTATCACCGGTCGTATCGAGCGCGGCGTTGTAAAGGTCAACGAAGAAGTTGAAATCGTTGGTATCCGCACTGAAGCTCAGAAGACAACAGTTACAGGCGTTGAAATGTTCCGTAAGTTGCTCGACGAAGGTCAGGCTGGCGAGAACGTCGGTCTTCTTCTTCGTGGACTAAAGCGTGAAGATGTAGAGCGTGGTCAGGTTGTTTGCAAGCCTGGCTCAATCACACCTCACACAGAGTTCGATGCATCTGCATACATCCTTTCAAAGGATGAAGGCGGTCGTCACACTCCATTCTTTAACAACTACCGTCCACAGTTCTACTTCCGTACAACTGACGTAACTGGCGTAGTAACACTTCCAGAAGGCACCGAAATGGTTATGCCTGGCGATAACACTGAAATGGCTGTACAGCTAATTCAACCAATCGCTATGGAAGAAGGACTTCGCTTTGCGATCCGCGAAGGTGGCCGCACAGTAGGTGCAGGTCGCGTTACAAAGATCAAGAAGTAAACAAAAAATCCGTTGTTGATGCGCCGGCGGCGTTAAACCCGCCGGCGCAAAAACAGGAAAAGTTTTAAAAGAAGTAAAAGCTTGAAAACTAAAAATTAACTAGTAGTAAAAACGAAAGAGGAGAACGACATGGCGGGACAAAAGATCCGCATTCGACTCAAGGCCTATGACCATGAGGTGATTGACTCTTCAGCGAAGAAAATCGTTGAAACAGTTGAGCGCACAGGTGCAACGGTCGCGGGTCCAGTGCCGCTACCAACAGAGAAGAACACGTATTGCGTGATTCGCTCTCCTCACAAATATAAGGACAGCCGCGAACACTTCGAGATGCGCACACATAAGCGCCTAATCGACATCATCGACCCAACACCTAAGACTGTTGATTCATTGATGCGTCTTGACTTGCCAGCTGGCGTCGACATCGAGATCAAGCTCTAAGGAAAGGACGAGAAACATGACATATACAACTCAATCTGCCGGCTCGTCCATTAAGGGCGTCCTCGGTAAGAAGCTCGGAATGACACAAGTTTTCGATGCCAACAACAAGATGATTCCTGTAACTGTAGTTTCAGTTGAATCATGTGTTGTTACGCAAATTCGCACACCTGAAAAGGATGGCTACTCAGCCGTGCAACTTGCTTACGGTGCAATCGATCCAAAGAAAATTTCAAAGCCGCTAACAGGCCACTATGCAAAGGCAGGCGTCACTCCTCGTCGCTCCGTTGCAGAACTGCGCACACTGTCAGCTGCTGAATACACAGTTGGCCAAGAAATCGGCGCAACTACCTTCGCTGCTGGTGACATCGTTGATGCAACCGGCACAAGCACAGGTAAAGGAACTGCTGGTGTTATGAAGCGCCACGGTTTCGGTGGTCTTGGTTCATCTCACGGTGTTGATCGTAAGCACCGCATGCCAGGTTCAATCGGTGCTTGCTCTACACCAGGTCGCGTTTTCAAGGGAATGCGCATGATGGGCCGTATGGGTGCAGAGAAAGTCACAACACAGAACTTGTTAGTTCAATCAGTTGATGCAGAAAATAACTTGCTACTCATCAAGGGTTCAGTACCAGGTCCTGATGGCGCATTGGTGTTCATCCGCTCTGCTGCAAAGAAAGCAATCTTTGAAACAGCATCAGGAAAGGTTGGTGCATAACCATGGCGCTTACCGTTGAAGTAAAGAACGCAGAAGGAAAGAAAGTTGGAAGCGTTGATCTTCCATCTGACATCTTTGATGCGCAGACAAATATTCCTTTGATCCACCAAGTCGTGACAGCGCAACTTGCTGCTGCACGTCAAGGAACTCAAAAGGCTAAGAACCGTGGTGAAACTTCTGGTTCAGGTAAGAAGCCGTTTAAGCAGAAGGGAACCGGCCGCGCTCGTCAGGGCTCGATCCGCGCTCCTTTGCAACGCGGTGGTGGTGCAGCACATGCTGTTCGCCCACGTTCTTACTTCCAGCGCACGCCAAAGAAGATGATCGCACAAGCACTTCGCGGCGTCCTCTCTGATCGTCAGCGCAACGAACGTATCCACGTTATCGACTCTGTAACAGCAGCTCCTTCAACAAAGGCAGCGCTTGCAGCAGTTCGTCAGTTCTCAACACGCAAGAACCTTTTGGTTGTTGTCTCACGTAACGAAGACGCTGCATGGCGTTCACTTCGCAACGCTGATGATCTACACCTTCTAGTTCCTGATCAGCTAAATGCATACGACATCTTGAAGAGCGATGACGTTGTCTTCTCAGAAGCAGCGATCAACGATTTCCTTAAGGCAAAGAGCACAGCAAAGGCAGCCGGTAAGTCTGTTAAATCTGTTGCACGTGAAAGCGAGGTAACAGCATGAAAGATCACCGCGACGTCTTGCTAGCGCCAGTAGTTTCTGAAAAGAGCTACGGATTGCTAGATGAGAACAAGTACACATTCATTGTTGCTCCAGATGCCAACAAGACTGAGATCAAGATCGCAGTCGAGAAGGTTTTCGGAGTCAAGGTCATCAGTGTTAACACTATGAACCGAGTAGGAAAGAACAAGCGCACACGTTTTGGTGATGGAAAGCGCAAAGACACAAAGCGAGCAATCGTTCATGTGGCCGCTGGCGACCGTATCGACATCTTCGGAGGTCCCGTTTCCTAAGGGCAACCTTACGAATAGGGATTTCTAGAAAAGGATCATCATGGCACTTCGCAAACTCAAGCCAACGACCCCCGGTCAACGCGGCGCAAGCGTTCCTGATTTCGCTGAAATCACACGCACAACTCCTGAAAAGTCATTGGTACGTCCAATCCACTCAAAGGGTGGCCGTAACAATCAAGGTCGCATCACAGTTCGCCACCAAGGTGGAGGACACAAGCGTGCATACCGTCTGATCGATTTCGTCCGTAACGATAAGGATGGAGTTCCAGCAAAGGTCGCGCACATTGAATACGACCCAAACCGCACAGCGCGTATCGCACTTCTTCACTACGCAGATGGAGAAAAGCGTTACATCATCGCTCCAAATAAACTTGAGCAAGGTGCAACAGTTGAGAACGGTCCAAAGGCCGATATCAAACCTGGAAACAACTTGCCTCTACGTAACATCCCAGTAGGTACAACAATCCACGCAATCGAACTTCGCCCAGGTGGTGGAGCAAAGATTGGTCGTTCAGCTGGTGCATCTGTACAACTCGTTGCAAAAGAAGGTGCGTACGCGCAACTTCGTATGCCATCTGGCGAAATTCGCAACGTAGATGTTCGTTGCCGCGCAACTGTTGGTGAAGTTGGAAACGCAGAACAATCCAACATCAACTACGGAAAAGCTGGCCGCAAGCGTTGGTTAGGTATTCGCCCAACTGTTCGTGGTGTTGTTATGAACCCTGTAGATCACCCACACGGTGGTGGTGAAGGTAAGACTTCTGGTGGACGTCACCCAGTTTCACCTTGGGGTAAGCCAGAAGCACGTACCCGTAAGAAGAAAGCATCTGATTCCATGATCGTCCGTCGTCGCAAGTCGAATAAGAAGCGGTAGGAGAGAACCCTTATGCCAAGAAGTCTCAAGAAGGGTCCATTCGTTGATGGACATCTCACCAAGAAGGTGGATGCACAGAACGATGCCAACACTAAGAACGTGATCAAGACCTGGTCACGCCGCTCAATGATTATTCCTTCAATGATCGGACACACAATCGCAGTACACGATGGCCGCAAGCACGTTCCGGTTTTCGTAACTGACGCAATGATCGGACACAAGCTTGGTGAATTCGCACCAACTCGTACATTCCGTGGACACGTTAAAGATGATCGGAGAGCAGCTCGTGGCTAATACAACTCCTCAAGCAGATGCTTTGATCGCTCGCGCTGTATTGCGCGACATCCGCCACACAGCACAGAAGGCTCGTCGCGTTGTCGACTTGGTTCGTGGTCTGCGCGCAGATGAAGCACTTAACATTCTGAAGTTTGCGCCACAGGCTGCAGGTTCAGATGTCTACACACTCCTTAACTCTGCTATTGCAAATGCAAAGGCTAAAAACCCTGCAATTCGCGATGCATCCGAACTATGGGTTGTTGAAGCTCTCGTGGACGAAGGACGCACAATGAAGCGTTTCCGCCCACGTGCACAAGGTCGCGGTTTCCGTATCTTGAAGCGCTCAAGCCATATCTCACTTGCAGTTAGCGATGTAAAGGCAACTAGCAAATCAATTTCACGCACATCAACAAAGACTCAGACACGTAATCCAAAGCGTGCTGAAGATTCAGCGAAGGGAGCGACCAAGTAATGGGTCAAAAAGTTAACCCACACGGGTTCCGCCTGGGCATCACAACTGAATTCAAGTCACGTTGGTATGCAGACAAGCTTTACAAGGATTACGTCAAGGAAGATGTCGAAATCCGTCGCATGATGCAGAAAGGTATGGAGCGCGCAGGCGTATCTCGCATTGAGATCGAACGTACTCGCGATCGCGTCCGTATCGATCTACACACTGCGCGTCCTGGCATCGTCATTGGTCGTCGCGGACAAGAAGCTGACGTACTCCGTCAGAAGCTTGAGAAGCTAACCGGCAAGCAAGTACAGCTAAACATTCTCGAAGTTAAGAACCCAGAGATTGATGCGCAACTTGTTGCACAAGGAATTGCAGAACAGCTTGCTGCTCGCGTTTCTTTCCGCCGCGCAATGAAGAAGTCAATGCAGTCAGCGATGAAGGCCGGAGCACAGGGCATTCGTGTTCAGTGCGGTGGTCGTCTTGGTGGCGCAGAAATGTCACGTTCAGAGTTCTACCGTGAAGGTCGCGTTCCATTGCACACACTTCGCGCCGATATTGATTACGGCTTCTATGAAGCAGCAACAACATTCGGTCGCTTGGGTGTAAAGGTTTGGATCTACAAGGGCGAAGTTATTGGTTCACGCGCAGAGCGCGCTGAAAAGGCGCTTGCAGAAGCACGCGCTCCAAAGCCAGAACGTCGCGGACCTCGCACACCACGTGCACCACGTGCAGAAGTTACAACTACGCAAGCAGCGCCAGTTGTAGAAGCAGCACCAGCAACTGAAGGAGGCGAGGCGTAAATGTTAATTCCTCGTAAGGTCAAGCACCGTAAGCAGCACCACCCATCGCGTTCAGGCGCATCAAAGGGCGGAACAGCTGTTGCATTCGGTGACTTCGGTATCCAAGCTCTAGAGCCTGCATACGTAACCAACCGTCAGATCGAAGCTGCTCGTATTGCGATGACTCGCTATATCAAGCGCGGTGGAAAAGTTTGGATCAATATTTATCCAGATCGTCCAATTACAAAGAAGCCTGCTGAAACTCGTATGGGTTCCGGTAAAGGTTCACCTGAATGGTGGATTGCAAACGTGAAGCCAGGTCGCATCATGTTTGAAATCTCTGGAGTAACAGAAGCGATTGCAACTGAAGCTATGCGTCTTGCGATTCATAAGCTTCCAATGAAGTGTCGTGTAGTAAAGCGTGAGGAGGCATAAAGTGGCTAACGTTAATGAAGAACTACGCCAATTAACCGATGACGAATTAGCATCGAAGGTGCGTGAGGCTAAAGAGGAACTCTTTAATCTGCGCTTCCAGGCTGCTACTGGTCAGCTCGAATCACATGGTCGCCTCGGAGCAGTTCGCAAGGAGATCGCACGTCTTTACACAATTATCCGCGAACGCGAACTAGGAATCGGAGGCGCTGCCTAATGACTACCGAAAATCGCGCAGATCGCAAGACACGTGAAGGCATTGTCATTTCAGACAAGATGGATAAGACGATCACCGTTGAAGTATCAAACCGCGTAAAGCACGGTATGTACTCAAAGGTTCTGTCTCGTTCAACAAAGCTAAAGGCTCACGACGAGACCAATAGCGCAGGTACTGGAGATCGTGTTTTGATCATGGAAACACGACCAATTTCAGCATCAAAGCGCTGGCGTCTAGTTTCAATCATCGAGAAAGCTAAGTAAGGGGCAGGATAAAAAATGATTCAACAAGAATCGCGCCTACGCGTCGCGGATAACACAGGAGCCAAAGAGCTTCTCTGTATTCGTGTTCTCGGTGGCTCCTCCCGTCGTTACGCCGGTATCGGAGACATCATCGTCTGTTCTGTTAAGGATGCAATTCCTGGCGGACAAGTTAAGAAGGGTGAAGTCGTAAAGGCTGTCATCGTTCGTACAGTTAAAGAACGTCGTCGTCCAGACGGTTCTTACATCAAATTTGACGAGAACGCAGCAGTCATCCTTAAAGCAGATGGCGAACCACGCGGAACTCGTATCTTCGGACCAGTTGCTCGCGAACTCCGCGACAAGAAGTTCATGAAGATCATTTCACTCGCTCCGGAGGTGCTCTAACCATGGCGAAGATCAAGAAAGATGACACAGTGCTCGTAATCGCTGGCAAGAACAAGGGCGTTACAGGCAAGGTTCTCGATGTTGATAAGAACCGCATTCTTGTTGAAGGTGTTAACCGCGTACAGCGCCACACCAAAGAGTCAACAACCGAACGCGGCGTCAAGGTCGGCGGAATCGTTACTGCTGAAGCAACAATCCACATTTCAAATGTCATGGTCGTCGATGGCGATGGCAAGGCAACTCGCCTTGGCGTTCGTAAAGATGAAGAAGGCAAAAATGTTCGCATCTCACGTCGCACCGGAAAGGACATCTAATGTCAACAACGACTGATGTTCGTTTAAAGGCTCGTTACCGTAGCGAAATCGCTGGCGCACTTACGACTCAATTTGGATATAAGAATCCAATGCAGGTTCCAACGCTCGTAAAGATCGTTGTAAATATGGGTGTTGGCGAAGCTGCTCGTGATTCTAAGCTAATCGAAGGCGCAGTCCGCGATCTAGCAATCATCACAGGCCAGAAGCCACAAGTAACCAAGTCACGCAAATCAATCGCGCAGTTCAAGTTGCGTGAAGGTATGCCAATTGGTGCACACGTAACAATGCGTGGAGATCGTATGTGGGAGTTCGCAGATCGCTTACTCTCAATTTCTCTTCCACGTATCCGCGATTTCCGTGGACTTTCACCTAAGCAATTCGATGGCAAGGGCAACTACACATTCGGTCTAACCGAGCAGGTTGTATTCCCAGAAATCGAACAAGATAAGGTCGATCGCCCACGCGGTATGGATATCACTGTTGTAACCACAGCGAAGAACGACGAAGAAGGCCGCGCACTCTTGAAGTTGCTCGGTTTTCCTTTCCGGGAGGCATAAGAATGGCAAAGACATCACTCAAGGTTAAAGCTGCTCGCAAGCCTAAGTTCAAGGTTCGTGGCTATACACGTTGTCAGCGTTGCGGTCGTCCGCACTCTGTCTATCAAAAGTTTGGAATTTGCCGCGTCTGTTTCCGTGAAATGGCGCATCGTGGTGAACTTCCAGGTATTACAAAGGCTTCTTGGTAAAAATGATGGCGCCATCATTTTTACCGGAGCAAGCTAGTTAAAACTACAACGAAGAAAGTCCAGGCAAATTGCTTGGATACTGTTTCGAGAAAGGCCATAGGCCACGTATGACAATGACAGATCCGATCGCAGACATGTTGACACGTCTGCGCAACGCGAACTCTGCTTACCATGATTCGGTTTCAATGCCGTCTTCATCGGTTAAAGCACGCATTGCAGAGATCCTTCAAAAGGAGGGTTTCATCGCAGGCTATCGCGTTGAATCAGCAACAAACGGTGTTGGCAAGGACCTAGTTCTTGACCTCAAGTTCGGTGCAAACCGCGAGCGTTCAATCGCCGGTCTTCGCCGCGTAAGCAAGCCAGGACTTCGCGTTTACGCAAAGTCAACAGCTCTACCAAAAGTACTTGGTGGACTCGGCGTTGCAATCATATCAACTTCATCTGGATTGCTTACTGATAAGCAAGCCAACAAACAGGGTGTAGGCGGAGAAGTTCTCGCCTACGTATGGTGATCGAATATGTCACGTATCGGTCGTATGCCAATCGCTGTTCCTGCTGGCGTTGAAGTAACAATCGCAGGTCAGAACGTTTCAGTTAAGGGACCAAAGGGTTCACTTTCACTAAACGTCGCTGAACCAATTCAAGTTTCACAAGCAGATGGTGTTATCACCGTTGCTCGTCCAAATGAAGAGCGCGTTACACGTTCACTTCATGGCCTATCACGCACATTGGTATCAAATATGGTCACCGGCGTAACAACTGGTTACACGCTAACTATCGACATCGTCGGTGTTGGTTACCGCGTTGCTGAGAAGGGTAAGGATCTCGAATTCTTGCTCGGATATAGCCACCCAGTTCCATTCCTAGCTCCAGAAGGAATTTCTTACAAGGTTGAATCTCCAACCAAGTTGCACATCACCGGAATTGATAAGCAACTCGTTGGTGAAGTAGCAGCCAAGATTAAGAAACTGCGTAAAGCAGATCCTTATAAGGGCAAGGGCCTACGTTTGGCAGGCGAAGTTGTTCGCCGTAAGCAAGGAAAGACAGGTAAGAAGTAATGGCAATCGGTGTAAAAGTCCGCAAGGGGTCAGCTACTAATGCTCGCGCCCGTCGTCACTTCCGCGTCCGCAAGAAGGTCTCTGGCACTCCTGCGCGTCCACGTCTAGTCGTTTCTCGCTCTGCGCGTCACCTCTTCGTACAGATCATTGATGACACACAAGGTAAGACTTTGGCTTACGCATCAACAATGGAAGAAGCCTTCCGCAAGTCAACTGGCGATAAGACTGCAAAGTCTCGCGAGATTGGCGCGTTGATCGCAAAGCGTGGAAAGGATGCCGGTATCTCTACCGTTGTATTCGACCGCGCAGGAAATAAGTACACAGGTCGTATCGCAGCACTTGCTGATAGTGCACGAGAGAACGGATTGGAGTTCTAATGGCTGAAAATCCAACAACCGCAACTGCACCAGACAACAAGGGCGCTGACAAGGTTTCTGAAAAAGGCCGTGGCCGCGGAAATGGCGAACGCCGTGAACGTCGCGACGATCGTGAGAAGGACAAGTCTCCATACATGGAGCGCGTTGTCTTTATCAACCGTGTATCTAAAGTTGTTAAGGGTGGACGTCGTTTCTCATTCACCGCACTAGTAGTTGTCGGCGACGGCAATGGCACAGTCGGTATTGGTTACGGAAAGTCTAAGGAAGTTCCACAAGCGATCGCTAAGGCTGTTGAAGAAGCAAAGAAGTCATTCTTCGTAGTCCCACGCATCCAAGGAACTGTTCCTCACCCAGTACAAGGAGAAACAGCAGCTGGCGTAGTTCTTCTTCGCCCAGCAAGCCCAGGTACCGGAGTTATCGCCGGTGGCCCAATTCGTGCAGTACTCGAATGTGCTGGCATCTCAGATGTATTGACCAAGTCACTCGGCTCGAACAATGCAATCAACATGGTCCACGCCACTGTTGCAGCGTTGAAGATGCTTGAGTCACCAGCAGCAATCGCTGCTCGTCGCGGTCGTCCACTTGAAGATGTTGCACCTGCAGCAATTATCCGCGCTTCACAGATGACAGTTGGTGCCTAATGCCACGTTTAAAAGTAACTCAAATTAAATCTAAGGTCGGTAACAAACCTGAGATTCGCGAGACCTTGCGTTCACTTGGTCTAAAGCGCATCAACGATGTTGTCGTCAAAGAAGATCGTCCAGAAATTCGTGGCATGGTGTACGCAGCACGCCACTTGATCAAGGTTGAGGAGGTCGAATAAAGATGACGCTAAAACTTCATCACCTTCGTCCAGCCCCAGGTGCAAAGAAAGCTAAGACCCGTAAAGGTCGCGGTGAAGCATCAAAGGGTAAGACCGCCGGTCGCGGTGGCAAGGGAACACATGCACGTAACACTGTTCGCCCAGGTTTTGAGGGTGGCCAGCTTCCGTTGGTTATGCGTTTGCCTAAGCTTCGCGGCTTTAAGAACCCAGCACGTATTGAGTACCAAGCAGTTAACGTTGCAACAATTAACGATCTCTTCCCTAAGGGTGGAGATGTAACAGTTGCAGATCTAATTGCTAAGGGCGCAGTACGCGATAGCTTGCCTGTAAAGGTTCTTGGCAATGGCGATATCGCCGTCAAGGTATCTGTAACAGCACATGCATTCTCAGCATCAGCAGTCGAAAAGATCGCTGCCGCTGGTGGTTCAACCAAAGTTCTATAAGTTTCAAAAAGAAACTTATAAAAGTTTCATTGATTTGATAGAGGGAGAAGATTGATGCTTTCAGCATTTGGAATGGCTTTTAAGACACCAGATCTGCGCAAGAAGATCTTCTTCACTCTTTCAATCATGGCTCTGTTCCGCTTCGGTTCAGTCGTCCCAACTCCTGGCGTTTCATACACAGCAGTTCAGACATGTCTTAACCAAGTTCAAACAGGTGGTCTCTTCGGTCTGATCAACTTGTTCTCAGGTGGAGCGCTAATTCAGCTCTCTGTCTTTGCACTTGGCATCATGCCTTACATCACCAGCTCGATCATTATTCAACTTCTTACAGTTGTAATTCCACGCTTTGAAACTCTTAAGAAAGAGGGACAATCTGGAACTGCGAAGTTAACTCAATACACCCGTTATCTAACAATCGGTTTAGCAGTACTTCAATCAACAGGTTTGGTTGCAGTTGCTCGTACACCTGGTCGTTTGATCTCAGGCTGTAATGAAGCGATCATTCCTGATACTTCATGGCAGCGCATAGCAACGATGATCATCGTTATGACAGCCGGTACATCTGTAATCATGTGGCTCGGTGAGCTAATCACTGATCGCGGTATTGGTAACGGTATGTCTATCTTGATCTTCACATCTATCGCAGCAAGCTTCCCTGGACAACTCTGGAGCATCCGCGTTCAAAAGGGCCTCTTCGCATTTATCGTTGTTTTAGCGGTCGGTATTGCAGTTGTTGCAGCGGTTGTATTCGTTGAACAAGCACAGCGCCGAATCCCTGTGCAGTACGCAAAGCGCATGGTTGGACGTCAGGCTTACGGCGGAACAAGTACTTATATTCCAATCAAGGTAAACCAGGCTGGCGTTATCCCGGTTATCTTCGCTTCATCACTTCTCTACATCCCATCTTTGATCGTTAACTTCACCAATAGCCAAGCGGCTTGGGCGGTATGGGTTTCTCGTAACCTCGTAAATGGCGATAACGTCTTTTATGTAACTGCTTATTCAGCTTTGATTATCTTCTTCACCTACTTCTATGTAGCGATTACCTTTAATCCAGATGAAGTTGCAGACAATATGAAGAAGTACGGCGGATTTATTCCAGGCATCCGTGCCGGTCGCCCAACTTCTGAATACCTGCAATACGTTCTCTCACGCATTACAGCGCCAGGTGCGCTATACCTCGCGCTCGTTGCGATTATTCCAATCGGTGCGTTGATCGTATTCGGTGCAACTCAGAACTTCCCATTCGGTGGAACTGCGATCCTGATCGTTGTCGGTGTTGGTCTTGATACTGCAAAGCAGATCGAAAGCCAGTTGCAACAGCGTTCATATGAGGGGTTCTTGCGCTAATGCGTTTAATCCTGGTTGGACCACCAGGTGCTGGTAAAGGAACACAAGCTCAATTCCTATCTGCGCACTATTCAATTCCGCATATTTCAACTGGCGATATCTTCCGCGCTAATTTGAAGGCCGGAACAGAACTCGGAAACCAAGCGAAAGCATTTATGGATCGCGGCGAACTAGTTCCCGATTCAGTCACCAACGATATGGTCAAAGATCGTCTAACCCATGACGATGTTGCCAATGGTTTTCTTCTAGATGGCTATCCACGCAACGTGGCACAGGCTGAAGTTCTTCGTGCATTTCTTGCAGAGGCCAAGACTCCGTTGCAAGCAGCTTTAGAACTTGCTATCGCATCTGATGAAATCATTAAGCGTTTATCTTCTCGTCGTACCTGTCGTGGATGCGGTGCATCCAATGAAGCGGGAGCTACAAACTGTGCTTCTTGCAATGGCAACGATCTTTATCAGCGTGAAGACGATAAAGAAGAAGTTATCGCACGCCGCCTTGAGGTCTATGAAGAGCAGACCGCGCCAATCATCTCTTTCTACCGCTCTGAAGGTTTATTGATCACTATCCCAGCAGTAGGAACCGTTGCTGAAATCACCGAGCATGCGATTACTGCGCTCGGTCGCCTCTAGTAACTAAAGTACTTTTATGGCGATCCAGATAAAAACCCTTGAACAATTAAAGGTAATGCGTCGCGCCGGTTTAGTAGTCGCCGAAATTCACCAAGCGATACGAGCTGCGATTAAGCCAGGAATGACAACTAGCGCACTCGATGCAGTTGCAGCAGCCTGCATCAAAAGAAACGGTGCAACCCCCAACTTTCTTAACTATCACGGCTTTCCCGCAACGATCTGTGTTTCAGTAAATGAAGAAATCGTTCACGGTATCCCTGGGGATCGCCTCATCAACGATGGTGATCTAGTCTCAATCGATTGCGGTGCAATCATCGATGGTTGGCATGGCGATGCTGCATTTTCTGTCGGAGTCGGCAACGTTGACGCACAAGATCAAAAACTTATGGATGTCTGCGAAGAGTCAATGTGGCGCGGAATCGCCGCGGGTAAATTAGGTGCGCGCCTTACTGATATCAGCGCAGCAATTGAAAATTACATCGATTCGCAAGGTAAGTACGGAATTCTGCAAGAGTACGGTGGCCACGGAATCGGTACCGAGATGCATCAAGAGCCACATGTTTTAAACTTTGGAAAAGGTGGAAATGGTCCTGAGTTAATTGTCGGGATGGCACTTGCAATTGAACCGATGATTACGCGCGGAACACATAAGACAAAAGTTTTAGGCGATGACTGGACGGTTGTATCTCAAGATAAATCTAGAGGTGCCCACTTCGAGCATTCATTTGCACTTTTGCCAGATGGAAAGCCATTTGTATTAACGGCTGCTGACGGGGGACGGGCAAAGTTAGCCTCTCTAGGCATTGAAATATCAAGCCTGCTTTCCTGACGCTCATAATCTCTTTTTGAGGTGTCTGACCTCACAAATTAGTATTAAATCGTTATGAAAATCCCTTTACCTGGCTAGCCAGTAACGCATAACCTTTCTCAAACCCCATCCCTCGTGGGCTAACTCTTAAAGGAGAGTCTTGATGTTAAAAAAGAAATTTGCCGGTGCACTCGTTGCATCATTGGCGCTTTCAGTACTTGCAACAGTTGCTCCAACAGCAACAGCAGCACCAAAAGCGGCAGCAATTGCAAAGGCTGGCGATGACTGCATTACCGCAGGTCGCGTAGCAAAGGCTCGTGGAGTCGAAGGCTCTGATCTAACATGTTTAGTAGTTTCAACTGGAACCCTAAAAGGCAAGTTGAAATGGTGGTACAAAGATGTAACCCCACTCTCAAAGCTTGAGTGGGTTGCTTCATCTGGCGTAGGTGGCGGTTACGGCACCACTGCAATCGCATTTGCTGATGCTATGAAGGCAGAAGGCATGCTTAGCGATTACACAGTTGCTTATAAGTCAGGCGGATCCGGAACTGTAGGTCTTGGATACTTCCAAGATCAAAAGGCTAAAGATTTTGCTTTCATTACAGGTTTTGCGATGGTTGCAGGCGTTGCTTCAACTAAGTCAAAGCTAAACCAAGCAGATTCAAAGGCAATCTCTGGATTGATGCGCGAATATGAAGCGATTGTTGTTCCTACATCTTCTAAGTACAAGACAATTAATCAACTACTCGCAGATATCGTTGCAAATCCAAAGCTACCTATCGCTGGTGGATCAAAGGGAACTGTTGACCACGTTTACATGGGTCTTCTAGTTGAAAAAGCTGGCGGAAAAGCCACTGAAATGAACTACGTTCCATACGCAGGTGGTGGAGAAGTAACAACTTCTGTACTCAGCGGACAGACAGTAGCTGGCGTTTCAGGTACATCTGAATTCGCTTCATTTGTAAAGGCCGGAAAGCTACGTGTTCTAGCCCTTTCATCACCATCACGTTTGAAGTCAATCAAGGGTCAGACATTGATCCAGCAGGGAATCAACTTCACATTCGGTAACTGGCGCGGAATTCTTGCTCCAGCAGCACTTACCGAAGCAGAGCGCGTTAACTGGCTAAAGGCTGTTGATGTAACTCGTGCAGGAGATGCCTGGAAGGCAACATTGGTTGCTAAGGATTGGCAGAACCAAACAGATTACGGCAAGGATTTCGAAGCATTCCTTGCATCACAAAAGAAGGACATCACAACCACGCTAGTTTCACTTGGCTTGGCATAAGTCCTCTTGAAATCTAAGAAGATTGGGGGAGAGCTCGCTTTTGCGGGCTCTCTCCTAATTCTTGGGTTGGTCGTTCTATACGACACTTCCAAGATGTTAGTTCCACCGGGATCTGGAACCGTTGGTCCGCAAATTTTTCCTTACGTAGTAAGCGGTTTTGTCATTTTTATTTCTCTGGGTTTATTTGTACAAATTTTCCGCGGAAATCTCGGCGTACCTGAAGGAACCGAGTTCGGCGAAATAGTTGAAAAGACAGACTTTAAATCTTTAGCCATGGTCGCCGGCTCAATGTTGACCTACCCACTTTTAATTGAGCGTGCTGGATTTATCATCGCGAGCACAGTGGTGTTCTTTGGCGTCGCCTTTGCATACGGTGCCAAAAATCTACTTAAGAATTTACTTATCTCGATCATCTTCTCTTTTATCGTTTATTTTGCATTTTCTAAAGGTCTAAACGTTGGCCTTCCAGCAGGAATCCTGGGGATCTTTGAATGAGTAGTTTTAACTCGCTTATGGAGGGCTTCGCCTCAGCCCTTACCCTAAACAATCTACTTTTCGGTCTACTCGGAACAATCCTTGGAACGCTGGTCGGAGTTCTTCCCGGTATCGGACCCGCACTTGCTATCGCACTCTTGTTGCCAATTACTTATTCAGTTAGCCCGGCATCTGCGCTAATTATGTTTGCTGCTATTTACTACGGCGCCATGTATGGCGGATCGACAACTTCGATTTTATTAAATACTCCTGGTGAATCCGGTTCAGTAATAACAGCGCTCGAAGGCCATCAAATGGCAAAGCGTGGACGCGCTGGTTCTGCCCTTGCGACTGCAGCTATTGGTTCATTCATCGCAGGCACAATCGCAACTGCGATCTTGGCATTTACCGCCCCCTCACTTGCCGAGTGGGCCTTTAAAGTTACGGCGGCAGATTTCTTTGCGCTGATGTTGATCGCTTTTACAACGGTCGGAACGCTCTTAGGAAATTCAATGTTGCGCGGTATGGCATCCCTTGGCGTAGGCCTAGTTATTGGCTTGGTTGGTTCTGATCTGCAATCTGGCGCAGTTCGCCTAACTTTTGGAAGCCTTCAAGCAATCGATGGAATTGAAACAGTGACTGTAATCGTTTCGCTATTTGCACTTGGCGAGGCTTTGTATATCGCAGGCCGCGCGAAGGCAACTGGTTGGTCGATCATTCCGATGAAGGGCAAGGCGATTATGTCTCGCCAAGACTTCAAACGTTCTTGGCGCCCCTGGCTTCGCGGAACAGCGATTGGTTTTCCATTAGGCGTTATCCCTGCCGGAGGCTCTGAAGTCCCAACATTTTTAAGTTATGCGGCAGAGAAATCTTTATCGAAGAATAAAGAGGAGTTTGGTCATGGCGCCATTGAAGGCGTAGCAGGCCCAGAGGCTGCTAACAATGCAAATGCCGCTGGTGCTCTTGTTCCACTTCTTGCACTTGGACTTCCAACATCTGCAACTGCTGCAGTAATTCTGGTCGCTCTTCAGACTTACAACATTCAACCTGGTCCGCTGCTATTTACAACAAACCCTGAAATCGTCTGGACCTTAATCGCTTCGCTCTTTATCGGAAACACCTTGCTCCTGGCGCTTAATCTGCCGCTAGTGCGCGTCTGGGCAAAACTTCTAAATATTCCACGCCCTTATCTCTTCTCCGGAATCACCGCCTTCGCATTGATGGGCGCGTACGTTGCGAACAATGCAATCTTTGATCTCTGGATCGCGCTGGGTGTTGGTGTAATCGGTTTTGCCTTCCGCCGTTTTGGAGTTCCAATTACACCGCTAATTATTGGACTAATTCTTGGGCCGATGGCTGAGCTTCAGATGCGTCGTGCGCTGCAGATCAGCGGTGGCGAACTTAGCGCGCTATATGCAACTCCAATGTCAAAAATCCTCTACGTAATCCTCCTTATTGTGATTATCGGTCCGATGATCTGGAACTTTAAGAAGAAGCTTGCACTAAAGAAGTAAATGGCGTCCCAAAAACTTTTGCCGTGGGCGCGTCCGCTCTTATTGAGTTCTACCCTTACTCAGGCCACGATCTACGTTCTTCGCCCGATGATTACCTATCGAGCGATCGAACTAGATGCCAGCACTTATGAAATCGGTGTAGTTGCCGCGCTCTACGCACTCTTTCCGGTTTTATTGGCGCTGCAATTTGGCCGATTAGTAGGAAAGATCGGTGAAGGTAAGTTCATAATCGCCGGAACTATTTCCATGGCGCTAACAGCCGTAGCCCTAATCTTTGCTAACTCGGTCTTTACTCTCGCAATCGCAACCGCCTTTGCTGGCATATCGCATCTGGCTTGTATGGTGGGTGGCCAATCTATGGTTGCACTTCGGGCACCTCGCGAAAATTACGACAGATACTTTGGCTACTACACATTTAGCGCATCTCTTGGACATTTAATTGGACCGCTAGTGGCTGCACTTGTTGCGGGTTCCGATGGAACACTTCCTAAATCAACATCTAACGCTTTTCTTTTAGGCTTTGTTCTTTGTGTGGTTGCACTAGTGCCGGTTATCAGATGGCGCAAGGAGAAGCCAAGCGTTGAAGCTAAATCTGATGAAGGCACCTATACCGCAGCGATTGCGCTACTAAAGAAGCCTGGCATTTTGGCTGCAATCTATGTCTCACTAGCTATCTCGTCAGTTGCCGATGTTCTTGTTGTTTTCTTACCGCTCTTCGGCACAGAGAATAATTTCTCTCCCTATGCGATCGGAATCATTCTGGCCATTCGTGCCGGTACAACGATGATCTCTCGCTTCTTCTGGGCGCGTCCGCTCTTATTGAGTTCTACCCTTACTCAGGCCACGATCTACGTTCTTCGCCCGATGATTACCTATCGAGCGATCGAACTAGATGCCAGCACTTATGAAATCGGTGTAGTTGCCGCGCTCTACGCACTCTTTCCGGTTTTATTGGCGCTGCAATTTGGCCGATTAGTAGGAAAGATCGGTGAAGGTAAGTTCATAATCGCCGGAACTATTTCCATGGCGCTAACAGCCGTAGCCCTAATCTTTGCTAACTCGGTCTTTACTCTCGCAATCGCAACCGCCTTTGCTGGCATATCGCATCTGGCTTGTATGGTGGGTGGCCAATCTATGGTTGCACTTCGGGCACCTCGCGAAAATTACGACAGATACTTTGGCTACTACACATTTAGCGCATCTCTTGGACATTTAATTGGACCGCTAGTGGCTGCACTTGTTGCGGGTTCCGATGGAACACTTCCTAAATCAACATCTAACGCTTTTCTTTTAGGCTTTGTTCTTTGTGTGGTTGCACTAGTGCCGGTTATCAGATGGCGCAAGGAGAAGCCAAGCGTTGAAGCTAAATCTGATGAAGGCACCTATACCGCAGCGATTGCGCTACTAAAGAAGCCTGGCATTTTGGCTGCAATCTATGTCTCACTAGCTATCTCGTCAGTTGCCGATGTTCTTGTTGTTTTCTTACCGCTCTTCGGCACAGAGAATAATTTCTCTCCCTATGCGATCGGAATCATTCTGGCCATTCGTGCCGGTACAACGATGATCTCTCGCTTCTTCCTCGGCCGGCTAAGCGCACGTTTTTCTACGTATCAATTGTTGATGGTCAGCACCACAGTCTCTGTTATTGCTTGTGCAGGTATGGCTTTTGCAAAAACACCACTAACTCTTGGCGCCATTGTCTTTATCGCAGGATTTTCACTTGGAATTGGCCAACCGTTAACAATGTCCTTGGTTTCACAAAAGACTGCCGCTAATGAACGAGCGCTAGCCGTCTCAGCGCGCTTAATGGGTAATCGCTTTGGACAATTTTTAGTACCGGCCGCCGCAGGCGCACTCGCCGCATCGGCTGGCGCAAGCGGAGTATTTATCGGGCTATCAGTATTGCTGGCGACCTCGCTCTTTGGTGCAGCAAGCAGGTAACCTTCCTCTCATGGAGTGCGCATGAGCCAACAGAACCAAGTTGAGTTCACCCTCTGGTTACGCGAAAACCAGAAGGCGTTTCTGCGTGCTGCAAAGGTAATTTGTTTTGATACCCAGAACGCCGAAGATGTTCTGCAAGAAGCGCTGGCAGATGTTTACAAGCGCTGGAGCAAGATCCGCAGCCACGAAAATCCTGAGGCATATTTAATGCGTGTAATGGTTAGCAAGCATGCAGATATGCGTCGCAAATGGTTGCGCCGTCAGCAAGAGAAGGAAACTTCCTGGGATCTGGCTGAAAATATTCGCGACTTAGTTGATCAAACAGATGATGTAACTCAGCGCTTACTTGTCCAAGCAGCCCTAAAGTCGCTGAGTGCGGCACAACGCGCAGTTCTAGTTTTGATTTACGAGCACGGCATGGTCTTGCGCGAAGTCGCTGACGTTCTGCAGATTCCAATGGGCACTGCAGCTTCACACTTAGCCCGCGGCAAAGCAGCGGTAGCCGCATATGTCGAGTTAGTTCCAGAGCTAGAAAAGTCCGCAAATAAAGAGTTGACTGGAAGTTCTCAGCGACCATCTGAAATCGAAACCGTAATCGCAGAAGTGGTGGATAACAATGAGTGATGTAGATCCGCTAATTAAACGCGAGATGCAGTGGATGGCACTTGGCGTCCTTGAAAATCGTGACCTCGCTCCGATTATTATCGCCAAAGTGCGTCGCCAAAGAATTCGTCGCGCACTTGTTGCCTTACTTGGTGTAATTGCCGTTGGTGCGGCCAGTATTGGAATTTATGAAGTAATTCAAAAGCCAGCCCCAATTATTGTGGCCTCTGATAACGGAGTTACCGGCGCTAATTCAAATAGCCAGCCGGAGATCGTTGGCCTGCAATCTGATTACCCAGTTACATGGGAACAGAGCGTTGGCGATCTCGGTGCTATTAGTGGTGCTGGTGGAATCGGTGACACTCTCGGTGGTTTAACGGCAAATGGTCTGAAGATTTCTTGGGAACGTTGTGGCAGAGGACAGTGTCCGGTTACTTGGGTTTTAAGTCTGCAGAACAACACTCAAGATTTGATTTCGACTGCGCCATCATTGGGCATCTTCACCAATCACACCCCAATCGTCAGCGACTCACGGCCAACAACCGTTCTGCCTGGAGGCACTGCGCTGCTGGTCTATACCTTCCCTGAATTCAAGGATTCTTTGGAGACTTCTCCGCGTGAGACGTGGCAGTGGAACTGGTACTTAGCTCAACTCCGATAGGAAACCCCCTTTTTACCTGCCCCCAAAGCGCATAAATTAGCCCCCATAGTGCGGTAACCACTATGAAGCCATACCCGTGGCTTCACCTATCTCTATGGGGGAAATGTGAAAAAGAAGCTAATCGCTGGGGCTGCGTCCCTAGCAATGCTCGCGGGATTGCTCACTGCTACTTCAGCAAGTGCTGCAACCATCCGCCTGCCTAAGTCACCAATGAATGCCTGTGTAATTCAAAACGGTATTTATTGCATCGAATCAGTAACAATTGCCACAGGTTCAGGACAGAAAATTCCTTTGACCTATGTGCCAAGCGGAGCAGAAGTTCCAGCTAAGAAGACACCAGTTGATTTCTTTGCACCAGTTGCACAGATCAAGGGTGGAAAAGTAATCGACAACAACTGGTGGATGTCTCAATACCAGCGCGATGTACTTGCTTCAGGCAAATACGTAATGCAGGATCTCTCTTCACTTTTCGGGACAGCTAATCACCCAGAACAGGGTGCGAAGTTTGATCCAAAAACAAAGACCTATGACATTAACAAGCCGCTAGATTTCTATAGCTATCCAATGGATTGCTTTAATCCAGCGACTAAGTCATCAACTAAATCAACATTTGGTGCTTGCTACAAGGGCTCAGTTGCCTTCGTGCAAGATAATGAAGTTAAGTTCTTCTTCTTCTATCCAACAGCTGCAGATGCAGCAAAGCAGATTGCTAACTTTACTGGCGTGACATTTATTGATCTTGCTGAACTGTCAGCAACTCAACAGCGTCCAGTGTGGGGAACTACTTACGATGCTGCTACCAAGACATTTAAGGCTACCGAAGGAATTATCATTCCTATCTGGGTAACTCGTGATGCACTTGTTAACGGCTGGGCTGTTGCCGGTACACCTGCTGCAGTTCCTGCTGATCCAGCAGCTGCTGCAACTACAACAACTCCAACAACCGAAAGCGCAACTGCTGAAGCAACTGAATTAGCTGCAACAGCTCCACTTGCACCAGCTCCAGGTGTTGCCGTTGGAACGCCAGCTGAAGCCGGTCGCGCACTTGTCGGTCGCTGGACACACCCTGATTGGCAAGGTCTAAACCTTGGCGCACTTGGTTATGACGGACTTTATGTTGAAGCACGTACTCCTAACGAGTTCGTATCAAGCATGCTATTCGTCGATGTTCTTCCAACACTTACAGGTGCTGATAAGAAGACCAACCTCGCAGGCCAGGTCGGTAACAAGGCATATGCAGTAAGCCTTGATTCAGATATCGTAATTACAGTTAAGGTTCGCGTCGGCGAAATGCAGACTGGCGTTACCGTTGCTGTTGGTACAGATATCGTTGTTAAGCAAGAGCCAGGTGGCGAATACAACGCAATCTCAATCACAGGTACTCCTGTAACTGTTCCTCTTGCGAAGAACGTTAAGGATTGCGAAGGCGAAGAAGGCGTATCAAAGGCCAACGTTCGTCAATTCCAGATGATTGCTATGGCAGCCAACGACGACAACTCCGGCTTCGGTGTTGAAGGTACTTCCGGTGGAATGTACGTCGGCTCAAACGGTGTCTGCGGACTCTCAACTCCAGTCTGGAGCGAAGAGGATAAGGCATTCACATGGCGCGCAGCTGCTCCTCACTTTGCACCAGATGGTGTGACAGTGAACAAGGGCTTCTACAAGGCGGTAATTCCTACAGCAGATGCTGCACTTCTTTGGGGTATGACTAATCCAAACGATGCTGCATCAGCTCTAGAAATCTCGCTAACAACAGAAGAAGGCGGAACTGCAGCCTTCCTAAAGAACATCAGCGTGAAGAACGGCCGAATCATCATTGATGTATCTGGCTTCGAATACTCACGTCCAAAGCTCAAGATCGGCATCAAGAAGGGCTACAAGCCTGCTGCCAAGATCTTGAACAAGACAACCATCACATGCGTTAAGGGCAAGGCTGTAAAGAAGATCACTGCAGTTAAGCCAGCATGTCCAGCAGGTTATAAGAAGAAGTAGTTTCGACACTTCTTCCATATAGATAAACGAGGGCAAAACCGTTCCTCGGTTCACTAAGAGATTAGTGAACCGGGGGCGGTCTCTTCGTAAGTACTCTAAAAAACTTCTAAGACTGGGGATCGCGTGAAGCGTTTAGGAAAATTCGTACTTCTACTGATTTCAGTAGCGCTAATTGCTCCAACGCTGGCCCATGGCGCAGATTCGTATGATGAACAGCATCTAGCGTCTCCTGCTCCAGCTAAGAATTTCCAAGGATATTTACTCCAAGATTCAGCAGAAATAACTCGATTCAACTCAGGATTCATTAGCTTTAAAGTTAACTCAGCGCAAGGTGTCGAATCAATAACGGCTTGCTCTTCACTTGGGCAATCAGGTTGTGAGTTCACTTCAAAACAGTTCTACCGCGCAATCTTGCCAAAGTGCGACTCTGTTAACACAGTTGACTGCATTACCAAGGTGTTTGCTAAGACCGATGACGGCAAGGAACTAGACATTCAACCAGCTGGAATCTTTGCTGACAAAGGAAAGTACGACTTTCAAGGCGACCCTTCCCAGAATTTGCCAACAGGTGGTGGTGCGATACTTGTAAAAATTCCTGATGCGCCACATGCTGGTGGAGATTTATATTTAATTAAATCTGAAATGGTCGGCGTTCGTGATACCAATAATTCACCGACTGCCAAATTCTTGATGCAACGCATGCAGACTGGAATATTTGCTATTGCTATAGAAAAAGGCACTTTTGGTTTTAGCTCAATGTCTACTGATCCAAAGCAATATCCAACAACGGATTGGTTAATTGGAGCGCCAGTCGGAAATCCTCCAGAGACAGGAAAATGCGTTATGTCTTCGGTAACCGAATGCGCAAAAGGTTTTCCACTTCCACAAAACGTTGCATTCGGTTTGCAATTTAGAATGAACAACCAGTTAAACGGTTGGCTGCATGGACGCATGAAGGCACCATCAATAACATTGGTAAAAGAAGCCGCCGGAACTCAATTACTTACAGTTCAGGCAAATGCAATCAAGGTTCCACTTATTGATGTTTGGGTTAATAACGACGCCATGCCTGCAGGGCTAAAAAATTACTATTCAGGTATTCCCAACTGGGGAAGCACAACTTTTGGCACAAAAGATCAACCACTTTCAGAAATCGCTCTACGACGCGATGGCAATTATGGTAACAATGCCAACACAATGAAAGAGTTTGTTAATTGGCTTCCAGTTATCGGTGATAAAGCACAAGGTATGCCCACAGCTTGGATGCTCAAGACGATGATCTCTTTTGGTGACACCAAAAATGAAAGTCCATGTTTTGCTAAGAGTAATGGGTTCGCTGGAGTAGTTTCAACAAATGCTGCACAGTACTTAGACGGTCCACCTAGCTTTGATAAAAACGAAGGTGTGTTGGATTATAAAGTCGCAGCACCGCACTTAACTTCTACAGGGGATGTATTCAAGGGTACTTACGATTTAGTGATGAGTTCAGTAGTTGCAAGATGCCTATACGGATTCTCGCAAGCGCCAATTGGCGCAACTATTTCTATTGTCTCTGAATCTGGCGAACCGAACATTGCCACAACTTTGGTTCGCGAAAAAGATGGTTTCCTCAATCTTGCCGCCTATAACTTCACCTTCTCTTCACCAACAGTAAGAGTAAAGCTGACTCAAGAGGCAGCAGCCCCAGTGGTGCCGGTGAAGCCGGCCGCGATCAAGAAGAGCTCAATCACTTGCCTAAAGGGAAAGACAAGTAAGAAGGTGACCGCAGTAAATCCAGTTTGTCCGAAAGGCTATAAGAAGAAATGAAGAAGATATTCATTGCATTTTGCACAGTATTTGCGCTAACACTCGGAGTCTTTTCTCCAGTTAGCGCAGCAGATATTCCAGATGAGCAATTTGTGATTTCTTCACCGCCGGGGAATGTGCCTTCATTCGGGGTAGTGATAGAAGACTCTCAGAAATTGAAGAATACCTTTTCTACTCTTCAAGCATTCACTAGTGATGGCACTCAAGTTGGTACCAGCAAAGTCTTAAGCGTCAACAACTGTTTCGAGTATGGAACTGCAGAATGTGGCCAAGACAAATTCATGAATTTCATGGCTAATTTGGGTTATTGCAGCCAAGAACTCACAACTGATTGCGTTCAGGGGGTAACTGCTACCAATTCGGCTGGCAAGAAGCTTGCAGTGAATTACGTAGGAGCTTTCCCAGAGAAAATGGCTTACGCATTTAAAGGAAATCTCCAGGCAAACCTACCCACTGGTGGATCTACATTTTTAGTTGATATACCTGAGGCGCCTCACGTTGCCGGCACTCAATATTTGGTGGTCGCACAAGCGACAGGTATTAAAGTTGCAGGAAATCCGCTATTTAATGTAAATGACTTTTCTTTGGGAATATTTGCTGTTTCCAAAGTAACAGGGCGTTATCAAATTACTGGACCAACAACAGAGGTTGCCGCCTTCAAGGTTCTCGGTATGGTCTCGAACCAACGAGTCCCATTCGATCAGAGCACAGGCACAACAGCTCGTTGCGCACAATCTTCGGCGACTGAATGTTTACTGGCATGGCCACTACCGCTGGACATAGATTTTGGTCTGAGCTTGAAGATGCATGCAAAGATAAATGGCTGGCTACATGGAAGAACTAACAACACGGTTGCCGAAATAAATACAGCCGCCGATGGAGATCAAGTAATTCAAGTTTCGGGACGCGCTTCGATAGTCCCTAGCGTTTATGCTTGGTTTCCAAAAACTGATATTCCAAAGCAAGTAGCGGATTATTACGCAACGAGACCTGAAGAATCTGCATACGGCACAGGTTTTGGTGATCGCCTGGCAGGAAGTTTGGTCTCGCCGTCCTTATTAAAAGACTATTTGGATTATCGTGAAAGCCAATTTCCTGAAGCGATCGCATGGTACTCAGCACTCAAAGATAAAGCACCTATGGCGCCAACTCAGTGGTCAATTCGCAGTACAAATTCTGGATCGGATCAAAAGGGTTGTTTCAGAAATAATGCGAGCCTAAGTGGCATCGTTGCAACCAATTCGAACTTCTTCGTATCTGGTCCACCTGTTTACAATCAAACAGAGAATTCCTTAGATTATAAAGTTGCATCTCCTCACTTCCTTCCAAATGGCGAAGTTTTCAAAGGTACTTATAACTTACTTATGAGATCTTCTGTTGCTCGATGTATCTACGGATTCACCGCTGCCCCGGTTTCTGCAACAGTCTCCATCGTTGCCGCTGACGGAACGGCGCAAGTTGCTACAACAGTCCTTGGTGAGAAGAATGGTTGGCTTTACCTGACAGCAAGTGGCTTCACGTTTTCTTCACCAACAGTTCGAGTTAAGTTGACTCAAGCGGTCGAGCCAGCGGCTAACCCATCACCAACTGCAGCATCAAAGCCTGCGGCCTTGAAGAAGACTTCAATCAATTGCGTTAAAGGAAAAATGACTAAGAAGGTGACTGCCGTTAACCCAAAGTGCCCAACCGGATATAAGAAGAGATAGAGATATGAAAAAACTAACTTCAATAATCGTTGCTATCGCATTTATATTGGGCGGCTCTTCCGCCGTAGTTGCAGCAGGTGAAACGGTCGGCGATGCGGGACGAAGCTGGGCCATTCCGAACGATGCTGACCGTGGCATGCATATCCAGCGATTCCTGGATTCCCCTCCCGGAACTCCAGCCTCATATTTGATTGATTTTCAGAAGTACCAAAGCGATGCTTACAAAGATCCAACATGTAAGAGCGCAGAAGACCCTAATTGCACCGCAGGATCACTCGGCTTTAAATCGATGCTGCCTGTGTGCGGAACGTTAAGTACGGTTTACTGCATTGAAGATTTTGGAGTTATTAGTTCTGGCGGAGAAACTACTAAGGCCGCATTTTCGCGATACTTCCCTAATGAGGCGTTAAACAAATTTGAAGCATCCGAGAAATTAAGGTTACCGTTTGGTGCCACGGGAAGTATCTTTGATTTACCTAGTGCGCCACACGATGGTGGAACCTTGTATTACGTTTCCGCCTTAACGCAGGGTACTTTGAATAAATCAACGGGTGCTGACTTGCAGGCGCTAAATATCGAGATTTATCCGGTGAAACTTGAATCTGGCGATAGTGCAATCCAAGAAATTGATTCTGGTATGTCAAAAGAGACCAATGGCGGATCTGGACATCCTGTGGGTCAATGGCGATTTGCTAGCTTCGGTTTTTCTGGAACTAGCTTCTGTGTGGCAGGTAGCGCTAAAGAAAGATTGTGCGCTCAGAGATATTCATTCCCTGCCGATAAGAAGTTCTATATAAAGCTAAAGCTTCAAAATAAGCCAAAGGGCTGGTTGCACGGCAGAATTGCAAAGCCAGACGTGTCATTTACCGAAATTAGTAGTGGATATTCCTTCTATATCGCAGCAAATCCTGTCGCTGTTCCAGTGGTTTATAAGATGTATCGCTATCCAGAGATGCCACAAGCACTCAAAGATGAGTACGACATTAAAACAGGTGGATACAAACCAGAGGTCGCACTCCGATCTCCAAATTCAAATGGAGCGCCGCAAGGTTGTGGACGTAGCGCCTGTACAGAAGATCCAATGACGAGAAATGTGATCATCGCTCCTTCGGCTTCAAGTAAATTTGGTATGGATCAATTAAAGGTGTGGCTACCTTTTGTGGGGGATAAGGCAACAACTCTCATGGGTACATGGTCGGTTCGTACACTTGATGAAAATGAAACCCAAGGTGCTTCGCAGTGCTTCACCAGTGGCGATAAAGGTGTAACCGGAATTGTCACAACAAATGCAACTCAATATTCCGCTGGGCCACCATCTCTAAATAAAGGTGAAGGCACACTTGAATACCAAGTTGCTGCGCCTCACTTCACGACAAAGGGTGATGAGTTCCTTGGTACCTATGACTTGATTATGCGCTCAGATGTTGCTCGATGCGTTTATGGATTTACGAGTGCACCTATTAGGGCTGAGCTTTCAATTGTTAATGATCAAGGAAATCAAAAGGTTGCAACTGAAATTCTTGGTGAAAAGAACGGCTGGCTCTATCTTTCAGCAGGCGGATTCACTTATTCATCACCAACTATCAAGGTAAAACTTGAGCAAGATGCACCAGCGCCAACACCAACTCCTACTGCATCTGCTACTCCAACCCCGAGCGCCTCAGCCAAACCGGTTACGAAGGCTGTCACAATTACATGTATCAAAGGCAAGACCAGTAAAAAGGTGACTGCGGTAAAACCAAAGTGTCCGGCTGGCTATAAGAAGAAGTAGGGGCTCTTGTGAAAGTTTTCCGCACCAAGTTCTTTCAGACCTTTATCTTGATCACGGTTGCCTATCTCGGAATAGTTGTGGTGATTTCACAGAACCCAGCCGATGATGCAACTGCGATCGATGACAAGTTGATTGAGATGAGCTCGGATAATCGCCTCGAACTATTGGTTCAGATCACCGGAGTTAATCCACTTGAGGGAACGGCAAATGCACGTGTACTGCCTTGGCCAAATAGCGACGATGTTGGTTACCGCTTAAAGAGCGGTTGGGTGCCTAGTCAAGATGTTGATTTGATTGTTGACTCGGTAATCGGAGCCAGTAATGGTGGAAGTAATACTTATAGCTTTAAGAAAGATGTTCCAACTGGTGGCTTTGATGTTCAGATAGATGAGCAACCAGGTGCTGGTGCACGTTCTGATGTTGGCTGGTATCCAATGGATAAGTATTCATTTGAGATACCAATGAGCGCGATCGGTACTTTGGAAGATGGCGATCAAGCAACGCTAAACATCTTGCCACTGGATTACACAAAGAAGATCGACACTTTTGATATCCATATGATCCATGGCCTTTGGAACGATGCCTTCACCACCGTGACTATGGATGATGCAAAGTCATTTGATATGGCAGTGGAAGAATTCAACAACGGTCAATCTTCTTCAGTATTTGAGGCAGTTCGCTCAAATTCAACTAAGTTGCTCGTAACAATCATTCTGTTACTCATGATCACAGCGATGGTTTCAGTGACGATCATGACTTACATGGTGGTTACCGGTCAGCGCCCACCAACGCTTTCATCTCTTACCTGGGCTGCAGCACTTACCTATTCTTTGATCTCACTTCGCGGGCTCATGCCAGGATCTCCACCGATCGGCATCTTCGTAGACAAGATCTTCTACTTCCCAGCGCTGATCGTGACCTTGGTCTGCTCACTCTGGGTGCTAGTCACCTGGGTCCGCCGCGAGGATTTCCAGAGCTAAAACCGCCTTTTCGCCCGAAAGTCTGGGCGTGTCTAGGGGGTCCAATAGGGGCGATTTAGCCAATTTCCCTTTATAAGGGGCGGGGCTTTAGAATGCACCTTCGCGCCTAGCGAAAATCCTGAGGGTTTTTGGTGGGTGCAACCGCGCTCGCAAACGGGCGTGGGTTCAATTTGAAACAGAAGTGGGTGTTAGTGGCTAGCAAAGATGGCGCCATCGAGATCGAAGGTTCCGTTGCAGAAGCTTTACCTAACGCAATGTTTCGCGTTGAACTAACTAATGGGCACAAAATTCTTGCGCACATCAGCGGCAAGATGCGAAAGAACTACATTCGCATCCTTCCTGGTGATCGTGTGATCGTAGAACTAAGTCCATATGACCTCACCCGAGGTCGAATTATTTACCGTTACAAGTAACGAAGACTGGAGCAAGATCATGAAGGTTAATCCAAGCGTTAAGAAGATTTGCGATAAGTGCAAAGTCATTCGCCGCAAGGGTCGCGTCATGGTGATTTGCGAGAACCTTCGTCACAAGCAACGTCAAGGTTAAAACCTTTAGGTTTTAACCCGAAGGAATAGTTAATTAGTTAGTTCTACAACTTAATAAATACGCGTGGTGCAACTAAGTAAGTAATTACTTAGGACTCTCGGACCGGTAGGCCGAGACTCGACAAAGTTGAGAAGCACTGCGAAGGACCTCCGGATTACAGATCGGTTGATTAAATGGCACGTCTTGTTGGTGTCGATCTACCACGCGAAAAGCGCGTGGAAATCGCACTCACCTATATCTTCGGAATGGGTCTAACTCGTTCTCATGCAACTCTCGCGGCAACTGGGATTTCACCAGATACACGCGTTAAGGATTTGCAAGAATCAGAACTCGCACAGCTTCGTGAATACATCGAAGCTAACTACAAGATTGAGGGCGATCTTCGCCGCGAAATCGCTGGCGACATTCGTCGTAAAGTTGAAATTCAGAGCTACCAAGGTATCCGTCACCGCAAGGGACTTCCTGTACGTGGTCAGCGCACACATACAAACGCTCGTACTCGTAAGGGTCCTCGTAAAGCAATTGCTGGTAAGAAGAAGGTGACTAAGTAATGGCCGCTCCTAAATCTAAGACTGCTGCTCCTGCAAAGGGCAAAGTCAAGACACGTAAAAAAGAGAAGAAGAACATTGCTGTTGGTAAGGCGTTCATTAAGAGCACTTTTAACAACACCATCATCTCTATCACCGATCCAACCGGCGCTGTAATTTCTTGGGCTTCATCTGGCCAAGTTGGTTACAAGGGCTCACGTAAGTCGACTCCATTCGCAGCACAGCTTGCAGCAGAAGCAGCAGCTCGTCGCGCACAGGAGCACGGCCTTAAGAAAGTAGATGTTTTCGTAAAGGGACCAGGTTCCGGACGCGAAACTGCAATTCGTTCATTGCAAGCAGCAGGCCTAGAAGTTGGAGCCATCTCTGATGTAACTCCAGCTCCACACAATGGCTGCCGCCCACCGAAACCACGTCGAGTTTAAGGAAGGAAGAGAATAAATGGCTCGTTATACCGGAGCAGACTGCAAGCGTTGCCGTCGCGAAAAAGTAAAGCTCTTCCTTAAGGGCGCAAAGTGCGATGGACCAAAGTGTCCTATCGAATCTCGTCCATATCCACCAGGACAACATGGTCGTGGACGTTCCAAGGAATCTGAATACCTATTACAGATGCGTGAAAAGCAGAAGTGCGCACGTATCTACGGTGTTCTCGAAAAGCAGTTCCGTGGTTACTACGAAGAGGCAAACCGCAAGCAGGGCAAGACTGGTGAAAACCTTCTCGTTCTTCTTGAGACACGTCTCGATAACGTTGTATTCCGTGCAGGCTTTGCAAAGAGCCGTGACATGGCGCGCCAGTTGGTTCGTCACAGTCACTTCCTCGTAAATGGCAAGAAGGTAAACATTCCTTCATATCGCGTTTCTCCAATGGACATCATCGATGTTCTTCCAAAGTCACTCGATCTCACACCATTTATCGTTGCAAGCGCTGAACTTGGTGAAAAAGCTGTTCCAGCATGGATGGAGGTTGTTGGTTCGCAGATGCGCATCATCATCCACGGCGTCCCTGCACGTTCAGTAATCGATACCCAGGTTCAAGAACAGCTCATTGTTGAGCTCTACAGCAAGTAATTTTTAATTCCAAAAGAGGAAATCAAATAGTGGATTTCCGCGAGAAGAAAGAGGCTCAGCAGTGCTAATCGCACAACGTCCAACCCTCAGTGAAGAAGTAATCTCCGAAAACCGTTCACGGTTCATCATCGAACCGTTGGAACCAGGTTTCGGTTACACACTCGGCAACTCAATGCGCCGTACTCTGCTTTCATCTATTCCAGGTGCAGCGGTTACAAGCATTCGCGTTGCTGGTGCACTCCATGAGTTCACCACTCTTGAAGGCGTTAAGGAAGATCTCACCGATATCGTTTTGAACATCAAGAACTTGGTGCTCTCATCAGATAACGACGAGCCAAGCGTCATCTACATCCGCAAATCAGGTGCCGGAGCTGTAACAGGCGCTGATATCGCTGTTCCAAGTGGCGTTGAAGTTCACAACCCTGAACTCCACATCGCAACACTTAACGGCAAGGCAAACCTCGAAATCGAACTCACAGTAGAGCGCGGTCGTGGTTATGTAACTGCTGTACAGAACAAGCAAGCGGGTGCCGAGATCGGTCGCATTCCTGTTGACTCAATCTATTCACCAGTTTTGAAGGTTACATACAAGGTAGAAGCAACTCGCGTTGAACAGCGCACCGACTTCGATCGTCTTGTTGTTGATGTTGAGACAAAGCCATCAATGAAGCCACGCGATGCAGTTGCATCAGCTGGTAAGACTCTTGTTGAACTCTTCGGACTTGCTCGCGAACTTAACGTTGATGCAGAAGGTATCGAGATGGGGCCATCTGTTATGGATGCTGCTCTCGCTGCTGATCTTGCACTTCCAATCGAAGATCTCGATCTAACAGTTCGCTCATACAACTGCTTGAAGCGCGAAGGCATTCACACAGTTGGCGAGTTGGTAAACCGTTCAGAGGCAGACCTACTCGATATCCGTAACTTTGGTTCAAAGTCCATCGATGAGATCAAGGCAAAGCTTGTCTCAATGGGAATGTCTCTTAAGGACAGCCCAGCTGGATTCGATCCAACAAAGCACCAGAACTTCAATGCATCAGACGACGACTTCGCTGAAGCAGATCAGGCCTAGGAGATACGACAATGCCAAAACCAACTAAAGGTCCTCGTTTGGGCTCCGGCCCATCACATGAGCGTCTAATCCTTCGCACACTTGCTGAGCAGTTGTTCGAACATGGAAAGATCACAACAACAGAGGCAAAGGCTAAGCGCCTGCGTCCGTTGGCTGAAAAGTTAATCACCTTCGCAAAGAAGGGCGACCTACCAGCACGTCGTCAGGTCATGGCTCGCATTGCAAATAAGAGCGTTGTTCACACACTCTTTACTGAAATCGGTCCACGTTTTGCAGCTCGCGATGGCGGATACACACGTATCACCAAGATCGGTCCTCGCAAGGGCGATAACGCACCAATGGCAGTCATCGAAGTTCTAACTGAGAAAGATAACTAATTCTCAAGTTTTAACTAGTTAACAAATAATTAAATGACCGAGCCCACTCTCTATCCCGAGAGTGGGTTTCGTCGTTTACGGATAGATCTGGCATACGACGGCACTAACTTTTCGGGTTGGGCAATTCAACCTGATCGCCGCACCGTGCAAGAAGTAGTTGAAACCGCACTCAGCACCGTGGCGCAATCTCCTGCACCGACAATCGTTGCCGGTCGCACCGATGCCGGAGTACATGCAACGGGTCAAGTGATCCACGTTGATCTGCCAGAAACCCTAGAGCTCGAAGACCTTGCCTATAAGTTAAATCGAATTCTTGATGAAGATGTACGAATCAATGCGATCGAGATCGCACCAACTGCTTTTCACGCCCGCTTCTCGGCGCTACGTCGCTATTACGAATACCGAATCCTTGATGAAAATAAAGTTATTCAGCCACTTGCTCGTTTAAATACCGCATCTTGGTATCGCCCGTTGGATGTAGATGTCATGAACCGCGCCAGCGCTTTGCTGCTTGGCACCCACAATTACGCCGCTTTCTGCAAATACCGTGAAGGTGCAACAACGATCCGCACTCTTGAGACCTACCAATGGCGCCGTGACGAAGAAGGCTGCTTAGTGGCCGATGTTGTTGCAGATGCCTTCTGTTACTCAATGGTGCGCAACTTGGTTGGCGCAATAGTCTGCGTTGCCGATGGCCGCAAAGATCCCGAATGGATATCAACGTTGCTAGAAGATAAAGAGCGTGTAAGTGATTCGCTGGTGTTTCCAGCTCATGGCTTATCCCTTTATAAAGTCGATTACCCTGATGCGGCAGAGCTACTTGAGCGCGCTAAGAAGACCGTTGCCCGCCGCGAAGAAGAAGATAACTAATGGGCCACATTGATGTAAGCGCTGTTGAATACTCGCTCTCTGACGGCCGAGTATTGCTAAACGATGTTTCATTCCGCGTCGGTGATGGCGCCAAGGTTGCGCTAATTGGTCCTAACGGATCAGGCAAAACAACTTTAATCCGCATGATCTGTGGAGATTTAAAACCTGATGAAGGAGCGGTTGCCATTACTGGTGGCTTAGGTGTGATGCGCCAGTTCATTGGTTCGGTACGCGATGAATCAACAGTGCGGGACTTACTGCTTTCAATTGCACCAAAGCGAATCCGCGATGCCGCTGAAAAAGTTGTTACAACTGAAGCTGCGATGAACGCTAGTGGATCAGAGAAAGATCAGATGAGTTACGCCCAAGCGATTATCGATTGGGGCGATGCCGGGGGATATGACTTCGAACTAATTTGGGATGTCTGCTGCACCGAGATGCTCAATAAATCTTTTGATCAAGTTGCAGCCCGAAAGGTGAACACTTTATCCGGGGGAGAGCAGAAAAAATTAGTTCTGCGTGCCTTGCTAGAAGGACCTGAGGAAGTCTTGTTACTTGATGAGCCAGATAACTATCTTGATGTTCCTTCAAAGCGTTGGTTGGAAGAAGTTATCGGTGCAACTAAGAAGACCGTTCTCTTCGTTAGCCACGATCGTGAATTACTTGAAAATACCGCTAACCGAATTGTGACTCTCGAACAAGGCGTTAATGGAAATACCACTTGGGTGCATGGCGGAAAGTTTTCGACTTGGCATGATGCCCGCAAGGCGCGCAACGAACGCTTTGCTGAAATGTTGCTCCGCTGGGAACAAGAACACCAACGCCTCATTGATCTAGTTAAGACGCTTCAGGTACAAGCCGCAATCTCTCCAGATATGGCAAGTAAATATCATGCGATGCAGACGCGCTTGCGTAAATTTGAAGAAGCAGGTGCGCCAGAAGCCCCACCAATTGAACAAGATGTAAAAGTCGGTTTACGTGGCGGCCGCACAGGTCTGCGCGCACTTACCTTCGAAAACTTATCTCTTGCTAACTTAACTGAACCATTTAACTTCGAAGTATTCTTCGGCGATCGCATCGCAGTGCTGGGTAAGAACGGCACCGGCAAATCTCACTTCCTGCGCATGATCGCTGGCGATGAAACTGTTAAATACGGTGGCACTTTTAAAATTGGTGCACGCGTTGAGATCGGTTACTTCGCACAGACCCATGCTCACCCAGAATTTGAATCAAAGACTCTGCTAGAAATCTTGTGGGAGACGTATTCACTTCAACTTGGCCCCGCTAAAGGCGTGCTTCGCAAATATGAAATTGATAAGCAAGCAGAACAGAAATTCTCTTCCCTATCTGGTGGACAACAAGCGCGCTTTCAAGTCTTATTGCTAGAACTATCTGGCTCTACTTTGTTGTTGCTTGACGAACCGACCGATAACTTAGATCTAGCGAGCGCCGAGAGTTTAGAGAAAGCGCTCGATCGTTACGAAGGAACAGTTCTATCTGTAACTCACGATCGCTGGTTTACTCGTGGATTTACCCGCTTCTTGGTCTTTGGGGCAAATGGCCAGGTTTATGAGAGCCCAGAGCCGATCTTCTACCATTAAGGGGCGGCTGGTATGCGTGGATTTAGGCCATTTTGACCCTGCTACGCATGAAAGGTAAAGTTCATCCCCTGCGCCAGATAAGGCGCCGAAGGCAAAACCGCAGAACCAAGAGCTCAAACTAAGTTCAAACTAAGAAGAAGAAGGTAATAAAGCATGCGTACATATAGTCCTAAGGCCGGAGATGTCGTCCGTAAATGGCACGTCATCGATGCACAAGATGTAGTTCTTGGCCGCCTTGCAACACATGCTGCTGTTCTTCTTCGCGGTAAGCACAAGGCAACATTTGCACCACACATGGATATGGGCGACTTTGTTGTAATCATCAACGCAGAAAAGATTGCTCTTTCAGGAAACAAAGCGCTTTCAAAGTTTGAACACCGCCACTCAGGTTTCCCAGGTGGTCTTCGCTCAACTGTTTACGGCGAGCTAATCGAAAAGCACCCAACACGCGCTGTTGAAAAGGCGATCAAGGGAATGCTTCCAAAGAACCGTCTTGGCCAGCAGGTTGCATCAAAGCTAAAGGTTTACGCAGGACCTGAGCACCCACACGCTGCTCAATCACCAACACCATATGTATTCACTCAAGTTTCACAGATCGCAAAGTAAGGGACCCATAACAAATGTCAGATACAACTTATAACGAAGTTACAGATCTAGACGAGAACGAAGTTCCTACTTCATACTCTTCAGCAACTCCAGCTGCTGCAACTAACCGCCCAGCAATCAAGGCACCTGGTGCAGGCACTGGTCGTCGTAAAGAAGCAGTCGCTCGCGTTCGTCTCGTACCTGGAACAGGACGTTGGGTTGTAAACGGTAAGACCCTGGAAAACTATTTCCCAAATAAAGTTCACCAGCAACTAGTCTCTGAGCCATTCCGCACTGTTGGTGCTGAAAGCCAGTACGACGTATTTGCTCGTATCAACGGTGGCGGAGTATCTGGTCAAGCCGGTGCACTTCGTCTTGGCGTTGCTCGTTCACTTAACGAGATCGATGTTGAAGCACACCGTCCAGCGCTCAAGAAAGCTGGATTCCTTTCACGTGATGCACGTGTTATCGAACGCAAGAAGTACGGTCTGAAGAAGGCCCGTAAGCGTTCGCAATACAGCAAGCGTTAATTTCAAAGGCGCCCCAACGTGGCACTCTTTGGAACCGATGGAATACGTGGCTTAGCCAATCGTGATTTAACTGCTGAATTAGCACTTGATGTCGCCGTTGCCGCTGCACATATTCTCGTCGAAACAAATCCTAATAAATCACACCGGCCTAGTTCTTCTGGCGAGATTGCAAGCAATTCTCGACCTATAGCAATCGTCGGCCATGACTCACGCGCATCTGGTGAATTCCTAGAAGCAGCAGTTGTTGCTGGTCTAACTAGTGCCGGCGTTGATGTCTATCGCGTAGGAGTTCTACCAACTCCTGCAATTGCACATTTAGTTGCCGAATCCGGTGCCGACCTCGGCGTAATGATTTCGGCATCACACAATCCAATGCCCGATAACGGCATTAAGTTATTTTCACGCGGTGGCGGAAAGTTAGACGATTCCATTGAAGCAGCGATCGAAGCGCGCATCGGCGAACCATGGGAGCGCCCTACCGGCAGCGGTGTGGGACGTGCGATCAACGATGAAAGCGCTCGCGAACGTTATATCTCACACCTTCTCTCATCCGTTTCAACACCGCTAAAGGGTTTAAAGATCGTCGTCGATTGTGCAAATGGCGCATCTTCAACTGTTGCACCTGATACTTACCGCCGCGCAGGTGCCGAAGTAATCTCAATCTTCGATGCCCCAGATGGCTGGAATATCAACGATGATTGCGGCTCTACACATTTACACCAGCTTCGCACTGCAGTGCTTCGCGAAGGCGCTGATTTTGGAATTGCCCACGATGGCGATGCCGACCGTGCGCTAGCGATAGATGCGCAAGGCAATGAGGTCGATGGTGATGCAATCATGACTATTTTGGCGCGCGGATTTAAAGCATCTGGTTCGCTGAAATCAAACACGATTGTGGCAACTGTGATGAGCAACCTCGGTTTCTTCCACGCGATGAAGAACGCAGATATCAACGTTGAAACAACTGCCGTTGGCGATCGTTATGTATTAGAGAAGATGCTGGAAAAAGGCTATTCACTTGGCGGAGAACAATCTGGCCACTTAATCATGCGCGAATTCGCAACAACGGGCGATGGAATATTGACCGCTCTTGCACTTGCGCAAGAAGTTGTTAAATCAGGTCAACCTTTGCAAGATCTTGCATCAACATTGGTGCGTTTCCCACAAGTATTGGTAAATGTTAAGAACGTTGCCAAAGAGCGTCTTGCAGATTCTGCAGTGATTAAGGCAGCGGTTTCAGCGGCAGAGGCAAAACTTGGCGAACATGGTCGCGTTTTATTAAGAGCATCTGGCACCGAACCGCTTGTCCGCGTGATGGTTGAAGCCCAGAGTGATAACCTAGCCAGCGAAATAGCAAACGACTTGGCAAAGGTCGTTCAATCAGAGCTGGGGTAGATAACAGTGTGCGGAATTGTGGGTTACACAGGGCCACAGTCTGCAATTACTCCGCTCATCGAAGGTCTACGTCGCCTTGAATATCGTGGTTACGACTCAGCCGGAATCGCACTTGGTACATCGGGCGCTCTATTTATTGAAAAGCGCGCCGGTAAGTTAACAAATCTTGAAGGCTCACTGCCTGCAAATATGCCGGTTGTTCACTCTGGAATTGGCCACACTCGTTGGGCAACACATGGTGGACCAACAGATCGCAACGCACATCCGCACACTGACAATGAAGGAAAGCTTGCCGTTATCCATAACGGCATCATCGAGAATTATTCAGAGCTAAAGGCCGAGCTCCAATCACGCGGCCACGAATTTTCATCAGATACTGACACTGAATCAGTTGCACATTTACTCTCTGAACTTCGTAAATCTCATGGCGGCGATTTAACTGCTGCGATGTTAGATGCGGTAAAGCGCTTACGCGGCTCATTTACTCTCGTTGCAGTTCACGCCGATGCCCCTGAAGTAATTGTTGGAGTACGCCGCAATTCACCGCTCGTTGTTGGTTTAGGCGATGGCGAAAACTTTATGGCCTCCGATGTTGCAGCCTTTATCGATTACACCAAGCGCGCGGTAGAACTTGGCCAAGACGAGATCATCACCATGACGCCAGCTGGCATCAGCATCATTGGCTTAGATGGCAAAGCAGTAGTTCCCAAGGAATATGCAATTACTTGGGATTCAGCATCTGCGCAAAAAGGTGGATACTCCCACTTCATGCTCAAGGAGATCTTCGAGCAACCCAAGGCAGTTGCCGACACTTTGATTGGCCGCTTAACAGATAACGGCAAGATCGAACTCGATGAATTACATATGTCAGAGGCTGAAATTAAAGCGCTCAAGAAGATTGTTGTAATCGCTTGTGGAACCGCTTATCACGCAGGAATGATCGCTAAATATGTAATTGAAAAATGGGCGAAGATTTCTGTAGAAGTAGAAATTGCCAGCGAATATCGCTACCGCGATCCGATCATTGATTCCAACACTTTAGTTATCGCCATTTCTCAATCTGGCGAAACGATGGATACCTTGATGGCTATCCGCCATGCTAAGGCTGCGGGTGCGCGAGTACTTGCGATCTGCAATACAAATAGCTCAACGATTCCGCGCGAATCAGATGCCGTTCTTTACACACATGCCGGTCCTGAAATTGCAGTCGCTTCAACTAAAGCGCTGCTAACCCAGATCGTTGCCGTTGATTTAATTGGTCTGCATTTGGCACAGGTTCGTGGTGAGTTAACCGATGCTCAGGTTCGCGATCTTTACAACGAAATGCTCGAACTACCAGGCAAGATCGAACAAATCCTCGAAACCGTCGAACCACTTCGCGCACTTACTCGCACTTTTGCAAAATCTGAAACCGTTCTCTTTATCGGTCGCAATATTGGTTACCCAGTTGTTCTAGAAGGTGCTTTGAAGCTGAAGGAACTCGCATATATCCACGCGGAAGGATTTGCTGGGGGAGAGCTCAAGCACGGTTCGATCGCGTTAATCGATGCCGAAAAAGGCACGCCCGTAATCGCGATCTTGCCTTCCGGCAGCGATCACTCACTAGATGAAAAGATGCTTAGCAATATCCAAGAAGTGAAAGCTCGTGGTGCGCGCGTAATTGTCATCGCACACGAAGGCGCTGAAGTTGTTGGCGCAGAACACATCATTCGCATCCCAGCGTGCTCACCGCTCTTTCAACCAATCTTGGCCACAGTTCCCCTACAAGTCTTTGCCTACGAAATGGCGATTGCGCGCGGAAATGATGTTGATCAGCCACGCAATTTAGCTAAATCAGTAACGGTCGAATAATTATGCAGGCAGTCCTTGATTCGCGTCGCGCCCAGATGGTGCGCGCTGCGCGCTGGTCTGCAGCGCTATTTGCTGGATTTCTCCTAATTACTCATCAAGTAATCATTAATGGGCCGCTAATTGAAATCGACAAATGGATCCATGATCTAGAGCGTCCAGAATTTCGTGGAGTAAGTGGATTCATTATTCGCAGATTAGATGACCTTGGTTTGCGTGGCGTTACTGCTACCGCACTTCTTATCGCCGCTTTCTACATTGCGCGGAGATTTAAAACCTGGCGTCCACTGAATTTGGCAATTCTTTCGTTGATCTCTCTTAACTTAGTTGTAGGTCTATTTAAATTTGGCCTAGGTCGCACCAAGCCAAAGGTTGGAATCGATCTACTTCACTTCGGCGGAATGTCATACCCAAGTGGCCATGCCTCAAATGCACTTCTTACTTGGGGAGTCCTTGCATATTTAATTTATCGCTATGCCCACGTCGATCGTTATCGCGGCCGTCTGGCTAGCGCAGGCGTTGCCACAATTAGTTTGACCGTTTGCATAGTCTCTTTAGTCCGCGACACTCATTGGTTCTCGGATCTACTCGGCGGTTTATTCATCGGCGCATCTCTCTTGGTTTTGGTGATCGCGGTAGATCGCTATTACCCATCTAATAGCCAACTCTCCTAACGCCAATTAGACTCCACCCCATGATCGATGGGATTGGAATAGATGTCGTAGATATCGAACGTTTCTCCCAATCGCTCGAGCGCACGCCATCACTTCGCGAAAAACTGTTCACTCCTGCTGAACAAGTAAAACCAATTCATTCACTGGCAGCGCGCTTTGCCGCCAAAGAGGCTTTAGCGAAAGCGCTTAATGCCGGCCATGGACTTTCTTGGCACGAAGCCGAAGTCATAAATCACGAGAGCGGTAAACCAGATTTTCTCTTTCGCGGCGAGATAGCAGAGTTAGTAGATGGTGCACGCGTGCACCTTTCTTTATCTCACGATGCCGGAATCGCATCGGCGATGGTGGTGGTGGAACGATGACAAATCGCGCCGAAGTAGTCGTAAATCTCTCTGCAATTAAAGCCAACGTGGCAACGCTAAAGGCGAAAGCTGGCGTTGACTTGATGGCAGTTGTGAAAGCAGATGCTTATGGACACGGGCTCGTGCCAGTTGCAAAAGCGGCACTTGATGGCGGAGCTACTTGGTTAGGTGTTGCACTCCTTGAAGAAGCGATTGCTCTTCGCGCTGCTGGAATAACTGCACCGATCTTGGCGTGGTTAGTTCCACCGGGATCAGATTTTCAAAGCGCAGTAGATAACAACATCGATATTGCAGTTGCATCAATAAAGGCGTTGGATGAAGTTAGCGCAGTAAAAAGTGACAAGCGCCCGCGCGTTCATTTAGAAGTTGATACCGGAATGACTCGTGGCGGATTCTTGGATGAATGGCCGAAGATTGATGCACTTCATCTACACGGGGTTGAAATAGTTGGAATCTTCTCCCACTTCGCGCGCGCAGATGAACCTGGACAGCCACAAAATTTAAGTCAACTCAATCGATTTAAAAAGATGGTTGCATCCCTTGAATCTTTTGGATACCCAAATTTGATTCGCCACCTTTCAAATTCAGCTGCCACGATCAAAGATCAGGCATCTGGCTTTGACATGGTGCGAACTGGAATTGCTATGTATGGCCTAAGTCCTGATGTAAAAACACTCGGTACATCTAAAGATCTTGGGTTAATTCCTGCGATGACTTTGCGCGCCAAGTTACATCTTGTAAAGAAAGTTCCCGCCGGAAGCCCAGTTGGTTACGGAGCAACGGCGGTTACAAAGTCAGCGACCAAGCTAGGACTGGTTGCGATGGGTTATGCCGACGGAATTCCTCGTGTTGCACAAAGCGCGGGTGTCAGTTTTCTGGGAGAAAAAGCGCCAATCATTGGACGAGTATCTATGGATCAATTCGTTGTTGATTTAGCAGCGGATTCCCCTGCGCAATCTGGCGATTGGGTCACAGTTTTCGGATCCGGTGCAGATGGCGAGTACACGGCAGATGATTGGGGTGCAGCTTCGGGCTCAATTAATTACGAGATAGTTACCCGAATTGGCCCGCGTGTGCCTAGAATTTACGAACCATGAGCGTTTTAGCGATTGCAAATTTACGAGTCAACTTTGGTGGACTCATTGCCCTCGATGATGTTTTCATCGACGTTGCGCCTAATTCGATCGTTGGGCTAATTGGTCCAAATGGCGCAGGCAAGACCACTTTGTTTAATTGCATCTCAGGCTTAGTCGCACCGACATCTGGTGAGATCTCAATCCATGGCAAGAAAGTTGATTGGCTAAAAAGTTACGAGCTAGCAAATTTTGAGATAAGCCGTACCTTGCAAGGCGTTGGTCTATTTAGCGGGTTAAGTGTTATTGAAAATGTCATGATGGGTGCAGATAAGAAGCGTGAGAGCAATTTCCTAAAAGATCTCTTTGGGCTATCTGCAAAATCAGAACGCAAACTCCGCGCTAAAGCACAAGATGCGCTGGCCTGGGCAGGAGCGCTGGATTTAGCAGATAAGACGCCATCAGAGTTAACGTATCCCGAAACAAAGCGCGTATCCATTGCAAGAGCTCTAGTTTCAGAACCGAAGATTTTACTTCTTGATGAACCAGCTGCTGGACTTGGCCAAGATGATATTGATAAGTTCGCCGACTTGCTAAGGCAGTTAAAGCAACGCTGTGCAATTATCATCGTTGAGCACCACGTTGATTTCATTGGTGCGATTTCAGATCAAGTCTACGTATTGAATTTTGGCAAAGTTATCGCCAGCGGATCCTTCGATACCGTTAAGCGCGACCCAGCAGTTCTTGCGGCATATCTTGGAACTTCAAATCAAAGTGGCACCGATCAATTAGGAGTCAACAATGCTTGAAGTTAAAGATTTAGTAACCAGTTTTGGTTCGGTAATTGCACTCGACGGCGTTTCGTTTACAGCACAAGAATCGAAGATAACAACAGTTATCGGTGCAAACGGCGCCGGTAAGAGCACTTTGTTACGCACCATCTCTGGCCTAGAACATCCAGCGTCTGGCTCAATCACCTGGAGCGGAAAATCTCTAATCGGCAAGCGCGCCGAAGATATTGTGCGAGATGGCATCGCCCATGTTCCTGAAGGCCACGCCGTTATCTCAGAGTTAACCGTTGAAGAAAATATCTCAATGGGATCGCTATTTCGGCGCCGTAAATTCAAAGCAGATGTAATTGCTGCACAGGATGAGATGTTCGAACTATTTCCTCGTTTGAAAGAACGCCGCAAACAGTTGGCTGGAACTCTCTCAGGTGGCGAACGTCAGATGTTGGCCATTAGTCGCGCGCTGGTTTCGCGCCCCAAGTTACTGCTTTTAGATGAACCATCTCTTGGCCTTGCACCGTTAGTTGTAGAACAGATCATTGATTCAATAAATATTCTCTGTCGCACAACTGGTCTCACAGTTTTACTAGTTGAACAAAATGCCAATACGGCACTTGGCGTAGCCGATCACGGAGTTCTTTTGGCACTTGGCAAAGTCGTTGCCGATCGACCAGCAGCTGAGTTAAGGGCGGATGCTAATTTGCGCGCCGCATATTTGGGGTACTGATGGATACATTTCTAGCGGCCCTGTTCTCTGGCACATCTCGCGGAGCAATTTATGCATTAGTTGCACTGGGTCTTGTCATCGTTTGGCGCGGGGCTGGAATCCTTAACTATGCCCAGATGGGCCAAGCGATGTTTAGCACTTACATCGCATCGACCATGATTACCAATGGAAATTCTTACTGGTTGGCATTTGTTGTTGCAATTTTAGTAGGCGCTGTAATGGGAGCCTTGTTAGATATCTTGGTAATGCGCCCACTATCCAATAAAAAGAAGACCGAACTTTTGAGCAGCGAATCAATGCGCGCGGCGATTCCGGTAATCGCATCCCTTGGTATTTTGGGAGTTCTACAAGCTTTAGCAGGAATTATTTGGGCTGCTGAGGAACGAGGGTTTCCAGCGCCATATGCGCAAGAAGGTTTCACCGTTGCTGGCAATGTGATGCCATTTACCTCATTCGATGTATTTGTAATTACCGTTGTTTTATCTACCTTGGCTTTAACGACGCTCTTCTTTAAGAAAACCGGCGTAGGACTTGCAATGCGCGCCACAGCTTTGAATTCAGAGGTTGCTCGACTCAGTGGAATTAGAACTAACTTCACTCGCTCACTTAGCTGGGCGTTTTCTGGTGCGGCATCTTCACTTGCTGGCCTTCTGATTACGCCAACTTCAAACCTTTCACCGAATACTTTGGATTTAGTTTTGATCATCGGCTTTACCGCAGCAGTTGTAGGTGGACTTGATAGCCCGGCTGGTGCTGTAATTGGCGGCTTCCTTGTCGGAATGGTTATCTCATTTGTTAGCTTCTATGACACACCGGAAGATGTTTTCTTAGCGATCTTGGCGGTATTGATTCTGGTCTTGATTATTCGACCACGTGGAATCTTGGGAGCAAAGGATGCGCGCCGTGTCTAAAGCCAAGAACCACTCGATCGCTCGCAAGAGTCTGCGCCGGACAATCTTTTTTGTCGCAGCAATTCTCTTCGCGGCATCTACTTTCGATGCCTACAACCAAGCCCAGTTGGCTTTAGTTCTCATACTCTTTATCGGAGTCCTTTCCGTAACTTTGTTAACCGGAATCTCTGGCCAACTCTCACTTGGTCAAGGCGCGTTAATGGCGGTGGGCGGATATTGCATGGCGCTATTGATGATCAATCAGAGCTACTCGCTATGGGTAGCAATTCCTTTGGCGATAGTTGGATCAGCACTTGCCGGTCTGCTCTTGGGAATTGCAGCAGCGCGCTTAACTGGGCCATATCTTGCAGGCACAACTCTTGTTATCGCTCTTGCGATCCCAACTCTGGCGAACCGATTTATGTCGGTGCTTAAAGGCGATGAGGGACTACCGGTAGATGTTGGTTATCCACCAGTTTGGTTTACAAATTTATTTGGCGAACCAAGTTACGAACAATGGCAGCTCTATGTAGCACTTCCATTTGCAGCGATCGCGTTGTTCTTGGCCTCCAATATTTTGCTCTCACGTACTGGTCGTATGTGGCGCGCGATTAGAGATAACGAAACAGCAGCAGCGCTAAGCGGCGTCAACTTCTCGCGCCAAAAAATATTTGTCTTCGTTGTATCGGCAACCTTCGCCGGTTTATCTGGCGCCCTTTATGGACTTCGCGGTCTGGTCGGTCCCAGCGTTTACCCAGTTTCACTTTCGCTATTACTTCTCACAGCTGCAGTTCTTGGTGGCATTCGCAGCATCTTCGGAGCCTTTATCGGAACGGTAATCGTTGTATTCCTACCTGATTGGATCGATGCGGTGCTTCACCAATTCGAATTAAGCGAGCAAGTCTCTAACTTCATGCCCGCCCTGGTCTCTAGCCTCTTATTGATTTTGACCGTGGTGATTAATCCCGCCGGGGTCGCGGGTACCCACCTGCATAAACACAAGCATAAATAATTGTTATAAAGCGGCGCCCACGGGCGTGAGATCACCCCTCCGCCTTCGGCGTTTCGTCGCCTCGCATTCACTTTACGTTCACATTCGGTTAAAGTGAAGCCGTTCAACCCAGTTCAGGGTTGGTGGCAATGGGGATACCTCGTTTTCTCCATTGCATTCATTGAATAGAGAAAGAGTGAATGTAGTGAGAAATCGTGCATCTCTGTCTAGATCACCGCGCAGTTTTATATCAACTGCCGCTGTTGTACTTGCTGGCGCGCTAGCGCTCTCAGCAGTTCCAGCGCAAGGAGCAAGCACTCCTGGTGTTTCAGCCACTGAAATTGTTCTTGGAATGCAACTACCTCAAACTGGCGCAGCAAGCCCAGGCTATAACAAAGTAGATGACGCAATGCGCGCCTACTTTGATTATGTAAATTCCAAGGGCGGCGTTTACGGACGCAAGATAACTTTGGTCGTCAAAGACGATACATACAAGGCAGGTCTAACAGTTTCTACTGCATCTGCGCTGATCAACAAAGATAAAGTCTTTGCAATGGTCGGAAGCGTTGGAACCCAGACACATATCTCTGTTATCAAAGATATTAACCGTCGTGGAATTCCAGATCTATTTGTAAACAGCGGATACAGCGGTTTCTACACAGATCCAAAGAAGTACCCAACAACTTTCGGCGCCCTCGGCACATACGTCGTTGAAGCGAAGATCCTTGGAAAGCACATCAAGGAGAATTACTCAAAGAACACTGTCGGTATCGTTTATCAGACAGATGACTTCGGCCGTAACACTGTTGAAGGGCTTGCCACAGCTGGCGTGACATTCACAGCGAAGAAGACCGCAGCAACATTTATCGCGGGTACTCAGGGTTCAGGCCTTGATGCTCAGATGCAGCAGCTCAAAGATAACAACGTAGATGTTGTTGTCGTTGGCGCAGTTGCTTCAGCATTTGCTGCAGCAGTTTCTTCTGCAAACAAGATTGGCTACAAGCCAGCACAGTGGATCGTTATCTCAGTAGGTGCAGATGCAACTACATTCCAGACAATTCTTGGCGCTCGCGGAATTGCACCAGCAGTTTCAGCGGCTCTTCTAGCCGGAACCATCTCAGCATCACATGCTCCATCACCAGGTGAAGCAGATGACGAGTTCGTAAAGGCATTTAAGAAGATCAACGATGAGTTCAACAAGGGTCCAGATAAGCGTTGGGATAACAACATTCTTCAGGGAATGAATATTGGATACCTAACTACATCTGCACTATTGGGTGTTGGTAAGGATCTAACACGTCCTGGAATCATCAAATACATCGAAGCAAATGCAGCAAAGCTTCCAAGTGCGGCGCTGTCACCACTTGGTTACAGCACAAAGACTCACGAAGCTTTCACTGGTTTCTGGATCGGTAAGTACGATGCAGCAACAGTATTAAAGCCAATTGATGCAACTCGTAAAGTTTGGACAACAGACTCTGCAAAGGGCGCTGTAACTGAACTCAAGTACACACGTCCTGCAATTGCAGCCGATGCCCTACCAAAGGTTGGTTAATCACATGAAATCACTAACAATGCGTAAATCAATCGCAACACTTGGTGCAGCAACACTTGCACTAACACTTAGCGTTGCGATTACACCTTCGGCAACTGCAGCAGCACCTGTTTGTGCAACTGCAGCAGGCGTTGAAACATGTAATGGAACGCTTGCAAATGGCGCTGCATACCGGTTTATCGTGCCAACAAACTTCGGTGGAACAATGTTCTTCTGGGAGCACGGATTCCGTCCAACCTACCCAGGTGTTTCAGCTGTCCCAACTGGTATCGAAGAAATGACACCTGCAAGCGCTACTACTAAAACTGATGTCACAAAAGAGATGCTGCGCGCCGGTTATGGCATTGCAGCATACGATGGAACCGTCAAGGGTATGCGTGGTTGGAACAACACCTTCCGTGTAGAAATGCTCAAGGAAGTTATCGACACTGCGATGGCTAAGTACACAACCCGAATTACGAAGAAGGTTGTTTACGGCTCATCCCAAGCGGGAGCAATCATCACTCCATTCGTTGAAAAGTATCCAACTTATGCTGATTCAGTCGGCATCATGGCTGGACTTACTCCTTCTCCTGCTGATGCACTTCAATCTGCATGCGACATCTTCTATCTCTTGAGCATCTTTGCTGACCCAACCATCAAGGGTTGCGCGGCGATGGGCGTTAAGGGAGTTCCTGGCCATATGGCATCAGTTGGCGAACTTCTCAAAGTAGTTGCACTACTTACTACTTGGAGCAAAAACCTCGGTGCACCAGGACTTGAATATCCAGCACCACTTAAGGGATCACCAATTCCACAACGTTCAGCGCTACTTCTAACTGGTCTTCTAACTGGAGTTCCAACAAAGAGCGCTCACATGGATGGAATTTCAACTAACGCAGTTATTGCTGAACACAGCATCAACGCAACAGTTGCAATCCTTGAAAACATGGGAGAAGCAATTGCAACCGGCACACTTGCTGGTCAATCAATCTCCGAACTCACAGGTCCTGGCTTCTACGACAACACAAAGACTGATTGGGCAGCGATGCTCGATGAGGGCGATGCTGGTCGTTACAACCTCGGACTTTCAGGTGATGAAGCGATCGCAGCAATGCTTGGAGTTCTAGCTGTTGTGCCACGCGTTACAGGTAACGCTGATGCAATCGCCAAGTTCAAGGCGCTCGATAAATCAACATTTGCCTCAACGCATCCTACGATTCTGCTTTCTAATGAAGCAGATCGTCTTGTGTTCTCAGGTAACTCTGCTCGCTATGTAGATAAGAAGCGCGCAGTTTACGAAGCAGCACTTGCAAAGTGGGAAGCAAGCAAGACTGGTAAGAAGCCAGTTTGGAACACACTTGCTCTCTATGCGATGACACCAGAGACCTACACAAAGTTCACAGCAGCAGGCTTGCCTGATCTTGCTGGAGCTCCATCACCATCTGGCGTCGGACACCAATCGTTCACCACGGACCAGACAATGGCTTGGGTACGTATGTTGGCTGTCTCTGCTAAATCAGGAAAGATCCCAACTGGCAAGTATGTTCAATACATCGCCAAGAAGGTTCCTTACCTAAACGATGATCTCGATTATCGTCCAACTGATCTGAAGTACAACTTCGGATAAATCTGAAGTACGAAAGGGCCCTGAGGAAACTCGGGGCCCTTTCGCATTCTCTACTTTTTATTACCAACTATCCTTCGTGAGTGAAGATTTCTACCGCGCAGGAGATGTTCGGCCTGGGCCAACAACTCGGTTCTCAACTGCGCGCCGGTGATTTGATTCTTCTAAATGGTCCGCTCGGCGCAGGTAAAACGGTTCTTGTACAAGGAATTGGATCAGCGTTGGGCTTTCAGGAAGTTACTTCGCCCACCTTCGTTATTTCACGCATTCATAAAGGCCCACTCTCTTTAATTCACGTAGACGCTTATCGCTTACTTGAAAGTGGCAACGCAGCGCTTTACTTAGATGATCTGGATTTAGATACTCCGCGCGAAAGCGCAGTTACGGTTATCGAATGGGGTGGCACCGAATCTGCTCGCCTTTCAGATGATCGTCTAGAAATAGATATCGATCGCAGCGCTGAGGACCGAGTTGTAACAATTCGCGCAGTTGGCCCTCGTTGGGCGGGCTTCAAACTATGACAATTTCACTTGCAATTGATACGGCAACTTCACGAACAATTGTTGGAATTCTCGATGGCGATAAAGTCTTATTTGAAGGCTTTCATGAAGGTGCAACAGAACACGGTTTTGCGATAACCGAATTAGTTGTCAAAGCCTTAGCGGTTTGCCCAAAGCCAGATCAAGTAGTTGTCGGCATGGGGCCAGGACCGTTTACTGGATTAAGAGTGGGAATTACATTTGCACGCAGCTTTGCGATTGCCCGCGATATCCCGGTGATCGGAGTCTGTTCACTGGATGCAATTGCAGTTGAAAAAAACGAATACACAGTTGCCATCGATGCGCGCCGCAAGGAGATTTACTGGGCAAGTTATAGAGATGGGCAACGAGTTGCTGGCCCTGAAGTTAGCAAACCTGCCGAAGTAAGTGACTTCATTATCGATCAGTATCCAGGTTTAAAGAAGTTAGTCGCGCTAAGTGCTTCACAAAATGTTTCAGAGCCAATGTACTTGCGACGTCCAGATGCAGTACCAACCGCGGAGCGTAAATGATTAGCTACCGCGCCGCGATCCAACTCGATCTTCCTGTTCTAGTTTCAATGGAGCGAGTTCTCTTCGCCGATTCACCATGGACAACCGGACAATTTAAAGAAGCTTTTCAAGGCGTTCCGACTATCCGTCACTTCTTAGTTGCTACAAATGAGCAAGATCAGATCGTCGGATATGCCGCTGTCTTGGTGGTGGCACCTGGCGTAGAAGCCGATGTATTAACGGTGGCAGTACTGCCTGAATATGCGCGCCAAGGCATTGCTACGCACTTCATGGGCGAGCTCGAAAAATGGTCGCAATCGAAAGAGGCATCAGCGATGATGCTCGAAGTCGGCGTTGAAAATGCTGGCGCGATCGCCTTGTATGAAAAGTTGGGTTATCAAACTATTGCCACACGTAAGAATTACTACGGCCAAGGCCTTGATGCATTTGTAATGCGTAAGGAGTTTGGCGCATGAGCGAGCCAATAGTCCTGGGCATTGAGACTTCCTGTGATGAGACCGCAATCGGCATTGTCCGCGGACGCACGCTGCTTGCCAATGTAATTGCTTCTAGCGTTGATGAACATGCGCGATTCGGGGGAGTTGTACCTGAAATCGCGAGCCGAGCACATTTAGAGGCGATGCTACCCAGCATTGAAAAGGCAATTAAGGACTCTAAGATTTCGCTAAAAGATATCGATGCTGTGGCAGTTACTGCTGGCCCTGGTTTAGTTGGTGCACTTCTCGTCGGCGTTGCATCTGCCAGCGGTTTAGCACTTGGACTGGGCAAACCTTTATATGGCGTAAACCATTTAGCAGCGCACGTCAGCGTTGATTTCTTAACTCACGATCAACCAACTGATCCAACGATCGCTTTGTTAGTTAGCGGTGGACATTCATCCCTGCTGCAAGTAGATGACATCACTTCATCGATTACCAAACTCGGTGCAACGATGGATGATGCTGCAGGTGAAGCTTTCGATAAAATTGCCCGCGTTATGGGACTTGGTTTTCCGGGCGGCCCGGCGATCGATCGCACAGCTCTTTCTGGTTCGCCAACTGCAATCGATTTTCCACGCGGCTTAACAACGAGCAACGACTGGGCAACTCGTCCTTATGATTTCTCGTTCTCGGGGCTTAAAACTGCAGTTGCTCGTTATTTGGAAAGCACTCCGAATTATGCGAAAGCAGATGTCGCTGCCTCTTTCCAAGAATCAATCGTCGATGTACTTCTGCAGAAATCACTCGCTGCATGCAAAGCCACCGGAATCGATTCACTTGTTATCGCAGGAGGAGTTGCTGCGAATTCACGTCTACGTGCAGTGGCTGAAGAGCGCTGCGCTAAGGCCGGGGTTCGTCTGCGGATCCCAAGCCCGGCGCTTTGCACCGATAACGGGGCGATGGTCGCTGCTCTGGGCTCGCTGATGGTCGCTGCCGGCCGCGCACCTGGCCCACAGGCCTTCGATGCCGATTCTGCGCTCCAAGTTGAGCGCGTAGCCCTCTAGAACTAGAGTTAGCACTCTAAGCCCCACACTGCTAATTGAAGGAGAAAAAACCATGGCAGTTGCCATTAAGCCACTCGAAGATCGCATCGTTGTAAAGGCCTCAGAGGCTGAGACAACCACAGCTTCAGGTCTTGTTATCCCTGATACTGCAAAAGAGAAGCCACAGGAAGGCACCGTTGTTGCCGTAGGTCCTGGTCGTTTCGATGACGGCGTTCGCGTTCCTATGGATGTCAAGGTCGGAGACGTTGTTCTCTACAGCAAGTACGGCGGAACTGAAGTTAAGTACAACAACGAGGAGTACCTCGTACTTTCAGCCCGTGACATTCTCGCTGTAATCGAGAAGTAGTAATGGGAAAAATTCTTGAATTCGACGAGAAAGCTCGTCGCGCGATGGAGCGTGGAGTAAATATCCTCGCTGACACAGTCAAGGTAACACTAGGTCCTAAGGGACGTAACGTTGTTATCTCAAAGTCTTTTGGCGCACCAACCATCACAAACGATGGCGTGACAATTGCCAAAGAGATCGAACTTTCAGATCCAGCAGAAAATATGGGCGCACAGCTCGTAAAGGAAGTTGCGACAAAGACCAACGATGTTGCTGGTGACGGAACAACAACAGCAACCGTGCTTGCTCAAGCCATGGTTAAAGAAGGCCTTCGCAACCTGGCCGCTGGCGCACAGCCAATGGATCTAAAGATTGGTATCGAAGCAGCAGTTGTTGCTATATCTGCACGTTTAGCCGAGAACGCAACTGTCGTAAAAGACAAGGCACAGATCGCAGACGTTGCAACTATCTCTGCCCAAGATCGCGCAATCGGCGAGTTAATTGCTGAAGCGATGGACAAGGTCGGCAAAGATGGCGTAATCACCGTAGAAGAAGCATCAACCACAGCGCTCGAACTCGAGTTCACTGAAGGTATGCAATTTGATAAGGGTTACATCTCTCCATATTTCGTAACTGATCAAGATCGTATGGAAGCAATCCTCGAGGATGCTTTCGTATTGATCTCTGGCAACAAGATCTCCGCGCTCGCAGAGTTGCTGCCAGTACTTGAAAAGGTTGCGCAAGCAAATAAGCCACTTCTGATCATCGCTGAAGATGTTGAAGGCGAAGCGCTTTCAACTCTCGTTGTAAACCGCATGCGCGGAGTATTTACATCAGCGGCAGTTAAGGCACCTGGCTTTGGCGATCGTCGCAAGGCGATGTTGCAAGATATTGCAATCTTGACCGGCGGCACAGTGATCTCTGCTGAAGTTGGTATGAAGCTAGATCAGGTGAACATTGAAGATCTCGGTAAGGCTCGTCGCATCGTTATCACTAAGGATGCAACAACGATCGTTGATGGAGCAGGGGATAAGGCAGTTGTTGCTGCACGCGTCGCTGAAATCCGCAACGAGATCGCTAACACCGACTCTGACTGGGATCGCGAAAAGCTACAAGAGCGCGTTGCAAAACTCGCTGGTGGCGTTTGCGTAATCAAAGTTGGCGCACACACTGAAGTTGAGTTGAAAGAGAAGAAGCACCGTCTTGAAGATGCGATCTCAGCAACTCGCGCAGCAGTTGAAGAAGGAATCGTTATCGGCGGAGGCGCAGCACTTGTGCATGCAGCTGATGCTCTTGAAGGCGATCTCGGATTCACTGGCGATAAGGCTGTCGGTGTTCGCCTAGTTCGCAAAGCTTGCGATGAACCACTTCGTTGGATTGCAGAGAACGCTGGCCTAGAAGGCTACGTTGTAGTTGCAAAGGTTCGCGCGCTTAAGGCCCATGAAGGCTTTAACGCAGCAACTGATGTCTACGGCGATCTTGCAAAAGATGGCGTAATCGATCCAGTTAAGGTGACTCGTTCAGCACTTGCAAACGCGGCATCAATTGCAGCGATGTTCATTACAACTGAAGCAGTTGTATATGAGCGTCCAGCAGATGAAGTTGCAGATGCAGCTGGCGGACATGGCCACAGCCATGGTCCCGGTGGGCACAGCCACTAAGTAAGGAATTAAAAAACCCCGCTAACCGATTTGGTTAGAGGGGTTTTTAATTAAATCTTTATGACGCTTCGTAAATCGTTGGCCCTTCTTTGCCAAGCAATACTGCGCGATCATCTTCAGATAAACCGCCCCAGATTCCGTAAGGCTCTTGCACTGCTAGCGCGTGTGCACGGCATGCCTGGATAACTGGGCAAGTTGCGCAGACAGCCTTCGCTGCATTCTCGCGATTGCGACGACGTGGGCCGCGTTCCCCATCTGGATGAAAGAACATCTCAGCAGGAAGTTCGCGACAGGCGCCTTCGTACTGCCATTCCCAATGATCTGCGATAGGAAGCGGTAGACGTGATAGTTCAGCCATGTTTTTCTCCTTGCCTTGTTGTAGCCCAACCATACAACCGCGCCATAGGTTGTTCAAGTACCTATCGGTTCAAAAGTTGTTCGTTTCATCACTGTGCGAGCGTGTTTCAAGTGGTGGGGTGGGCCAGTTCACGCCACCATAGGCGTATGGAAGAGCTCCTGACGGTTGCAGCCGTTGCCCGCCAAATAGGCGTAGCCCCTGCCACTCTGCGGACCTGGGCTCGCCGTTATGGCCTGGGACCTTCCAGCCACGAGGCCGGCGAACACCGCAGATATTGTCCCAGTGATCTCGCCAAGTTAACTCTGATGCGCCGGTTAATCACAGCAGGCGTTGCACCCGCTGAAGCAGCCGAACAAGCGCTGGCGCATAAGGGCGAAGTAAAAGTAGAAAAGATTTTAAAGACTTTTGAAGTTCGCGAAGATGTTGTTGCCGCAATTGTTAATGCGGCTAATTCGCTCGATCGAAATTTTGTTGAATCCATACTGCGAAAAGATATTGATAAATACGGGGTTATTGATAGTTGGCAGGAAGTCATTGTTCCAGTTCTTGTCATAGTTGGAAATGCCTGGGCTGAAACCGGCACTGGTATTGAAGTAGAGCACTTACTTTCTGAGATCGTTACATCAATTTTACGAGATCGCACCAAGTCGATGAAAACGCCAATCAATTCTCGCCCTGTATTACTCGCATCTGTTGGCGAAGAACTTCACACCTTGGCCCTTCATGCCTTACATGCCGCCCTCTCTGATATAAAAGTGGAGTGTCATTTCTTAGGTGCGCGAACTCCACTTGAAGCGCTATCAAATGTCGTAACCCGCAGCGCCCCACCTGCTGTTTTCCTTTGGGCACAGCTTTCAAAAAATGGCGACCCAATGTACTTCCGCGACACTCCTGCGATTCGCCCAGCACCGCGCTATATCTTGGGTGGACCTGGTTGGGACCGCGAACAATGCGCTGATGTGGCCTTTGCCGATGATTTAACCCTGGCTTGCGAGCAAATTAAGCAGGCGATCGGAGCCTAAATCTCAAGTTAGACTAGGGCGCTCAACGATAGTTCGGAGGGCCCATGAGCAGCGATAACGACAAAGTCGCGATGCTCGGGCTGACTTACGACGATGTGCTCTTATTGCCAGATGCCTCTGAGGTTGTTCCCAGCGAAGTAAATACCGCAACCTGGTTAACTCGAAATATTTCACTTGCCGTTCCGGTCATTTCATCTGCGATGGATACCGTTACCGAATCAACGATGGCGATCGCTATGGCCAAGGCCGGCGGAATCGGAATCATTCACCGCAATCTGCCGATCGAAGAACAAGTAACCCACGTTAAGTTAGTTAAGAACGTTGGCCTTGCAGGTGCAGCAGTTGGCGTTGGCGATGATGGTTTTGCCCGTGCACAGGCTTTAATCGAAGCCGGCGTAGATGTAGTTGTTGTTGATACCGCACATGGCCATCACCGCGCTGTATTAGATGCGATCGAACGCATAAAAAAGTTTTCGTCCACTATCGAAATTATCGGTGGCAACGTCGCAACGCGTGCAGGCGCACAAGCGCTAATTAACGCAGGTGCTGATGCGGTAAAGGTTGGCGTTGGCCCCGGATCAATCTGCACAACGCGCGTTGTTGCAGGTGTCGGTGTTCCACAAATCACCGCAATCATGGAAGCAGCTAAGGCATGTAACAAGGCCGGCATTCCGCTAATCGCAGATGGTGGTCTTCAATATTCAGGTGACATTGTTAAGGCAATTGTTGCTGGCGCAAATTCAGTAATGCTTGGTTCACTTCTTGCCGGTTGCGAAGAATCACCAGGACAACTCGTTGAAATCGATGGCCGAAAGTACAAGGCATATCGCGGCATGGGTTCACTAGGTGCGATGCAATCTCGCGGAGAACAGAAGTCATATTCCAAAGATCGCTACATGCAAGACGATGTTTTATCTGAAGACAAACTTGTCCCTGAAGGTATCGAAGGAAGAGTTGCCTACCGCGGCCCAGTTGCTGAAGTTGTGCACCAACTCGTTGGCGGTCTGCGCAGCGGAATGGGTTATGCCGGCGCACCCGATATCGAAACGCTGCGCCGTGAAGGTCGCTTGATTCAAATTACTGCAGCAGGGCTACAAGAGAGCCATCCTCACGATGTCTTGCACGTTGCCGATGCCCCTAATTACAGCAAGAAGAGCTAAGGAAGGCCGCCATGGATATCGAGATCGCACCAGGAAAACGCGCCCGCCAGGCTTACTCATTTGACGATATCGCCATCGTTCCAAGCCGCCGTACTCGCAACCCCGAAGATGTTTCAACTGCTTGGCAGATCGATGCTTATAAATTTGATATTCCAATGATGGCAGCGCCAATGGACTCTGTTGTTTCTCCTGAAACTGCAATTGAAATTGGAAAGCTCGGCGGACTCGGCGTTCTAAACCTAGAAGGCCTCTGGACTCGTTATGACGATCCACGTATTCCACTTGGTGAAATAGCATCAATGCCAGATAAGCATGCCACTCGTCGCATGCAAGAAATTTACAGCGCGCCAATTCGCCCAGAGTTAATCAAAGAGCGCATCAAAACAATTCGCGACTCAGGTGTCACAGTTGCGGCATCACTTTCCCCACAGCGCACCGCTGAACTTCACAAGGCAGTTATCGATGCTGGTGTAGATATCTTCGTAATTCGTGGAACAACAGTTTCTGCAGAGCACGTTGGTAACGATGACTCAGCGCTAAACCTTAAGAAATTCATCTACGAACTCGATGTGCCAGTAATTGTTGGTGGAGTTGCTACTGCAACAGGTGCGCTGCACTTGATGCGCGCAGGAGCAGCTGGTGTTCTAGTTGGTTTCGGTGGCGGTGCTGCACACACGACTCGTAAAGTTTTAGGTATCGAAGTTCCGATGGCATCTGCTGTTGCTGAAGTTGCTGCAGCGCGCCGTGAATATTTAGATGAATCAGGTGGACGATATGTTCACGTTATTGCAGACGGTTCAGTTGGTCGCTCTGGCGATATCGCAAAGGCAATTGCCGTTGGCGCAGATGCAGTAATGATGGGCTCCCCACTTGCGAAGGCAACACAGGCGCCCGGACTCGGCTGGCATTGGGGATCTGAAGCACATCACCAAGAACTTCCACGTGGCGAACGCGTAAACGTTGGCACCGTTGGCACACTCGAAGAAATTCTTAACGGACCATCACATACATCTGATGGCTCAATGAACCTCTTTGGCGCACTTCGTCGCGCAATGGCAACTTCTGGTTATTCAGATGTTAAGTCATTCCAGCGCGTAGAAGTAATCATTCACGGAGCGTAAATGAGTAATTCGCAGAACGGCGTACTGGTCGTTGATTTCGGTGCGCAATATGCGCAGTTGATCGCACGCCGAGTTCGCGAAGCAAATGTTTTCTCGGAAATTGTTCCATCACATATCACCGCTGCAGAAGTTTCGGCCAAGGCGCCATCAGCAATTGTTCTATCGGGCGGGCCTTCAAGCGTTTATGCAGGTCGCGCGCCAAAGTTCGATGCTGAAATTCTCAAACTTGGTATTCCAGTATTTGGAATTTGTTACGGCTTCCAAGCGATGGCGGCAGCACTTGGCGGCGTTGTAAGCCAGACAGGTAAATCAGAATTCGGCCGCACTGAAATTAAGGCAGAAGTAAGTTCGAAGATCTTTGCAACGCTACCTGCGTCACAGAGCGTTTGGATGTCGCACGGCGATGCCGTTACACAAGCACCTGCTGGATTCACAATCTGTGCAGTAACAGCTGATACTCCTATCGCAGCATTTGAAGATGCCACCGGAAAAATCGCTGGCGTGCAGTTCCACCCCGAAGTTCTTCACTCAGAACATGGCCAGGCAATCCTGAAAAACTGGTTGATCAATATTGCCGGTTGCACACCAAACTGGACAACCGGAAACATTGCCGAGAATGAAGTTGCTAAAGCGAAGGCGCTCATTGGCAGCAAGCGCGTTATCTGCGGACTTTCAGGTGGCGTTGATTCAGCAGTTGCTGCCGCAATCGTGCAGCGCGCAGTCGGATCACAGTTGACCTGCGTATTCGTAGATCACGGATTGTTGCGCAGTGGCGAATCCGAACAAGTACAGCGAGACTTTGTAGCAGCCACCGGTATTGATCTAGTTGTTGTAGATGCGGTTGATCAATTTTTAAGTGCCCTTGCTGGTGTTACTGATCCGGAAACTAAGCGCAAGATTATTGGCCGTGAATTTATCCGCTCCTTTGAAAAGGCAGCGCGCGACATTGCCGCTGGGGGAGATGTTGAATTCCTAGTTCAGGGCACCCTTTACCCGGATGTTGTTGAATCAGGTGGCGGTACAGGTACTGCAAATATCAAGTCACACCACAACGTTGGTGGTCTTCCAGATGATTTGAAGTTCACTCTTGTAGAGCCACTTCGTACTTTGTTTAAAGATGAAGTTCGTCAGGTCGGTTTAGAACTCGGTCTTCCTGAAGAAATCGTTTGGCGGCAACCATTCCCAGGTCCGGGTCTTGGTATCCGCATCATCGGTGAAGTAACGCAAGATCGCCTGGAAATTCTGCGCCATGCAGATTTAATTGCGCGCGAAGAGCTAAAGGCGGCAGGACTTGATCGTCAGATCTGGCAATGCCCGGTAGTTCTCTTGGCGGATGTGCGCAGCGTTGGTGTGCAAGGTGATGGCCGTACTTATGGCCACCCAATAGTTTTGCGTCCAGTATCAAGTGAAGATGCGATGACTGCAGATTGGTCGCGCGTGCCTTACGAAACTCTAGAGAAGATTTCTACGAGAATTACCAATGAGGTTCGCGAAGTAAATCGCGTTGTACTTGATGTAACTAGTAAGCCGCCTGGAACGATCGAATGGGAGTAGGAACTCGACTATGAAAAGAATGTCTGCGCTCTGTGCCTTGGCAATCGCCGTGGCTTCGTTAGCTCCTGTTACTTCGACAGCCGCTGAGCGCCCAACTTCAGTTAAGGGTTGCGCTAAGCCAACTGCGAAGGCGCATGTGCCAGCAACGCTTAAGCAGCCAACTAGCGTTGATAAGAAACTTGCTAAAACGATGACGATTACTACAAATTGTGGCGTCATTACTATCGAGCTAGATCCAGCAGCGCCTCAAACCGTTACCAACCTCGCAACACTTGCGCGCTCAAAATATTTTGATGGCTCTTTCTGTCACCGCCTAACTACTGAAGGTATCTACGTTCTGCAATGCGGAGATCCTTCTGCGCAAGGAAATGGTTCACCTGGTTCTTGGAAAGGTTACAAAGACGAGAACCTTCCAACTAAGAAGATTCTTACCTATCCCGCAGGAACAGTAGCCATGGCTAACTCTGGCCCAAATACCAACGGCAGCCAGTTCTTCTTGGTCTATAAGGACACAACGCTGCCACCGAGCTACACAATCTGGGGAAAGATTAAAACTGGTTTGCCGCTCCTGCTGCGCATTGAAAAAGTTGGGGCATACCAAGTTGATCAATCAACCGGAAACGCTTACTACGCGGGCGATGGAATTCCGGTACAGCCAATTGAAATTAAATCGGTAACAGTTCGATAATTTTTTAGATTTATTAATTGGTATTGATAATCTTAAAGGCTTCAGCGATACGACCTTCAGGTAAGCCGCCCATTCCAGCGTTGCGGTGACCCCACTCGCGCACCATATTTTCAAGTTCCTTATTGTGCGCAGTCTGTGATGCATGTGCGTTTAACGCCTTCATCTTCAAATCAAAGGTATCGGTGATATCAACCCAGTGATCAGGGTTTGCAAAGCCCATCATCCAAACTTCTTTAACGCGATGTGGTTGCAAGCCCTCGTTATCAAGTAAGTCAGTAAATGCGAAAGGATTTCGTGCATCTGGGTAAACCGCTTGGATCGCAGCTTCACCGGCAGCTAAATGATCTGGGTGGCTTGCGCCGATCCGATCCCAATTGCGCTCTGGTGATTGGCAGACCATGCGATCTGGTTTGCTTATGCGAATACGACGGACAATATCTTTACGAAGTCCAAGTGTTGGTTCGAGATGGCCATCAACATAATTTAAAAATGTAATGTCGGTGACGCCGATTGCTGCTCCTGCTGCGCGTTGTTCGCGCTGGCGGATCGCCGGCATCTCCTCTTTGGTAAATCCTGATTCTTCGCCGCCTTGATCGCCATTGGTGCAGAAGACATAGGCGACTTCAATGCCCGCCTTGACCCATTGGGCGATAGTTCCGGATGCGCCAAAATCAGAGTCATCGGGATGTGCGTTGATGACTAGTACGCGCTTTATCTCTGAATTTGGTAGCGGCTCCATGACAGTTAAGCCTAATAGACTCCGCGCCATGGTTGATACGCAAGCGCTACTGGCGGGGCTCAATCCGCAGCAGCAGAAAGCGGTTGCCAGCGAAGGCGCACCTCTTTTAGTGGTGGCAGGTGCGGGTTCTGGAAAGACGCGAGTTCTAACTCGTCGTATCGCTTACTTAATGGCGGCTCGTTCAGTTAAACCCTACGAAATTTTGGCGATCACCTTTACCAATAAAGCAGCTGGTGAGATGAAAGATCGCGTCACCGAACTTGTAGGTCCGATCGCAAAATCAATGTGGGTCTCAACTTTTCACTCTGCTTGCGTGCGCTTGCTTCGCCAAGAGATCGAACGTCTGGGTTACAGCAGTACATTCAGTATCTACGACTCTGCTGATTCGCAGAAGTTAATTTCGCGGGTAATGGAGACTTTAAACCTAGATCCCAAGCGCTATCCAGCGCGCCAATTCCAATCACTTATTTCCAACGCCAAGAACGAGCTACAAACTCCTTATCAATACCTATCTGCAGCGCAGAATCAATTCGAAACTATCGTCGCCGATGTTTATACGATGTATGAAAAGCGCCTGAAACAGGCAAACGCGTTAGATTTTGATGATTTGATTATGAAGACCGTGCAGGTTTTGCAGCAATTCCCTGAAACCAAGGCGCGCTTCCGTTCCCGCTTTCGCCACATTCTGGTGGATGAGTACCAGGACACCAACCACGCACAATACGTCTTAGTTAAAGAGCTCACCGGCACCGAAGGCGATGGTTTTCCAGTTGCCGAGCTTTGTGTGGTGGGAGATGCCGACCAATCTATCTACGGTTTCCGAGGCGCAACGATCCGCAATATTTTGCAATTCGAAGTCGACTATCCAAATGCTGCCACCGTGTTACTAGAGCAAAACTATCGTTCAACACAAAATATCCTTAATGCAGCGAACGCAGTTATTACCCAGAATGAATCTCGCAAAGAGAAGAACTTGTGGTCTGATGCCGGTTCTGGTGCGCCGCTAGTTGGTTATGTCGCCGAATCCGAATATGACGAAGCTGAATTCGTAAAGTCTGAGATCCGCTCACTGCAAGATATGGGTTACTCCAATCCAGGAGATACTGCGGTTTTCTATCGTACAAATGCCCAATCTCGTATCTTTGAAGAGATCTTTATGCGCGCTGCCATTCCTTACAAAGTCGTGGGTGGTTTGCGTTTCTATGAACGGAAAGAAGTTAAAGATCTCCTCGCCTACCTGCGCGTACTGGCTAATCCAGATGATGAAGTCTCACTACGCCGCATCATCAACTTTCCAAAACGTGGGGTTGGCGATCGCGCCCTCGAAGAAGTGGAAATCTTTTCTCAGGCCAACGGAATCTCTTTCTGGCAAGCGCTGCTGCGCGTTACTGAGGCAACAAGTGTTCCCAATAAAGCGGCGCAATCCATCGGCACATTTACCTCAATGCTTACCGCCCTTTCTGTACTCGTTGAAGCCAAGACCAAGCCATCTGTGATTATCGAAGCGGTGCTTGAACAATCAGGGTTACTGACTGAACTTGAGGCCAGCACCGATCCGCAAGATGAAGTACGAGTTGAAAACTTAAAGGAACTTGTCTCGGCATCAATGGAATATGAAGAGCGTCCCTTTGAAGAACTTGGTGAAGATGAAGAAATTTCACTCTCAGGATTCCTGGAAAAAGTTTCGCTAGTTGCCGATGCAGACGACATTCCCGATAAGCAAAGCGATTCGGGATTGAATGGATTGCCGGACGGTGAAGATCACGGGGGAGTTGTTACCTTGATGACTCTGCACACCGCAAAGGGTCTGGAATTTCCAACGGTATTTCTAACCGGCATGGAAGATGGAATCTTTCCGCATGCCCGCACCTTGGATGATCCCAAAGAGATTGAAGAAGAACGTCGCTTGGCATACGTTGGTTTAACGCGCGCGGAAAAACGACTCTATATTTCCCGCGCTGAATATCGTTTAACTTTCGGAACCCCTAAATACAACCCTGGTTCAAGATTCTTAGATGAAATTCCAACTGATTTAATCGAATGGAAGAACGAAGCGCGTTCCTCATCTTCATCTGGTAGTTCTGGACTTCGCCGTCGCACTCCAACTACTCCGCCACCGAGAGCGACCGGCAAAACATCTTCTGCGATGGTTCTTGAAGTTGGTCAGCGTGTGTCACATGACACATTCGGTCTCGGCACAGTTGTAGCGCTAGCGGGTGAAGGCGATAAATCAGAGGCGACGATCAACTTCGGCCAATACGGAGAAAAACGCCTCTTACTGCGCTATGCCCCAGTTGTGGTTTTGTAGCCTTTACCAAGGATTAGGATTACCCATATCCGCTAGCGCAAAGACGAGCTAGTAATTCTTCGAATGGTAGTTATCTGTGGATCTCTTTGAATATCAAGCACGTGACCTCTTTGAAAAGCACGGCGTACCTGTTTTAGCAGGCGCTGTTGCAACTACCGCTGATGAAGCCTTCGCTGCTGCTAGCAAAATGGGCGGAAAAGTAGTTGTTAAGGCACAAGTAAAAGTTGGCGGTCGCGGAAAAGCAGGCGGAGTAAAACTAGCCGTTGATGCAAACGATGCGAAAGAGAAAGCCGGCGCCATTCTCGGAATGGATATCAAGGGCCACACTGTTCACAAAGTTATGATCGCGCAAGCTGCGCCAATTGTGGACGAGTACTACATGTCGATTTTGCTAGATCGCTCAAACCGTACATTCCTTGTAATGGCATCAGTTGCCGGCGGTATGGATATCGAAGAAGTTGCACACACTGCACCTGAAAAACTTGCCAAGGTTCCAGTAACCGCTGTTGATGGAATTTCACTTGCAAAAGCGAAAGAGATCGTTGCGCAGGCAAAGTTCCCAGCAGATATCGCAGATCAAGTCGCAGATGTTCTTGTAAAACTATGGGAGACCTTCCAATCTGAAGATGCCACCCTCGTTGAAATCAACCCGCTTGTTAAGACCGAAGATGGTCGCATCATCGCACTCGATGGCAAAGTGACTCTCGATGACAACGCGGAATTTCGTCAACCAACACATGAGGCGCTTGTAGATCATGATGCGGCAAATGCGCTCGAAGCCGCCGCCAAAGAAAAAGGTTTGAATTACGTAAAGCTAGATAACGGTCAGGTCGGAATCATCGGCAACGGTGCTGGCCTGGTTATGTCAACGCTCGATGTCGTTGCATACGCTGGTGAAAAATTCGGCGGTATGCGCCCGGCAAACTTCCTCGACATCGGCGGCGGTGCATCTGCCCAAGTTATGGCCGATGGACTCTCAATCATCTTGGGTGATCCCGATGTAAAGAGCGTATTTGTAAATGTATTCGGCGGAATCACCGCTTGTGATGCTGTTGCAAACGGCATCGTTCAAGCACTTGAACTACTTGGCGCAAAGGCCACTAAGCCAATCGTTGTTCGCCTTGATGGCAACAACGTCCTTGAAGGTCGCGCAATTTTGAAGGCAGCCAATCACCCGTTGATTGAGCAAGCTGAAACTATGGATGGAGCAGCATCACGCGCTGCAGAATTGGCGGCAAAGTAATGTCAATCTTTATCAATTCTGCAAGCAAGATAATCGTTCAGGGAATGACTGGTTCCGAAGGAACCAAGCACACCCGTCGCATGTTGGCATCAGGCACCAAAGTTGTTGGTGGAGTTACGCCAGGTAAGGGTGGACAGGTTGTCGATATCGATGGCCATCAACTTCCAGTCTTTAACACCGTTGCTGAGGCAATGGCTGCAACTGGCGCAAATGTTTCAGTTGTATTCGTTCCGCCAAAGTTTGCAAAGGCTGCGGTCATCGATGCGATTGATGCCAAGATGCCTCTCGTTGTTGTGATCACCGAAGGTATTCCAGTTCATGACTCTGCATACTTCTACGCATATTCAGTTCAAAAAGGCACAACTCAGATCATCGGGCCAAACTGCCCAGGTCTGATCAGCCCAGAACAGTCAAATGTCGGAATCATCCCTGCAGATATCACCAAGCGCGGACCAATCGGATTAGTTTCTAAGTCCGGAACTCTTACCTACCAAATGATGTACGAACTTCGCGATATTGGATTTTCTACTGCAGTTGGTATCGGTGGAGATCCCGTAATCGGTACAACACATATTGATTGCCTAAAGGCTTTTCAAGATGATCCTGATACAACTGCAATTGTTATGATCGGTGAAATCGGCGGAGATGCTGAAGAGCGCGCTGCTGCATTTATCGCTGAATATGTAACCAAGCCAGTTGTAGGTTACGTCGCTGGATTTACTGCGCCAGAAGGAAAGACGATGGGCCATGCAGGCGCAATCGTTTCTGGGTCATCTGGAACTGCGCAAGCAAAGAAAGATGCTCTTGAGGCAGCTGGCGTTAAGGTCGGACAAACTCCAAGTGAAACTGCGCGCTTAATGCGCGCCATACTCGGTCGCTAGCGGTCAAATGTTGCAACGTGTCCTAGCGGTCTCGTTTGCACAGGTTTTGCGTAGCGTCTTTGTAATCCTTCTTCCGCTTGCCTTTATATCTCTAATCGCCTGGGCGACAGCTGGAAGCGCAACTGGAAATACTTCAGATCCAATGCGGGCAGCGCTCTGGCTCTGGCTAGGTGCGCACCACATTCCATTTAACTTAAGCGGAACAACGATTGGGTATCTATCTTTCCTTCCGATTGGTGCGATGTTGATCCCATTCTTTGCGCTTCGAGTTGGATTCACTAAAGCCCTTAGTAAATTACACGGCGACTTTCATAACATTAATAGCGTTCGTTCAATCTTTGCCGGTCAATATGCATTGGTCGCAACACTTCTTTCGCTCTTTAGCCGTTCAACCAACGTGTCACCACAGTGGTATCTAACGCCCATATTTACCTTTGGGATTGCATACCTAGCGACGTTAACTGCTGGATCACGAGTTCGAATTTCGCAGGCCGCATCTTTGGCAAGCCGAGTACTAGCAATCTTGCTTGGCTTCTCATTTATTATTCTTGCCATCTTAATCTTTACAAATACTGCTACCTTTAAAAATATCTCAATTGTCTTACAGCCAGGAATCCTCGGCTCCTTCTTACTATTTGCGCTAAATGCTTTCTATCTTCCCAATGCGGCGCTATCGATACTCGGATACTTCACCGGAACTGGCTTTGCAGTTGGCGCTGGAACTCTGGTCTCACCATTTACACATCGCTTAGGTGAACTACCCGCACTTCCTCTTCTATCAGTGCTTCCTACAACTTCTTCACGGTGGGCGCTAATTGCGGTCGCACTAGTTGTAGTCGTAGGCGCTGCTCTTGCGATCTGGGCACAGAGCTCTAGTACCACAACACTTATTCAAAGTTTCGTGCAGCTCTTGATCGCAACCGCTCTTTTAAGTTATCTAACCAGCGGTTCGTTAATGACGCCAGCGATGAGCGCGGTTGGATTATCGATCTGGAAGTTCACGCTTTCAATTGCATTAGAAATAGCGATCGGGATTGCGCTAGTAGTTCTACTGCCGCAGATAAGAATTCGCACTAAACGATGACCAATCCGCGCATCGTCATACTTGCTTCAGGAAGCGGAAGTATCGCCCAAGCAATAATCGATGCGCAGCACAGCGGTGAGTTAAAGGCCGAGATCGTCTGCGTTATCTCCGATCAAGCAAGTGCCAGAGTTTTAGAACGCGCCGAAGCGGCAGGAATTCCAACCAAAATTATTGCGATGACCGAAAATCGTACGGACTGGGATAAAGAAATTGTTGCAGCGCTAACTGATCTACAACCCGATCTCATCGCAAGCGCAGGCTTTATGCGAATTCTCTCTGCCGAATGCGTAAGCAAATTTAAGATCGTAAATAGCCACCCGGCGTTGTTACCGCTCTTTCCAGGCGCCCACGCGGTTCGAGATGCCCTGGCTGCCGGCGCCAGAAAAACTGGAACCACAATCCACTGGGTTGATGCTGGTGTAGATACCGGCGCCATAATCGCTCAGGAAGAAGTTGAGATTACGCCTAGCGATACTGAAGAGTCGCTGCATGAACGCATTAAGATTGTCGAAAGACGTCTCTATGTCGCGACGTTGCAGAAGCTACTTACCGATGTTTTGAGGTTTTCATGAGTGATCGTAAAGCTATTCGTCGGGCGCTGGTAAGCGTTTACGATAAAGATCGCCTTTTGGAACTCGGCAAAGTATTAACAGATGCCAAGATCGAAATTCTTTCAACTGGATCTACAGCAAAGACTTTAGCCCAAGCAGGTTACGCAGTTACCGAAGTCAGTTCTTACACCGGCTTTCCCGAGATCATGGGTGGTCGCGTAAAGACCCTACATCCCAAGATCCACTCAGGAATTTTGGCTGATCAAGAGAATCCCGAACATTTAGCGGCGATCGCAGATTTAGATATCGAACCCTTTGATTTAGTTGTAATTAACCTTTATCCGTTCTTACAGACGATTATGTCGGGCGCTGAATATGTCGAGTGCATTGAACAAATTGATATCGGCGGTCCTTCGATGTTGCGCGGTGCAGCTAAGAACCACGGCTCAGTTGCTGTTATCTCAAAAGTTTCACAGTACGACGATCTGTTTACAGCGATTAAAGCTGGCGGAACTACGCTCGATGAACGTCGCCGCTTTGCCCTAGAAGTCTTTCGCACCACCGCTGAATACGATTTAACAATTGCATCTTGGCTTGGCACACAGATCAGCACCGATATTCCAGATTGGTTTGGCTTGATCTGGAACCGTGAGAGTTCACTTCGTTATGGCGAGAACCCACATCAAAAGGCGGCGATCTATCGCGGTGGTCCTCCGGGAATTGTTAACGCCGTGCAGAGCCATGGCAAAGAGATGTCATTTAATAACTACACCGATGCTGATGCCGCTTGGCGCGCAGCGTTAGATCACCAACAGCCTTGTGTTGCAATCATTAAACATGCCAACCCATGTGGAATAGCAACTGGTAAAGATATCGCTAGCGCTTATTTAGCAGCGCATGCATGTGATCCCGTTTCAGCATTTGGGGGAGTCGTAGCAGCAAATCGCAAAGTAACCGTTGCTATGGCCGAACCGCTGTCTCAGATTTTTACTGAAGTAATAATCGCTCCAGAGTACGAACCAGCAGCGTTGGAAATTCTGATGCGTAAACCTTCCATCAGAATTCTCACCTGCGCTAATACCTTTCTATCGCCCTTTGAAATTCGCCCCGTATCAGGTGGAGTACTTCTTCAAGATACCGACAAGATCAGCGCCGAAGGTGATTCTCCAGCTAACTGGAAGCAAGTGACAGGTGCTGCAGTTTCCGCTGAAGTGTTAGCTGATCTCGAATTTGCTTGGCGCTCGGTGCGCGCAGTTAAGAGCAATGCGATCTTGTTGGCACACAATGGGGCAGCAATCGGAATCGGAATGGGCCAAGTAAATCGCGTGGACTCTGCAAAACTTGCAGTTGCGCGCGCTGGTGATCGCGTTGCCGGAACAGTTGCGGCAAGTGATGCCTTCTTCCCATTTGCAGATGGTTTACAGATTCTGATCGATGCCGGTGTAACAGCGATTGTGCAGCCAGGTGGCAGCGTTCGCGATGAAGAAGTAATTGCAGCAGCAAACGCCGCAGGAATTGCAATGTTTTTCACTGATACCCGCCACTTCTCGCACGCCTAATTTCGCTAGCCACAACTAACTCGAATAGGATCTGGAGTTATGACAGCAACAATCCTTGATGGCAAAGCACTTGCCGCCACCATCAAAGGGCAACTTGCTGCACGCGTAACCTCGCTAAAGGCTAATGGGATTGCGCCAGGTCTCGGAACAGTTCTCGTTGGCGATGACCCAGGTTCTATTTCTTATGTTGCGGGAAAACATCGCGACTGCCAAGAAGTCGGAATCAATTCAATTCGCGTTGATCTAAAGGCAGATGCATCGCAAGCCGATGTGCTTGCAGCAATCAAGGATTTAAACAACGCTAAAGAGTGCACTGGATATATCGTGCAACTGCCGATTCCCAAAGGGATAAATACTCAATTAGTTCTGGAATCAATTGATCCGGTAAAAGATGCTGATGGTCTACATCCAATTAACTTAGGTCGACTAGTCTCTGGTTTTGATGCACCACTTCCATGCACTCCGCGAGGCATCGTCGAATTAATCAACCATTACAAAATTCCGCTAGCAGGTGCAGAAGTTGTGGTTATTGGTCGCGGCCTAACAGTGGGACGTCCACTTGGGTTGCTGCTAACTCGCAAGCAAGAAAATGCCACAGTAACTCTGACCCACACCGGCACTAAAGATTTGCTTTCACACACTAAGCGTGCCGACATTGTTATCGCTGCAATTGGTAGCGCACATTTCTTAAAGGCGAGCGATATTAAACAGGGCGCAGTTGTTATTGATGTTGGAATCTCTAGAACTTCTGCTGGTTTACTCGGAGATGTTGACCCAGGTGTTATGAACATTGCCTCTTTTGTTGCGCCTATGCCTGGTGGAATCGGACCGATGACTCGGGCGATGTTGCTACAGAATGTTGTTGAAGCATGCGAGAGATAAATTCAATCGGTGTGCGTCTGGCATACCTAATCATTGGCCTTGGTTTTCTAGCTGGGGTGGCATCCTTTGTTCGCCTCGGCTCGATCGCGATCGCCATCGGTATGGGTGTGATTGCGATCGCACATTGGAAAACTGGAAAAGTTGAACGGTATTTAGCCCTCGGAATAGCGCTGGCTCTCTTGGCCGTGGCGATTTCACTTCCGCGCGGGTTGTAGAGTTTCGCTTGACGTCAAGAGAAATACGGGAGAAAGAAACTGCCATGTCCGCACAATCTAATTTAGAAAATGCTGTTTCAGGAAAAGTTACCGTTGTTGGTGCTGGTTTCTACGGTTCAACAACTGCCCTTCGCTTAGCTGAATACGACATCTTCGAAACTGTGGTACTCACAGATATCCTCGAAGGAAAGCCTGAAGGCTTGGCTCTCGATATGAATCAATCACGTTCAATAGAGGGATTTGAAACAAAAATTATTGGCGCTACAACAACTGCTGATGGCGCAGGATATGAAGCGACTGCAAACTCTGATGTCGTTGTAATTACTGCAGGCCTGCCACGTAAGCCAGGCATGAGCCGTATGGATCTGATCGGTGTAAATGCCGGAATCGTCCGTGGCGTTGCCGAAAATATTGCAAAGCACTCACCAAACGCAGTGATCATCGTCGTATCAAATCCACTCGATGAAATGACTGCACTTACTCAGATCGCAACTAACTTTCCAAAGAATCGCGTAATGGGCCAGGCTGGAATGCTCGATACCGCGCGCTTTACCAACTTTGTCGCTGAAAAGCTCGGCGTTGCCGTTGGTTCAGTTAAGACTCTGACTTTGGGTTCACATGGCGACACCATGGTTCCAGTTCCAAGTCGCTGCACAGTAGATGGCAAGCAACTCTCTGAACTTCTTTCACAGGCAGAAATTGATGAACTTGTAGATCGCACTCGTAACGGTGGCGCAGAAGTTGTTGCGCTCCTCAAGACCGGTTCTGCTTACTACGCACCATCAGCTGCAGCGGCGCGTATGGCTAAAGCGGTAATCGAAGATTCAGGTGCGGTAATGCCAGTATGCGCTTGGGTAGATGGCGAATATGGAATTTCAGGCGTTTACCTCGGAGTGGAAGCTGAGATAGGCCGCTCTGGTGTAAAGAAAGTTGTCGAAACAAAACTCACCGATTCAGAACTTGCTGGGCTAAAGGAAGCTGCGGAAGCAGTCCGTGCCAAGCAGGCAGATGTACAGACTCTCTAGTAAGGAAAAGATATGAGCAAAATCAAAGTAACCGGAACTGTCGTCGAACTAGATGGCGATGAGATGACCCGCATCATGTGGCAGTTCATCAAAGATTCCTTAATCCTTCCTTACCTTGATGTAAATCTTGAGTACTACGACCTAGGTATGGAACACCGCGATGCCACTGATGATCAAGTAACTGTTGACTCTGCCCGCGCTATCCAAAAGCATGGCGTCGGTATCAAGTGCGCAACTATTACCCCTGATGAAGCCCGCGTTGAAGAGTTCGGCCTTAAGAAGATGTGGAAGTCACCTAACGGAACAATCCGCAATATCTTGGGTGGAGTGATCTTCCGCGAGCCAATCATCATCTCTAACGTGCCACGTTTGGTTCCACACTGGACCAAGCCAATCGTTATCGGCCGTCACGCATTCGGTGACCAATACCGCGCAACTGATTTCAAAGTTCCAGGTCCAGGAAAGCTAACGATCTCATTCGTTCCTGAAGATGGCTCTGCGCCAATTAACACTGAAGTTTTCAACTTCGAATCTTCAGGCGTGGCAATGGCGATGTACAACGTAGATGATTCAATCCGCGACTTTGCCCGCGCTTCACTTAACTACGGACTACTTCGTAAGTTCCCGGTTTACCTTTCAACCAAGAACACAATTCTTAAGGCATACGACGGTCGCTTTAAAGATATCTTTGAAGAGATCTTCCAAGCTGAGTTCAAGCCACAATTTGATGCTGCTGGCATTTGGTACGAACACCGCCTAATCGATGACATGGTCGCTATGTCACTTCGTATGGAAGGTGGATATGTCTGGGCATGTAAGAACTACGACGGAGATGTGCAATCAGATACCGTCGCACAAGGTTACGGCTCACTAGGTTTGATGACCTCAGTACTTATGACTCCAGATGGAAAGATCTGCGAATCAGAGGCAGCGCACGGAACAGTTACTCGCCACTACCGCGATCACCAAGCAGGTAAGGCGACTTCAACTAATCCGATTGCATCAATCTTTGCTTGGACTCAGGGGCTTGCTCACCGCGCCAAGTTAGATAACAACGCTGAGCTTGCGAAGTTCTGTTCAACGCTAGAACGCATCTGCATCGAAACAGTTGAATCAGGGAAGATGACCAAAGATCTTGCGCTGCTAATCTCAAAGACTGCTCCTTACCAAACAACTCAAGAGTTCCTCAATTCAATTGATGAAAACTTGAAAGTTGCAATGGCCTAAAGATGTCTGTTAACCAACCGGGTGCTTTAGCGCTAGTTGGTTCTGGAGAGTATTTACCCGAAGCGCAGTTGCTCGAAACAGAGCTACTGCGCTTAGGTATTTCTCGCGGTAAATCAAATACTTATGTACAGATTCCTACCGCCGCCGGGAAAGAAGGCGATGACCGTTTAGATTTCTGGCGACGACGCGGCGCCGATCAAGGAGCGCGCATTGGCTGCGAAGTTAGATACTTGCCGGTGCTTAGCCGTGAAGATGCTTTCAATGAGCAGTGGATCGAAGCGATAAAGAGCGCCGGATTAATTTACTTTTCTGGGGGAGACCCAGTTCATTTATCTGAAGTATTTGCAGACACTCCTATGTGGGAAGCGATAGTTAGCGCATGGCGTGAAGGAGCTTCGCTAGCTGGTTGCTCTGCAGGAGCGATGGCCTTCTGCGGCAAGATTATTGGAATTCGCCGATCGCACATTAGTCCTGGGTTAAATCTCTTACCTGAAATCGAAGTAATTCCGCATTACGACAAATTTTTAGGATGGCTACCTGATCGCGTTACCGCGGCGATTATGCGTAAAGATGCCGGTACCGCCCTTGTGGGAATAGATGAGAATACCGCCTTAGTTCTTACTGATAATTGGCGCAAATATGGAAGTGGAAATGTACATATTTTGCGTGGGGATATTGAGATAGCCACGGATCTATTTCCCATTAACTAACGCTCATGTACTATCTGCAGAATGAAATCACTTAGCGAAAAAGGTTTAGAAGTTTGGTTTCTCACCGGAAGCCAGCCACTCTACGGCGATGATATTTTGGCTCAAGTTGCCGAACAATCTAAGCAAGTAGTAGCAACGCTAAATGCCGCAAGTGATCTTCCAATTAAGGCGACTTGGAAGCCAGTCCTTACAACACCTGAAGCAATTAAAGCGCTTTGTCTAGAAGCTTCAGCGAATCCCAACTGCATAGGCGTAATTACTTGGATGCATACATTTTCACCAGCCAAAATGTGGATCGGTGGCCTTAACGCACTTCAAGTTCCAATCCTGCATTTAAATACTCAGGCGAATTCTGAACTTCCATGGGAAAGCATCGATATGGATTTCATGAATCTAAATCAGGCCGCGCACGGCGATCGCGAACATGGCCACGTGCAAGCACGCCTGCATATGGCGCGCAAAGTAGTTGCCGGGCATGTAAGCGATAAGAACGTTACAACTCGTATCGCACATTGGATGCGCGCTGCTATTGGTTGGCATACAGCGCAAAACTTAAAGCTCGCACGCTTCGGCGACAATATGCGTTATGTAGCAGTTACCGATGGTGATAAGACAAGTGCCCAGATTGCACTTGGCATGTCTATTGAGGCATACGGTGTAAACGCACTTGTCGACGCCGTTGCTGCAGTTGAAGAGAGCGCAATTGATTCGCTAGTTGCCGAGTATGAAAAGATCTTTGAAGTTTCTGCCGAACTTAAAAAAGGTGGAGCCCGCCACGATTCACTGCGCTATCAGGCATCTCTTGAAATTGCGCTCGAGCGATTCTTAGAAGCCGGAAACTTCACCGCATTTACAACTAACTTTGAAGATCTAGGAGCTCTCAAGCAACTCCCAGGTTTAGCAGTGCAACGCATGATGTCGAAGGGTTATGGCTTTGGTGGGGAAGGAGACTGGAAAACATCAGCACTGCTTCGCATTATTAAGAGCATGACCGAAGGCCTGAAAGGTGGAACTTCATTTATGGAGGATTACACCTATCACTTCGGACCTGGCGAACCAAAAGTTTTGGGCGCACATATGCTCGAAGTCTGTCCCACAATTACAGATCAAAAACCAAAGTGCGAAATTCATCCACTTGGTATCGGTGGAAAAGATGACCCAGTTCGTTTAGTTTTCAACGCAACACCTGCACAAGGTCGCGTAGTTGGTTTAATGGATCTCGGTGATCGTTTTCGCATCGTTTCAAATGACATCGAAGTTGTTAAGCCAGATAAAGAGTTAAAGAAGTTACCTGTTGCATGTGCGGTCTGGAAGCCGGCCCCATCTCTTGCCACTTCGGCCGAATCCTGGATCTACGCCGGCGGCTCCCACCACACCGTCCTGAGTACATCCCTAGATATCGAGACCCTAAATGATTTCGCCAATATCGCCTCCGTAGAGCACTTGCGCATCAGCGCCGGGACCACCAGCGATGAGTTCCACAAGGAAATCAAGTGGAATGGCGCTTATTACAAGCTCTCTTCTCTTACCTAGAGAACCCTTCGTTGGGCGGGGTTTTTAGCCCGCCCTTTGTAACCTAAACGTTACCGCCAAAGGGCCGCAATGGGTTGACTCACCCCTAGCCCCGAACAAAGATACCTATATGTAGATTCCTGGTCCCCAAAAATCCAGGCTGATACATATCCCGTAGTAGGAAATCCCTCTACATCGAGAAAGGCGTTACATGCTAAAGAAGTCAAAAGTAGCAGCTGTCTTCGCTGCACTTGCACTTGTTGTAACAACAGCTCCAGCATCATCTGCTGCAACTGATAAGCAACTTGAAATCTTTACCTGGTGGGCATCAGGCGGAGAAGCTGCAGGTCTAGAAGGAATGACAACTGAGTTCAATGCAAAGAACCCAAAGACTCCATTTATTAACGCAACAGTTGCAGGTGCAGCTGGCGTTAACGCAAAGGGTGTTCTTGTATCACGTATGCAAGCTGGAAATCCACCTGACACATTCCAGGCACATGCTGGTGAAGAACTTTCATCATATGTAAAGGCTGGACAGGTTGAAGACCTTTCATTCCTTTACAAGTCAGAAGGATGGGACAAGATTTTCCCTAAGGATCTCGTAAAGACCCTTACAACAAACGGAAAGATCTACTCAGTTCCTGTAAACATTCACCGTTCAAACGTTCTATGGTGGAACCCAGCAGCTGCAAAGAAGGCTGGAATCACTAAGGCTCCTGCATCACTAGATGCAATGCTCGTTGACATGGCCAAGTTCAAGAAGGTCGGAATCGACGGAATCGCACTTGCTGGTAACGGCGACTGGGCGATTGCTCACCTATTCGACTACGTACTACTTGCTTCAATGGGACCAGATAAGTTCAACGGTCTATGGACAGGTAAGACAAAGTGGAGCGGTCCAGAAGTTGCTAAGGCAATTGATTACCTTGCAAAGATTCTTGCATTCGGTAACTCAAGCAAGTCACTTGACTGGCCAGATGCAGGCAAGCTTGTAACAACAGGTAAAGCCGGCTTCTTCATCATGGGCGACTGGGCTTCATCACAGTGGCAGTCAGAAGGCCTAAAGCTAGGCAAGGACTACACATGGGCTCCAGGTCCAGGTACTAACGGTATCTACCAGTGGCTATCAGATTCATTTACATTGCCTAAGGGCGCTGTAAACCGCGATGCAGGTATCGCCTGGTTGAAGGTCTGCGGATCTTTGGCTGGACAGGATGCCTTCAACCCTAAGAAGGGTTCAATCGCAGTTCGTACAGATTCAAATCCAAAGCTATATGACAGCTACCTCCAGGCAGCAATGAAGTCATGGAAGAAGGATCGCCTAGTCGGTTCAACTGTCCACGGCGTTAACTGGGGCAATGCTGGAATGGCTGCGTACAACTCAGCAGTTGGACGCTTCTATTCAGGCGGAGGAAAAGATAAGAAGGGCTTTGCAAAGGCACTCGATGCAGCTCTAAAGGCACACGTAAATAGCTAATTAATTAGTTATTTAGGTAAGTGTTTTAAAGAAGTTGTCGAAGTTCTGGCGGAATCGAAAGGTTTCGCCAGAACTTCGACACTTTTAATATTTCTAGAGATTCTTAAGTTTCTAAATAGTCTAAATATTTTGAGAGGCGACACCTAAGTGAAAGTAAAGAAAAATCGAGTCCATAGCCCATGGGGCGGATTCTTTTTCGTACTCCCATCAATTATCGCGATGGCGGTTTTCGTATACGGAATGATTGGTTACACACTTCGTGAATCTTTGATGAATCGCACCAACTCATACACCGAAGATGTTAGCTATGTAGGTTTCGCCAACTATGTAGAACTTTGGCAAGATCCTGAATTTACACACGCACTCTCTAACCTTCTAAAATTCACTGCAGTATTTATGATCGGATGTTTGCTCTCCGGCTTGATTATGTCTTTATTGTTAGAAAAGGGAATCAAGGGCGAAGGCTTCTTCCGCTCTACTTATCTCTATCCAATGGCGATCTCATTTATCGCTATGGGAACTTCATGGCGCTGGTTGATGGACTCAGCCCGCGATGCAGATGCAACAGGCCTTAACTACCTATTGCAGCAAGTAGGTCTAGGCGCTCTTCAGAGCGACTGGTACACATCTGAGGCTGGTTCCATGTATGCGATGTCACTGCCTGCTATCTGGCAGATGGCGGGTTATGTAATGGCGCTCTTCTTAGCCGGCTTCCGTGGCATTCCAGATGATCTTCGCGAAGCAGCGCGTGTAGATGGCGCCAGCGAATTTAAGATCTATCGCCACATCTTGTTCCCACAACTATCACCAACATTCTTAACGGTCTTGATTATCTTGGGCCATATTTCGATGAAGGTCTTCGACCTCATCTTCGGTATCGCAACTAAGAGCTATGTAACCAAGGTTCTTGCGATCTATATGTGGCAAGTTATCTTCGATTTCCAGAACTACGCCAAGGGAGCTGCAATTGCGATCTTGATCCTCTTGATGATCGCTTTAGCAGTCATTCCATATCTAATCTATGTAAATAAGACAGAGGAGGCGAACAAATGAGTTCAGATATCGCATCCCGCGTCACCCGCAAGGTTGATGTTCGCAATAAGAAGAAACTCGATGGCGTCGGTCAATTCTGGTTGGTATTTCGCTATTTCGCGCTAACCATTCTCTTTGTAATCGCCGCTCTGCCTATCTACATCATGGTGATCAACTCCGTAAAGGGAATTACCGGTGTAACTCAGTCAGCGGCATTTATTCCACCGACTTCACTCGATTTCAGCGCCTGGGGCCCAACATGGGAGATCTTGCGAGAGCCAATGTTCCGCACCCTCTTCTTCGTTGTTCAATCCTCAATTATTTCGGCGATAATCGGTGCGATCAATGGATTCGTCTTCGCTAAGTGGCGCTTCCGCGGATCTACATTTGTCTTCACAACATTCCTATTCGGAATGTTTATCCCTTACCAAGCGATCATGATTCCGCTAACTAAGTTCAACCAGTGGGCCGGAATCGGTAACACGATCTACGTATTGGTATTTGCCCACGTTATCTACGGTATTCCGATCTGTACCTTGATCTTCCGTAACTACTATGCAGCGATTCCTAATGAGCTAATTGAGGCCGCACGTGTTGATGGCGCCGGAATGGTACGTATCTTCCGCACTATCTTCTTGCCACTCTCGATTCCCGGCTTCGTCGTCGTGCTTATCTGGCAGTTCACATCTGCCTGGAACGACTTCCTCTTTGCGATCTTCTTAACTGGTGGTTCTCCGAAGTTATCTGTTGCAACAACAGCGCTTAACTTCATCACCGGTTCTGGCAACCAGGTTTACTACGGAAATAACATGACCGCATCGTTGATCGTTTCGATCCCAACGCTTCTGGTCTACCTATTCTTAGGTCGTTATTTCTTGCGTGGCCTCTTGTCCGGCTCGCTAAAGGGTTAGTTTCAAGAGATTAAGTAACAAGACCTCGTGCTCGATGAAGGTTCGGTAATTTCCTACCTTAATGAGCGCGGATTAATTTCAGGCAACGCCACCGTGGAAGTTCTCACAGGTGGCGTTTCCTGTGTTGTTTTAGCGGTCAAAAGTGCGCAGCGCGAGATAGTTGTTAAGCAGGCTCTGCCCGAACTAAAGACGAAAGCAAAGTGGGTGGCAGATCAACGCCGCGCAATTGTTGAGGCAGAGGCGATGCGCGTCTATCAATCAATTACTCCAGATAGCGTTCCAGAGTTGATTGATTGCGATGAAGCCAATTTCACTTTATCAATGTCACGTCTGCCCAACACCTGCACCAACTGGAAGCAAGATATGTTGGAGGGACGAATCCACCCGGAAATGGGTGAAAAACTCGGCAAGATCTTGGCGCAATGGCATAACTCAACTGCCGTTGATGCAGCGATCAAGGCAAAGTTTATGGAAGGCGAACTCTTTGAACAGTTGCGCGTTAGCCCTTTCTATCGCGCAGTTGCAGATAAGAACCCTAATCTCCAGCAAGTTATCAACTCATTAATCGAAGAGATTACGACTGAGAAAATTGCATTGGTGCATGGAGATTTTTCGCCAAAGAACATCTTGGCAACGCCTGATCACAACCCCATAGTCTTAGATTTCGAGGTCGCACATACTGGCAATCCGGTCTTTGATTTAGCTTTTATCAGCGCACATCTATTATGCAAAACGATTAGAACGCAGAGCGAAGTGGAGAAAGAGGCGTTAGCCACTACTGCCTTGAACTTCCTCGATTCTTATCGTCAAACAAGTCAGATAAGCATCGCCAAGAGTCTTCCGCTACATGTTGCTCTCATCACTTTGGCTCGAGTTGAAGGGGTGTCACCAGTAAATTACTTGGATGAGCCGGCCCAGCAGAAATTGGTAGTAATAACTAAAGCCGCCCTGTTAGATTCGACTATGACTTATGAGCAGCTATTTGAAAGCGCCCAGTAATGAATATTAAGAAGTTACTTGGCTATCAAGTACTCGATTCTCGGGGTCGACCGACGGTTGCAGTAACAATTACCCTAAGCGATGGCTCACTACACACCGCACGAGTGCCATCAGGGGCTTCAACGGGTGCACATGAGGCACGCGAGCTCAGGGATGCCGGAACAACCAAGGCAGAGAGTTACTACGCGGGAAAATCTGTTTACTCAGCTGTTGAAAATATTAATTCCAAGATTGCACCTAAGTTATTGGGCCACAGCCTGAATTTAGCTGCGATAGATGGGTTGCTCGTCGAGGTTGATCCAACTCCGGGTCATCAGGTAATTGGCGCTAATGCAACGCTAGCAACCTCACTCGCTGTTGCAAAAGCAGCAGCGCATGCATCAGGTAAATCTCTGGTCAGATACTTTCAGCCAGAAGGTGCGCTCTTACTGCCGATGCCGATGGTAAATATTTTATCTGGGGGAGCCCACGCCAATCGCAGCCTTGATATTCAAGATGTTCTAGTTGTTCCTCATGCCGCAAGTAATTTTGCCGAAGCCCTTTCCTGGATCGTTGCAATTCGTGAACGAGCAGCAAGTGATGGCAAGGCTCATGGCGTTACACATCTAGTTGCTGATGAAGGTGGATTAGGACTCTCATTCCCAACAACCGACGATGCCTGCGAGTTTGTTTTGTCGCAGATCGAAGAACTTGGGCTATCTGGAAAAGTTTCACTGGCACTCGATATTGCATCAACCCAGTTCTTTGCCGATAACAAGTACTCATTAACTACATCTGGGCAGGTTTATTCGCCAGATCAATTCGTAGAAGAGATCCTTGATCTAGTTACTACCTACCCAATTTCATCGATTGAAGATCCCTTTGCCGAAGATGATTGGGCCTCATGGTCAGCCTTTGCCGCAAGCGCTCCTGCACATCTACAAATTCTTGGAGATGACCTCTTTACAACTAATTTACATCGCTTGGAGCGAGGCATTGCAGAAAAGAGCGCTAACGCTATTTTGATCAAGGCCAACCAAAATGGATTGCTTACCTCAACTCATCGCGTCCTAGATCACGCACATGCAAATAACTTTGCAACGGTTGTCTCGGCCCGCAGCGGTGAAACTGAAGATTCTTGGCTGGCAGATATTGCAACCGGTTGGCGGGCGCAGCAGATTAAAGTCGGCTCTACACATGGATCAGAGCGCACTGCGAAATGGAATCGTTTGCTTGAGTTAGAGGCAACCGAAGAGACAGAGTTCGCGCGCCCCTTTCAAGCTTTATAACAATCAAAGTAAATAACCCCCGCCACAATAAGTGACGGGGGTTATTTACTACTTATTAATTACTTTAAACGCTCTCCGGTTGTTGCGTTGAAGAGGTGAACTGATGCAGCCGCAGCGGTGACAGTTATTGTGTCGCCTGGCTTTGGTGGGTTCTTTGGATCCCAGCGAACAATTACTTGTGCGCCTTCATCAGTTGAGTTAGCAAAGTTCACAGATGAATCTGCAGGCTTGCCGTATACGAATGCATCTGCGCCGAGTTCTTCGACAACTTCAACTAGAACCTTGAAGCCAGATGATGCAGGAGCAAAGCCTTCTGGACGGATTCCAACAGTTACTGATGAACCAGCAGATCCTGGAACGTCTACTGCGAGATCTCCGAGCATCGCCTTTCCGCCACTTACTGGAGCAGAGAGAAGGTTCATAGCAGGTGAGCCGATGAAGCCTGCAACGAATGCATTTGCAGGTGAGTCATAAAGGTTGCGAGGTGTATCAACTTGCTGCAATAGACCATCCTTAAGAACTGCTACGCGATCGCCCATAGTCATAGCTTCAACTTGGTCGTGTGTTACATAAACAGTTGTGATTCCAAGACGGCGCTGTAGTGCAGCGATTTGGGTACGAGTTGCAACGCGCAACTTCGCATCAAGGTTTGAAAGAGGCTCATCCATAAGGAATACCTGTGGCTCGCGAACAATCGCACGACCCATAGCAACGCGCTGACGCTGTCCACCAGAGAGAGCCTTTGGCTTACGCTCTAGATATGGCTCAAGGTCGAGCAACTTCGCTGCTTCATTAACGCGCTTTTCGCGTTCTTCTTTGGAAACTCCAGCGATCTTAAGTGCGAATCCCATGTTCTCTGCAACAGTCATATGTGGGTAAAGCGCATATGACTGGAAAACCATTGCGATATCGCGATCTTTTGGAGCAACATTTGTTACATCGCGGTCACCGATAAGAATGCGACCTTCGTCGATTTCTTCGAGTCCTGCCAACATACGTAGTGATGTTGACTTACCGCAACCTGATGGACCAACAAGAACCAAGAATTCACCGTCATTAACGGTTAGGTTTAACTTGTCGACTGCAGGTTTGGTTGTGCCTGGGTAGATACGTGTTGCGTTTTCGAATACAACAGATGCCATTTAAGGTATCTCCTTCTCCGGGCAGGTACGTGCCCGACGGTCCGTAGGATGAAGGTGCTAGCCGGTTGGCTAGGCTCGCAAAGGATATGCCAAGCGTGGGCAAATAGGGAAGGGGCTAGAGAGATAGCCTCTGGGCGAGTTCACATCTCTCAGTTCTAAGCCGTAGAATTACCCCCATCATGGACCCTTACCCGATTGGTTCTTTAATCGGCGATCTCGCCTCCGTAGCTGGCCTGATCTTGCTCGGCTCATTCTTTGTGGCAGCCGAAATCGCCTTGATCTCACTTCGTGAAAGCCAAGTCCGCCAACTCTCAAGTAGAGGTAAACGTGGCGCCAAGGTTTCCGTCCTTACCTCTAACCCAAATCGCTTCTTAGCCGCTGCTCAAGTTGGCGTAACTGTTTGTGGATTCTTATCTGCCGCACTTGGCGCAGAAAGACTTGGCGTTTATGTCATTCCGCAGTTGGTTGATCTTGGTCTGTCAGATGATGCGGCAAATGTAACTTCGCTAATCGGCGTCACCTTAGTAATCGCTTACTTCTCACTTGTTTTTGGTGAGCTCGTTCCAAAGCGTCTTGCGCTATTTCGCACTGAAGAGATATCGCTTTGGAGCGCTGGCCCTATTGATTTAACCGCCAAATTCTTTAGACCTGTGATTTGGCTTCTCTCTAGATCTACTGATGTTGTTGTACGTATCTTTGGAATTGATCCAAAAGAACAACGCAGCCAGATGTCTGAAGAAGAACTCCTTGATTTGGTAACAGGCCATGCCGCCTTGACCGCTGAAGAACGCGATATCGTGGAAGAAGTATTTAACGCTTCAGAGCGTCAAGTGCATGAAGTTATGGTTCCGCGCACAGAGGTCGATTTCATGGATGCCTCATTAACTGTAGGCAAAGCGATCGCGCTCGCCGTTGATCGCGCTCACTCACGTTATCCAGTTGTTCGTGGATCAACCGATGAGGTAATTGGATTTATCCACGTTCGCGATCTACTTGATACAACGTTGGTGAGCGCCGGCGGAAAGATTCAAGAGCTTGTTCGAAATATCATGTTTCTGCCTGGCACCAAGGGAGTTTTGCCTGCCCTTACTGAGATGCGCAATCAACGCCAGCATTTAGCTATCGTGCTAGATGAATACGGTGGCACCGACGGCATCGTGACCCTCGAAGATTTAGTCGAATGTCTGATCGGCGATATCAAAGATGAATACGACACCGATGAAGCCGATGTTTCTCTCGAATCTCGCACAGGTGATTTTGAGGTTGACGGGCTGATCTCGATCGATGACTTACGTGAGCAGACAGGTATAGAAATTCCTGAAGGCCCATATGAAACAGCGAGCGGTTTTGTAATGCATTTCTTAGGCAGAATTCCCGTAGAACACGATGTCGTTGGCGTTAACGGGATTCGAATCACTGTTTTGACTATGGAAGGCAAGCGCGCTGGGCAGTTATTGATATCGCGTAACTAGCGATTCATGCGAGAATTACAACTATGACAAAGAAGAGAGTTCTATCGGGCATCCAGCCCACCAGTGACTCCTTCCACCTGGGCAACTATCTCGGTGCGCTAAAGCAATGGGTCGAACTCCAGAGCGGCAATGATGCCTTCTACTGCATCGTCGATCTGCACGCCCTAACCGGTGATATCGATCCAGCGCTGCTTCGCAAAAGAACTCTCTCATCTGCGGCGCAGTTGATTGCTTTAGGAATTTCTCCAGAGAAATCTACGCTCTTTGTGCAATCACATGTTGCCGAACATAACCAACTCGGTTGGATTATGGAATGTATAGCGGGCTTTGGCGAAGCTAACCGTATGACCCAATTTAAAGATAAGTCAGCAAAAGGTGGGGCAGATACTGCGCGCGTAGGACTCTTTACCTACCCAATGTTGCAAGCCGCCGACATTCTGCTTTATCAAGCAGATCAAGTACCTGTTGGAGAAGACCAACGTCAACACATCGAGTTAACACGCGATTTAGCGATCCGATTTAACACAAAGTTTGGCGATACCTTCAAAATACCTGAGGGTTATATTCTAAAATCTGGATCAAAAATTTACGATCTACAAGAGCCAACAAATAAGATGAGTAAATCAGCAGGCTCGGTCGCAGGTGTTTTAGAAATTATGGATACGCCAGAGGCAAATACCAAGAAGATTAAGAGCGCGACTACTGATGCGGGCCGCGAAGTAACCTTTGATGAAAAAAGCAAACCTGGCATTAGCAACTTATTAACTATCCATTCAACCCTTTCTGGAAAGAGCGTTGCAGATTTAGAGAATGAATTTGCCGGAAAAGGTTATGGAGACTTTAAAGGCGCGGTTGCCGAAGTAGTTGTTGAGTACCTACGTCCCATCCGCACTCAGGCGTTGGAACTTCTGCAGGATGAGGCTCATCTAATCAAGGTCCTTCACGATGGCGCTGATAAAGCGCGCGCCGTCGCCAGCGCAACTCTGGCGCAGACCTATAAAAATTTAGGCTTGGTTCTCTAATGAAGTTTCGTGCAGCGCTAGCGATAGCTGCAATCGGGCTTTCGATTTTTAGCGCTCCACAAGCCAGTGCAGCAGGCAATATCTGTATCGCTTATGACACTGGTGGGCCAGGAGATCGCTCATTTAACGATGCAACTCTTGCCGGCGTTAAAAAAGCGCAGAGCCAGTACTCATTTACATTCGAAAGCGTTGTTACTGATGGCACCAACGCCGATCGGACTAAGCGAATCCGCACACTCACTACCAAGAGTTGCACAACAATAATTGCAGTTGGCGGTCAATACGCAAGAATTATCGAACCACTCGCAATTGAATTTCCAAATACCCAATTTGCGATTATCGGAGATGCTTCAATCCCTTCCTTAAATGTCACATCAATTATCTTCTCTGAGAACGAAGCGGCTTTCTTAGCGGGCTATAGCGCAGCGCTAGCCACTAAAAGCGGCAAGGTAGCGATGGTGACTACACCTTCCAATGCAGATGGTTATGAAAATGGATTTCTCCTTGGTGTTGCAGCAGCAAAGAAGAACGTACGCTCATTTGTGAAATACACCGCAACTGAATCTGTGGTCTCCGCAAAGGCGCTTATTACCCTAGGTATAGATGTTATCTATGATGCAACAACTGGATCAGCTGATGGTTTATTTGAGGCGATCGTTAAGGCAAACACATCTAAGAATCGTAAGAAGAACGCCCCTGAAGTTAATTTGATTATTACCGAACCTGATCTTTATCTAAGCGTCACTCCTGCAACTTCAAAATATCTAATTGCTTCAGTTGTTAAACGAGTAGATATCGCAGTATCTGCGATTATCGGCAAAGCCATTAACAACAGCCAACTCTCGGATGTTATTGATGCTAAAGCCGGCATCTACGGACACCGTTACGGAATCGGCGATAAAGGAATTGAGATTGTTATTAAATCTAAGCCGTTAGCTGCCCAAAGCGCAGCGATCAATGCGGCAGCGAGTGCAGCGTATGCAAATTAATTGGGAGCTTCTTAAAGAGCAAGCAACTGCTGCGATGAAACAAGCCTATGCGCCGTATTCAAAGTTTCCAGTAGGAGTTGCAGCGCTAGTAGATGACGGTCGCATCGTGACCGGTTGTAACGTAGAAAATGCCAGTTATGGCCTCACTTTATGCGCAGAATGCGGATTGGTTTCTTCACTTATTAACTCTGGTGGCGGACGCTTAATTGCATTTACCTGTGTTGATATCTCAGGGAACTTGTTAATGCCGTGCGGTCGCTGTCGCCAACTTCTTCAAGAACACGGCGGCTCAAAACTGCAATTGGCAACAGATGATGGAATTAAAAACTTAGCCGACCTATTACCCTGGGCATTTGGCCCAGAAGAGATGGAAAAGCGTCTTGACTAGTAACTCTGTCGAACCATTTGCCGCAGTAGAGATTATCGCCGCTAAACGTGATCGCAACGAACTTACCGATAAACAAATTGACTGGACAGTTGATGCCTACACTCGCGGAGTAATTGCTGACGAGCAAATGTCAGCTCTCCTGATGGCGATCTTGCTAAATGGCATGAACTCCCGTGAAATTTCACGTTGGACAACGGCGATGATTAACTCTGGCGAACGCATGAACTGGTCGATGCTTGATCGCCCAACTGCAGATAAGCATTCAACTGGTGGCGTTGGCGACAAGATAACTCTTCCATTGGCGCCGCTAGTTGCTGCATGCGGTGGCGCCGTTCCGCAACTTTCAGGTCGCGGCCTCGGCCACACAGGTGGCACGCTCGATAAGCTCGAATCAATTCCCGGTTGGCGTGCCTCGCTCTCCAATGAAGAGATGTTAAAAGTATTGCAAGATACCGGAGCGGTAATTTGTGCAGCAGGTGCTGGTCTTGCTCCCGCCGATAAGAAACTTTATGCACTGCGTGATGTAACAGCGACAGTTGAAGCGATCCCACTTATTGCGTCATCAATTATGTCTAAGAAGATTGCCGAAGGTACTTCAGCGCTAGTGCTAGATGTGAAAACTGGCAGTGGAGCATTTATGAGCGATCCGAAGCAAGCCGCCGAACTTGCACGCACCATGGTTCAACTTGGCATCGATGCTGGTGTGAAGACACGTGCTCTCGTTACGGCGATGGATGTTCCACTTGGGCTAACGGCCGGAAATGCCCTTGAAGTACGTGAATCTATTGAGGTTTTAGCTGGTGGGGGACCTGCAGATGTTGTTGAGTTAACCATTCTTTTGGCGCGCGAGATGATCGATGCCGCCGGAATTGTTGGAAAAGATCCTGCAGTTGCCCTGCAAGATGGTTCTGCGATGGATCATTGGCGCCGCATGATTGCCGCACAAGGCGGAGATCCAGATGCCAAACTGCCAGTTGCACGCGAACAACATGTAATCACCGCTCAAAATTCTGGAACGATGACCACGATGGATGCGATGAAAGTCGGCGTAAGTGCATGGCGCTTAGGCGCAGGCCGTTCTAAGCAAGGCGAGAAGGTGCAAGCAGGTGCAGGTATCGAGATGCATGCCAAACCTGGAGATTATGTTCAGGCAGGTGCACCGTTACTTACCTTGCATACCGATGAACCAGCTAGATTTGAACGCGCCTTAGAAATTCTAGAAGGTGCAATTTCCATCAAGGAAGGTGGAACAGTAAATCGTCTGCCTCTAGTAATCGAGCGGATAGGTTAATGAGCACTTTAAATTTGATTCCAACCCCAGAACAAGTCAAGCGCTTACCTAAGGCTTTGCTGCACGATCACTTGGATGGGGGCCTTCGCCCACAAACAATTATTGATATTGCCAAAGAGATTGGCCACGAACTCCCAACGAATGATGCAACAGAGTTAGCCGAGTGGTTCCGCGCATCATGTGATTCAGGTTCGCTAGTCCGCTATCTCGAAACCTTCGCGCATACAGTTGCCGTAATGCAGCGCCCAGCAGATATTGTGCGGGTTTCGCGTGAGTGTGTAACTGATTTGGCCGAAGATGGCGTTGTCTATGCCGAAGTTCGTATGGCTCCTGAGTTGTTAACCGAAAAAGGTTTAACTCTTTCGCAAGCGATTGAAGCGATCTTGCAAGGTTTCCAAGAAGGCGAGAAAGAAGTTGCTAAAACTGGAGGCAAGGTTCGCGCAGTTCTCCTCCTTTGTGGAATGCGTCAGAATAAACTTTCGCAAGAAGTAGCGGAATTAGCTGTTAAATACCGCGATCGTGGCGTAGTTGGCTTCGATATCGCAGGCCCTGAAGATGGCTTCCCGCCAAGTGATCAGTTAGATACCTTTGAATTCTTACGTCGCGAAAATGCTCACTTCACGATCCATGCGGGTGAGGCGTACGGACTTCCTTCAATCTGGGAAGCGATTCAACTCTGCGGTGCAGAGCGCCTCGGTCATGGTGTGCGAATCATCGATGATATTGATTTGAACCATACACCTGCGCGCCTTGGAAAACTTGCCGCTTATGTTCGTGATCGTCGCATCCCATTGGAAATGTGTCCTTCTTCAAATATTCAAACGGGAGCTGCTGCAAATTTTGCGGATCACCCAATCGGAGATCTCGCCAAACTTCGCTTCCGTGTAACAGTTAATACCGACAACCGTTTAATGTCAGCAACTTCGATGACCCGCGAAATGAACGAGTTAGTTAAGGCATTTAACTGGAGTTTCTTAGATCTGCAGCGCGTGACTATCAATGCGCTAAAGAGCGCGTTCATTCCCTTTGAAGAGCGCCTGGCGATTATCGATGAGATCGTAAAGCCAGGCTTTGCAAAGATTTCTGCTGAATAATAGTTAAACCCCGATTGGGTGCCAGACCGTCTTTGCTTCCATAAATGCATAGATGCGATTTGGAGTCTGCGCATCATCAAAGTGGTGGATCCGCTTTAGGTTTTCAGCGCCGGCTTCTTTAAGTGCGGCGCGTTTCTTCTTATCGATTCCAGATATATCCATGCCATCTATATCCATATGCGATGCCGCCCAAGGAGCAAGCTCATCATGTGAACCAGTGAGGATATTTATAACTCCATGAGGTAGATCGCTAGTTACTAATACTTCGGCAAAGGTCATCGCCGGAACCGCTGATGCACCAGGCACTAGGGCGATAACTGAATTTCCAGATGTAATAACTGGCGCAATGGAATCGATAAAGGCTAAGAATTCATCTTTTGGCGCAACTGCGATAACGCCTTGCGCTTCAGGGATAGTGAAGTTGTAATAAGGGCCAGCAACTGGGTTTGTTGAGCCAAATGCTGCAGCTAACTTATCGCTCCAACCGGCATACCAAACCCAACGATCGATCGCAGCCATAAGTTGCTCATGCGCCTTCTTGGGAGTTACGCCAGATGTTGCAGAAATTTCATTGGCGATCTGATCTGCGCGACCTTCTAACATCTCTGCAATGCGATAGAGAATCTGTCCACGGTTGTAGGCAGTTGCCTTTGCCCAACCTGGTTGCGCTGCGCGCGCTGCCACAACTGCATCGCGTAGATCTTTACGTGATGCCAGCGCAGGATTAGCGATGAAGTTTCCCTTTGCATCGGTTACTTCGTAGATGCGCCCTGATTCACTACGTGGGAAAGCGCCATTGATGTAGAGCTTGTAAGTCTTCTTCACTTCAAGACGTGACATTTACTTTCCCTCCTTCAGATAAGAAGCCAGGCCATGTTTTCCGCCTTCGCGTCCCCAGCCAGATTCTTTATATCCACCAAATGGTGATGTCGGATCAAATTTGTTAAAGGTATTGGCCCAGATGACGCCGGCGCGAAGTTGTTGAGTGGCCCAAAGAATTCGCGAGCCTTTCTCACTCCATACGCCTGCAGATAACCCAAATGGAGTGTTATTTGCTTTTTCGATCGCCTCTTGTGGCGTGCGGAAAGTGAGAATAGAAAGTACTGGTCCAAAGATTTCTTCGCGCGCGATGCGGTGGGCTTGCGTAACGCCAGTAAAGATAGTTGGTGCAAACCAGAAACCTTTATCGGATAGGTTGCAAGCCGGGCTCCAGCGTTCGGCGCCTTCAGAATCTCCTGCTGCAGAAAGTTCATTAATCTTATTTAACTGCTCGCGTGAGTTGATAGCGCCCAGATCAGTGTTCTTATCTAAAGGATCGCCAACGCGAATCTTTGACATGCGAGCCTTTAACTTTTCGGTAACTTCATCTGCGATACCTTCTTGCAAAATCAAACGTGATCCAGCACAGCAGACATGTCCCTGATTAAAGAAAATACCGTTAACAATGCCTTCGACCGTCTCATCGACAGGGGCGTCATCAAAGACGATATTTGCACCTTTTCCGCCTAGTTCAAGGGTGGCTTTCTTATTGGTGCCGGCGATGGCGCGAGCAATCTTCTTGCCGACTTCAGTAGAACCAGTAAATGCGATCTTATGGATGCCAGGGTGGTTAACGATCGCAGATCCTGTAGATCCATCGCCAGTAACAATGTTTACAACGCCATCTGGAAGTTCTGCTTGTTGGCAAACCTCAGCAAATAAAAGTGCGGTAAGGGAAGTTGTCTCAGCTGGTTTTAGAACAACGGTATTTCCAGTTGCAAGTGCGGGCGCTACCTTCCACGCCAACATCAATAACGGGAAGTTCCAAGGAATGATCTGGCCGGCAACGCCATGTGGCTTTGGTGACTTACCCATGCCGGCGTAATCTAATTTATCGGCCCATCCAGCGTGATAAAAGAAGTGCGCGGCAACTAGCGGAATATCGATATCGCGGGTTTCGCGAATTGGCTTACCGTTATCTAGAGTTTCAAGGACTGCAAATTCGCGGGCACGTTCTTGCAAGATGCGCGCGATTCGATAGAGATACTTTCCGCGTTCTTTGCCAGATAGTTTTGACCAAGTTTTTGTGTAAGCCTTCTGTGCTGCAATAACTGCCTTATCAACATCGCTGGCGCTGCCGAGAGCGATCTGGCTTAGTACTTCTTCAGTTGCTGGGTTAATTGTGGCAAAGTGATTACGCCCATTAACAAATTTGCCATCTATGAAGTGTCCGTACTTCGGCTTAATCGAAACGATAGCGCGAGACTCGGGTGCTGGTGCATATTCGAAAGTCATGACTGATCCTTGGCGCCTTCTCTTAATCGATCGTTACGTAGTTAGGGCTAGCGTAGTAGCCATCGTCCATTTTCATGCGTTGCATCAAAAGGTCGTTCAGTAGCGCACTGGCTCCAATGCGGAAAAACTCTGGTGTTAACCATTCTGGGCCGGCAGTTTCATTTACTAGTACTAGCTGCTTAATCGCATCTTTAGTATTTCTAATTCCGCCGGCAGGCTTTACTCCGATGCGACGATTTGTCAGCGCATAGAAATCACGGACCGCCTCTAACATCACAAGGACAACTGGGGGAGTAGCGGCAGGTGCGACCTTTCCCGTTGAAGTCTTGATGAAATCTGCGCCAGCCAGCATCGCTAAATATGAGGCTTTGCGAACATTGTCATAGGTAACTAATTCGCCAGTTTCAAAGATAACTTTTAGATGTGCACGATCTCCGCAAACTTCGCGGATCTTTACGATCTCATCAAAGACCAGCCCAAAATTGCCCGATAAGAAAGCGCCACGATCGATCACCATATCTATTTCGGCCGCGCCGGCATCGATCGCATCTTGAGTATCTTGGATTTTAACTTCCATTGATGCGCGACCTGATGGGAATGCAGTTGAGACAGCAGCAACTGGAACGTGCTTGCCGCCGATCGCATCTAAATGGGTTCGTGCAATCGAAACCATATCGTTGTAAACGCAGACCGCACCAACACTTGGAATCGTTAAATCAGTTGGATCAGGGCGCACTGCCTTTGTGCAAAGCGCGCGAACCTTTCCCGGAGTATCGGCTCCTTCTAAAGTTGTTAGATCAACCATTGAAATGGCAGTGTCTATCGCCCAACGCTTACTTGTCGTCTTGATACTTCGAGTTGCCAACATGGCAGCGCGCGCTTCAGCGCCGACTTGGTCTACGCCAGGAAGTTGTGAGAGAAAGTTCTTAAGCGAACTTTCACTGCCATCGACTATTCCGTAGAAACTCATGCGAGAAAATCCTTAAGTGGTTGGCGCAATTGATTCAAAAGATCGTTTGCCGACTTTTCATCTTTAGTTATGACCTCGATGTAGCACTTCATCTTTGCTTCAGTTCCGCTCGGACGGATAATGATGCGAATTCCTCCATCAAGCCAGATTCGTAAGCCATCTGTTGGGGGAAGCCCATCTTTAGGTGCAGCCAAGTCATCAATCGAAGATACCGTACGACCGGCAATTTCTGCAGGAGGGTTCTTGCGCAATCCCGCCAGAAGTTCAGTAATGCGGGACATATCGCTAACTCGAATTGAGATTTGTTCTGTGCCATGGAAACCGTGACGTGCCCAAACCTCATTTAATAGATCTACGAGCGTTTTTCCGTCAGCGTTTAGATCAGTTGCAATTTGAGCTAAGAAAAGTGCTGCAGAAATGCCGTCCTTATCGTTAACAGTCTCAGAATCGACTGAGTAACCGATCGCTTCTTCGTAACCAAAGGCGAGATCTTCGATTTTGGCTAACCACTTAAAGCCTGTTAAAACCTCTTTAAAGTCGATTACATAGTGAGCAGCAATCTTGCGCAGCGCAGATGAAGAGACGATCGAATTACCAAAGGCGCCGGTCTTTGTCTTATCTTGCGCCATCGATCGCGCAATCCATTCTCCGAAGATTATGCCGAGTTCATCACCTCGCAGCATTCGCCAACCACTATTTGGATCATTTACTGCAGCAGCGCAGCGATCGGCATCTGGGTCATTGGCGATAACTAAATCGGCGCCAACTTGGCGCGCTTTGGCTAGCGCTAAATCAATCGCACCTGGTTCTTCTGGGTTTGGAAATGCCACAGTTGGGAAATCTGGATCTGGTTGCGCTTGTTCACTTACTAAAACCAATTTTGGAAAGCCGGCTTTAGCAAATACCTTTTCTACAGTCTCAGTACCAACGCCGTGCATTGCGGTGTATACGATTTTGAGAGAACCAGGTCGTGGCGCAAGTTTTGCTGTACGCGCAACATATTTATCTACAACTACATCATCTAAAGCAGTCCATGATTTACCTCTAGGTACATCCTTTAGAGAGTTGACTAAATCAATCTCTTTCGCGATAAAGCCATCAGTTGGATTGATGATTTGTGATGCGGCGTATTCAATACCGTCGGCAGTTGGCCCGATATAAACCTTGTAGCCATTATCTTGCGGTGGATTATGGCTAGCGGTGACCATAACGCCGAGATCACAGTTAAGTTCACGGGTAGCAAAAGCTAGTACTGGAGTTGGAAGTGGTCGCGGCAGGACAAATACCTCAAATCCTGCACCTGAAAATATCTGCGCAGATTCTTCTGTGAAATCTCCTGATCCGTAACGCGCATCGCGTCCAATTACCACGCGGCTGAGTCCGCGCTCTTTCATGTAAGCAACTAAACCGGCAGCGGTGCGCCCTACAACAGCGCGATTCATACATGAAGGACCAGGGCCAATAGGCCCGCGCAGTCCTGCAGTTCCGAATTGAAGAAACCCTGCAAAGTACTTCTTCAAAGTTACTTCATCTCCAGCTGCGACAAGTTTGGCTAACTCCGCTGCGGTCTTTGGGTCTGGATCATCGGCTATCCAGGCTTGTACTTCGGCCAAAAGCTGCGCGTTCATAGCCCCAGCGTAACTGGATTAAATCAACTTGTGAATTGCGAGTTAGGAAAGGAAATTATGCATCAAGAATGTCGCACAAAACTGTGCCACTTGAAACAATTTCGCCAATAACCGCTTTTAGATTAGCGATTTTGCCTGCTTTGTGGGCAAGCAGTGGTTGCTCCATCTTCATCGCCTCTAAGACAATAACCAAGTCACCAATCTCAACAAGAGCGCCCTCTTCAACTGCAACTTTTACTACTGTTCCTTGCATTGGGCTTGCTAAACCTGATCCACCTGCACCGCTTACCTTTGATTCTTTAGCACGATGGCGCTTAACAACAGGTTCTGGCGTATGCAGTTTTACCTCGAAGCGTTTTCCATTTACTTCAGCAACTAAATGTTCTGCCGCTACCTTAGTTGTTACAGGAATAGGTGTGGCGGAAAATGCCGGGATATCGTTCTTAAATTCATTTTCAATATAACTTGTATAGACCTTGAATTCTTCTGTGTATGCCGGATCTTCCAGAATCGCGCGATGGAATGGGATTGCTGTTGCTAAACCATCCACTTCAAATTCTGCAAGTGCGCGACGTGCTCTCTCGATGGCTTGTTTACGCGTTGCGCCAGTGACGATCAACTTCGCTAGAAGTGAATCAAAGTTGCCACCGATTGTGTCGCCTTTCTTAAATCCCGCATCAACGCGTACTCCAGGACCAGAGGGTAAATTCCATTGTGTTATTTGACCTGGGGCTGGCAGGAATGAACGTCCTGGATCTTCGCCGTTGATTCGAAATTCAAGAGAATGGCCACGAATTTCTGGATCCGTGAAACCAAGTTTCTCGCCCATCGCAATTCTAAATTGTTCACGTACCAAGTCGATTCCAGTTACTTCTTCGCTGACTGGGTGTTCGACTTGCAGGCGCGTATTAACCTCTAGGAAGGAGATAGTTCCATCCGCGCCAACTAAGAATTCGCAGGTACCGGCACCCACATAGCCAGCCTCTTTCATGATCGCTTTACTTGAGCGGTAGAGCTCTTCATTCTGCGCATCAGTTAAGAATGGAGCGGGCGCTTCTTCTACAAGCTTTTGATGGCGGCGTTGCAGCGAACAGTCACGCGTACTAACAACTACTGCGTTTCCATGTTGATCAACTAAGACTTGGGTTTCTACGTGACGAGGCTTATCCAAGTAGCGTTCTACAAAGCATTCGCCGCGTCCGAAACCAGCAATAGCCTCACGAACAGCAGATGCAAATAGTTCAGGAATTTCTTCCATGGTGTGCGCAACCTTTAATCCACGACCGCCACCACCGAAAGCTGCCTTAATTGCGACAGGTAAGCCATGTTCTTTTGCAAAGGCGGTGACTTCTTCCGCACCTGCCACAGGATCTTTAGTTCCGGCGACTAGTGGTGCTCCTGCTTTGGCAGCGATTCGTCGCGCTGAAACCTTGTCACCTAACGCGCTAATCGCGGCAGGAGGTGGGCCGATCCAAATCAATCCAGCGTCAATAACTGCTTGTGCAAAATCTGCTCGCTCTGAAAGGAATCCATATCCTGGATGCACAGCATCGGCGCCCGATTTCTTAGCAACGGCAATGATCTTTGAGATATCTAAATAAGTTTGAGTAGCAGTAACACCATTTAGCGAGAAGGCAAAGTCTGCGTTCTTAACATGGAGCGCATCGCGATCTTCTTCAGCGTAAACAGCGACGCTCTCAAGTCCATGATCATGACAAGCGCGAATAACGCGTAGCGCGATTTCGCCACGGTTAGCAATTAGAACGCGTTTCATCGCATCTCCTTAACTTCTGGCCAAGAGTATCCAAGTTGTGACATTGCAGATCGTAAGAACGGCATTGATAACCCGACCACATTTGTGTAATCGCCTTCGATAACAGGAATAAATGGCGAACCAAAACCATCTAGAGTAAAACCACCTGCAACTTGAAGCGGTTCTCCGGATGCTATGTAATCCTCGATCTCGTGATCGGTTAACTCTGAAAAAGTCACCTTTGTTGTAACTCGATCTGCTATTTCTCGTCCCTGAGCGGTATCGATAATGCAGTGGCCGGTATGTAGCAAACCTGATCGACCGCTAATTTTCTTGGCGCGTTCGCGGGCTATATCTGGAGTTCCTGGCTTTCCGAATGAGACGCCGTCAACATCAAAAGTTGAATCGCACCCAATTATCAGCGCGGGGTAATCAATCTGCTCGCGAACTGTGTGAGCTTTCGTCACGGCTAGCGCAATAACCATGTCAGCCGGTGACATCGCGTTAAAGAAATCGGTTTCTTCATCTACGTTGCTAACGATGATCGTCGGATTAATTCCAGCGCCCTCCAGCAAGCGGCGGCGCGAAGTTGATTGTGAAGCAAGAACTATCTTTGGCATTAGCGAGATTTTCTCCGGGCACCAAAGGTGATCTGATGGGGAAGCGGTTGGCGCAATTGTGGCAGACCAAAGACGCTGCGCTTAATTACTGGAACCAAATTCTGAATCTTATGGTGATCAATTGCAGCCTTGAGAGCAAGCAATTCCTCATCAGTTGGATTGCCAGATGTGATTGTAAATTTCATTAGAGCGGAATATTCCCATGCTTGCGTGCCGGCAAAGTATCGCGCTTAGTCTTTAAAGTACGGAAGGCTTTGGTTATGTAGGCTCGTGATTGATGAGGCTCAATTACGCTATCGATGGTGCCGCGCTCTGCGGCTGCATATGGATTAGATAGCGTCTCGGTGTAATCAGAAACTAGCTCTGCACGAACCTTCTCTGGATCTTTAGCATCGGCAATCTCTTTGCGGTACAAGATATTTACCGCACCTTGTGCGCCCATAACTGCGATTTCCGCACTCGGCCATGCAAAGTTAATATCGCTACCCAAATACTTTGAACCCATAACGATAAAAGCTCCACCGTAGGCTTTGCGGGTAATCAAAGTAACTAGCGGAACTGATGCTTCAGCGTATGCATAAAGCAACTTTGCGCCACGGCGAATGATTCCGTTCCACTCTTGTTCGGTGCCAGGTAAGAATCCAGGAACATCTACCAAGGTAAGAATTGGAATATTAAAGGCATCGCAGAAACGTAAGAAGCGCGCTGCTTTTTCACTGGAATTGATATCTAAAGTGCCGGCAAGTTGCGATGGTTGGTTGGCAATAATGCCAACTGATTCGCCTTCAATGCGCGCAAAGCCGACGACGATATTTGGCGCATACAAAGCGTGTACTTCTAAGAACTCGCCCTCATCAACCAGAGTGGTGATCAGAGTCTTCATATCGTATGGCTGGTTAGGGCTATCTGGAATCAAGGTATTTAGCGCAGCATCTGCCGCGTTTTCATCTAGGTTCTGAGTTGGAGGAAGATGCGGTGAGCCATCCATATTGTTAGATGGCAGATATGAAAGAAGTGCCTTCACATAATCAATAGCATCTGCTTCGCTATCAGCTAGGTAATGAGCATTTCCGGAACGCGTATTGTGAGTAAATGCGCCACCGAGTTCTTCCATATCGACATCTTCACCAGTAACCGTTTTGATTACATCAGGACCTGTAATAAACATATGAGAAGTCTCATTAACCATTACCGTGAAATCCGTTAAGGCAGGCGAATAAGCAGAACCACCGGCGCAAGGCCCAAGAATTAAAGAGATCTGAGGGATAACTCCAGAAGAACGGGTATTTAAACGGAAGATTTTTCCATATCCATTAAGCGATGCCACGCCTTCTTGAATACGGGCTCCACCAGAGTCATTTATTCCAATTAATGGGATACCGCTCTTAAGTGCAAACTCAGCGATCTTTACAATTTTTTCGGCATGAACTTCACCAAGACTTCCACCCATAACGGTGAAATCTTGTGAGTAAAGCGCGATCGGACGCCCATCAACTGTGGCAGTTCCGATTACAACACCATCTCCATAGGGACGGTTCTTCTCCATTCCAAATTGCGTAGAACGGTGGCGCGCAAATTCATCGATCTCGGTAAAGGAGTCAGCATCGACCAGTAGATCAATACGCTCACGAGCAGTTAACTTTCCTTTGGCATGCTGCTTTTCAACGGCGCGCGCTGATCCGGCATGGACCGCTTCCTCGACACGAAGTCGGAGATCTTCAATTTTTCCTGAAGTTGTATGCAGATCTGGGCTCATGGCTCTACGGTACTAGTCGTGGGTAGCCAAGCGCCAAGAGCGCCACTTAATAAGTCGATCATCGACGCAAATATTTCGCAGTACTGGCGGGTAAGCGTGGTTGATCTCACTGCATCCACACAAAGCGATCTTGCAGAGTTAGTTAACTCTTCAGTAGCAAAATCTGGTGAAGTAATTGCTGCAGAATTTCAAAGTAATGGACGCGGTCGCCTAGATAGAACATTCGAAGCGCCGCCAAAGAGCGCGCTCTTATTCTCTCTTTACGTTGCACCAAAGCGTGCTCGCAGCGATTGGAGTTTTATCTCTTTCTTAGCCGCTCTCGCCATGCGCGAAGTTATTTCAAAAGATATTAAAGATAAAGTCTCGCTAAAATGGCCTAACGATATTTTAATTGGCGACAGCAAAGTTGCGGGTTTGCTTGCGCAACAAATCGGCGATGGAGTAATTCTCGGAATTGGGCTAAATGTTGCAATGAGCGCTGATGAACTTCCGGTTCCAACTGCGACATCACTGGCGCTGGCTGGATCAAATAATTTAGATCGCAATTTATTGCTCAGCGCTTTCTTAAATCGCTTTGCGGATATCTTCGAAGCGTGGGATTCCGGAGGTGACTTTCTAGAAAAGTATCGCCAGGTAAGTTCGACTCTCGGTCGCCATGTACGAGTTGAAGTGCTTGGGCGAGATTCAATTGAGGCAGAAGCGGTAGCAATCACCGCACAGGGCGCGCTAATTCTTAGCGATGGCACTGAAGTTAACGTGGGAGATGTAGTTCATCTACGATAGTGACGTGAACGAGCGCTTCCCGACTGTCGGCATCATTGGCGCCGGCCAACTCGCTCGGATGACCGTAGCTCCGGCAGAAGCACTTGGAATTAATCTCTTACTTTTTGCAGAAAGCGACCAAGATAGCGCTGCTCAAATTGCCCCGCATGTAGTCGGTGATTACCGCGACCTCGAAGCGCTAAAGGATTTCGCTAAGCAATGCGATTTCGTAACCTTTGAACACGAGCTAGTTCCAATAGCGGTAATAAAAGGGTTAGAAGCAGCGGGCGTAAAAGTTCTCCCAACTTCAGACTCTTTTCAGTATTCGCAAAATAAGGCGTTAATGCGCCAGCGACTAACTGAATATCCAGCACCAAAATGGAAAGTAATTAACGATGGCGATGATTTACTGGATTTCCCATTTATAGCAAAGAGCATCAGCGGGGGATATGACGGCCGTGGGGTTTGGAAGATCAAGAACCACGATGATTTAGATGAGGTATTAAACGAGATTCCTCAGTTGTTAATTGAGGAGCTAGTTGAATTCGATTTTGAGATTGCAGTTATGGTTGCTCGATCAGCACATGGCCAGGCAGTTACTTGGGCGCCAACCCAAACTGTTCAGTCGGATGGGATCTGCACCAGCACAATTTCACCAGCTCCTAAACTTTCTCTCGATCTCGCCGAGAAAGCACAACACTTAGCCCTCTCGATTGCAAACGACCTAGCCTTAATTGGGGTTATGGCAGTTGAGATGTTTGTTAAGGGCGAACAATTGTTTATTAACGAGCTTGCCATGCGCCCACATAACTCTGGCCACTGGACTATCGAAGGCGCAAAGACCAGCCAATTTGAACAACACTTGCGCGCTATTCTCGATCTTCCGTTGGGAGATCCTTCAATGGTTGCCCCTTACGCAGTTATGGGAAATATCTTAGGTGGAGATAAAACAGATATGTTCCGGCCTTACCTACATTTAATGGCACGTAATCCGGATCTGAAGTTCCATCAATATAAGAAAGAGATCCGCAAAGGGCGAAAAGTTGGCCACGTTACCGTTGTCGGCGAAAACCTTCTAGAATTAACTGAAGTTATCGCCCACGCGCGCGACTATATGAGCGGAGAAATCGATGAGTGATGTAGCAATCATCATGGGATCAGATTCTGATTGGCCGGTAATGGAAGAAGCAGCGAAGGCTCTTGATTCATTTAGAATTAGTTACACCGCCGATGTTGTCTCAGCCCATCGCATGCCAGAGGAAATGGTTGAGTTTGCAAAGAATGCAGCGACTAAGGGTTACAAGGTAATCATCGCTGGCGCAGGTGGAGCCGCACATTTACCTGGAATGGTCGCCTCGCTTACAACGCTTCCAGTAATCGGTGTTCCAGTCTCGCTTAAGAATTTAGAAGGTATGGACTCTCTGCTATCAATCGTTCAGATGCCAGCAGGAATTCCAGTGGCAACTGTAGGAATCGATAACGCCAAGAACGCTGGAATTCTTGCCGCACGAATCTTAGGAGTAAGTGATTCTGAAATTTCAGCGAAAGTTGCTTTAAACCTCGCTGAGATTAATAAGGAAGCTAAAGCCAAAGGCGAGAATTTAAGCGCACGCCGTAATCACAAAACTGGTTTTTAGCCCTTAATCTGAGCGACCGAGAGCGTGAACGCGCCAACCTGCTGCGCGCCACTTGTCGCGATCGAGCATATTGCGACCATCAATCAGGAACTTTGATTTAACGAGTTGACCGATAACTGATGGATCTAGTTCGCGGTACTCCTTCCACTCTGTTAAGTGGAGGATGGCATCGGCGCCTTTAACGCAATCGGTAACTTTCTCGGCGAAATCAAGGTTTGGGAAACGCTTACGTGCTGGCTCAATTCCCTTTGGATCGTGGACAACAACTGTGGCACCTGCGGCTTGAAGTTGTGCAGCGATATCAAGTGCGGGGGAGTCACGAACATCATCGCTATCGGGCTTAAATGTCGCACCGAGTACTGCAATTTTATATTGCGTTAAATCTTCTGAAAGATCAGCGCGCACAACATCAATTACGCGCTGACGTGCACGTAGGTTGATTGCATCAATCTCTCGCAAGAATTCGAGCGCTTGATCAGCGCCAAGTTCCTGTGCGCGCGCCATAAAGGCACGGATATCTTTTGGCAGACATCCGCCACCGAAACCAATACCTGCCTGCAAGAAGCGATTTCCAATTCGTGGGTCGTAACCAATGGCCTTAGCAAGCACAGTGACATCTCCGCCGGCTGCTTCACAAACTTCAGCCATAGCGTTGATAAATGAAATCTTCGTTGCCAGAAATGAGTTTGCCGCAACCTTTACAAGTTCAGCAGTTGGAAGATCGGCGCGAATCCAAGGGGTTCCAAGATCGATGATCGGTTTGTATACCTCTTTGAGAATCTCTTCAGCGCGATCATTAACAACGCCAACCACGAGGCGGTTGGGAGTCAAAGTATCTTCTACTGCAAAACCTTCACGAAGAAATTCTGGGTTCCAAGCTAAATCAGCCTGTGGTGCAGATGTAGCCAAAATATCGCGCAGCGCTTGGGCGGTGCCCACTGGAACTGTTGATTTTCCAACAACGAGTGAGCCGTCCTTTAAATGTGGCGCGATCGCTGCAACAGAGGATTTCACATATGTTAAATCTGCAGCAAGGCCATCTTTACTCTGTGGTGTTCCAACACAAATAAAGTGAACGTCGGCATCGGCAACTGCTGAAAAATCTGTTGTAAATGAGAGTCGCCCGGTCTTCATCTCTGCTGCGAGCAAAGTATCTAAACCTGGTTCATAGAAAGGCAGTTCGCCACGCGAGAGTAGATCTACCTTGTGCTGGTCGGTATCAACGCCAACAACTTCAAAGCCAAGTGATGACATACATGCTGCGTGAGTGGCACCGAGATAGCCACAGCCAATAACTGAGAGTTTCATAGGGTTTTAGTCTAAAGCACCTTCTATTTGATTTCCCCGCATGGATTTTCCGCTGCGGTACGCGTCTTAAATTTATCGACAATAACTGGCTTGGCAGATGCTGATGCCGATGAAGATGAACTTGCTGATGGTGATGGAGTCACTTCATCTACTAGCGCTGCATCATCACGAATTCTCGTCCATAAATCAGCGCTTAACACTGGATCCCAAATTACTACCGAACCCGCGGTTGGGTGTCTGCCATTTGCGGTCTTTAGCGGAACCGTCAATGTGCGAACATTTCCGGAAGAGAGTCCGCGCATCTGTTTAGCAAGATCCAATAAATCGTTCTTGCTTAAGTTTTCATCCATTTTTACGGTAGAGATCGCCGCATTCAAAAAGTTAACTAATTTAATTGGATTGAGAAGTACTCCAGTGCTTGTTGCCTTCTTGATTACAGAACTCATAAATTGTTGTTGACGTTGCATACGTCCGATATCGCCGCGCCCATCAAAGTCACGGGTGCGGACATATTTAAGGGCTTCAATTCCATCGAGGGTATGTGTGCCAGCGCTAAGTACCAGGTGGCTCTTTGGATCATCGATATCTACCTTGGTACAGACTTCAATGCCGCCAAGAGCGTTAACGATTCCAGCAAAACCGGCAAAGCTCACTTCAATGTAATGATCCATCTTTAAATTAGTCGCACGTTCAATGGTTTCGATAAGTAGTGGTGCACCACCGAAGGCGAATGCGGCATTTAACTTATTCTCGCGATCAGGAATCTGTGATTTTCCATCTGTGCTCAAATGAGCAGGAATTGTTACGAGCGAATCACGAGGTAGGGATATAAGAAATGCCTTATCCCGTTTCTTGCTGATGTGAACCAACAACATCGTGTCAGATCTTCCACCAGCCGCGGTTTGAGCATTTCCAACGCGTAGGGCTTTCATCTCTTCTTTTGTTAGGCCTTCACGAGTATCTGAACCAACCAATAAATAGTTAAGAGCCTTAGATGTTTTCTCAGGGCGATTATCTAGCCCAGCGAAGACGCTAATGCGATCGATTCTGCCGCTTACTTGGCCTAATCCGATCCAAGATAGCGATGCGAGAAGTACTACACCCACAGAAAGTGATGTAATAACCTTTATTGCTCGCGTCGATTTCACATACGAACTCTACTTGGGCGATAGCGTAGAGGGGTTATGTCGACATCTATGGGCGAGTTATCTGTCTCACCAGCAGTTAGCGTAATTCTTCCCGTTCTAAATGAAGAGGCGCACTTAGAAGAATCTATATCGGCAATCCTTTTTCAGGATTATCGCGGGGTCTTTGAAGTAATTCTTGCCCTTGGCCCCTCGCAAGATCGCACAGATGAAATTGCAGAGTCGCTATCAGCCAGAGATCAGCGAGTTAAATTGGTAGCCAACCCATCTGGAAAAACAGCGGCTGGGCTTAATTTGGCGGTCGCTGCATCCACGCACCCAATAATTGTTCGCGTTGATGGCCATGCAAAAATTCCACAGAACTACCTAACTTTGGCGGTAGAGATTATTGAAAAGACCGGCGCCGTAAATGTTGGTGGAGTTATGGCAGCAGAAGGAGTAAGTACATTTGAAAAGGCGGTTGCTCGTGCGATGCGCAGTCCATTGGGAGTTGGCGCGTCACGTTTTCACACTGGTGGAGAAGCCGGAGAAGTAGACACCGTTTATCTCGGAGCATTTAAACGAGAAGCAATTAACCAAGCAGGTGGCTTTGATGAGCGATATACCCGCGCACAGGATTGGGAGTTAAATTTTCGCTTGCGCAAAAACGGTGGATTGATTTACTTCGATCCCAGACTTCAAGTTACATATCGCCCGCGCCCGAATTTAAGAAAGCTAGCGAAGCAATATTTTCAGTATGGAACTTGGCGAAGAGTTGTTTCGCGTAGCCATAGCGGAACAATTAATTTACGTTACTTAGCCCCACCGGTGACACTAATCGGTTGTGTAACTTCAGTAATCGGTGGAGCTTTGATTCATCCGATTCTCTATATTCCAGTCTTTGTTTATGGAGTTTTCGTAGGGCTATCTGCTGCGCTGATTTCGCGGTCAATGCGTGAATTTTTTTCACTTCTAGCGATTATTCCAACAATGCATTTCGCTTGGGGCGCGGGGTTCATCACCTCAACTAAAACGCTGCGGTAGCCTTTACCCATATGAGCGCTCCTGTAACCGTTTACGAACCCTTTCGCGCTGGCATGCCGCCGTTGGGTTCATACCTGCGCTCCCTTTGGGCCCGCCGCTCATTTATCTCAGAGTTTTCAAGGTCCGAACTACGTGAACAAAACTATGGCTCGGTCTTCGGCCAGCTCTGGTTGGTCTTAAATCCACTACTTCTTTCTGGCGTTTACTTTCTATTGATCTACATTATCGGTGGCCAAAGCGATGCCACTCGATACGGCCATCTAACTGCCAGCCTCTTTCTCTTTTATTTGATCAGCAATAGCTTAAGTGGCGGCGTTAAGTCGATCACCGCTGGTCAACGTTTGATTTTAAATACCGCCTTCCCACGCGTGATGCTTCCAATTTCTGCATCGGTGATTGCGCTATTTAAATTTATTCCAACCTTATTTATCTTCTTCATTATGCGAACAGCGCTGGGCCTTGAGTACTCGTGGAATATGTTCTGGGCTATTCCGATATTGCTGATCGCCTTATTGATGGGTCTTGGAATGGCGATTCTGATCTCTTGTATCAACGTCTATTTCCGAGATATCGCAAGTTTCCTGCCTTACATGACTCGCAGCCTTCTTTACTTATCTCCGATTCTTTATCAGGCAAGTGACTTAACGGAAGAGTTAAAGCGTTTTGAGATTGTAAATCCAATTTTCTATCTCCTCGATGCTTGGTCGCAAGTAATGGTCTATGCCCAAGCCCCAGATTTATTCTCGTTAGCGCATGCACTCATCTGGGCGCTAACAATCTTTTTTATCGGTACTTATTTCTTCTTATCCAGGGAGCGTGATTTCGCTGTCCGCCTCTAATTCACAGAATTCAATTCACCCAAAAAATGGTCTCGCAGTTTCGGTGCAGAACGTTGGACTTACCTATAAGACTTCGGTTGTAAAGCGACCTACTTTAAAAGCGCGCCTAAAAACTATTGGACGTTCAAACAAACACACTCGAGTAGTTAACGCGCTAAATAGCGTAAATCTTGATGTCCACTACGGCACGGTGCTCGGAGTCATTGGATCAAACGGCGCCGGCAAATCTTCGCTGATGCGAGTTATCTCCGGAATTGTTCCCCCAACCCAAGGACGCATTGAAGTTCACGGTTCCGTTAGTACGCTCTTGGCCCTCGGTGTTGGATTTAACCCGTCTATGACCGGGCGCGCAAATGTTTACTTAGGTGGTCTTGCTGCAGGAATGTCGCGCGCTGAGATTGATAGCCAGTTCGATGCGATCGCCGAGTTTTCAGAGCTCGGAGATGCAATAGATGCTCCAATGCGCACTTATTCATCTGGAATGTATGCGCGCCTAGCATTTTCAGTAGCGGCAACGGTGCAGCCAGATATTTTGATAGTTGATGAAGCCCTCAGTACTGGTGATGCCCACTTTAAAGAGAAGAGCCTGAACCGCATTAAAGAGCTACGCACCGCAGACCGTGCACTTATTTTGGTGAGCCACGCAATGGCGACGATCGAAGATGTTTGTAATGAAGTTGCTTGGTTACATAAAGGTAAGTTGATGGCGCGCGGAAATCCAGCGGAGATTATCAAGCAGTATCGCGAATTTATGCAGGTCGGAAAGAGCGCAGCAGCAAATGAGGATGTCTAAAAAGCCTCTGATTGCACTTGCAATCTCAATTGCAGTCTCACCGATCACTTTCCTACCAAACGCTGCCAACGCTGAGACAGTTCCAGCAACTTTTGCATTTCAAGGAAGTGGCTACGGCCATGGCGTCGGAATGAGCCAGATCGGTGCCAGAGCGAAAGCTTTAGCCGGTGAATCTGCGACCGCTATTTTGCAGTATTACTACACTGGAACAATTGTTGAAACGGTTACTGATACGCAGATCCTTCGAATTAACCTTGGAAATTTACTCACATCTGCGAAGCTAAGAAGTGACTCTAAGGGTGCAGAACTTCAACTATTTGCAGGTGATTTAGGTGAAACACAAACGGCAACACCTTTACTTACCTTTCCAAGCAAGACCTCACTCAATTTGAATTTAACTGATGGGCTACTTGCAATTAGTACAACGCGGGGAACTACTAGCAAGGCAATTACGACCGGAAGTGCTTTCACTCTACGTTGGTCCGGAACTCGCTATCAAGCTGGTTCACCAACTGTTATTTCGCTGACAACTAACGGCGCAACGAAGAAATATCGCCATGGACAGATATCCCTCAAAGTAATTAGAGATAAAACCTTGGGAAAGCGATTGGCGATTATCAACTCTGTGCGCCTACAAGATGAGTATCTATGGGGGATTGGTGAGGTGCCCTCATCTTGGCCAACTCAAGCGCTCGAAGCGCAAGCGATCGCATCTAGAACATATGCCTATGCAAAATCTACAAAGATCCGGTCCGCCTGTGATTGCCATTTATACGCAACGATCAGCGATCAAACCTTTGCTGGTTATTCAAAAGAGAGCGAACCTAGATTTGGGGAAATTTGGAAGGCGGCAGTTAACCGAACTGCAGGCTCGATAATTACCTACGAAGGTCGTCCAATTACCGCTTACTTCTCTTCATCATCGGGCGGTACAACAGAAACATCTGAGCACGCCTGGGGTACTGCAACCCCTTACACAGTTAGCGTTCCTGATAGCGCAAGCGTTGATGTTGCACTTAATCCTCGCTTTGCTTCATGGACCAGAGAAATATCTCAAGCAGTTATTGCTCAAGCATTTGCGTTGCCGGATGTTATCTCGTTAACAGTTCTATCAAATAACCCTGCAGGATCAGTCGCGCTAATCCAAGCGATTAGTTCAGATGGATCATTTGCCGTACTTCGCGGTGAAACTTTTAGAAGCCGTAGCAAACTGCCTTCAGCTTGGTTTTCGGTAAATTAGTTAGCGTGCAGGATGGAATTCAACCCACCCCAAGTTCCAGTACGCATTACTACTTCTAAACCACCGGTTAGAGAATTACGACGGAAGAGCAAGTCACTGGCACCAGAAAGAGATGCAGCTTTCACAATTTCACCATCTGGAAGTTTTACCTTTGAGGCCGAGGTTATATAAGTTCCTGCCTCAATTACGCAGTTGTTGCCAAGTGAAATTCCAAGTCCAGAGTTGGCGCCTAGCAGACACTTTTCGCCAACCGAAATCACTTCTTTACCGCCGCCACTTAAGGTGCCCATGATTGAAGCGCCGCCACCTACATCGCTACCGTCGCCTACGACGACGCCCGCTGAAATTCGACCTTCCACCATAGAAGTTCCTAAAGTGCCGGCGTTAAAGTTAACAAAGCCTTCATGCATAACTGTTGTACCTGGTGCTAGATGTGCACCAAGTCGCACGCGATCAGCATCGGCAATTCGAACACCAGATGGAATTACGTAATCAACCATGCGCGGGAATTTATCGACGCCGAATACTGTGACGTGGCCATATTTGTTGCGCAGCGCTCCTCGAATCAATTCAAAACCTTCGACGGCACATGGGCCAGCAGATGTCCAAACAACGTTGGTGAGCAACCCGAAGATGCCATCCATAACCGCGCCATGTGGCTTGATTAAGCGATGTGAAAGTAAGTGAAGGCGCAAGTAGGCATCAGCAGCACTTGTCGGCGCCACATTGAGATCTATCTCAATAGAGATAACTTCACGTCTTACTTTTCTAACTTCATCAACTCCGGCAAGTTCATTTAGCGCAGCAGGCGCTTTTGAAGTATTCGTACCGAGAACTGGTTCTGGGAACCAGACATCCAAAAGTGTTTCTCCAGAATAAGTTGCAATTCCGTGGCCAGATGCCAGATGTGGCGAATTTTGCGAAGCAGACATGCGATAAGCCTAACCCCTATCCTTTCCCACATGCGCATCGCCGTTTACTGTTCTTCATCCCTTGCCATCGATCCCAAATACATCGACCTGGCTCATTCGTTGGGTGCAGGAATTGCCGCTCGCTCTTGGGAATTGGTCTCAGGCGGTGGACATATTTCGGCGATGGGAGCGGTATCCCGCGGTGCACGCGAAGCCGGTGGCAAAACAATCGGAGTTATCCCGCAGCGCTTAGTAGATATTGAATTTGCCGATAAAGAGTGCGATGAACTGCATATCGTGGATTCGATGCGCAATCGAAAGGCGATGATTGAAGATCTTTCCGATGCATTTATTGCACTACCTGGTGGCATCGGAACACTAGAAGAGCTCTTTGAAATTTGGGTTGGGCGATTCTTAAAGTTTCACAATAAGCCAGTCATCATTTTAGATCCTTACGATTTATATGCCCCGCTTGCTACCTTGATTGATCATCTAGAAGAGCATGGTTTTGTGAAGCCAGGGCAGCGAGAGCTTCTACATTGGGCAAAGAGCGTTGACCAAGCTCTCGATATCGCAACTATTAACTCGAGTAGTAAGTAGCGCAAGCAAATGTCAAACACACTTAGAATCACAATTGACCTACCGTGCCCTCAAGAACGCGCTTGGGCGGCGATTGCAGATTGGGAATCACAAGGCAACTGGATGCTGCAAACTAAAGTTTGGGTTACTTCACAAATTCGCGAAGGCGCCGGAACTTCGATATCAGCATTTACGGGTCCGTTTTATAAGTTCTATCCGAAGTTTTCATCGCTCGGTCTTTTAGACACCATGGTTGTAACAAAGTGGCAACCACCTGAAATTTGCGATGTAGTGCACACCGGAAAAGTTCTTAAAGGAACCGGTTCTTTTGTACTTTCACCGATTAACTCCACATCAACAAAATTCAATTGGTCAGAGACAATTGAGTGTTCTCGCTTAAAGTTTCTAGCGATCGCACCGTTTCTCTGGGTTGGAGTGCGAATCTCATTGGCTCGCCTCTCCACATCACTGCGCCCACGCGAGTAACCTTGGGGCTATGACTGCGCCCCTTACCTTGGCTGAGGCCTTGGCGCAGTTGCCCGAGGAGGAGCGGATAATCCTCTCGCTCCATTACCTTCGCCAGATGTCGGTCGGAGATATCGCCACCCTTTTAGGCGTTCCTGAAAAATCAGTCTCAACGGTGATGGCTTCGGGAAAATCTCGCATTACCGCCCTGCTTGGAATGGGCTAATTCAACCTCCGATTTCATACTCAGCCAGTTCTGCGAGATACTTCTCCTCTTAAGTAACCAACGGCGCAATCTGGCCGACATTTATGTATCAAAGGAGTTCTCCCCATGGCAGCCATGAAACCCCGTACTGGTGATGGACCCATGGAAGTGACCAAGGAAGCGCGCTCGCTAGTTATGCGTATTCCGCTAGAAGGTGGCGGACGCCTTGTCGTCGAACTCAACCCCCAAGAAGCAAATAATCTCAGCGCCGCCCTTGAAGCAGCTGTAGCACTTATCAAGAAGTAAGTAACTTTTGTGCTTCAGCCCATTGCTGTAGACCTTAAATCTTTATCTGATGCGCTCGCTGATGCGCAATCTATTGCAATTGGGTTTACGCAAGCAATTAAAAATCTAGAGAAAAATCCAGAGAAAAAACTAGAGAAAAATCCAGATAAAGAAGAGAAACCGGAATACAACTTCCCGTCTCACCTTAAGTTAATTGAAAAATTAGAAGAAACTTTTGAGATAGACCTGCGCGATGAATTGGCCTTCTTCGCAGCAACTGGAAAAGCTGGAGAGATTTTTGAAATTCCTGTTTCATCAAATCAATTTGTTGCCGATCGAATTCTCTTAATCGGACTTGGAGATGAGTCAAATTCTGCGATACGACAAGCAGGTGCGGCGCTTGGAAGAAAAGGTCGAGGCAAAGCGGTAACAATCGCATCGCTCTGCGTTTCAGACGAACAACAGTTAAAAGCCTTTGCCATCTCAGTCCAACTCGGTGCTTATATTTGGACACAGAAAACTGGACCAACCCAAGAAATCCCACTCTTTCTATTTCATACAGATTCCCCAGTGGTAATTAATGATGCATCAACGATCGCAAGCGCTATTTCTCGCACAAGAGATCTGATTCATACCCCATCAAATATCAAGACCCCGCTCTGGCTGGCAGATGAAGCGGTGAAGATCGCCGCCGATAGCGGTTTAGAAGTAAAGGTTTTAGCAGGTAAAGAATTGGCAGAGTTTGGTGGCTTGCGTGCAGTTGGTAATTCATCACCAAAGCCCGGGCCACGTTTCGTTCAAATCTCATATCACCCAAAGGGTAAGAAAAAATCTGCAGGGATACTCCCGCACGTTGTAATAGTCGGTAAAGGAATTACCTTCGACACCGGTGGTGTATCTCTAAAGCGCCCTTACGAATTTATGACAGCGATGAAATCAGATATGGCTGGCTCTGCTGCGGCGTTAGGCGCTATCTCAGCTCTTCCATATTTCCAGCCACAAGTGCAAGTAACAGTCTTGATGATGCTCGCCGAAAATGCGTTATCTGGAACTTCCCAACGCCCAAGTGATGTCATTACCCACTACGGTGGCAAGACCGTTGAAGTATTAGATACAGATGCAGAAGGTCGCCTAGTACTTGCCGATGGCCTGGCCTTTGCAGATATAAATTTAAACCCTGATTACCTAATCGATATTGCAACTCTTACTGGCGCGGCAACACTTGGCTTAGGTAGACAACACGCTGCGATGTATACACGGGATGAGAAAGTTGCGAAGAGTTTTTCAGAAGCGGGGGAGCGATCTGGAGACCGTGTCTGGCATATGCCGTTGGTAGATGACTATAAGGAAGCGCTAGAAAGTCCAATCGCAGATCTAAGCCACATCACATCGAAGAAACATTTCAGTGCAGGTTCAGTCACCGCAGCCCTATTCCTAGAGCACTTTGCCGGAGATCGGACCTGGGTTCACTTTGATATTGCAGGCGTTGCGCGCAGTGAAAGCGACTCTGGAGAAAATCCTAAAGGCGGCACAGGTTTCGGCGTGCGATTGCTCATCGAATGGCTAACATCTCTCTCATGATCATCGATCCACATTCTTATGCTGAGAGCTTTATCTCCGAAGATGAAGTTAAGAAGAGCGCCCGTTCTCGCGGTGAAGAAATTGGCGTTATCGATGCAACATCTGGAGCAGGTGCTTACTTAAAACATTTGGCACATAACCTTTCTGCGCAATCAGTAGTTGAAATCGGCACTGGTTCAGGTGTTGGTGCGCTCTGGGTCTTAGAAGGAATGCTAGCCAGCGGAACTTTGACATCAATTGACGACGAAATGGAACATAGCAATATTGCAAAGACAGCGTTTCAGGATGCTGATATTGCACCAGCGCGCTTTAGATTGATTACCAATCCGGTCATGGATGTAATGAACAAACTGGCAGATCGCGCTTATGACTTAGTTATATTTCGCCACAACCCAGAAGATTTGCCTTATGCAATCACCGAAGCACATCGCATATTGCGCAGTGGCGGTGTATTTGTGATCGATAATTTCTTTGGTGGATCAAAGGTTTCAGATCCTGCGCAGCGCGATCCAAAAACCGTAGCGCTGCGCGAATCTGGGAAATCCTTGAAAAACGAGTCAGAGAATTGGGTGGTTTCACTCATTCCAACCGGCGATGGTTTGTTACTAGCAACTAAGTTATAGGAAGATGGCGTAATGACTTCTCCGCAAATTGGTGGACCAAACACAGGACCTTGGTGGGTGCCGGCTTCTCGAAACGGTAAAGCTAATTTCATTACCCGTGCCAATGCCATCTTGCTCGCCTTTGTCGCAGGCCTTGTCGGTGCAATTTTTGGTGCATCATCCTCGGGTTCACTATTTGGTCAATCAATAAACTTATCGCGCGTTACAAATTCTGTAGAACGTGCACCTGGATCAGTAGCCGACCTGGCGCAGCGCGTAATTCCTTCCGTAGTTTCAATTGAAGCAAGCTCAAAAGATGGTGGCTCAACGGGAACAGGATTTGTCATCGAAAGTAATGGATACATCCTCACCAACAACCACGTGATTGCTGAAGCAGCAACTAACAACGGCGATATTGATGTGACTCTTAATAATGGCCAGAAATACGTTGCCAAAATTATCGGAAGAGATGCCTCATATGATTTAGCGGTAATAAAGATTGCAACAACTGGTTTAACTGCCCTTCAATTAGGAGATAGCGACAAAGTCGCAGTTGGAGATTCAGTAATCGCAATCGGCTCACCGCTTGGACTTTCTGGAACAGTCACACTCGGAATTATCAGTGCAAAAGATCGCGCGGTAACTGCTGGTGAAACCGGAAGTGATAATTCATTTATTAACGCACTTCAAACAGATGCGGCAATTAATCCTGGAAACTCAGGTGGCCCACTAATTGACTCAACTGGTGCGGTAATTGGCGTTAACTCTGCAATCGCAACGTTAGGTTCATCATTTGGATCACAATCTGGATCTATCGGCCTAGGTTTTGCAATTCCGATCAATCAAGCGCGCAAGACTGCAGATCAGTTGATTAAGAACGGCAAGGCAACGTACCCAGTACTCGGCGTATCAATAGATATGAAATTTGAAGGCGATGGCGCACGAATTGCCGCTAACGATAAGGCGATCTTGCCAGGTGGCCCAGCAGCTAAGGCTGGTCTCAAAGCAGGAGATCTAATTACCAAATTTGATGGCCGAACAATTAACACCTCAGAAGAGTTGATTGTGGCCATTCGTTCAAAGAGCGTCGGCGACAAAGTACAACTTACTTACATCCGAAACGGTGTAACTGCCACCACAACTGTGACTCTGACCGCGGGCAAATAGTCGGCGTGTGGATCTTTGATTAAAGAGTAGTATCAACAACTATGTTCTTCGATTTTGGCGCCGGTGAGATATTTGGTTTGGGCGTTCTCGCTGTGATTTTAGTTGGACCAGAACGTCTTCCACAGTTAGCGGTAGATACGGCAAAGCTGATTAAGAAGGTCAGAGCCATGGCAACTAACGCAACTACCGAATTGCGCGAAAATCTTGGACCAGGCTTCGAAGATCTTTCACCTTCTGATTTGCGCCCCAAGACGTTCATCAAAAAACATATTGCAAACGCGCTAGATGAAGTAGATGCGGCAGAGAGAGCACCGAAGTTCAAAGCCAAGATTGATCCAGACCTGCCATGACCAACGCCGCTGAATTGCTAGAGCAAGTTAACGCTGCGCTAGCAACTGTCTCTGATCCTGAACTCCATCGCCCGCTTCCTGAACTCGGAATGGTTGAATCAGTAGAAATCACGCAAGGCGTGGCAAAACTTAAAATTCTATTAACTATTTCGGGATGCCCAATGCAAGATAGGTTGCGCGGCGATATTACTGAAGCGGTAACTAAAGTCTCTGGTATTTCCAATGTAGAAGTTCTCTTTGGGGTCATGAATGAAGAGCAGCGCAATAATGTAAAGAAGTTATTGCGTGGCGGACGCGAAAAGTTTATTCCATTTGCGCAGCCCGAATCACTTACTCGCGTCATCGGCGTTGCATCAGGTAAAGGTGGAGTAGGAAAATCTTCACTCACCACTAATTTAGCTGTCGCTGCAGCGCGCAAGGGTTTACGTGTTGGAATTTTAGATGCAGATGTTTACGGCCATTCAATTCCAAGGCTGATGGGTCTGATGGGGCAACGTCCAACTGCTATCGACCAGATGTTTATTCCACTTGAGGCTTATGGCGTAAAAGTTGTTTCGATGGAGATGTTTAAGCCAGAGCGCGCTGATGCTGTGGCTTATCGCGGACCGCTGCTTCATAGAGTCCTTGAACAACTGCTCTCTGATGCTTACTGGGGAGATTTAGATCTATTGTTGATTGATCTACCACCTGGAACTGGCGATTTAGCGATTTCGCTTGGTCAGTTGATTCCAACATCCGAAATTGTCGTTGTAACAACACCACAAATCGCCGCTGCCGAAGTTGCAGAGCGCGCCGGTCGCATTGCTCACCAAATTCATCAGCGCGTAGTTGGCGTTATCGAAAATATGTCAGCATTTCCATGCCCACATTGCAGCGATGAAATTGCCTTATTTGGTGCAGGAGGCGGAGAAGAAACCGCGACTCGTCTATCTAATTTAGTCGGCAGCGATGTTCCACTGCTTGGAAAAGTTCCCTTTAGTACCGAGCTACGCACCGGAGGAGATAATGGAGCACCGATCGTAATTGCCGCACCAGATTCTCCAAGTGCGCAAGCTATTTATGCGATCGCTGAAAAACTAGTTGTGCGTAGCAGTTCGCTACTTGGCGTCCGACTCGGGCTTAGCACGTAACTCTTTTACCAAATCTTCAATTTCGCTGCGCAAGAAATCACGTGTAGCAACTTCACCTAGCGTTATTCGCAGACTTGCTAGCTCTCGCGTTAAGTATTCGGTATCTGCCACTGAGCGCGCGTTCTGAGCGCGATCTTCATTTAGGGAAATTCGATCGCGGTCTGCTTGACGATTTTGCGCGAGCAAAATTAGCGGTGCAGCATAAGATGCTTGGAGCGAAAGAATTAAAGTCAGAAAGATAAATGGATAGTCATCAAAGCGCAGATCTCGTGGCGCTAGCGCATTCCAGAAGACCCATGAGAGTACAAAGACGGTCATGTAGACCAAGAAACGAGCTGTGCCTAGAAAACGTGCAAAGCGCTCAGATAGTCGGCCAAAAACTTCTGGATCGTAATTTGGACGAATTGAACGACGTGATTCGCGCGGAGTGTCGAGACCGTTATTGCGAGGGCTGGTTGAACGTGCCATTAGCGCGCCTCCTCTTCCATCTGATTATCTAATTCAAGATCTTCTTCACTAACTTCTGAACCTGCTACATCAGAGAGATTTAACTTTGGCCCAGTTCCGCGGGTTGAGTCGCGATGTTCCAGACGCCAGTTCTCAGGCAACAAGTGATCGAGTACATCATCGACAGTAACTGCGCCAAGTAGACGCTCATTTGCATCCACAACAGGCACAGATAACAAGTTGTAACTAGCTAAGTATGACGAAACCTCATGCAGAGATGCGTTGGGATTTAACCCTTGCGTATCTGTATCGACGATAGAACCGAGCAAAGTTGAAGGTGGCTCGCGTAATAAACGCTGATAATGAACCATTCCGATGTAACGACCAGTTGGCGTTTCTAGCGGTTGGCGACAGACAAATACTTGCGAAGCTAGCGCTGGAGAAACTTCTCGCGCTCGAACACTCGCTAAGGCATCGGCAACTGAATAATCAGCGCTCATCACAATCGGCTCAGTTGTCATCATGCCGCCGGCTGAGTAATCCTCATAAGTCATTAGGCGAAGCACATCTTCAGCATCTTCTGGTTCCATTAAATCGATTAGAACCTGCGCCTTTTCTTCGCCAACCTCACGCAACAAATCTGCAGCGTCATCTGGATCCATTTCGCCAAGGACATCTGCAGCACGTTCACCTTCAAGTTCAGCCAAGAGAGCAACACGTTCGGCCTCATCCATTTCCTGCAGCACATCAGCAAGTCGCTCGTCATCGAGTGCGCGCGCAACTTCCACACGACGCTTCGGCGCTAGATCTTGAATAACCGCAGCAAGGTCGGCAGCGCGCAAATTACTGATCGTTGAAAGTAAGTTAGTAACGCCTTGGTTATGTTCAGGTAGGGCGAAACCAGTTACCTCTTCCCATTGAACAGTTGAGGTAGCGCCTTTGCGACGTAAGCCGCTGCCCTTCTTCATAATATGGACTCGGTTAACAAACCAGTCACCAGTGCGAGTTTGTTCCATACCCATATCTTCAACAACTACGGCTTCGCCGCTTTCAATTAAATTGATAGAACGATCGAGTAGTTCGCCAAGAACCAGCAACTCACCAGCTCGTGCTTCAAAGCGACGCATATTCACTAAGCCAGTAATAACAACTGCGCCAGATTCGATTGAAGTAACTCGGGTAATCGGAACAAAGACACGACGACGTAATGGAACCTCGACAACTAGGCCGAGAATTCGGGGAGGCTGATTGTTGCTGCGCAGAGTTGCAACTGCATCGCGAACTTTGCCAACTGGATCTCCATTTGGATCAAATACTGCGGTACCCGCTAGACGGGCGATAAAGACTCGATTTATTTGGCTAACGCTCATTTTCGGCCTCCCTTCATTGGCTAAGGGTATCGGCTACCTTTACTTCCATGTCGCAGCCTTTATCTCGTGATAACCACACACAAATTCCTGCGCGTCCAGATTTAATTCGCTTAGGCCTCGGAATTATTGGCATCGGCACTTCAGGTCCATTGATTGCCATGAGCGCAATGCCAGTACTCACCTTGATCTTCTGGAGAAATCTAGGCGGATCGCTAATGACGGCGCCATTTGCGCTGCGCCATCGCATTGATCGCACCGGCGCAAAATGGGCAATTTTTTCAGGAATCGTTCTTGCACTTCACTTCATCGGATTCTTTCTCGCTATGCGAATGACAACAGTTGCTGCAGGAACTGCCCTCGTTGCACTTCAGCCAATATTTGCAGCGCTCTTTGTAAAGCTAACTGGTGGAGATATTCCATCGCGTGCCTGGATGGGCATGTTTGTTAGCTTTGGGGGAGTGCTCTTGATTTCCGGAGTCGACCTCCAGATTTCACTTCGGGCATTTCTCGGTGATGTAGCAGCGATTATCTCTGCAGCGTTAGCAGCTGTTTATATGTTGGTTGGATCGAAAGCGCAACAGACTTTAGAAACTTCAACCTACACAGCGATCTGTTATTTCTTCTGCGCCATTACTGCGCTACCAATGGCGCTGATCGCCGGAAATCAGATCTTTAGCTTTGAAGCGCGCGAATGGTGGATCCTGTTAGGACTGATATTTGGTGCACAATTTCTTGGCCATACTATGTTTAACTCGGTATTGAAGAGAGTTTCACCGGCGGTCGTATCACTGATCGTCTTCTTTGAAGTTCCAGTAAGTGCGATCCTTGCAATGTGGTGGATGGATCAACGACCACCTCTCGGTGTTGTTCCAGGAATCGCACTTATTCTCTTCGGTTGCGCACTCGTAGTTCTTCGTACACGTCCAACTAGCGCTCCAAGTAAAGAGACGGCCGAGTAATGATTGATCTACACACCCACACCACCGCAAGCGATGGAACTGATTCTCCTTTTGCGTTAGTTAATAAAGCGCTTTCTGCTGGAATCACAGTTCTTGGATTAACCGATCACGACACAACTTCAGGTTGGGCGGAAGCAATTTCTGCCGCAAGAAAACCAATTTCGCTGGCACTTGGTGCAGAAATTTCTACGCTCACCGAAGATGGAATTAGCGTTCATATGCTCGGATTACTCTTCGATGGAGAAAATTCTGAGATCCAAGCGATGTTATCTGACGCCCGAGATACCCGTATTCCCAGAATGAAGAAGATGGTTGAACTACTTCGTAACGATGGATTCGCTATAACGATGGAAGATGTAATCGCAGCGACTCCAGAGGGTGCAACCCTAGGAAGACCACATTTAGCCGATGCGCTTGTGAAAAATGGCGTCGTTAAATCGAGAGATGAGGCATTTGCAGAACTTTTAACAAACGATTCAAAGTATTACGTAACCCATGCAACGCCGACACCTCAAGTGGCTATCCGCACCATCGTTGCAGCCGGGGGAGTCGCAGTAATTGCGCATCCCATGGCATCGCGGCGCGGAGATGTAATTTCTACTTCTATTTTTTCAGATTTAGTTGCGGCAGGATTGCATGGGATCGAGATCGATCATCGTGACCACACTGCAAGTGAGCGCACTGAGTTAAGGCAAGTTGCAGCCGAGTTGAATCTAGTAATTACTGGGGCAAGCGACTATCACGGCCAAGGAAAGTTAAATTCATTAGGCGAAAACCTCACTGATCCTGCACAATGGGAGCGCTTGGAGTCGCTGGCAAGTCAACGAAGGGTAGTTACGCCATGAATATTGCTGAAGTCAGCACCTTAACTTTCTCTATTCAAGCATTCGTTACTCTCTTGGTGATTTTAGATCCACCAGGTGCCACCCCAATTTTTCTTGGCTTAGTTGCTGATAAAAGTAAGCGCGAGCGGATTCAACTCGCCTGGCAGGCAGCGCTAGTTTCCTTAATTGTTATCGCCTTCTTCTCGATCTTTGGACGCTTCATTCTCGAATATATGAACGTTTCCATCGAGGCCCTGCAAGCCGCTGGTGGTTTATTACTTCTCTATGTCGCGTTAGAACTTCTTACCGGTAGAGATATGGGCGGTACCGACGGCAAAGATAAGAACATTGCACTTGTTCCTCTAGGGACGCCGCTATTAGCTGGACCTGGAGCGATCGTTGCAACGATGATTTTTGTCCAACAAATCGAGACTCCTGCGCAAAGCCTCGGCTTAATTGCAGCAGTTGTTGCAGTACACGTTGTGATTGCTGTTTCACTTATGGCTTCTACAACAATCCTCGGAATTATTAAAGATTCTGGAGTCACTTTGCTAGCGCGCATCGCCGGCTTGCTACTTGCCGCAATTGCGGTTCAGATGTTGGTCGATGCGATTAAAGCCTTCACCGCGCAGTAGCGAGCAAAGATAATTTATGACTACCCAAATACTTGAAGATCCCCGCGGACTTTTCTCACCCGAAACTATGACCTGGAAGATTCATTCAGATCCCGCGATGGCAGTTGGCGGAATTCGCGCCCTTCTACAGCAAGCACTTCATCCAATTGCCATGGATGGTGTGGCTCAGAATTCAAACTTTCGCGAAGATGCGTGGGGGCGACTGCAACGCACTGGCGACTATGTTTCAACAATTACCTTTGGTGATAGAAGTCAGGCACAAGCCCTTGCAGCACGGGTGCGAAAAATTCATACTTCTCTTGGTTTAGATGATCCTCATCTGCTTCTCTGGGTGCATATGTCGATGGTCGATTCATTCCTTGATATCGCTCGTCGCTCGGGTATGGCGATTAGCGATCTAGAAGCTGATCAATATGTATCAGAGATGGTTTTATTCGCAGAGTTAGTTGGAGTTCCAACTGCCGATGTTCCAGCAAATATGGCAGAGATGCAGAGCTACTTTCAGAATATTGCTTCGGAACTGCGCGCATCAGATGATGCAAAGAGAGCAGCGCTATTTCTAACGATTCCACCCATGCCAAGCGCGGTTAGGTTTGCAACCCCGGCAGCTCCTGCCTGGGCTTCGCTTGCACTTCTTGCGGCAAGTTCACTGCCGCAATGGGCGCGCAGACTTTATGGAACTCCTCAGATACCAGGCCAAAATTTAATTACCGATATCTCACTGAAGGCAGTTCGCTCGACCTTTGGAGTAATTCCTGAAGTTTTGCTCGCGCCTCCCGTATATAAGCAGGCGTTAGTTCGCTGGAATTCTGTGGCCGCATAATGAAGGTTCTCTCAATAGCCAATTCTGCAGGTGGTGTCGGGAAAACAACTCTGGCGCACGCTCTTGCAGTTTCATTTACCGAATTTGGCAAGAAGACTTTGCTGATTGATCTAGATCCCGCTGGTGCGCTGACTTTCCGACTGGGTTTTGAAAATCCGCGCACATCAATCGCAGATTTCTTAAGCGGAAGCAAGATAACTGATTCAAACTTGGTAACAACTTCAGAGAGATTTGATTTCATTCCTGCCGATTCACGACTCGTTGCTAATTTCTCAGTAGATGCACTTTCCAAGGTTCTATCTGAATTTCCCAAGAGCTATGACGTAGTTGTCTTGGACCTACCAGGATCTCTATCTCAGCCTTTATCTATGGCGCTTTCCGTATCTCAACTTGTAGTTGTACCAGTTAGAAATAACCTGCACTCTTTCAGAGGCTATTTACAGATCAAATCAATTTCGGCAGGAGTTGAAGTTAAGGCTCTAGCGATCGGCGAAAACACACTAATCGCTGCGGCAGAGCTAATTGATGAGCCGCTCCTTGAATCAACTGAGTTAGAGGCAGCTGCCGCAACCAAATTATCAATTTTGACTCATGACAAGGCAAGTGAAAGTGCAGAAAGCCTTAGAAACGTTGGCTACTCAATACTGGAAAAGTTAGGGCTTGAGTAGTTAAGAAGTAAATTTCTTGGTGCGGGTTCGTACCCGAGCGGTACGGTCTTCGCTCTTCTCTTTTGCTGGCTTGTCTTTAGTTGGAGAGGACTTTGCTGGCTCTTTTCTTGGAGCTTCACTTACTGGCTTAGCTTTAACCATTCGACCGCTAGAACCTGCTGGAATATTTAACATTTCATATAGGTGCTCAGATGATGAGTACGTCTCTTCAGGTTCACCTAGGCCCAGAGTTAGCGCAGTATCAATCATCTTCCAGCGCGCTAAATCATCCCAGTCAACAAAAGTTACTGAGATTCCATCTGCACCGGCGCGAGCAGTGCGGCCGATACGGTGCACGTAAGTTTTTTCATCTTCCGGGCATTGATAGTTAATTACGTGAGTTATTCCATCAATGTCGATTCCGCGAGCGGCTACATCTGTTGCAACTAAAACATCAGATTTACCGGCCTTAAAGTCGTTAAGCGCTTTCTCGCGCGCGCTTTGTCCAAGATCACCATGAATTGAAGCGGCGCGGAAGCCGCGTTCTGCTAAATCATCAGATGTCTTCTGGCAGGTGCGCTTAGTTCGGCAGAAAACGATGGTTGGTCCGCGGCCATCGGCTTGCAGAATTCGCGCCAACATCTCGATCTTATCTAGGGCATGTGCGCGTAGAACATATTGCTTGATGCGCGAGACAACCGCGCCTTCATCTTCATTATCTTGAGTGCGAATATGAATTGGTTGGTTCATGAACCTGCGCGCCAAAGCGATGATATCTCCAGGCATGGTTGCTGAAAAAAGCATTGTTTGCGCACGGTTTGGAGTGCTCGTGAAGATCTTTTCTACATCCGGAAGAAATCCTAGATCGAGCATCTCATCTGCTTCATCTAGAACAACGCGCGAAACTTCCTTTAGCTTTAACTGTCCTTGGCGATAGAGATCTAAGAGTCTGCCTGGTGTACCTACAACTATTTCAATGCCTTTTTCGAGCGCTTCGATTTGTGGTTCAAAGGCGCGCCCACCATAAACAGCAAGGGTACGAATGCCGCGGTTGCCGGTTAACTCGTCGATATCTTTTGTAACCTGAACACAAAGTTCGCGAGTAGGAACAACAACAAGTACTTGTGGAAGCCCCTTGGCAACTAGCGCGTCCCACTCTTTATCCAGTGGTGCGATTACTCGCTCGATAAGGGGAATGCCGAAAGCAAGTGTCTTTCCAGTGCCTGTCTTTGCTTGACCGATTACATCGCCATCGCCGAGCGCAATTGGTAGAACCATCTCTTGAATTGGAAAGGGAGATTTGAATCCATGCTCAGCAAGAGCCGCTTGCGTCTCAGGACGTAGCGGAAGATCGGCAAAAGTTATAGACACCTTAGAGAGCGCCGAAACCAACGCGACGATCTGCTGCGACGCCGATATCGACGAAACCGATCTTGTCGCCAGCAACGATGATCTCGTGCCCACGTGAATCTTGGAGATTTAAGGCGGTGCCGCCTGCCAACGCTGCCGCAACTGCGCTCTTTACCTCTGCAACAGAAGAATTGGTCTCAAATACGAGATCTGCTGAAATATTTGCTACGGAGATGCGCACTTGGGTTGCTGCGCCAGAATCAATCTTCTTTGTACTCATGTCCTTATCCTATCGGCAAATCCATCAGAGAGATCTGCCAGAAATTAAGCGATAAAAGGTGAGTTAATTGCCGCCAGAGAGCGGGAACCCTGAAATTCCGCGCCACATCAAATTCTCAACGAGTTCAACGGCTTGTTGTCTAGATAATTTGCTGTCGCGATCCAACCAGTGGCGAGCGGCTACTTGGACGTAGCCAATTAGACCTACGCCAAGCAGCATTGCTACATCTTTAGGAAGTCCAGTGTCATTTGAAATCACAGCGCTTACTGCAGCCGCGCAATCGTAGGTCATGCGATTTAAACGCTCACGAACTTGTGGTTCAACGCTCATATCACTTTCAAATAGCAGGCGGAATGCTTCACCTTCATTTTCGATAAATTCGAAGTAGGCAACCACGGTTGCATGTACGCGCTTTGCGTTATCTGGAGTTGAAGATATTGCCTTTTGAATTTCGTAGACCAGAGAGTCAATGTGAAGGTCTAGAACCGCTAAGTAAAGATCTAATTTCGATGGAAAATGCTGATAAAGAACCGGCTTGCTGACATTGGCGCGATCTGCGATCTCATCCATTGCAGCGGAGTGGTAGCCAGCTGCAGTGAATACTTCTAGCGCCGCGTTTAAGAGAATTGCACGACGCTCATCGCGTGGCAAGCGGGCCTTGTCGCCTTTTGAATTTAGATCAACAGTAGTCATTGCGCATATCGTAGAGGCAATACTGGCAAATGCGAAAGAGAGATATGCAGTTGAGAGTCGTTTGCAGCAAGAAAGTTATCGAATTGGCACTCAGCCGATGGCTACGGCAGAATACGAACCATGACTTCACAGCGCGATTCAATACCAGCGTTAGTTTCACCCGGCCCTGCGCTAACTGTTGATGAGGTTCGCCGCTATAGCCGACATCTAATTATTCCTGATGTTGCTATGACAGGTCAGCAACGGCTAATGAATGCAAAGGTCCTTTGCGTAGGCGCAGGAGGACTTGGTTCGCCAGCCCTTATGTACCTAGCTGCAGCCGGAATTGGAACTCTCGGAATAGTTGAATTCGATACCGTCGATGAATCTAATCTGCAGCGCCAGATAATTCACGGTCAATCCGATATTGGAAAGAGCAAAGCGCAATCTGCGAAAGAGAAAATCTCAGAGATTAATCCTTATGTAAATGTGATTACTCATGAAGTTCGTCTTGATGTTACAAATGTGAAGGAAATTTTTGCGCAGTACGACATCATCGTTGATGGAACAGATAACTTTGCAACTCGCTATCTCGTAAATGATGCCTGTGTTTTGTTAAAGAAACCTTATGTCTGGGGCTCGATCTATCGCTTTGATGGACAAGCGAGCGTTTTCTGGGCCGAATACGGACCTTGCTACCGCTGTCTATATCCAGAACCGCCACCTCCTGGAATGGTGCCAAGTTGTGCCGAAGGTGGCGTACTCGGAGTTCTCTGCGCAACCATTGGATCTATTCAAACTACCGAAGCGATAAAGGTCATTACTGGAGTTGGCGAACCGATGGTTGGCTCACTCATGGTCTATGACGCACTTGAAATGTCGTTCCGCAAAGTAAAGATTCGCAAAGATCCAAAGTGTCCATTGTGCGGTGACAATCCAACTCAGACTGAGCTTCTCCCAGACTACGAAGCATTCTGTGGAACTCTGTCAGATGCTGCAGAAGTTGCAGTTAAAGACTCCACAATTTCTGTAAGCGAACTCAAATCAAAGATGGACAACAAAGAAGATTTCTATCTTATTGATGTGCGCGAGCCAAGCGAATTTGAAATTGTTCGTATCCCAGGTTCGCATCTGCTACCTAAACAAGGATTCTTAGACGGAACTGTTCTGGCAGATCTGCCGCAAGATAAACCAATTATTTTGCACTGCAAGAGCGGGGTACGTTCGGCCGAATGTCTTGCCATTCTTAAAGGAGCAGGTTTTTCAGGCGCTTCTCATGTTTCTGGTGGAGTCATCGCTTGGGCCAAGCAAATCGATACCTCGCTACCGGTTTATTAAAGAGCAGCGTTAATGACAAAGTCTTATTCGGGTTATCGCGTACTTCTTGTTCACGCGCATCCCGATGACGAGACGATAAACAATGGCGCAACAATGGCGCTTTATGCAGAGCTTGGCGCATCTGTAACGCTCATAACCTGCACGCGCGGTGAAGAAGGCGACATTCTCGTTCCAGAACTAACACATCTAGCAAGCGGCGCCACAGATAAGTTAGGCGAGCACCGAATTACTGAACTTACCGATGCAATGAATGAGTTGGGCATAACCGATCACCGCTTCTTAGCCGAAGGTAAGAAGGTTTACCGAGATAGCGGAATGATGGGTACGGATCCAAATAACCGCCCAGATGTTTTCTGGCAGGCAGATCTTGCAGAAGCAACGCAATATCTTGTATCGGTAATTAATGAAGTTAAGCCACATGTCTTGATTACCTACGATGAAATTGGGGGATACGGCCACCCCGATCACATACAGGCTCACCGGATTGCGATGCTGGCGGCGGATAAATCGACTTGGCAGATTCAAAAGATTTATTGGAACACAATGCCTAAATCAGTAATCGCCGAAAGCATGGCAAAGATGAAAGAACTTGGATCTGATTTCTTCGGGGCCGAAAGCGTTGATGATCTCCCCTTCGCAAAGGATGATCACTTTGTAACAACGTTAATTGATGGAAATTCTCAGGTTGAGAAGAAGATGGCGGCGATGAAGGCGCATGTAACTCAGATTTCTACTGACGGACCTTTCTTTGCGCTATCTAATAATTTAGGGCTTCAAGTCTGGGGCGATGAGTACTACACCTTAGTTCGTGGAAATAAAGCAGAGCCATTTGATGAAAATGGTAGAGAGCGCGACATCTTTGCCGGAGTCAAACTTTAAATGAAGATAATTGCTTCTCTTGTCGCGGGGGCAGCAGCCGGGGTTGCCGCAGTGTTTCTACATCTTTTTCTTCCACCCTTTGGTATCGCCTTAGCGGTTATTGGAACCTTTACCGCTATTTGGGCCGTTGGCAGAAGTTATGGAAAACGCAGATACAAAGCCTTGGCAACGCTGGCTTGGATGTTTATCTTCACTCGCGGCGCATCTTTCGGAAATGGAAACGAAATCTTTATCCAGGGAGATTCTTTAGGAAACTATTTTCTAGCCTTCTCATTTATTGCAATTATCGCAGCACTTCTCTTACCAGCGAATTAAAATGGTCAGATAGACCAAGCCCAGCTCTGACCTTCTGGGTTATCACTTACGACTATTCCATCGCGGGCTAACAAATCTCGAATGCGATCGCTCTCGCCCCAATTCTTATTGACACGGGCCGTTGCTCGGCTTTCTAGCAAAGCAGATTGTTCAGAAGTCAGCGGCTTAACCTCGACCACTCGTTTCAAATCTAAGGCAAATACTTGGTCGGCGTAGTTAAATATTTCACGCTTCTGCATCTGTGTAAGTAATTGATCTTTTTCGACAGCGCGCAATCTCAGCAAGGCGCGGGGAGTATCTAAATCTGCAAGTAAGGCAGAATGAATTTCGGAGTCAAAACCAATCGTTTCAGAGTTGCCCCAACTAGCCATTGCGCTACGCCAACGGTTAAGAGTCGAATTTGCTGCACGTAGTGAGTCCCATGTTAAATCCATTTGCGATCTATAGCGGTTCTCCATTAGCGCCAGACGTAGTGAGAGTGGATCTAAGCCTTGCGAGATTAAATCTTCAACAAGGACAACGTTATTGGCGCTCTTTGACATTTTGCGACCCTCAAAGAGTAGATGTTCACCATGTACCCAAAGATCAACCGCTTCGCTTCCGATAATGGAATTTGATTGCGCACGTTCATTTTCATGGTGTGGAAAGCGAAGATCAATTCCACCAACATGAATATCTACGTGGCTATCCAAAAGATCAAGTGACATCGCTGTGCACTCAATATGCCAACCAGGAAATCCGCGACCCCAAGGTGAATCCCAAACCATTTCACTGCGGTTGCCGGCTGATTTCCAGAGCGCCCAATCGGCGTGGAACTTCTTTTCTCCATCATCTGAGTATTCGTAGCGATGTCCGGGCTTTAGCGAATCAAGGCGATTACCACTTATTGCGCCATAACTTGGAAAGGACTCGGCGCTGAAATAGACCGAGCCACTTTCGCTGACATATGCGCTGCCATTTTCAATCAGCGTTTGAATACTCGAAAGCATGCCTGGAATAGTTTCACTTGCTCGTGGGTAGCTCTTGGCAGGTGCAATATTCAATCGAGCGAGATCGGTATGAAACTTCTCTTCGTATTTGCGGGCGATCTCAAAAGGATCTACTTTTTCCAATTTGGCTTGGCTAAGCATTTTATCTTCGGATTCAAAATCCTCTGACATATGACCAACATCGGTAATGTTCTGAATCAGTAAAACATCTAGCCCAGATAATTTGAGAGTCCTTGAAATCAAGTCGGCTAAGAGAAATGTCCGCAAGTTACCAACATGGGCATCGCGATAAACAGTTGGCCCGCAGCAATAGATATGAACAGGTCTGCCAGTGACATTTACCGTCTGTAGATCACGGCTCTGAGTGTTATAGATTGAGAAAATACTCATTTGCTCACATCCGAAAGAACGCGGTAGTTATAGAAATGGTGGAAACGAAAGCCCATTGATTTATAGAGGGCCAATCCTGCGCCGTTTTCGCTATCTACCTGTAAACCAATTTTCGTGGCACCCTGTTCGCTTGCAGCTGCCATAAGCGCGCGCATTAGCAAAGCGCCGATACCTTTACCTCTAAATTCAGGGTTAACAAATACGCGAGTAGCCAGCGACCATTTTCCAAAAGTTGCAATTCTGCCTATAGCAATTGTCTTGTTCTGGAATTTGATTTGTGCATATCGCGCTGGATAATTTCGCATGATTCGTTCAAGTTGATGATCAGATTGAACTTCTAGCCATTCAAGAGTTGGCTCCGTGGAGATCACAATTTTAAAATCGGCACTTTCAAGATCGAGGTTATCTGGAATGTCGTTGACTAAATACTCTGCACCAACTTTTACTCCCCACCCAATATCACCTAAGAAATTATCAAGTTCTTCATAGAGCGGCAAAGGCAAAGTAAATGTTGGCGTTAGCCCTTTCTGCTGATAAATCTTTACGACTTCGTCAACTGCCTTTTCTATATCTAAATTAGGTTCTCCAAATGGTGCAGCACCTGTGGGTAGAACCGAATTTGCGCGCATAGTGAAGCCATCTGAAATTCTTAGCCGCCATTTACCTATTTCTTCAATCTCATCTGCTGGCCAAGTTAAATCAGAGAGATGTTCTAGCTCTTGAATTCGTAGCGAGAAAGGAGCTCCAGTTCCTGCGCGGTCGGGCAGCGCTTTAATCTCGCGCCAGATAGCAATCTCATCTTCTGAGAAGGAAATTGTTTGCCCTTTCGAGTTAAGTAACTCGTTTACGCCATCGCCGCAGCTCTGCAGAATCCCGACGATATCCCTAAAGCCACCATTTGCTTCATGAAGCCGAACTGTGACTCGTGCGCCAATTGCAGCAGCCAGGTTAGGTTGCGATTTCTGGCTAGACGGGCTCATGTCGTTACTTTAATCGGGCGTTGGCCCAAGTGCATGGTTAGAATTAGCGCCATCGCAGGCTCTGAACACCCAGAGCGATGTGGACTTTATTTGGAGGAACTCTCGTGACCTACATAATTGCTCAGCCGTGTGTTGATATCAAAGATAAGTCTTGTATCGAGGAATGCCCGGTTGATTGCATCTATGAAGGTAACCGCATGCTTTACATCCAACCCGACGAATGCGTCGACTGCGGAGCGTGCGAACCAGTGTGCCCAGTAGAGGCGATTTACTACGAAGATGATGTTCCATCACAGTGGAAAGATTTCTCAAAGGTAAATACCGAGTTCTTCGTAGAACTAGGTTCACCAGGTGGAGCGGCCAAGGTTGGCCTGACTAATAGCGACCACCCAAATGTGGTTTCGCTTCCTCCTAAAGAATAATTCCCAAGAGACGCTAGTTCGCTTAACTCACCGAAAAAACGATGCGTCAAAAACTGCCGGATTTCCCGTGGGATGCCCTCGCCCCATATTCTGAAATCGCACGTCAACATCCAGATGGTGCGATAGATCTTTCACAAGGAACGCCAGTTGATGCAACACCGCAACTTATTCAAAGCGCACTTAAAGAAAGTTCTGATTCGCCGCGCTATCCCGTAACCGCCGGAACAAAAGAGTTACAAGAGGCTATTCGCAATTGGGCGATCAACCACTTAGGTGCAACGGGAGATTTTGATGTACTTCCGGTTATCGGATCTAAAGAGTTAGTAGCTTGGCTACCAACGCTTTTGCAAAGCCAGAAAGTTATCTATCCAGATATCGCATATCCAACTTATTTAGTTGGAGCGTTACTTGCGCAATCGGAACCTATTGCAGTTGGAATTGATGCGGCAGATTGGCCGAGCGCGGATTTTGCATGGGTAAATACACCATCTAATCCAACTGGGCGCGTTCACTCTGAATCCGAACTTCGCGAAACGATTAAATGGGCGCGTAAGCAGGGTGCAACGCTGGTTTGCGATGAGTGTTATATCGACTTCGGAGATTCCACTACTCCCTCATCTCTTTTAAAATACACAGATGGAGATAACTCAAATATTTTGGTGGTTCATTCCCTATCTAAACGCTCTTCTATGGCTGGCTATCGTGGAGCGTTTTTGGTTGGTGATGCAAAACTGATTTCGCAAATTCGAGAAGTCCGCAAACATGCCGGCATGATGGTTCCGTTGCCAATTCAGAACGCAATGGTGGCAGCGCTAAGTGATGAGACCCATGTAGTTGAGCAACGCAATCGCTATAACGCCCGACGCGCTGCGCTCTCCCCAGCGCTGATTGAAGCTGGATTTAAAATTGAAGAATCTGCCGCCGGTTTATATATCTGGTGTACTAGGTCAGAAGATTGCTGGAAATCTGTGGAATGGCTGGCCAAATTGGGCATCGTCGCAACACCAGGCTCCTTCTATGGCGCTCTCGGTGCTTCACATATCCGAATCGCAATGACGGCGACAGATAAGCAGATATCCGATGCTGCACAGCGCATTAAAGCGGCGATTTAAATGGCAATCGGAATTCTTTTAGTTGGTGGATTTGGCACTCGCCTGAAGCCGTTGACAAATCAAACTCCAAAACCAATGTTGCCAGTGGGAGGCCTGCCAGTAACAGAGCACCAACTTCTTGCGGCGAAGAAAGCTGGGATCACAACGGTAATTCTGGCTACTTCATATCTTTCTGAAGTTTTTATCCCTTACTTTGGGGATGGCTCAAAATGGGGAATGCAACTTAAATATGCCGTTGAAAAAGAACCTTTAGGTACGGGCGGTGCGATTCGAAATGCTGCAGAGCTAATTGATTTAGAAGCAGCAAAAGCTGCTCATGAAGAATTTGTGATTTTTAATGGTGATGTACTTAGCCACCACAGCATTGCCACGCAGTTAGAGTTTCATCGTAAAAATAAAGCTGATGTGACCTTGCATTTGATAAATGTCGAAGATGCTCGTGCATTCGGCTGTGTTCCAACCGATAAAGACGGTCGAGTTACAGCATTTCTAGAGAAAATGGATAACCCAGTAACCAACGCCATAAATGCCGGTTGCTACGTCTTCTCATCTAGCGTAATTTCAGATATTCCACTTAATAAAGTTGTAAGTGTTGAGCGCGAAACTTTCCCGAACTTAGTAAATTCAGGGCGCCCGGTGTTTGGATATAGCGAGCAGTCTTACTGGCTTGATATCGGAACCCCGGCGGCGCTATTTAAGGGCTCTCGTGATTTAGTAAATGGCGCTTTTGCAGCGGGGAAGGGCACCACTTTTGGTCCCGACAGCTTGGCAACTGGTGGTTCGAGTATCGGAGCTAATTGCGATATCGGTCAGGGTGTAACTATTGATAACTCGATCATCGGTGATGGCGTAAAGATCGGTGATGGCGCGCAGATTCGCGATTCATTTATTCTCCACGGCAGTGATGTTCAATATGGTGCGCAGATCGTCTCTAGATACTTATCTCCGAGTGAAAATTTGGAAATATCACCTACTTAAGTCGATAAATCACCGAAAAAGTGGTGGATTTGGCGGCAATTTTTGAGAAATGTGCAGATTTTCAAGCCTCAACCTCGGGATCGCACTTGACTAAACGGGATTACAAGCGTGTAATTCGTTCTAGAGAAGCCGACCTCATCACGAGGCTGGCTGCGAAGGTCTTGAGGAGATTAGTCGATGCCGATTCGTCCAGAAGCAACACCCACTGGCAATCCAACAGCCCCTACTGCTGGCCCATCAATTAAATTAGCAAACGGAGAGAACCTAGAGCTCTCTTGGCAAGAACGCGCACTCTGCGCACAAACAGATCCAGAAGCATTCTTTCCGGAAAAGGGTGGCTCAACTCGCGAAGCAAAGCGCGTCTGCCTCTCTTGCGATGTTCGTCAAGAATGTTTGGAATACGCGCTCGCACACGATGAGCGTTTTGGAATCTGGGGTGGACTCTCCGAACGTGAGCGTCGCCGTTTGAAGCGCCGCCCAGCGTAACTCTCATGAGTTCACATCGCGTCACCGCGATTCTGGTACTACATGATGGACAACTTTGGTTGCCAGAAGTAGTTGCCTCTTTAACTTCACAGACCCTTCCAGTTGATTCAATAGTTGCTGTTGATACAGGTTCTATCGATTCATCAGCGAAACTTGTTAAAGGCGCAAGAATTCCAGTTCTACCTATGGATCGCGATACTGGATTCGGCGAAGCAGTTGCTCATGCTGTTGCAACCCTTCCCAATTCAAATGATCCAGATCATGAATGGCTTTGGATAATTCACGACGATCTTTCAGTAGATCGGTCTGCACTTGAGAATTTAATTGCAGAAGTAGATTCTCGCCCAAACGTTGCAATGGCGGGTCCAAAACTCCTTGGTTGGCATGATCGCACTCATCTTTTGGAAATTGGTATCAGCATCGCTGCAAATGGAAATCGATGGACCGGACTTGAGCCAGCTGAATATGACCAAGGACAGCGCGATGGCGTACATGAAGTACTTGCAGTTAGCACCGCAGGAGCTTTAATTCGTAGAGATGTATTTGAACAACTTGGTGGTTTCGATCCTAATTTAGATTTATTCCGTGATGATGTCGATTTTGGTTGGCGCCTTTACTCAGCAGGTTTTGCCGCAATAGCGGTTTCGAGCGCTGTTGCATTCCATGCGGAAGCTTCTGCAAATGAGCGGCGCTCGGTCGATGTGGCCGAAGCGTTCTTGCATCGCCCACTTTTATTAGATCGCAGAAATGCCGCATATGTTCTTCTAGTTAATTCCTCGTGGTGGCGACTTCCGCTGCTCACTGTGCAATTGCTAGCCGGTGCAATATTTAGATCAATTGCCTTTCTCTTTGCAAAACTACCTGGTTATGCCGGTGATGAAATTTTGGCTGTAGGAACGCAATTTTTACATCCTGCCGAACTAGTTCGCGCCCGAAAGATAAGAAAGTTGCAACGCCTTGTTCCTTCAGGCATCGCGCTGAGATTTATTCCTTCTAGATGGTCGCAACTGCGAATGGCTGCTTCGCGTTCGGCAGAGTGGATTCGTGAGCAGATATTCCCAAGTGAGATTACCGAAGTCCGAAATCCATCTCTGCTTGATGAGAATTTAGATGAAGAAGATTTGCTTACTCCCGCTAACAGTCGCAGTTGGACAACGCTCTTAAAGCGTCCACTAATCGCTGCCTCCCTATTCTTATTTGTTCTGACGCTCTTCTGGTCAAGATTTAGATTAGGTTCTATCTCTGGCGGCGCCTTACCCGAACAACCTTCTGGTGTAAGTGCGCTCTGGAATACCTATTTCAGCGGTTGGCACTCCATCGCTATGGGCACATCCGCATCAGCCCCTACATGGATGGCTTTTCTTGCGATTGCCGCAACTCCTTTCTTTGGAAACGTTAACTTTTTTATTGCAGCGCTCTTCTTCCTGGCGCCAGTATTGCTGGCGCTAACCGGACATCACTTCTTAAAAGAGTTCTCAACAAATAGATGGCTCACCACATCTGGCGCCGTTCTATATGCCCTTTCACCGGTTGCCATTTCAGCAATTAACTCTGGTCGCTTGAGCACCTTAATCGTCTTGCTGCTTCTGCCACTGCTGGCGATCGCCGCTCGAGGCTGGTTTGAAATAGAAGAATTCTCTTGGCGCAAGGTTTTTGCACTTTCTCTACTCGTCTCGATCATCTTTGCATTTTCTCCATTTATCTTTATTTTAGGAATTGCACTTACTGGTTTTTCGATTTATCGCGACTACATTGATAGCAACAGCGGAATAAATCTCGTCTTATTCAACGCTCGTCTCTATCGCCGTCTTGCGCTGACATTTACGCCATTTCTCATCTGCGCACCCTGGAGTTTCGAGTTAATCTTCAATCCAAATAGATTTTTATTGGATTCGGGCTTCTTATTGCAAGGAAGCGGCCCGAACTTCTCCCTAGTGGGCAACCCGGGTGGCCCTGGCTCTCTACCGTGGTACCTAATTAGTCCACTCACCTTGGTACTAGCAATTTCGCTTTTCTCATCCACCCGTGCGCGCTTTATCGCTGAAATTGGATTTGTATCTCTCTTGATTTCAATTCTTTTCAGCACCATCTCGATAACCGGCAACGGCACCAATATTGCAACTCAGCTTTATCCCGGCACGCTCATGACAATCACAACAATGACAGCAATCGCCTCCGCAATTGCCGTATCTGACAAGTTGCGAGAAAGGCTTAAAGCAACTCATGTGAATTTCCGTCACATCTCAGCTGCGGTAATGCTCGCTGCGACCGCCACGTATGCACTCTCTTCAACTCTTTGGGTAGCAACAACTGCGGGTTCTGCGCCTCTGCAAAGCGGTCGCGAGATAGTCCTTCCTCCATTCTTAGCGGTTGAAAAAGATGCCAAGACAATGGTTATTAGACCGCGCACAGTAGGTGAAGATGTATCACTTAACTTTTATTTGGCGCGTGGTGGCGATGCAATGCTTGGCGACCCAGATATTGCACCATCAAATCGTGAACAAATCACCAATGCTGTACTTGAGCTTGCCGATGGAAGTGGGCTAACTTCTAGTTCAACATTTGCGTTAAATGGAATCAAGTATCTATTCCTTAAAAATCCGACCGATGAAAACTTAGTTCGCATTATCGATGGCTTAGGAGGATTCACTAGAGCCTCATCTACAAATGCAGGAATTGTCTGGAAGATTTCTGCAAACACTGGCACGGTTTTATTTACAAATCTTGCTGGCAAGGCAACTGTTCTTCCAGTAAGTCAAAATGAATTTGAAGTAACGGTGCCAGAGCCAGGTACCTTAACTCTTACTGAAAATTATGCTCAAGGCTGGCGAGCGATGCAGGAAGGCCAGCGATTGGATCGAAATCGCAGCGTGGATAACTTGCCAGTCTTTGAAGTATTGCAACCAGGGCCAGTCATCTTCCTTTACGACGGAACCTTGCGTCGTGCGTTAGTTTCTCTAGAGTTAATCATCTTTATCACCGTCGTGGTCTTGGCACTTCCCGCCGGGCGTCGTCGTCGCGAAATTGAAGATTCGGAGCTGGCATGAAGATCACGCGCCCATTAGCTTTGGCATCTGGCCTAATTTTAGTTGTAGCGCTTTCCAACGCTGTAGATGTCACGGTCTCTGATGGAAAATTCTCTTCAAATTACCCAGCCGTTGTCTGTCCATCAACGCCAAGCGGTTTAACCACAGCGATATCTCTACCTTCATCAAAGAGCCAGATACGTTCCACAGGAACAAAATCTCTTTCATTTATTCCGGCACAAACTCTCCGCTACATGCAGAGTAAAGCGCCAATAATTTTAGAATCACAAGGTGCAACGCCAGTTGTATGGCAGATTAGAAAAGGAGTTTGGGCTGGCTCCACTATTTGCTCTTCCTTGCAGAGCGAGCAATGGTTTGTTGGTGGGGCCGCTGATGTAACAAGTAAGGGAAAGCTGATCCTGGTTAACAGCGGATTAAGCGCTGCAATCGTAGATATTGAAGTTTGGAATGAAATCGGAGCGCAACCAACCAAGGCAATCACCATTAAGGCAAACTCATATCTCGAAGTTGGAGTTGATTCACTTTCTCCAGGTTCACAATCTCTCGTGATCAAGACAATCACACGAGCGGGTCGAGTTACGAGTTATATGATCGATGAACGCGGACGTGGGTTACGCGCTCTTGGTGGCGACATAGTTAATTTTGCGCCAAAGGCAAGTAAAGAGGTATTTATCCCTGCCATTCCACACACGGTCCGTAAAGTCGGCTCAAAATCAGTTGAGTTACCTCACACTCTACGTATCTTGGCGCCTGGTGAAATAGATGCTCGCATTACCGTCTCTGTCTACTCGACCGATGGATCATTTATTCCTGCAGGGCTAGAAGGCAAAGTTATCAAGAGCGGATCGGTAGCGACTTTAGATTTAAATCCGAATTTACCAGCGAGCAAATTTGGAATCAGAATTTCTTCCGATGAGCCGATAGTTGCTTCAGTTTTTTCACAGACAATTTCTGAAGGTAAATCAGACTTTATCTGGAGCACCGCAGCTGCCGAATTGACCCAATCCAACTTTTCAGTGGCCGGTCTTGCACCACAATTAATCTTTATTGGAGCGAAAGTTAAAGCCGAGCTTGTACTTCTCTTCAATAATGGAAAACGTAAAACCGTTCGCGTTAATGGGGAAGATATCGCCGCAGTAAGGATTCCAGATGGGGTTCGCTCGATATCAATAACCGAAGCAGGAAAAGGAATTTATGGCGCAGGGCTGGTTGCAACCAAGAGCGGCTATGGATATTTCCCACTTACAGCAGGAAGCGTTCTGACTAAATCATCAGTTCCAATGTCGAATATTCGCGTCTTAACTCCCTGACAATCCCAGTTTTTTTGCTACCCAACCACTAGCCTTAGCGTCATGAGTAAGTTGGCGCGCACAGGGCGCAGTTGTTCGCGGGTAAGTTGCCGAAGCATGGCTTCGATGACGCTTACTTATATTTATGCGGACTCAACAGCAGTGCTTGGCCCACTGGCTACTTATTCAGAACCACATTCATATGATCTCTGCGAAGCACATGGAAAGCGCCTAACCGTTCCTAATGGTTGGACAGTAATCAAGGAAGAGTCTTCGCAGGCAGGCCTTGGACCATCCGAAGATGATCTGATGGCAATTGCAGATGCAGTCCGTGAAGTTGCTGCAAACCATGAGTCGATGCAAGATCAAAACGGGGATCCTGTTACAACCGATAACGCATCACTTGGACGGCGCGGACACTTACGCGCAGTCCCGTCTTAGATTCTTGCTACTTCTCCGGATTAATTAGCGAAGGAAGAGAAAATTCCAATATTTAAAGCTTATGACATTCGCGGATTAGTTGATGTTGAAATAACCGCTGACTTTACATTTGCAACAGGAGTTGCCTTTGCCAGATTCCTGCAACAAGAACGTGAACCCGGAACAGTTGTTATCGGCGAAGATATGCGCCCTTCATCACCATTATTCGCCGATGCTTTTTCAGCAGGAGTGACCTCGCAAGGTTTAGATGTAATCCGTATCGGGTTGGCATCTACCGACATGCTCTATTTTGCAGCAGGCAAACTCAATTTCCCTGGGGCGATGTTTACCGCCAGCCATAATCCAGCCGAATACAACGGGATCAAACTCTGCTTAAGTGGAGCCCGCCCAATAGGAAAAGAGTCGGGGCTCTTAACTATTGAGCGATTTGTAAGTGAAGGATCTCCAATTGATTTTCGAAGCGTAGGTAAAGAGTCAGAGCAGGATTTACTTTCTTCATATGTAGATCATCTACTTTCATTGGTTGATCTATCAGAGATCCGCCCGCTAAAGGTGGTCATTGATGCTGGAAACGGAATGGCTGGACACACCGCTCCAGCGGTCTTTGACCGACTTAACTGCGAAGTAATTCCGATGTATTTTGAGTTAGATGGCACATTCCCAAACCATGAAGCCAATCCAATAGATCCCAAGAATTTGAAAGATTTGCAGAAGGCGGTTAAAAAACATAAGGCAGATATCGGATTAGCATTTGATGGCGATGCCGACCGATGCTTCTTAGTCGATGAAAACGGAGATTTGGTAAATCCATCTACTCTCACGGCTTTAATTGCAGATCGTGAATTAAAGAAATATCCAGGATCAAATATTATTTACAATTTAATTTCTTCCCGAGCAGTCGTTGAAATTGTTGAAGAAAAAGGCGGGAAGGCTATTCGTTCGCGCGTTGGCCATTCTTATATAAAGCAATTAATGGCAGATACCGGAGCAGTTTTTGGCGGAGAGCATTCTGGACATTTCTACTTCAAAGATTTTTGGAGAGCAGATTCTGGAATGTTGGCAGCACTCCACGCCATTGCAGCTCTCGGCGAAGCGAAGGGTTCACTTTCGACTCTTCTTAAACCTTATTCAAGATATATCTCTAGTGGCGAAATCAATTCTGAAGTCGCAGATGCAAACGCTGCGATGAAGCACGTTGAAGAGATTTATCTCAAGAAAGATGGCGTAGCAGCCGATCACCTTGATGGGCTGACGATAAGTGGCGATACCTGGTGGTTTAACCTACGTGCGTCAAATACTGAGCCCCTCCTTCGACTCAACGTTGAGGCTTCCACGGAAGCCCGTATGAAAAAGGTTCGAGATGATGTACTTAACATGATCCGTGGCGACCTAGACATCCTCGTATTAATCCCTTAACTAGTACGCTATGCCTATAGCCGACTAGCACAGTAGAGCCCTACGCCGAAGGTCAAGCGAAAAAACAGCCGTTTAAACTAGGGAGATATATTTCAATGACACCTGTAACAACAATTCCAAAACACGATATCGCAGATGCATCTCTTGCAGCCGAGGGCCGCAAGCGCATCGAATGGGCAGAACGCAATATGCCAGTACTTGCTCAGATTCGTGAGCGCTTTGAAAAGTCACAACCATTTGCAGGCGTACGTATCTCTGCATGTATGCATGTGACAACAGAGACCGCAAACTTGATGCGCGTACTTAAGGCCGGCGGTGCAGAGATCGCACTTTGCGCCTCAAACCCACTTTCAACACAAGATGACACCGCAGCAGCGCTAGTACACGAATACGGAATCTCTGTATTTGCTCGCAATGCAGTTGACCGCGATGGTTACTACTCACATATCAACGCAGCGCTAGATATCGAACCTCACCAAGTATTCGATGATGGTTGCGATCTCGTAAACACTCTTCACACAACTCGCAAGGAACTTCTTCCTAACATTGCTGGCGGCTGCGAAGAGACAACAACAGGCGTGATTCGTCTTAACCAAATGGCCAAAGATGGCGCACTCACATTCCCAATGATCGCTGTCAACGACACCGACACCAAGCACATGTTCGATAACCGTTACGGAACTGGTCAATCAACACTTGATGCAGTCTTCCGCGCTACAAACTTCCTGCTTGCAGGACGCGTAGTAGTTGTCGCTGGATTTGGATATTGCGGCAAGGGCGTTGCAGAACGCGCTAAAGGTATGGGCGCCGATGTAGTTGTTACTGAAATCGATCCAACCAAGGCGCTAGATGCGATGATGCAAGGCTTCCGCGTGATGCCTATGGTCGAAGCTGCAAAGCTTGGCGATGTCTTCATCACCGTTACAGGAAACCGCGATGTACTTCGTGATGAGCACTTTGCTGTAATGAAAGATGGCGCAATCATGGCTAACTCAGGCCACTTTGATATCGAAATCGATGTTGCTTGGCTTGAGCAGAACGCTAAGAAGAAGAATGCGAAGATGCGTCACCAAACTGACGAATACGTTCTTGCAGATGGACGCCGTCTATTGCTTCTTGCAGAAGGTCGCCTAGTTAACCTAGGAGCAGCAGAAGGACACCCAGCATCAGTCATGGATATGTCATTCTCTGATCAAGCGCTAACTGCTGAATACCTAGTTAAGGAAGCGAAGAATCTTCCTGCTGGTGTTCATAACGTTCCAACTTATATCGATAAGGAAGTTGCCAGCTTGAAGTTGATTTCGATGGGTGGCCGTATCGACACGCTAACTCCTGCACAAGATATGTACCTCAACTCTTGGGAGCACGGTAGCTAATGACTTTGGTTATGGTCGTCGATGACGACCAAGACCTGGCAGAGATGCTCGGCATCGTATTAACTGGTGCCGGCATCGATGTCGATCTCGTAAGTCGTGGTGACGAGGTTCTGGAGGTATTTAGAAACAATCCTCCAGATCTCGTACTGCTAGATGTAATGCTTCCTGGTTTAGATGGAATTGAAGTTTGTAAGTTAATTCGCGCCGAATCCATGGTGCCGATTGTTATGTTGAGCGCAAAAGGTGACTCACATGATGTCGTGCGCGGACTTGAAGCTGGTGCAGATGATTACATGGTTAAGCCATTTCGCCATCCTTCCGAATTAATCGCTCGTATTCGCACGCGCTTGCGTCGCACAAATGCAGACATCTCTGGGCTACTCGTAATCGGTGATCTTTCAATTGATGTTACAGCCCATGAAGTAAGCAGAGCCGGAAAGAAGATTGCGCTAACTCGTTTGGAATTCGATCTATTAGTTGCCTTAGCTAAAGAGCCGGGTCGCGTCTTTACACGCGATGCGCTGTTAGGTGAGGTTTGGGGCTATCGCCACTCAACGGATACTCGTCTTGTAAATGTCCATGTGCAGCGCCTGCGTTCCAAGGTTGAGCATGATCCAGAGCACCCACACATCATCATGACTGTGCGCGGAGTTGGATATAAAGCAGGAGTCTTGGGCGGTTCCTAGTATGAACCGAAATATTTTTTCCTTCAGAAATTCACTTGCCTCTAAGGTAATTTTCTCAACGGTTCTTCTATCACTCGGTGTTGTGTGGCTGACTGGCTCAGCGCTTTATTCCCAGCTATCTGATGGCGTTAAGCAGGTTAATTTAGAGACCTCACTTGCCGAAGCTCGCTCATCCTTCTTCAATGCGCAATATGAATTTCTCTTGGTAAAGGGTGCAAACACCAAGATCATCACCGAGACAGTTCAAGAGATAATTATTTCTTCGACCGAAGTAAGCCTTAACCAAGATCGAAAATCTATCTTTCTCAGTCGCTTCGGTCAGAGCGCAGACCCATTAGGTACTGAAATAGCGCCCGATTACAGCACTGCAACAGATGAGTTAGATATCTCATCGTTTCCCACCGAGCTCAGACAACGCGTTCGTGCCAGTGACATAGTTGAATACAAGTACGCAACAGTAAAATATAAAAACCGCGCAGATGCCAATGTCTTGATCGCAGGTCGACGAATTGCGATTCCTGACTCCGGCAACTACGAGATGTACTTGGTTTACTCACTGACCAATCAAAATACAACTCTTTCGCTAATCAAGAGTTCTTTGCTATTTACCGGCTTGGCGCTGCTATTCCTGATCGGCTTAATTACTTGGTTGGTAGTAAGGCAAGTTGTCCGACCGGTTAGAGAAGCTGCCCGCATTGCCCAACAATTTACGGAAGGCGATTTTTCACAGCGTATGAAGGTGGAAAGCTCTGACGAAATTGCCACATTGGGTACGGCATTTAATGAGATGGCTCTCTCGCTGGAATCACAGATCACACGTTTGGAAAACTTATCTCGCGTACAGCAGAGATTTGTTTCAGATGTTTCGCACGAACTTCGTACTCCGCTAACCACCCTTCGTATGGCATCGGAAGTTATCTACAGTGCGAAGGCTAGCTTTGATCCAAATATCGCACGGAGTTCTGAACTGCTGGTTGCCCAACTTGATCGCTTTGAGAAGTTACTTGAAGACTTGTTAGAAGTTAGTCGATTTGATGCAGAAGTAGCGGTGCTTGAACCAGTTGAATTCGACTTGGTAAGGCTGATCGAGAGATGTATTGAAGATGTCCGAGCCAACGCCCATGACCACACTATTTCTGTGGAAATTGACCACGAAACCGAGCAGGTAATGGTGCGAGCAGATTTTCGACGCGTTGAGCGCATAATGCGAAACTTACTTTCAAATGCTCTCGATCACGCAGATGAGAAACCAATTCATGTTTCAGTAGTTGCAACGGCAACCGAAGTTGGAGTTGGAGTTAGAGATTTTGGTCCTGGAATGGACCCTGCAGCACTCTCACGAGTCTTCGATCGCTTCTGGCGCGCTGATCCATCTCGAGCGCGCGTGCGCGGTGGCACAGGACTTGGTCTTTCAATTGCGCTCGAAGATGCGCGCTTACACAATGGAGAACTCGATGCTTGGGGAGCGCTCGGCCAGGGAGCTCACTTCGTTCTTACACTTCCGCTAATCGCAGGATCTCAGATTTCGGGTAGACCAATACGTCCGCAACCGAAAGATTATCCTCAACCAATTTAATCTGAGTTCCCCTCCTTATCTTTGGAGCAATACTCCTGCGGTGTTTAACCTCACCGAAATTATCTTTCCTTCCCGTTGTATTGGTTGTTCCAGGCTAGGAATTTCGATCTGCTCTGAATGTCGCAAACATTGGCACCCGCATCTTTATAAACGAGCGATAAATTGGCGCGGCGAGATCTTCCCAGTCTTCTCTGCTATCCAATATTCACCGATCGCTTCACGTGTCTTGTTAAGCGCAAAGGAATCGCGAATCAAAGCGGCAGATCAATTAATTATTAATGGAATAGTTCACTCACTTAAACTATTTGTAAATCGTCACGGCCCTGCAACTCTGATACCTATACCTTCGAGAAAATCGGCTAATCGCAAACGTGGCAGGAATTTCTTGCACGAGATTACAACGCAGGTCGCACTTGAAGTGGGGCTACCTCACCAATCTCCATTGACACATATTCGTAAAGTCAGAGATCAATCTCAGTTAAATCTCGTGGATAGATCAGAGAATATTTCTGGGGCGCTTTCAATTTCACCTGATTTCACCACTCAAATTTGCGCAGGGAATACTGGACCTAAGATTATTGTTATTGATGATCTGATCACCACTGGGGCCACCCTGGCCGAGGCGATCCGGGCCTTGCGTACTGCAGGCTTTACCGTGCTTGGCGCGGTAACAAGTTGTACGGCTAAACCCCTACGATAAGGGGTCTAGATTTGTAGGCATTGGGTAGGAATTGGGTAGGAATCAGGTTGGAAAGGGTCGTAAATGTCAAAGATTATTGACCGAATCATGCGGGCTGGCGAAGGAAAGCTTCTTCGCGAGTTAAGCAAGGTTGTCGATCAAGTTAACGCCTTTGAGCCTGCGATCTCCGCACTTTCAGATGAAGCCCTGCGCGCCAAGACAGATGAATTTAAATCTCGTTTTGCTGCCGGATCAACTCTCGATGATTTACTTCCTGAAGCTTTCGCAGTTGTCAGAGAAGCGGCAAAGCGCACACTTGGTCAGCGCCACTATGACGTACAGATTATGGGTGGAGCTGCGCTGCATCGCGGGAATATCGCTGAAATGCGAACTGGTGAAGGAAAGACTCTAGTTGCAACTCTTCCTTCATATTTAAATGCGCTTGCTGGTCGTGGCGTGCATGTCGTTACCGTTAACGATTATCTAGCTGAGCGCGATAGCGAATGGATGGGTCGTATCCACCGTTTCCTTGGACTCAGCGTTGGAGTAATTGTAAATAGTATGACTCCTACAGAACGTCGCACCGCCTATAACTCAGATATTACATACGGTACAAATAATGAATTTGGATTCGATTACCTACGCGACAATATGGCGTGGACGCTAGATGATTGCGTTCAGCGCGATCATTTCTTTGCAGTCGTCGATGAAGTTGACTCAATTCTTATCGATGAAGCACGTACACCGCTGATCATTAGCGGACCTGCTGACAAGGCCACCAAGTGGTATGTAGAGTTTGCAAATATTGCCGACAAGTTACAACGTAATACTCACTACGAAGTAGATGAGAAGAAGAAGACCATCGGAATCCTTGAAGATGGCGTAACTAAGGTGGAAGATCTTCTCAAGATTGAAAACCTCTATGAGGCGGCAAATACAACGCTAATTGGTTATCTAAATAACTCAGTTCGCGCAAAGGAACTCTTTAAGCGCGATAAAGACTATGTTGTCATGAACGGCGAACTACTAATTGTTGATGAGCACACAGGCCGTATGTTGTCGGGTCGTCGCTATAGCGAAGGTTTACATCAGGCGCTTGAAGCTAAAGAACGTATCGAAATTAAAGATGAGAACCAGACTTTAGCTACGATCACACTCCAGAACTATTTCCGCCTATACGAAACTATTTCAGGCATGACCGGTACAGCAATGACCGAAGCATCTGAATTTCAACAGATTTACAGACTCGGCGTGGTCCCAATTCCTACCAACCGCCCAATGCAGCGCATGGATCAGGCCGATCTGGTCTATAAGACTGAACTCGGAAAATTTATGGCGGTTACTCAAGATATCGTCGAGCGCCATCGCAAAGGCCAACCTGTTCTCGTCGGAACAGTTTCAGTTGAAAAGTCTGAAGAACTTTCGGATCTTCTTAAGAAATCAGGAGTTCCTCACGAAGTTCTAAATGCTAAGCATCACGAACGCGAAGCTTCAATCATCGCTCGTGCCGGCGTAAGCGGCGCAGTTACAGTTGCTACAAATATGGCCGGCCGCGGTACAGACATCATGCTCGGCGGTAACCCTGAATTCATGGCTGACTTCGAACTTCAACGACGCGGACTATCACCAGTTGATAACCCAGTTGAATATGAAGCGTCATGGCCTGAAGAAATTGCCAAGCAGAAAGCCGCAGTTGCCAAAGATCATGAGGCAGTTGTTGGACTTGGCGGTCTTTATGTTCTTGGTACCGAACGCCACGAATCTCGTCGTATTGATAATCAGTTACGTGGACGTTCTGGACGCCAAGGCGATCCAGGTGAATCTCGCTTCTATCTATCATTGCAAGACGAGCTAATGCGTCGCTTTAATTCAGCGTTAGTTGAGCGATTCTTATCTGCGGCAGGCCTTCCAGATAACGAACCAATCGAATCAAAGATGGTCAGCAATGCCATTCGCTCTGCTCAAACCCAGGTTGAAGCGCAGAACTTCGAGATCCGCAAAAACGTTTTGAAATATGACGATGTCATGAATCGCCAACGTGAAGTAATTTACGGTGAGCGACGCCTAGTACTTGAAGGCGAAGATATTTCGGCGCAAGTACAAACTTTCTTGGCAGATACTTTAATTGCCTATGTAAATGCCGAGACCGCTGAAGGCTACGGCGAAGATTGGGATCTTGATCGACTATGGCAAGCGCTAAAGCTGGTCTATCCAATTGGCTTTACCGCCGAAGAGATGATCGCAAAGATTGGCTCACGCGCCGCGCTAGATGTCGATTACTTAGCTGATCAAATCCTTGTCGATGCCACAGCCGCTTATGAAAAGCGCCAGCTCGAGCTAGGTGCGGGTGTCATGAGCGAATTAGAGCGCAAGGTATTGCTCTCAGTTCTAGATCGTAAGTGGCGTGAACACCTTTACGAGATGGATTATCTACAAGAGGGAATCGGGCTGCGCGCAATGGCACAACGTGATCCTCTTGTTGAGTACCAACGTGAAGGTTACGAACTCTTCTCGGCCATGATGGATGGAATCAAAGAAGAGCTAGCAAGTTTGGTATTTAACGTACAGGTCTCTGTACAAGGCGATGGCTCCGAAGTTGTTGCGGCAGGTATCACTGAGAAACCTGCTGATCTATCTGCGCTGCAATACACAGCAGCCGATGAATCTGGAGTCTCGACAAAGGGTGAAATTTCGCGTAACGCACAATGTCCATGTGGCTCAGGTAAGAAATTTAAACGTTGCCACGGCGCTGCTTAAAGCAGACGCAGTTCCGTACATAACCAACGCTTATCAACGCCTTCAAAGCGGATCACCATCGCGCGTAGTCGATCACCGTATCTAACGGTTATCGTTGATTCGCAAATGCCATCTAAGGGTTGGCTCTGATGGATAGTTCTGATTCGTCCAATCTCTTTCTGACTTCCCACCTGCTTTAACAATTGCATATAGATATGGCGATGGCAGCGTGATATCAATTGTGCTGGCTGGCGGCGACCGGCCCAAATTTCTACAACGCTGACAGCAAACTTCATCGTCCAAGTATGTAAATCAGGTAACTCACTTGCCGATGTCGGAACTGGTTCAAACCCTGGTTCATACTCTTCACCAAAGCTGGAAGGAATTAAATAAAGTTTTGCACTTTGCTGGGGAAGTGGCTCAAATTTCTTCTTATTTGCAATCTCGGAAAGCGAGTAAAGATCTAACTGTGGATGAGTCCATAGCGCTGGATCCTCACAACTAGAAACTAGGCGCAGTTCTCTTCTACCTTCTTTATATTCTCTTTGAGTAGTCATGGCGCAGGGTCGCTCGTGACGCGAGAACCTTCATCAATCTAAAGTGCTGCTTCTTCTCATCCGAAAGTACTACTGTGGATAAGCGAGCCGCCGAAGTGCACAGATCGCATTTAGTACCCCACTATGAATACACAGAAGAAGGCTGCCCAAACTCGATTTATCGTTGCTGTCTCGCTATTTGCCGCAGCTTTAATCTCTGCGCTAGCGCTTACTGCTTTAGGTAACAGAACAGATAGTTATTGGATAGCAAAGAGCGCGCTTGCACCGGGTGTTGAAATCTCACGTGACCAGATAACTCTGGTGAAGGTCGCACTGGGCGAGAGCGGATCTAGATATTTTTCAAGTCGCACAACGTTAATAGGCAGCTTTGTTACAAGGGCGCAAAGCGCTGGTGAGTTAATTTCAATAGATGATGTGAGCGATCTGGCGCCAAGTCAACGCATGCAACAGGTGCCGATTGCAGTTCGCAGTTCTGATTTACCTATCGATATCTCAATTGGTGAGGCGATCAATATTTATTGGGTCCCTGAGCCGTCGATGGGAGGCGTCCAGATTGGTATTCCAGAAGTAGTCGCAAAGAACGCCTACATCCGATCTATTGATAGAAAATCTGCCAATTTCTCATCCGAAATCGCCCTAACAATCTCGCTTATAGATTCGCAAATCATCAACTTGCTGGATGCCACAGTTAGTGGGCGCCTGGTAATCGTTCGCTCTTTGGGATAGCCAATGGATCCTTTAGAAGTACCAACGGTAATAACTGCAATCTCGGATCCGGAATTTGAGGGGCTGGTATCACGGGCGTTATTTAGCCAAGGATGGAACGTTATCGCCCGAGTAATGGATTTTTCAGAGCTGCAAAGGGCGGTATCTGTTAACTCAGGAAAGAGCCTCCTGCTTATATTCTCAACGGATCTACCCGGATCTGGCGCAGTTGAGATAGAAAAGTTGGCAGCTCCCAGAGTTTCACTCTTTGGTTTTGCTGATCAATCTGGAAACGATCGAGGTTTTTCAAACATATTCGCAAGGCCAACTTCTCCCGAAGAGTTGACTCTAATTATCTTAGAAAATATTAGATCCTCCGGAGTTCGCACTCCCATGATCCACGCAAGTGCAAAGTGCAGAGCCAAGGTAGTTGCGGTTGGAGGAATCGGGCATACAACAGCTACTACAACGATCGCGATAAATCTGGCGCAAGAAAGCGCCCTGTTAGCTGTGAAAACTCTGCTAATTGATGCCAACTTTCAAGCACCAGCTATCGCAGCGTTACTGGATTTACGTAAGTTATCTAGCGAAACAAGATGGCGTGATGTTTCAGAGAATTTAGCAGCTATGGAGTTGACCCAAGAGACAATCGTAGATTTTGAGCAACGAATTATGGCTGCAGGAGAAACCTTCGACCTGATAGTTATCGATCTCGGCTCAATCGCCTTCTTGGCTAGAGAACTATCCGATAGGCGTTGGAGTTCAGCGGTAAAGATCTGGGCGGTTCGTAACGCTGATCAATTTATATTTACAACTAATTCAACTTTTCTGGCGCAGAAACGATGGGATGAGTTTGTACAAAGTCTTACAAAAATCTCCCTATCCGCCGATATTCACCTGGTGAATACTCATTCATCCAATAAGCGGGCGCCGGAGATAAGCGCTTCAAGGAAGGCGTCACTGAAATCTGCAGTTCTGTGGAACCTTCCTTGGGATCCGCGATCTTGCCAGTTAGCAATCGATGAACGCACAACTCTGGTGCAATCTGCTGAAAGGGGAGCGCTGCGCAAAGAGATTGCCAAGATGGCACAGGCGATAAGCGCGGTTTCTCAGAAGTAAAACGAGCCTTAAATCTCTTATACCCTTAGCGCCATGCGTGGGTATCTTCCAGTAACCGTTGAAGAAATCGCCGCATTCCTAGAATCACAATCTATGGAGTGCGGACCTTTATATGCCCCAACAATTAAGTTTCTAACAGCAAATAGCGAGATGGATGAAGAAGAGGGCGAATTCCTGCTTTCAATGCTCGCAGCCGATGAAGCGCTAGAGATGCGCGCAAATCCAACAAGTGCCGGCTTTATCTTGGCGCTGGAAGTTAGCGATCCTGAAATTACTGAACACGGTGAAAACTTTGTAATTCTTAAAGATCTCGCCAAGTGGGAGAACGTGCAATGCGCTTTCATGGTCTCACCAGATGGTGAAGAGCTAACTTGGTTTGCGACTCAGGAGATAAAGCCAGCGCTTAGCGATTGGTTGCAGGGGTAGTTTGCGATGCCTAAATTAGAAGAGTTTTTGCGGGATCGAAGCCCGTTAGATGCTAAACAGATTAGGCGCATTCGCGAGTTAACCTCTGACTGGCAACTCCTAGCCGACCTCTCGTTTGCAGATTTAATTTTATGGGTCCCACTTCGTAAAGATTTTAAAACTTGGCCCTCTGGATATGTTGCAGTTGCACATATTCGCCCAACAACTGCTGCGACGGTCTTTAACCAGGATGTAATCGGCGATGAAATCGCATGGGGTGCGCGCCCCAGAATCGATCAGGCGCTATCGGAGGCCGAAATTATTCGCGATGCGCAACCAGAAAAGTTTGGCGAAATATTTATTAAAGAAGAGACAATTCCGGTAATTCTCGGTGATCAGGTAATCGCAGTAATTTCGCGACATCGCAACGCCGAACTCATGCGCCAACCAAGTCGCCTTGAGTTAAATTATCGAGAAGTCGCCCATAACGTTTATCGAATGGTGGCAGAAGGAACTTTTCCGTATACCGAACATAGCGAGCTCTTCGATCCGGCAGTACGTGTTGGAGATGGTTTGATTCGCCTAGATATCAACGGAGCAATTATCTACGCCAGCCCAAATGCAAAATCGGCCTTTAGCCGAATGGGATGGGCCGGTGAACTTGAAGGAAATAATCTCGGACAAGCCGCACGTAAAGTCTCGGTTGTAAAACTTGAAGCGCACGAAGAAGCGATCGAAGTAGGTTTGAGCGGCAAAGCTTTGCGGAGAGTTGAAATCGAAAACGCAGGTGGAACTGTTGATCTCTTAGCGCTTCCATTGCTTGCAGGTGGCGATCGAATCGGTGCAATTGTACTTTTGCAGAACGTTACAGAACTTCGTCGTCGCGAGCGCGAACTAGTAACAAAAGATGCGACAATTCGCGAGATCCATCATCGCGTTAAAAATAATTTGCAGACTGTTTCGGCTTTACTTAGATTGCAATCACGGCGCATTGAAGATCCTGCCGCAAGTGCTGCGTTAAATGAAGCAGTCCGTCGTATCGCATCTATTGCCCTAGTTCACGAAACGCTTTCCAGTAGCGCCGAAGCATCTGTTGCCTTTGATGATGTTCTCGATCGATTAGTCGCCCATGCATTAGACCTAAGTCCGCGAATGGGGCAGCTACAGATCGCGCGTACGGGAGAACTTGGTGCTCTTGATCCGCGCATCGCAACACCGCTTTCATTAGTTGTGACCGAGCTAATTCATAACGCGCTAGAGCATGGCCTAGCCGAATCAGGAAACCATTTAGCGATAACGGTTGCCCGCAGCCAAAGTGGCGCCGAGATAACTATCTTTGATGATGGAGTCGGCCTACCAAAAGGATTTTCAATGGCGGAATCTTCAAACCTAGGTTTGCAGATAGTGCGCACATTGACTGAAAATGAGTTACGCGGAAATATTGATCTGGTTCGTACAACTGCAGGAACCGAAGCGCGTTTAACTTTTCCGATCTAAATAGATTTAAAACTAAATGGAGTTGTTCTGCTCCATCATGCGCGCACGATTACGTGCCGCACGGCGCTTAAGTGCACGACGCTCATCTTCAGAGAGACCGCCCCAAACACCAGCATCTTGTCCACTCTCTAACGCCCAAGCTAAACAAGCATCTTTAACGATGCAGCGATTACAGACTTTCTTCGCCTCTTCGATCTGAGTTAGGGCGGGGCCGGTATTTCCTACGGGGAAGAAGAGCTCTGGATCTTCGTCGCGGCATGCTGATTGATGTCGCCAATCCATGAGTTATCTCCTTCTAGTAAATGCAGTGAAATCCAAGACGCGATGAAATCAAGACAAAGTGAGCTCAAAATCTTCTCGCGTAAGTAACCAATTCTCCCTGTTACTAGGTTGATAAACAAGGATGAATGGAAAGAGATTTGGTAAATGAGAGGTGATTTAGGTCGCGTGCCCCCGACAGGATTCGAACCTGTGCACCCGCCTCCGGAGGGCGGTGCTCTATCCCCTGAGCTACGGGGGCGCAGGTAGACCTAGGTTACCTAACTGAGCAGGAATCGCTATCACCTGAAAGAATGCGCGCTATGGAGATCGCATATTTCGCAACTGGCTGCTTCTGGGGCGCTGAAAGGCGTTATTGGAAGATTGATGGAGTAACAAATACCAGCGTTGGTTACATGGGCGGCACAATCGCCAATCCGAGCTACGAAGCTGTGTGTACAGGAGCAACAGGCCACGCGGAAATGGTTTGTGTTGAATTCGATCCAGCAATTGTTACTTATCGCAGATTACTTGAAGAGTTTTGGACGATGCACGATCCAACTTCGCTAAATGCGCAAGGTGGAGATATCGGAACCCAATATCGCAGCGCGATCTATACGACAACGCCTGAACAAATGGCTGAGGCGCTCGCAACTAGAGATCTGTATCAAAACGCGCTCACAGCAGATGGAATCGGCCCCATTGTCTCTGAAATTCTTAGCTCCACTGGCGTTGTGTACTACTTGGCCGAGGAGTACCACCAGAAATATCTAGCGAAGAATCCCAACGGATATGACTGCCATTCAAGTACCGGCACGGCATTTCCTCAAGGAGCGAACATCTAATGGCGAAAAAAGTTGAGCTCACTGAAGCAGAGTTAAAGGCAAAACTCGATCCACTTTCATATGAAGTATTACGTAATGGCGCTACCGAGAGACCATTTACTGGCGAATACACCGATAGCGAAACTGTGGGAATTTATCGCTGCAAAGCTTGTAACGCAGAACTCTTTCGCTCGGAGACCAAGTTTCATTCCGGCTGCGGCTGGCCTTCTTTCTACGCACCTACCGCCGATGATGCCGTCACCTTGATCGAAGACCGCTCGCTTGCGCCACGAGTTCGCACTGAAGTTCGTTGCGCATCATGTGACTCACATCTAGGCCATGTCTTTGAGGGCGAAGGTTATGAGGTTCCAACTGATCAACGCTGGTGCATCAACTCTGTCTCAATGATCCTGGAAGCCACATAACTTAATTCAGGTAACCTAAATAAAGTAAATCAACTCCACCTATTGCAACCTGCACCACCTTTGCCGTACTTTTGCAGTTCTTGCATCATCTGTTGCAGAAATTTTCAGAGGTTGCAGGAGCGGTGAAGGGGGGAGCTATGGCGGGAATTAAAGAGATTGCCGAAGAGGCGGGAGTTTCCACTGCCACTGTCTCGCGCGCACTACGCGGCTTTCACCATGTCAACGATGCAACTCGCGCCAAGATCGTGGCTGCCGCAGAGAAACTTAACTACCCAATCTCTCCAGCAACGATTCGAACTTCGCTCGGTCGAACAAATAGCATCGGAGTTGTCGCGCCCTATATTTCACGGTGGTATTTCGCTCAAGTAATCAGCGGAGCAGAACAAGCGCTGCGCGAGGCTGGGTTTGATCTACTTCTCTACAACTTTAGCCAACTAAAAGGCCGCGAGCGGCTCTTCCAGCACCAACTTCTAAAGGGGCGAGTTGATGCCTTGATCGTGATTAGCCTTCCGCCAACTGAAGAAGAATTCGATTCAATTTTAAATCTTGGCATACCTGTCTCTTTAGTTGGGATGCACCATGACAAATGTTCTAGCGTGGCAATCGATGATGTTGCTGCAGCAAGAACTGCAACGCAACATTTAGTAAATCAAGGCCATAAGAGAATCGGCTTGATGTCGGGACATCCGGACGACCCCTTTAATTTCAGCGTTCCACAAGATCGCCGCAAAGGATTTATTCAAGCGTTGCAAGAAAACAAGATTGAATGGGTTCCATCACTTGAGGTCCACGGAGATTTCACCATGCACACAGCAGCAAGAGCGATGGATGATCTATTGGCTCGCCCAAATCGCCCAACTGCAATCTTCTGCGAATCAGATGAGATGGCATTTGGTGCAATGCAAGCTGCTCGCCGCCACGGCTTAAAAGTGCCAGAGGATCTCTCTATTGTGGGTTTTGATGGCCATGAAATGTCTGAATACACCGATTTAACAACTATCGAACAACCAGTGCAGTTAATGGGTGAGATGGCAGCGTGGTCAATTATGGAACGGTTAAGAAAACCAAGCGCTGAACCGCATTCGCTAGTTCTTCCAACAACGCTTGTCGTACGAAATTCAACGCGCCGCCTTTCACCAAACGAGGCTTAACTGGCATACTCACGCACATGAGCGATCGCCTGATTTCTGCACCTTCTCTTGCTGAGTTACAGACACATCGCAGCGAGAAATGGCGAGGCTTTACCCATGACATCCTTCCGCTGCCTGTCGCCGAGATGGATTTTCCAGTAGCGGACGGCATTCGCGAAGTTTTATCTGAAATGATTTCGAAATCAGATTTGGGATATCTCGGCTCAATCCCCGAGATGGGTACTTCATTTTCTGGTTTCGCAAAGCGCCGTTGGAACTGGGATGTGGAGCCAACTTTTGTGCGCATCGCAACTGATGTCGGAGTTGCCGTGGTCGAGTTATTGCGTGTATTCGCCAAGCCGGGAGATAAGGTTTTAATCAGCTCACCTGTCTATCAAAACTTCTACACCTGGATTAATGAGACCAAGATTGCAATGGTCGATGTTCCATTTATAAAGAACGCAGAAGAAGCCGATGGAACAGGTTGGAGCCACGATTGGGCCGGCATTGAAAAGGCTTATCAAAGCGGGTTAAAGGTGCATTTACTTTGCAGCCCTCATAACCCAATGGGCAAGGTCTACAGCCGCGAAGATTTACTTCGCATAGTTGCGCTAGCCAAGAAGCATGGCGTCATAGTTATCTCAGATGAAATTCATGCGCCGCTAACCTTTAAAGAGCAGCCGTTTACCCCATTGTTAGCACTGGGTGAAGATGCCGCTGAAGTAGGCGTGGCCGTGAACGCGGCTAGCAAAGGATGGAATATCGCAGGGCTCAAGTGCGCAATTATCATTTCGCAGAGCGCGAAGATGCATGAGAAGTTAAATGAACTTCCACCGGCCTTGCACTATCGCGCTTCTTTGCTTGGCGCCTTTGCCACAGTTGCCGCCTTTGAAAAAGGTGAGCTTTGGCTAGATACAGTTCTTGATCAACTAGATCACAATAGAAAGCTAATCGCTGAACTTATAAAAACTAAAATTCCAACTATTGGCTACACGATTCCACATTGTTCATATCTGGCTTGGCTTGATGTAAGTAAGTTAAATCTTGGCGAAGATCCGGGCGCAGCCATATTGGAGCGCGCTAAAGTGGCATTTAACGCCGGCCATATCTATGGCGCCTTAGGAAAAGATTATGTTCGCCTCAACTTTGCAACCAGCCCTGAGATAATTACCGAAGCCTTCGATCGCATGGCGCGCGCGCTCTAACTCCAACATGTCTACCGATAGTAAATACGATGCCGTTGTTGTCGGTGGTGGCCACAACGGACTTGTCGCCGCAGCTTATTTAGCGAAAGCGGGAAAGAGCGTTGTTCTATTGGAAAGCGCCTCCGAACTAGGTGGGGCTACAACTAGCGTGCGACCTTTCCCTGAATACGATGCCCGTCTTTCTCGATACTCCTATCTGGTTTCACTTCTACCTGACCAGATCGTTGCAGATCTAGGAATTAACTTTAAGACTTTAGAACGATCCATCGCTTCATATACGCCATATAAAAAAGGCGGTAAAGATGGCGGGCTTTTGATATCTCAAAACTGGGATGCTCGAACTGCGGAAAGTTTTCGTGAGCTAACTGGTGGGGATGAAGAAGGCAAGAAGTGGCAAGAGTTCTATAGCGAAATAGCCGTGCTTGCTGAGCGAATTGCTCCATATATGTTGCAACCCCTTAAATCTGCTGCTGATTTGAAATCTGAAATCGGTCTTCCGGAAGTTTGGAAGTTCATGATGGAGCGACCAATCGGTGAGGTAATTCAGGATCGCTTTCAAGATGATCTTGTTCGCGGCGTCGTGTTAACGGATGCGCTCATTGGAACCTTTTCTTCAGCGCAAGATTTGCAAGCAAATCGCTGCTTCTTGTATCACTTGATCGGAAATGGCACCGGGCAATGGAGAGTCCCACAAGGCGGTATGGGCGCATTTGTCACCGAGTTAAATCGCGTTGCGCTTTTAAACGGTGTAGAAATCAATCTGAATTCACACGTAACCGATATTGATTCAAGCTCCAGCAGTGTTGCAGTCACTACTGCAACCGGAGATAAATATGTCGCGACGGATCTGTTATTCGCTGGAGCGCCACAGACCCTGGCGAAATTGCGTGGCAAGAGCGCTCCCGCATCTCTTGATGGCTCGCAGATGAAAATCAATATGCTGCTATCTAAACTTCCGCGACTAAAATCTGGAGTAGATCCGAAGTTAGCCTTTGCGGGTACCTTTCATGTTAACGAAACATATTCACAGTTAGAAAAGGCATATCAAGTTGCAAAGCTTGGTGATATTCCAAGTGACCTGCCACTTGAAATGTATTGCCATACCTTGACCGATCCGACAATTCTTTCTCCAGAGTTAAGCCAGCGCGGATTCCATACCTTGACCCTCTTTGGGTTACATACTCCGGCTGCGCTCTTTGATGCAGATCCAAGTGGTGCAAAAGAGGCGGCTAAAGCTGCGGCGATTTCTAGCCTTAATCAATATTTAGAAGAACCAATCGAATCGGTACTAGCTGTCTGTGGCGATGGCTCTCTTGCCATCGAAGCGAAATCTCCAATCGATTTGGATAACGATCTTGGCCTGCCGCGCGGAAATATCTTCCACCGCGATTTAGATTTTCCATTTATTGATGGAACCGAGAGCGCCCCAATCAAATGGGGATCTGAAACAGATGATTCCCACATTTTTCTGGCAGGCGCTGGTGCGCGACGTGGAGGCGGAGTAAGCGGTATCGCTGGCCATAATGCAGCGATGGCAGTGTTGGCAAAGGATTAGGCTTAGGTCATGAATTTAGATAAAGGGCTAAGCCCCGAGACGATCGCAATTACCGCGGGCCGTCCAACAGTAGGTCCAGATAGTTCTTTGAATCATCCAATCTCACTTAACTCAACTTTTGTTGCAGGTGGAGCAGTTGGTTATGGGCGTTACGGAAATGAAACTTGGCTGGCACTTGAAGAAGCGATCAGCGCGCTAGAAGGCGGACGCACTCTGGCTTACTCATCTGGAATGGCTGCTGTCACCGCAGTATTTTCAACTCTTCCTGTTGGTGCAAAGGTGATCGCATCAAATCAGGGCTACTCAGGAACAATGACTCTGCTCAACAACTATGCAACAGCAAATCGCTTAAAAGTTTCCTTTGTATCAGTTACTGATACTTCAGCGGTTATTAACGAGTTACCTGGCGCAACTCTGCTCTGGATCGAATCTCCAACTAATCCAGGTTTAGAAGTTGCCGATCTTCCCGCACTCATCAAGGCGGCAAAAGAAAAGGGCGTAACCGTTGCGGTAGATAACACTTTTGCCACTGCGCTGAGTCAGAAGCCACTTGCCCTAGGTGCAAATATCGTCATGAATTCTGTGACAAAGTATTTAGCTGGACATAGCGATGTTGTTCTTGGCTCACTTAGCACCGCAGATGCGGCGCAATTTAAGACGTTAGAAGATGCGCGTAAATTTAATGGATCTATTCCTGGTCCGTTTGAAGCTTGGCTGGCACTGCGCGGTATTCGCACCTTCCCACTGCGCTTTCAGAAGTCCTGCGAAAATGCACTCGAACTTGCCAAGCGCCTGAGCGCGCACCCATTGGTAAAAAACGTTAGATATCCAGGTCTGCCTACTGATTCGCAACATGAAAAAGCTAAAGCCTTTATGAAAAGCTTTGGAGCTATTGTCTCCTTCGAATATGTCGGTAGCGCTGAAAGTACAGATAAAGTCTGCGCCTCTTCCAAGATAGTTACTTATGCAACCAGCCTTGGTGGAGTTGAATCACTTTGGGAGCGCCGTCGTCGCTGGCCCATCGAAAGTTCTAGCGTCCCAGAAACCTTGATCCGTCTCTCTGTTGGTTGCGAAAACGTTGAAGACCTTTGGGCAGATATCGACTCCGCGTTGCACGCTGCTAAATAAGGAAATTCTCCGCGATAGGTAGTATTTTTAGGTTATGAAATTCTTCCGAAGAGCGTTGGCCTTCTTCGCCGTGCTGGCTGTCGCCTTTCAGGCGGTAGGAAGTTTTCTTTCATGGGCACAGCGCCAAGAAGATGCTCCAGCTGATGCTTGGATCGATGAAGATGAAGATGAATTTGAGGATGCATAAGTGAGCCAAACAGAATACATACCCGGCACTTGCAATATCGGTGGGGGAGAGCTCGCTCGTCGTCGAATGGTTGCAGTTCTAGGTTTGATTCTTACCTTATCTTCAGCGGCGACTCTCATCTCTACCGAGGCAAGCCGGCAATCTCGCTTGGGAATTTTCCTGCCGGCACTTGTTATGTCAGTTGGCTGGGTGCAATCTCGTAAACGTTTCTGCCTTGCTTATGGCTTTGCGGGTACATTCAATTTTGGAACTCTCGGGAAACTTTCAAAAGTTTCAGATCAGGCAGATCGCGCAGCCGACCGAAAAACTGCGATTAAGATCTTTGCCCAGAGCGCACTTTACGCGCTGCTGGTCACCGCAGCAGTCGCAGCGCCACCTCTTTAATTCCAGTTAATTCAGATTATCCCTTTCCAAAGTATCCAAAGAGTGCAATGGTTGTAACTACAAAGTAGCTACACAGGGAGAGAATATGAAAATTGTTATTCATGCCCGTCACGCAGAACTCGCTGAAGATTTTCGCGAGATTGCCCATGAGAAGCTAATGAGCATGGAGAGATTTAACGTCACCATTGATCGTGTTGAAGTAGAGATCTTGCATGAACAAAATCCACGTCAAGGAAAACACGCACACCGCGTTATTTTAACTTCCCATGGCGCAGGGCCACTGATGCGAGCAGAAGCCGCCGAGTTTAATGACCTTGCTGCATTTGATGAAGCGATTAAGAACTTTGAATTACAAATTCGCAAGCATCACGAGAAATCAAAGAGCCACGATCGCGAAACTTTACGAAATAAACCGCTTGCAGATTCAGATTAATTTGAGGACGGGCTTGGTGAAATACCGGTTTGTGGTTTCTTGCTCTTCTCCATGCGTGGTGCTTTAGCAGGTGGAGTCGGAGGTACAGGTGCCGGCCCGAGCGCTTCAATAGCGGCGTCTCTGATTGCGGTGGCGGCAATAACCGCGCTCTGCTTTGCTACAGCGCTCTGACGTTTCTGGAGTTGAGTTTGTCCAGGTGCGCTCAAAGATTTTGCATCGGATAAGGCTTTATCCACGCTCTCTTTAAAAGCCTTATTTATTGTTCGTCTGGCGGCGTCGTAAGCCTTTACCGCTTCAGAAAATGTCTTTTGATCTTCCTTAAATCTCTCCATCGCAGATTTAAAGTCTTTACTTACTTCGGTCGGAGATGGAGAGTTTGGATTCTTATTGTCAGCGCTTGCTAAAGGCAGCGCCACGAATGAAAAGGCAATGACGAGAGCAGATACTGCCGCTGTTCTAGTCTTATTCACCTGGCTCCGCTTTCTCGAATGCACCCTTATTAATTAGCCCTAAGTATCAAGGTTAAGTTTGTGAAATTTCGGTGAAAACACCTTTATCGAAGAGATTTCTGCGAGAGGCTTGGCTATTTCATCGCCGACATGGAAGGCTTAGTACATGGCTGAGATGATTTTAATCGTAGATGATGAAGCCGGAGTTCGCGAGTTATTGGGCGATGCCCTCCGTATCGCGGGCTTTGAGACAGCTACCGCCTCAGATGGAATGTCAGCGCTGACGGCAATTAGAAATAAGAAGCCAGACCTTTTGATAATTGATATCAATATGCCGCTAATGGATGGCTTCGAGTTAGTTGAAAGGCTTCGCTCTACCGGAGATAACACTCCTGCTCTGATGCTTAGCGCGCGGGCAGATCGTGCAGATGTAACGCGCGGATTAACTCTTGGCGCAGATGATTATGTAACTAAGCCATTTGGCTTGGAAGAACTTCTTTTGCGAGTTAAGGCTATTTTGCGCCGTTCACAGATCTCAACATCAAATGGCGCAGATCTTACGTGCGGTCCGATAAAGGTAGATGAAGCAAGCCACACCGTGACCTTTGCTGGTGAGCTAGTCGATCTCTCCCCAACTGAATTCCGACTTTTGCAAGTTTTGGTTGAAAATAAAAATCGAGTCTTAAGTAAGAGTTTGCTACTTGATGAAGTATGGGGAATTACCTTTGAATCTGAGAGCACCGTTGCAGATACATATATCTCTTACCTTCGTAAGAAATTGCATCGTGATGGATTTGAGGGGATAAAGACTGTGAGAGGCGTTGGCTTTGTAATACAGGAACCCAAGCCCCAGCCTAAACCTGAGCAGAAGTAAGTATGAAGAAGTCGGGTAGCAAGTTTGCAGTAATCTCAATAATCGTAACAACAGTTCTTTCAACGCTTATTGGGGGATATGCAACCCTTGCGGCTCGGAGTGCAGATTTAGCGCAGATCGATCAATCACTTCAAAAAGTTGTAACTAGGGTTAACGCCTTTCCATCGGAAGCGATTTCAGCTGCAATCTTGACGATCGAAGATGAAAGTTTGGATTTAACCCTGTCTCTAGTAACGCAAGAGGGCGATGAGACGATTATCAACGAATCGCAATTAATCTATCCAGGAATTACCGACTTATCTTTGGTAAATAAGGGCTTGGCTGGCGCAGTAACTACAGCAAAACCTACAGAGTTTCGTTTTCAATCCGCAGCGATTGCTGGAGGTGACTATCTAGTAATCGCATCTTCGCTTGATAAATTAAATGAGAATTTCATATCAAACTTGAAGAGCCTTGGCCTGTTTACCGCGGGAGCTGATGCGCTAGCAATATTTTTCTCAATCTACTTCTTAAGACGTCACAACCGTGGGCTAGATGCCCAAGCGCTCCAACGCATGCAGCGATTTTTAGGTGATGCTTCGCATGAATTAAGGACTCCATTGACGGTCATCAAGGGTTACAACGAAATGTTGAGTAAAGGGCAATTTACGCAAGCCCCAGACCAAGCGCGCGCATTTTCAAGAGTCGGTTCTGAGATTGAAAGAATGGAAAGTTTGATTCACGATCTCCTACTTCTTGCCGAACTTGGAGAGAGCAAGCCAGTAAATTTCGCTGAAGTTGATTTTGACGAGCTAGTTAACGCACATCTAAATGATTTTCAAGTACTAAATACATCGCGCACTGTTACTACCGCAATACCGGATGACTGCTTCGTCCAGGGATCTCGCGAACATCTAAGCCGCTTGATTCAAAATTGCCTCTCAAATATTCTCCGCCATACTCCGATAGATGCCCCAGTTTCAGTCTCACTTCGCAATATCGGCAAACGCGCCGAGTTAAGGATCGAAGATGGTGGACCGGGGCTGCCTGATTCGGCATATGGAAGTGAAATCAAATTTATGAATAGATTCGATCCATCGCGCTCACGCGAAAGTGGCGGTTCAGGCTTGGGTCTGAGCATCATCGCAGCGATAGTTCAAGAACATAACGGTGAACTTGAACTTAGCAAGAGCCAACTAGGCGGATTAGCAGTAACAATCAGGATTCCGAATTAACATCAGCAAGTAACTTCGAGAATTACGGTACTTTAATTACATGGCTACGCCGCTCGCTGAAACACTTAAAGAAATAGTTGAGAAGCTCGGTAAATCCGATAACTTTGTCAGACTTGTTCTCTCGGGCAGGCGGCGCAATATGCAGACCCCTAACGAACGAATTGATGTAAAGCCTGTATTGATTAAAGGTGAAATCAAATATCAAGTAGCCCAGAGCGATGGGCGGGCTATGACCACAAAGAATTACTCACCACATGAGTTTCTGAAGTTAGGTCTGCTTGAAGCCGGCTTTGCAAATATCCATCTAGAAGAGAAAGATCAATCAATTTCACTTCGAATCACCAAGAAAGGGGAGGCGCTGATAAGCCGAGCCAGTGGTGAATTTAACGCCGATCTTTCGCATGATCGAAATAAGAGCCGACTACTTGATCCGTCGGATCCTTTCCTAATCGAAGTTGGGATATCAGACTCTGGTGGAAAAGTTAAAGCCAGCAAGAACGATAAATACTTACAGGTGGAAGAGTTTCTTAGACTTTTAGTTCCGTCTCTTAATTCGGCAATTGAAGCCGGGCATATAAATAAACCAGATGAGAAAAGCCCATTAACCATCGTCGATCTCGGTTGTGGTCATGCCTACCTTACCTTTGCCGCCCATCAGTACCTGCGAAATGAAGGAATTGCTGTCAAGGTAATCGGAATCGATATTCGCGAAAGTGCACGTGCTAGAAATAATGAAATCGCTAAGAAGTTGGGAATTTCAGATTCGATTGAATTTAGAGCTGAAGAAATCTCGGAGACAACTCTTAAGAGCGCTGATGTTGCGATTGCACTTCACGCCTGCGATACCGCAACTGATGATGCTCTTGCCTGGTCGGTGACGACGGGTGCCAAACTTGTTTTGGTTGCCCCGTGTTGTCACCACGATATTCAAGCCCAAATGGTTGAGATCCCTGAGCCATGGCCGATGATTACCAAGAACGGAATCATGAAGGAGAGACTGGGCGATCTGATAACCGATGGTTTACGGATACAAATAATGAAGCTATCTGGCTATCGCGTGGAAGCAATTGAATTTATCGGGGGAGAGCACACCCCACGAAATTTGATGATTCGCGCAGTAAAGACGGGCGCAGTTGCCGATTCATCTGAGGAGAAGCGCTATCAGGAGATGCTCTCGCTTTGGAAAGTTAAGCCTGCGCTAGCAGCCCTTCTCAACCGTTAGACTTACACGCATGTCTAAAGTGCTTGCATCTCTTCCAGTCGGCGAGAAAGTCGGCATCGCATTCTCCGGCGGCCTCGATACTTCGGTAGCCGTTGCCTGGATGCGCGAGAAAGGTGCAATTCCATGTACTTACACAGCAGATCTCGGACAATATGACGAGACAGATATCGACACCGTTCCGGTTCGCGCAAAAGAATATGGCGCTGAGATATCTCGACTCGTTGATTGCAAAACTTCTCTGGTTGAAGAAGGTCTCGCTGCAATCGCTTGCGGTGCTTTTCACATCCGCTCTGGCGGCAAGCAATATTTCAATACAACCCCACTTGGCCGTGCAGTAACTGGCACCTTGTTGGTTCGCGCGATGTTGCAAGATGCAGTTGAAATCTGGGGAGATGGTTCGACTTATAAAGGCAACGATATTGAGCGCTTCTATCGTTACGGTTTGTTAGCTAATCCAAATTTAAGAATCTATAAGCCTTGGTTAGATGCTGACTTTGTTCGTGAACTCGGTGGCCGTAAAGAGATGTCCCAATGGCTTGTTGCGCACAATTTTCCATATCGTGACAGCGTTGAAAAAGCTTATTCAACAGATGCCAATATCTTGGGTGCAACGCATGAGGCTAAAGATCTAGAAAACTTAGATGTCTCAATTGAGATCGTAAATCCAATAATGGGCGTTAAGTTCTGGGATCCTTCAGTTTCGATCGCATCTGAAGATGTAAAGATTCAATTTGTTCAGGGCCGCCCGGTTGCAATTAACGGAAAAGATTTTAGTGACGTTGTTGAACTCATGAAGGCCGCTAATGAAATTGGCGGTCGCCACGGACTAGGCATGGCCGATCAGATCGAAAACCGAATCATCGAAGCTAAGAGCCGTGGCATTTACGAAGCTCCAGGTATGGCGCTCTTGTTTATTGCATATGAACGACTGCTAAGTGCGATTCACAACGAAGACACGATTGCTAACTATCACGCAGAAGGTCGCCGCTTAGGTCGCCTGCTTTACGAAGGTCGCTGGCTAGATCCACAATCTTTGATGTTGCGAGAATCATTGCAACGTTGGGTGGCATCTGCTGTCACAGGTGAAGTAACAATTCGCCTACGTCGCGGCGATGATTTCTCGATCATCAATACAACTGGGCCTGCGCTTAGCTATCACCCTGAAAAATTGTCGATGGAGCGCACTGAAAATGCTGCTTTTGGTCCGGTTGATCGCATTGGTCAGCTGACCATGCGCAACCTTGATATCGCAGATACCCGCGCCAAGCTTGAGATGTACCGCGATCAAGGCCAACTTGGTTCTGGAGAATTTAAGTTAATCCAAGAAATTGGCGAAGGAGAAAAGAAGTAATGAAGAAAGTTTTAGCACTATTTGCCGTTTGTACCCTTTTACTAACTGGATGTGGAGATAAAGAAGTGAGCGCTTCATCAGATAACTTGCCAACAGTCACAACTAATCAAGGAGAAGCGCCAACAATTGGTGCGCCCGCCGGTAACCCACCAACAACCTTGGTAACAAAAGACATAATCGTTGGCAACGGTGCTGAAGCACTTCCAACTTCAACCATGACCGTGCATTACACACTTATGACTTGGTCAAATGGTCAGTTGATTGAATCTTCATGGAACGGCGGTTCACCTGCAACCTTCCCATTGGCAAATGTGATTGTTGGTTGGCAGCAAGGGATTCCGGGCATGAAAGTTGGCGGACGACGTCTGCTAGTTATTCCACCTGATTTAGGTTATGGCGCACAAGGCGGCGGACCAATTGGACCAAATGAAACTCTAATCTTCGTAGTCGATGCGATTGGCGTTGCCTAACTCTCAGGTGACCTGAAACCGATCGCGCCACGGAAGGCAGCTCCTCGCCGCGGCGAATAAATATCTCATTCTGATAACGCTTTGAATTAACCCGCTATATCCCCGCCAGATGTTTGACTAGGGGGCTAGGTAGGCATAAGTTCAAGCATAGAAATGGGGTAAAGCCCCATCTCATTTATCTGAATTCGGGGGAAATCAGTGTTTAAATCAAAATTAATGAAATCAGCCGTTGTCGCTGTAATGGCAACTTTCGCTATCGGATCATCTGTTCCTAGCGCGCCAGCAGCATCAAAGACAATTGAGCTTTTGATCTCTGCAGATACAAATATTCAGACTCTCTGGAACACAGTTCTTATTCCAGCCTTTGAAAAGGAATACCCAGGGTACAAAGTCAATGTAACTTTCGACCGTAACGGACTTCGCGATGCTCAGACATTTGCCAAGATCGTTGCTGCAAAAGAGACTCGTCGCGATCCAGGCGTTGACCTAATCGACGGTGGAATTGCTGTTCGTCTATCACAGGCAGGACTTCTCTATCGTCCAAGCCCATCACTTATGCCGAACCTAAAAGATGTCAGCAAGCTTCTGATTAAGCAGGCTAATGGAACTATTCCTTACCGTGCTTCAACAGTTATGCTCGCATACAACTCAACCAAAGTTACTAAAGTCCCTAAGACTCTTGATGAAGTTCTAGCGTGGATTAAGGCCAACCCAGGTAAGTTCACATACAACGTTCCATCAGGTGGCGGATCTGGTTACTCATTCGCGCAAACTGTTCTTGATATGAACCTAACTGCAGATGAGCGTCTGGCTATGTCACTTGCTGCAAATAAAGATATCCAGACCAAGTGGGCAAAGGGTTGGGACACTCTCCGCGATCTCAATAAGTACACCTACGGTAAGAACGGTACATACCCAGCAAATAACGCTGCGACTTTGAACCTTCTTTCAACAGGTGAAATCGATATGGGAACTGTTTGGTCAGATCAATTCGCATCTGCCAAGGCAGCCGGCACTATGCCAGCAAATATCAAGGCAACTGCTATCAAGAGCCCATCACTTACAGGTGGTCCAGCAACCCTTGGTATTCCAATCAATGGTTCAAACCGCACAGGCGGACGTTTGCTTGCAAACTTCGTTCTGTCACCAGCGATGCAGAATGCAATTATGGGCGGCACCCTAAAGGGTATTCCGGTCGTAAACGGCAAGAAGCTTGATCAAACTCTGTTTGACAACTTCAAGGATATCGATGTCACTGACATGCGTGCTCCTTACTTCCCAGCAAACTCTGATGATCTAAAGAGCGCTTGGTCGCTTAACGTTCCAGGTAAGTAATTACTTGAAACAAAGATCTAAGTTACAAATCTCGAGAGGTACTTGTGGCCACAACTAACCTTGTAGCCACGAAGGAGGGCTTTGCGGAGGTAAAAACCGCAAAGCTCTCCACTCTCGGGTTTTTTATGGCGCTACCACCGGTCTTGCTAATTGTTCTCTTTGTTGGCCTACCAATCTTTGTCGCCTTTATTTTCAGCATTGGTTACACCGGAGGACCTAACCGAGTTATCTCAATAATCGGTCAGGATGTTTACACCAAAAATAGTTGGTGGGGAACAGCAGATGCCTATCTCGCTGTCTTTAAGGATCCACGCTTCCTTCCCGATTTCGCACTTACGTTGGTAGTTACCTTTGTATCAACGTTCATAGTGTTGTTTATGGCAATGGGCATGGGCCTTTACCAGAGAATTAAGGGTGGCAAACTCGCTTCAATTTTAAGCATGCTCTCACTGGTTCCACTCTTTGTACCAGTTGTAATCGCTGCTTATGCCATCGCCCAGTTTTATAACGGCGTTGGATTTATGCGAACCTTCATGTCACAGTTCGGAATCGAATTTCCAATAATTACCGCAACACGAAATGCAATCATCATCGGAACTATCTGGACATCACTTCCCTTTGCGATCTTAATGATTACTTCTGGGCTGCAATCAGTGCCAAATGCCCTTATCGAGACAGCGCAAGATGCTGGCGCCAGCTTTATGCGCATCGTGCGTACCATTCTTGTTCCACTTGCATTCGTACCAATCGTTATCGCCGGAACATTCACTGCGATCGGAATCATGGGTTCTTTCACGGTTCCTCTATTCCTAGGACCAAATCAGCCGACGATGTTGGGCGTTGAAATCTCTAACTTCTTCACTGCATATAACCGACCACAACAGTCGATCGTTATGGCATTTGTTATCTTTGCCGCTGCATCTGGAATTGCCGTTCTTTACATCTGGGCCAATATTCGTAGCGCAAAGCAGAGCGGAAGAATCTAATGGCCAAACGCGATAATGGTTTAAATCTCCAATCGGGTTCTTTGGTTACTCGCTTCTTTATCGGATCCTTCGTAGCATTTATGGGCGTCTTTATCTTGGGGCCGCTTATCTGGCTCGCCTTGCAAGCATTTACATCTTCTTGGACATTTCCGAATTGGAAGCCAGATGGTTGGACTTTAATTTGGTGGAGACGCGTCTTTGAAACGCCATCAATGGTGGAGGCGATCCGCAACTCATTTATTACCGCTCCAATAGTTGTGCTTGTATCAGCCTTTATCTGTCTTCCTGCGGCATATGCAGCAGCGCGCTATAACTACATCGGTCGCCGTGTATTTCTCATCGGTATGTTTGCTGCAAACTCGTTTCCAAAGTTGGGACTCTTTGCATCGATTGCGACGCTCTTCTACACACTTAACTTGATGGGCACCATGCTGGGTGTGATTATCATCCAGTTGCTCGGCACAATCATTTACATGACCTGGATTCCTGCTGCAGCATTTGCTGCAGTTCCAAAGAACTTAGAAGAAGCTGCACGTGATGCCGGTGCTTCTAAATTCCGCGTCTTTCGTGGCATAACGCTACGCATGGCCGCTCCTGGAATTTTAGTTGCGATGGTTATGTCATTTATCTCTGCCTTCGATGAAGCGCAAGGTACATACCTTGTTGGTTCTCCAGAGATCTTCACAATGCCAACTGAGATGTATTCATTGGTACTTACTTACCCAGTGCAAATTGCAGCGGTCTTCTCAATCTTGTTGGCAGTCCCTTCAGTGATTTTGATTGGATTGGCGCGCAAGCAGATTATTGGTGGACAGTTAGCAGAAGGTTTCCAAATCAAGTGATGACTACGAAAGGCTTAAAATGAGCAACGCAACGCAAGGTCTAGAGCTAATTGGCTTAACCAAGATTCTTGGTGGACGCGTCATCATTGATAATCTCAACTTAACCGTTGAAAAAGGCGAGATGGTCTCACTGCTAGGCCCATCAGGATGCGGTAAGACAACAACCCTTCGTATGATCGCAGGCTTTTTAATCCCTGAAAAAGGCACTGTAAATCTGGCAGGTAAAGATGTAACTAACCTTGGTCCGGAAAAGCGCCCTAGTGCGATGGTTTTCCAGAACTATGCGCTCTGGCCACATATGACAGTATTTAAAAATGTTGCTTACCCGCTAAAGATCCGCAAGATGGGTAAAGCCGAGATCGAAAAGCGAGTTCACGAAGTACTTGAAGTTGTTAATTTGATGCACCATAAAGATTCTCGCCCAGGACAGATCTCTGGTGGAGAACAGCAACGTGTTGCTCTAGCGCGTGCTTTAGTACAAGAGCCAGATATCTTGCTTCTAGATGAGCCACTTTCAAATCTTGACGCTAAGTTGCGTGTAAAGGTTCGTGAAGATATCCGCGATCTACAGCGTCGCCTCGGAATTACAACTGTCATTGTGACCCACGATCAAGATGAAGCCCTCTCTATCTCAGATCGCATCGCAGTTATGAACGATGGTCGAATTGAACAGTTCAGCACTCCGCAAGAACTCTACGATCGTCCAGCAACCGAATACGTTGCCAACTTTATCGGTAGTTTAAATCGCGTCGAAGGCGGTTACAGCGATGGACAAGTTGTTTCAGGAAACGAAGTAGTTGGAATTCGCCCCGAAGATGTTGCATTCTCGAAGACTCAGGCTCCTGGTAGTTATCCAGCAACGGTCGAATTAGTTGTTCCTCGTGGCCACTTCCATGAGGTCTACTTAAAGCGCGCTGATGCATCACTTCGCGCCTTCATTTCAGTCGATGTTCCTAAAGTTGGTGATTCTGGCTTTGTAAAGATAAACAAGGCTCTGATTTACAAGGATGGCAAGCTAGTTAGAACTGCTTAACCCATGTCTGAATCCAAATCCAAAACTTTTGCCTGCGCACATCGCGGAGATTCCAGCCGCTTTCGTGAGAATACAATTGTTGCTATCCAAAGCGCAATTGACGCCGGCGCTGAAGTCGTTGAAATTGATGTCCGTATAACTCGCGATGGCAAGGTAATTGTTCTACATGACTCAAACCTAGAACGCCTTTGGGGAATATCCAAAGAGAGCACCGAGATGGATTGGGCGCAGATTTCTCAACTCGGCCATGGTGAAGATCGCATTCCGCTGTTAATTGATGTCTTAAAGTTATTTGTCGGTAGCAAATCAATTTTGATGATCGATATGGAACAACCAGAGCCAGCAAAGCCAACCTATGAGGTTGTTGCCGGTGGCCCACTTCCTGAAGAACAAATATTTTGGTGCGGAAATTTCGATGGAATGCACACCATCCGTTCGCTATCACCAAAAGCTCGCATCTGGATGCCGTGGGATAAGTTGGCGCTTCCTACAAAGGCTGAGACCGATATTTTGCAGCCCGAATTTATAAATTTGCATTACTCATTTGTTACTCAGAAGTCTGTTAAGGCACTCCACGAATCAGGTTTTAAAGTTGCAGTCTGGACGGTTGATGACGAGGCCACCATGCGCTGGGCAGCAGCTATCGGCGTTGATTCAGTTACCTCTAATCAATTAACTCAATTACAAAAGGTGATCGCTGAAAATCCAACCATGGATACAGGTGGACCACGGAAGATGAAGTTAGAAGATATTGATTTAGACCGCGCGATGGTTATCGCCCGCGATCTAGGCAAGTGGGCGATTCTAGTCGCTAGCAATATGGATCCTGGAAAAATTGAGTTAAAGACAAATGCCGCCGATATCGTTACCGAGATTGATGTAATGATCGAAGCCCACGTACGTGAAGTTATTGCGGCAAACTTGCCTGGACATAACTTCGTTGGCGAAGAGATGGGCGGTGCTTACCTTGCCGATACTCCATCTTGGTATCTCGATCCAATCGATGGAACAACTAACTTTGCAAACCGTTTACCTTGGACTTCATTCTGTTTCGGACTTGCACATAATCGCGATGTCTTAGTTGGCGTTGTTATAGATCCATGGCGTGATGAGTTGTATGAAGCACAGCGTGGCAAAGGTGCGAAACGAAATGGCAAACCGCTAGTTATTGAAGATCAAAGTGGCGTTGAAAATCCACTAGCTTCACGAATAGTTTCAACCGAACTTGCGGCATATCAACCATGGCCCGGCATGCTTGGGTTACTTGATGGACTTGCGGAGCAATATTGCACAATGCGCATCATGGGCTCTGGCACGCTAACGATCGTTGGTCCGGCCCTTGCGCGCGGTGTTGGCGCAGTCGTTGGACATTTCAGTCCGATTGATCATTTGGCATCGCTCTTAATCGTTGCTGAAGCAGGTGGCGCAGTCTGGGATGAAGATGGAAAACAGAACCTATTTCCTGAAAAAGGTGGCGTAATGACCGCTACACAGGCGGCGGCAAAACCACTTTATGAGATTTGGATGAAAGCCCTCAAAGCGGGGCGCTAGAATAAGAGTGTTGTTTTTCGGGGTCGATGTAATTTCGAACCGGCAGTGAAAGTCTGCGACCCGGTCATAGCCAATGACCGGTGGATTGGGTGTAATTCCCGAACCGACGGTTAAAGTCCGGATGAGAGAAAACCAACGTGTAGCTGTCGCACCCTTTGTGCAATTAACTTTGTTTAAAGGGCTAATGCGTCGGCTGCCACTGCCTTTCCACCCCGAGATGCAACACCAAATCTCGATAAAGGGTGTTGAAGATGAACCAAGTGTTAAGTGCTGAAGCCGCGATGGCGCGCGCCATCGAGTGTGCTCGCGCTGGCCTTGGTAAGACTTTCCCAAACCCAATTGTTGGCGCAGTTATAACCAGCTCTACCGATGAATTCATAAGCGAAGGTTTTCATCAGGGCGCAGACCATGCTGAAGTAGTTGCGATAAATGCGGCAAAGAGTATTCCAGCGGGCGCAATCATTTATGTAACTCTTGAACCATGTAACCACCAGGGCAAAACTCCACCCTGCACACAAGCGATTATTGCCGCCGGAATCAAAAAAGTTGTTTATGCAGTTAGCGATCCAAATCCGATTGCCTCTGGGGGAGGCGAGTACCTTCGCGCATCTGGAATTGATGTAGAGCAAGGGCTGCTGGAAAGTGAGGCAGCCTTTGATAACCGCGCATGGATAACCAAGATTGCCAAAGAGCGCCCGCGAATCACCTGGAAGATCGCATCGACCATGGATGGCAAAGTTGCCGCCGCCGATGGCACTTCCAAATGGATTACTAGCGAAGTAGCGCGAGCAGATGTTGCGCTACTTCGCTCACAAGCCGATGCCATCGTTACATCTACAACAACGGTAAAGGCTGACAATCCTTTGCTCACCAGTAAAGGTGCCGGCAAGAACCCGGTCCGTATTGTGATGGGTAGCTCTGAAATTACTTCAAGCTCGCAGATTCTTAACGCCGATGCAGAAACCATTGCCATCAAATCTCGTGATCTGCAAGAGCTAATCAACTTGGCTAAGGCACGTGGCTTTAACCAATTGCTAATTGAATCTGGACCAACCTTTGGAACTGCGCTCTTGAAGTCAGGCTTAATCGATGAAGTAATTCTGTATCAGGCGCCAACTTTCTTTGGCTCGGGCACACCATCAATTTCAGATTTGGGAGTTGCCACTATTTCAGAGCGTTTAGATTTCGAGATCGCAGATGTTGAAGTAATCGGTGCAGATTTGAAGATAACACTTATAAAGAGCGCAAACCAAGAAGAAGGTGGGCGCTAATGTTTACAGGGCTAATTCAAGCAGTCGGCCAAGTTTCTGCAATTGAGCGCCAGGAAAGCAGCGCCAAGTTGCAGATTAAGAGCGCCGAAATTTGCGCTCAAATAGCCCAAGGAGATTCGGTTAGCGTTAACGGTGTCTGTTTAACTGTTACATCTTTTGATAGCCAGAGTTTTGAAGTAGATGTAATGATGCAAACGCTCAACCTAACTTCAACGGGCGCACTTGGTGTTGGTTCTCCTGTAAACCTGGAACTTGCTACCCGCACACAAGATCGCCTTGGTGGCCATATCGTGCAGGGCCATGTTGATGGCGTAGCGAAAGTTGCTGGAATCTCGGCTGATAAAGAGTGGACGCGCATGGATATTGCAGTGCCTGCCCACCTTATGAAGTACGTGGTTGCACAAGGTTCTATTTGTATTGAAGGTGTATCGCTGACGGTTGGCGAACTAAACGATGGGCTTGATCAAGTATCTGTTTGGTTAATCCCAGAAACTCTAGCTAAGACCAATCTTGCTGCCAAAAAGATTTCAGATCCCCTCAACGTCGAGGTAGATGTTCTAGCAAAGTACGTTGAAAGACTTATTGCACGTGGACAGGATGACAAATGAGTAATTTAGAAAAAGTATTCTCTGAATTCAAGGCGGGCAAGTTCATCGTCGTAACCGATGATGAAAATCGCGAGAACGAAGCAGATTTAATTCTCCTCGCTGATAAAGCCACCCCTGAAAATATCGGATTTATGGTTCGATACACATCTGGTGTCATCTGCGGAATCATTACTGAGGAAACTGCCAAGAAGCTAAAACTTCCACTTATGGTTAAGCGTAATGAAGATAACCACACAACAGCTTTCACCGTTACGGTCGATGCAATCGCTGGCCGCTCGACAGGTATTCCGGCAGCCGAGCGAGCAAACACACTGCGTGCACTTGCTAATGCCAGTTCACTGCCGACAGATTTTGCACGACCAGGACATGTGTTTCCGCTGATATCAGTACCGGGTGGACTTCACCAACGTCGTGGCCATACCGAGGCAAGTATGGCTCTATGCGAACTAACTGGATCTAATCCTTGTGCAGTTCTCTCTGAATTAGTAAATGATGATGGATCGATGATGCGCGGTTCTCAGATAACCGAATTTGCCAAAGCGCATGATTTAGAAGTGATCTCTATCGATGAACTATCTCGCGTACTGCCCGAAAAGAAGAGCGCTGATATAGCAAGCCTTGAATGGGCAGAGCTTCCACTTGGCAGCGCGCAATGGCAGATCTCCACATATATTTCACCAACTGGAGCAGAACACGCAGTTCTTAAATTTGCCCAGACTCCAAGTAGTCAGCCGGTAGTGCGCGTTCATTCCGAATGCTTAACTGGAGATGTATTCGGATCCAAGCGCTGTGATTGTGGTCCGCAACTCCAAGAAGCAATTCGCCTGATTGAAGAAAACGGCCACGGATATGTCATCTATCTTCGCGATCACGAAGGCCGCGGCATAGGTCTTGCTGAGAAAATTCGCGCTTACGCGTTGCAGGATTCTGGCCAAGATACCGTTGAAGCAAATATTTCAATCGGTCAGCCTGTAGATGATCGCACCTATGAAGATGCGGCAGAGATCCTTAACCGCTTAAAAGTAAAATCACTAACTTTATTGACCAACAATCCTGAAAAGATTGCCGCGATAAAGGCAACTGGAATTTCTCTAACTACCGCACCACTTGAAGTAATTGCTAACAAACATAACCAGAAGTATCTAGAAACCAAGCGAGATAAGTTAAACCACGCGTTAGGAGCGCTCTAATGGCTGGACATGCCCCCGAAGTAAAGATTCCACAAATGCCACATCTCAAGGCAATTGTCATCACCGCTGCTTGGCATCCAGATATATGTGATGCGCTAGTTGCCGGTGCAGTTCGTGGTTTTAAAGAGTCGGGTATAGCTAATCCTGTAGTTCGCACAGTTGCTGGCTCTTTTGAACTTCCACTTGCTGCACAGTTAGCCTTTGATGAAGGCTTTGACGTTGCTGTCATTGTCGGTCTTGTTCTTCGTGGTGAAACTCCGCACTTTGATTATGTCTGTCAGGGCCTCACTCAGGGCGTAATGGATGTTTCGCTAAGCAGATCTAAGCCAATTGGCTTTGGAGTACTTATGTGCGACAACCTAGAACAAGCGACTGCGCGCGCTGGCCTTCCTGGAAGCAAAGAAGATAAGGGTTATGACAGCGCACTTGCCGCACTTAGCGTGATAAAAAAAGGTTAAGTTGTGCCCGAACTCCCAGAAGTAGAAACGGTTCGCCGCGGTTTAGTCAGCCTGGTTAAAGGTTACAAAATTGTTGGGGCGCATGATTTACATCCACGCGCGCTTAAACCTGAATCAATCGCACCGCTAAAATCTATTCAGGGCGCCAAGATCATCGATTTAAATCGACGTGGCAAGTTTCTCTGGTTTGTTTTGGATCGCCCACAGGTATTAGTTGCTCATTTGGGAATGAGTGGGCAATTCTTAATTCATCAGCAAGGCCATCCCAGAGCAAAGCATGTACGCGCACAGTTTGACCTGACCAAGCAGATGCGCAAGCGCGAACTAGTTTTTAATGATCAGCGAACCTTCGGCTGGGTATCAGTTGAAGAGACAATTGATGGCGTGCCAAGTTCAGCCCAGCACATTGCGCGCGATCCCTTTGATTCGCAATTTGATCTGCAAGAGACGATTGAGAAGTTTGCAAAGCGAAAGATCCGAATTAAAACCGCGCTACTAAACCAAGAAATCATGAGCGGTGTTGGAAATATCTATGCCGATGAAACTCTTTGGCGCGCCAAGGTTCATCCAGAAGTATCTACAGCCGATCTTTCCAAGAAGAAGCTTGCTTCGATAATTAGTTATGCAACAGAGGTTATGAGTGAAGCAATCGAACAAGGTGGCACATCGTTTGACGATCTCTATATAAATGTAAATGGCGAAAGTGGATTCTTCGAACAAGCCCTTGCGGCTTATGGGTGTACCGATGAGCCATGCCCGCGTTGTGGAACACCTATTCGCCGGATCACATTTGGTGCGAGATCATCGCATTTTTGCCCGCGCTGCCAGAAGAAATACAGGTAGATCACAGGATTAACCAGTAGCGTAGGCGCGTGCATGTGAATGAAGGAATTTTAATGGCCCTTGAGGCTGAATCGATAGAGATTCTGCGCGAGACCGCCGCATCCTTCCGAAATCCCGTGATGATGTATTCCATTGGAAAAGATTCTTCCGTTCTTCTCCATTTAGCGATCAAAGCTTTCTATCCCGCCCCAGTTCCTTTCCGGTTGTTACATATCGATACAACATGGAAGTTTAAAGAGATGATCTCCTTCCGCGACAAGATTGTCGCCGATCACAAATTGAATTTGATTGTTCACACAAACCAAGAGGGCGCAACTTCCGGAGCAAATCCATTTACTACCGGTATTTCTGAATACACGCGCATCATGAAGACTGTTGCACTACGGCAAGCGCTCGATCACTATGAAGTAGATGCCGCTATCGGGGGATCACGCCGTGATGAAGAAAAATCTCGCGCAAAGGAACGAATCTTTAGCGTTCGCGATGAAGGCCATAGCTGGAACCCACGTAATCAACGCCCCGAACTCTGGCGTTCTTACAACACTCGTTTAGCGCCTGGTCAGACAATGCGCGTCTTTCCACTTTCAGATTGGACCGAAGGCGATATCTGGCGCTATATCCAACAAGAGAAAATTGAAGTAAATCCTCTTTACTTTGCAAAAAATCGCCCCATGGTTAAACGCGGTGACCAATTAATTATGGTCGATGATGATCGCTACCCACTTAACCCTGGAGAAGTTCCAGAGCCAAAGATGGTTCGCTTTAGAACTCTCGGTTGCTACCCGCTTACCGCAGCCGTTGAATCAACTGCAACAACGATCTCTGAAGTTGTTGACGAGGTTTTAAAGGTGAAGCTGAGCGAACGAGCAACGCGTTTAATTGACGGCGCAAATGAAGATTCGATGGAGAAGAAGAAGAAAGAGGGGTACTTCTAGTGCAGACCCCAATTGTTCGTCTCTTAACTTGTGGAAGCGTTGATGATGGAAAGAGCACCTTGATCGGACGTCTATTGGTTGAGACCGATAGCGTTCCTCATGACACGATTGATTCAACGCGAAAAGTACGTCGTGCAGGGTCGATTATTCCAGCGGGTGAAATTGACTTTAGTTTGCTTACAGATGGCCTTGAAGCAGAGCGCGAACAAGGAATCACAATTGATGTGGCATATCGCTCGATGTCACTTCTTGATGGACGACGTTTAATCATCTCTGATGCTCCAGGACACGAGCAATACACACGCAATATGGCTGTTGCCGCATCACGCGCTGAGATCTCAATAGTTTTAGTCGATGCTACAAAGGGAGTGCGTACCCAAACTTTGCGCCATCTAACTATCTGTTCTCTAATGGGAGTCCAGCGAGTATTAGTTGCGATCAATAAATTAGATGCCGTTGGGTTTCAAGAGAGTATCTATAGCGAGATAAAGAGTGAGATTGAAAAGACTCTAGAGCGCCTTGATATCGCCGACGTTCACTTTATTCCGCTTAGTGCGCTAGCTGGCGATAACGTGGTTTATCGCAGTAATTCAACGCCTTGGTATTCAGGCGAGACTTTGCTTGAGGCGATTCAAGGTTGGCAACCAGGCAAATCCGCAGAAGCAACTGCTCGCCTGCGCGTTCAATCTATCGCTCGTGCCGAAGATTTCAGAGGTGTTACCGGGACGGTTCACTTAGGTGACTTCAAATTAGGCGATCAGGTAAAGATCTTTCCTAGCAATCAAGTAGCAACGATTGCGCAGATAATTTCTGACATGCAGAGCCAAAAAGTTGCCGCTCAGTCGGATGCGGTGACGCTGGTACTCGAGCCAGAGGTAGATATAACTCGCGGTGATCTGGTTTACGCCAATCAAAGCGCTGTAACTCCATCTGATCGCTTTAACGCAAACCTAGTCTGGCTAAATGAAGATGCCTTGATTCATAGCCGTTCATATCTTCTCGTATCAGGCCCTAGCGAGACTCCAGTAATCATCACCAAGATTCGTCACAAGATTGACGTTCATACAGGTGAGCACCTCTCAGTAAATACCCTGGCCATGAACGAAATTGGCGAGGTTGAAATTGCAACAAACCAACCGATCGCACTAGATCCATATAAACAATCTCGCGAATTCGGAAACTTTATCCTGGTAGATCGCACCAACTTCCAAACAGTTGGCGCCGGCATGATTCGCCACTCATTACGCCGTGGTGAAAACATCACCGCACAGGCCTACGAGGTCGATAAAACTGCTCGCGAAGCGGCTAAAAATCAGCGCGCAAAAGTTATCTGGTTAACAGGTCTATCGGGTTCAGGAAAATCTACGATCGCCAACCTTCTTGAAAAACGCCTTCATGCTCAAGGTGCACATGCTTATGTATTAGATGGTGACAATCTACGTATGGGTCTCAATGTTGATTTGGGCTTTACCCCCGAAGATCGTGCAGAGAATGTTCGTAGAGTCTCTGAAGTTGCCAAACTAATGGTCGATGCCGGGTTAATTGTTATTACAGCGCTAGTTAGCCCATTTGAAGTTGATCGCCAGCGCGCACGTTCGATATTTGCAGAAGGTGATTTCATTGAAGTATTCGTAGATACACCAGTAGATGTATGTATCTCTCGCGATCCAAAGGGTCTGTATAAGAAGGCTGCCAAGGGAGAGATCCCTAACTTCACTGGCGTAGGTCAAGATTACGAGCGCCCAGCAAAACCTGAGATTACAATCGATGGCACTGCAGATCTTGATGCCAGCGTTAGCGCGATACTTAAGGTGGCTCTATGAACTGGATTTTCTTTGCTTTGGCAGGATCGGTCGCACAGTTAATTGATGGCACTCTCGGCATGGGTTTTGGTTTAACTAGCTCAACTCTGTTGTTGACCTTAGGAGCATCTGCTGCGGTTGCATCCGCTGCAGTTCACGCCGCTGAAATCGGCACAACCTTAGTATCTGGCGCATCACACTGGCATGCGGAAAACATAGATAAGAAAATTCTCTTTAAACTCGCAATCCCAGGTGGCATTGGCGCATTGCTAGGTGCAACCTTTCTATCTTCTATAGATCTCTCTAGCGCAAAAGTCTTTATCTCAACACTTCTTCTATTGCTCGGCTTCTTACTTTTATACCGAAATATCTTTCAACCGCAGGTGAATACAAATTCACTTGAAGTTACCAACCCAAGGTTTTTAACTTATCTAGGCTTTACCGGTGGTTTTGTAGATGCATCTGGTGGTGGGGGATGGGGTCCAATAGTTACGCCAACCCTTATGACAACTACTCAGATAGAACCTCGCAAAATTATCGGAACAGTGAGCGCCTCAGAATTTATCGTTGCCGTCTCTGCCAGCGTTGGCTTCTTAGCGAACCTGCACCGCTTAGATATCAACTGGGCCGCTGTTGGCGGGCTTGCACTCGGTGGCTGCATAATGGCGCCAATCGCTGCTCGCATCGTTGTGAAGTTACCTCGTAAGCAGATCGGGATCCTCGTCGGAGTAGCTGTCATCGTAATCAACGGCTATCGAATCATCGCAAGTTAGTCTTACCCAATGAGTTCTAAGGTCATCCCAGTATTTGTGGGCGGAACCGGCCGCAGCGGAACGACTGTCGTTGGAGATCTGCTTGGAAATCATTCCAAGATCAGAACCAGCACGCCCATTGAAATAAAGTTCCTTACCAATAAATCGGGGCTTGTCGATGTGGTCTTCGGATATAGCAATGAGATTGAAAAGAGCGCAGGAAAAGTTTCAATCCTTAACTTTCGCACTTACCGCAAACGTAACCGAAAAGAGAAAGAACGATTTTCTAAGATCCTTGCAGAGTTCAATAAATTCATCTGGGAGAAGTGGTGGGATATTGATGCACCCCCTCCGCATGGCCGCGGGCTAATCTCAGGTATTGCAAAGACAGATCTTGAAAACTTACTCAAGAGACTTAAACGCGATTTAAAGATCAACCGCAAATGGGCTGCCCGTCGCTTCATGGCCACGTTCATCAGCAAGCAATTTGAAGCCAGCGATGAGATTTATTGGGTCGAGACAACTCCCATGAATATTCCAGAGGCTAATAAACTTCAAGAACTATTTCCCAACGCGCTTTTTATAAATATGGTTCGCGATCCTCGCGATGTTATTGCCTCGCTTCTCACCAAGAAGTGGGGCCCAACAACTGCGCTAGAAGGTTTGGATTGGATCGAAGCTCGACTGCTGGCAGGCCACGAAGCCTTGACCGCAGTTAAGCCAGAAAAGAAAATTACGATCGCTTTAGAAGATCTCGCAATCAAGAAACGAGAAGCTACGTACAAGAGACTCCTTGACTTCCTCAAGCTCTTGGATGAAACCGCCATGCAGGATTTCTTCACACAATCAATGACGCCGGATGCGGCGACGAGCGGCCGCTGGAAATCAGAGATTGATTCTCCAGAGTTCAGCGCTGGTTATGCGGCTATGACCGCCAGACTCATAAAAGCAGGCGTGGTCTTTCAATAATTCCACGAAATAGGTAGAGAATTTCGATGACTTTTCCTCTTTGGCGCATAAAAATGGCTTCCAGATGCGGTGAAGTTCCAGATAGTTCCATGTTCTAAATCTGCGGGGGAGCCGAGATGAGCAAGTCCAAGAAGCTGATCAAGAGCCTACTTTCAACACTTCTGATTTTGGGGCTATCGGTTCCGATTCTCGCCAGCGCAGATACCAAGCCAATTGAACAATTTTATGACCAAGGTCCCACAGTTAAGAACGTCGGCGGTTATACAGGCGTACTGGTAGAAGATTCATTTCTGCTGACTACCCGGCAATCAAATCTGGTCGGTTTTTATTTTGAGAATAAGAATGGTAACTGGGTACAGAAAGATGCCAAGACATGTGTTGCTTACTCAGATCCAAATTGCAGCAATGCAGACAATGTTTGGTACGACGCAATTCTTGGGGCATGCAAATCAACTTCAGATACAAATTGCGTTGTTGGGGTTACCGCAATAAAAGATGGGAAGGAATTCCCAGGAAAGTATGCACAGAATTATCCTGAATCAAACGAATATGCGTTTAAAGGCGATGCCGGCCTGAATATCCCAGATGGTGGCCTTCCATCACTTTGGACTTTTGATGGGATAACTCATCAAGGTGGCGATCAGTTCATGGTCTTCCCAAGGTATTTCCATAATGGAAATGTATTTTTTGGAAGTAAACCACCACTTTCTCCTCAACAGTTTGACATGGGAATCTTTGCTATTTCAAAGAGCAAAGTAGCCAATGCGCAGAAGTTCAATATTGTTGTAGATAAGACTCGAACCTGGTGGAATGGTTCAAATTATGGTTGCCAATCAAATGGATCAGTCGAAGGTGAGTGCGCCTTGAGTTGGCCGCTACCAAAAAATGTTAAATATCGCCTTGAGATTCGTACAAGTATTCCGATCACCAGTTTTATGCACGGCCGCTTGCTAGACCCTACTATCAAGATAGAGACCGATCCCTCTGGCCGTCAGCTCTTTACTGTTGAAGCAGGACCAGTTGCTGTTCCAGTTTTGAGCACTTGGGTCAAAAACACAGATATGCCCAAAGCCTTGTATGACTACTTATATGCAATGACCAATTGGGGTGGATTCTTCACCTATCAAGATGGCATCGGGAATACTCGGGATAACGTACAGCTCTTACAAACTTTTGATCAATACACAGCCGAAACTTTTAAAGAGTATTTGTGGTGGCTAGATGTGGCGAAGGATAAATCAATCGGCGATAAATCCCTCTGGATTGCTCACACCTTGAGCAGCTCTGAAGTCGCCAGCGCGGGAGAAGAAATACGCAAGTGCCTGGGTGATGCGAAGAATCTAACAGGCATAGTCACTACCAATGCTGGCATGTACGTATCTTCTCCACCAACGTTCAACAAAGAGGCGCAGTCTCTTGATTACCGAGTTACCTCACCGCACTTCAATGAAGCGGGTAAAGAAAATGTCGGTAATTACAACCTGGTCATAAGTTCAGAATCTGCCCGCTGTATTTATGGTTTTACCAAGGCGCCTGTATCTGCGACGGTCAGTATCATTTCTTCAGACGGAACTGCTCAAGTAGCGACAACTACAGTCAACGAAAAGAATGGCTGGCTCTACCTATCAGCAAATGGATTTACCTACTCGGCTCCAACAGTTCGCGTTAAGTTGACACAAGAAGCAGACAAGCCGGTTGCTACTCCGGTTGCAAAGCCTGCGGTCGCAAAGAAGATCACTATAACTTGCGTGAAAGGCAAGACATCCAAGAAAGTCTCTGGCGTGAAACCTGTCTGCCCAACTGGTTACAAGAAGAAATAACTTGTATTTCATCCATATCTCTATAGGGCAATCCAGACAGGAAGGATAGATTACTTAAATGAAATTCACTCACCGCGCTAAATTTGCAGTTGTCATAGGATCGCTTTGCCTTGGCCTCTTAGCTTCGCCTGCGATGAATTCTGCACAAGCGGTAGCTGAAATTGATGAGCAATTTCAGGTTGCAAATCCTCCCGGTCCTGGATACACCGGCTACCTAGTAAATAACTCACGATCTCTTGCTCGATTCTGGACCAACTTAGCAACTTTCAAGGTTGAGAATCAGGTAATTACTGGGATGGCCAGATGCAAATCCCTGGATAAGTGCCCGACGAATTTCACTTTTCAATTGGGGGATATGAATTTAACTCCCTGCGCAAACTCAACCGAGGTTGATTGCATTGCAGGAATCACTACCAAGAATTTAACGACGGGCGCAGTTTCAAATTCATTTACCCCAAGACCAGAGTTAACTGAAAGCTTTGACGCTGCAATCAAGGGGGATCCAAGTATCGGTTTACCAAATGGTGGAAACCCACTGGTTGTTTCGATACCTAGCGCCGCACATTCAGCCGGAGATTTATATCTGGTCAAATCTGACTTTTTTACGCATCGTGACGCAGGCACAGCAAATAGATTCGTTCTAGATCAACTAACTAACAGCATTTATCCGGTTACGGTAGAAACAGGACAATTCGTTCCTGGTGGACCAAATTTAGATCCTATGTTTTACGTTGGAAAGCCAGTGGGACCAGGGACAAACACTATGGACTCCAGTTTATCTGGATTCATAACAGATGACAGATGTTTGATGGCAACTCGAACCACTTGTATAAAGTCGCAACCTTTTCCTGCAAACTACTCTTTTGGAATTAGCCTAAATATGTCTAAGCGCTTTAACGGTTGGCTTTACGGACGAATGGCAAACCCAGAAGTGTCTGTGACTGCTGCCAGCGGTAGTTCGGTTAAAGTAGAAATTCTCGCTGAGCCAGTAAAGGTGCCAATCGTCTTTGGTTGGACGAAGAATTCAGATTTGACCGCAGAATTGCGCGAGAGATATCAAAAGGATCGCGGTGGTGGTCTCTATGCCGGCGCGAGTCGGCAAGATCCATTTGATTCTGTCTCAATTCTTAAAGGCCACAGCAACAAATATGATGCTCTTGGAATAGATGAATTCTTGTCATGGTTGCCATTCCTCGGCGATAAAGCGGTAGCGATGCCTAGCCAGTGGAGTTTCCAAACGCTTAATCTAAATAGCGATACAGCAGCAGAACTTTCGAAATGTACAGCAAGCGTTAATTCTCTCGCCGGCTTGGTCTTTACCAATGCGAGCGTCTTTTCATCTGGCGCACCAGCTTTCAATAAATCTGAAGGAACTTTGGATTACAAAGTTGCATCCCCTCACACCAAACCAGATGGCACGCTGACTACAGGAAGTTATGACTTGGTTCTCAACTCAAGCGTTGCACGGTGCCTCTATGGATTCTCAAAGGCGCCAATAGGGGCAACGGTTTCAGTATTAAGTAGCGATGGCCAAGCACAAGTGGCTACAACGGTTGTTAATGAGAAGAACGGTTTCTTCCGAATGGGCGCTTACGGCTTTGGATTCTCATCACCAACTATCAAGATGAAGATCACTCAGGCCGGAACAAGTGGGAGTAAGACAACTATTACTTGCGTAAAGGGGAAAACTTCCAAGAAGGTAACTGCGGTTAAGCCGGTCTGTCCAACAGGATTTAAGAAGAAGTAGATTTCCAAGCCTAGGTCTATTTATTTATGGACAGAACTTCTAGACTAAGTGACGTGGTAATTTCATCGCGAAAAGTGTCGATTCTTCTGTTGACCTCAGTTCTATTCCTCTCCTTATTACCAACATCGACTTTCGCCGTTGATACACCTCAGCCAGGTTCTTCAGCCCCTAACGGTCCAGCATTTTCCCCGCCGGAAGATCCTGAAGTTATTAAAGATGCTCGCTCAATTCTGCGTGTGATTGAACCAAGTTCTTCAGATAACGCCATGGTCTACTTCGATCAGAACCAAGTTAATTTCAAGTCATATATTTCTCTAGAGAAACAAAGCGCAGGGCAAGCAGGTGCAGGCGGTGCTGTAACTTGCCTAACACCTGATGATCCAAAGTGTGTTTCTGCACTAGCTGATTCATCTTTTCAACAAATCAAATATGACGTGGCTATGGGTTCGTGCGATGCTCGACAAATAGCTGCATGCATTAAGAGTTTGACCCTAGTCAAAGAAGATGGCTCGAAGGTTAAAGCGGATCCGGTTACTAGGGTTTATAGAAAAACAAGTCCGGGTTGGGCATCCACATTCAACTCAAAGACAAATTCAGGTTATCCAGGTTCTGATGGACCTTGGATCTGGAGAATCAACGATGGTGGCAAGAGTACCGATTACCTGATTCTGGGGTTGGTAAGTGCGCTGTTTAATAGACCAAATGGTGTGTCAACTTGGGATGCCTCCGAAAAAAGTCTTCGCCTATCAATTTATCCGGTTAAGAAATTCGAGAACCCGGCGCTAGTTGAAGGATCCGGCGTTACTGGATGTTTAGCTGTTGATACCGGGGTTTGTTATCAAAGAATCGCTTTTGCTTCAAATCTACGATTTGCCCTTGTTATGAGAATTCCAAAGGTAATCACTGGGTGGCTAAACGGTCGTCTCGATAAACCAGTCGCCTACTCTGAAGATTACGACGAAAACTATTCAGAACTTATTGTTGAAGGCAACACTCTCGAAGAGATAATGACTGGCAAGTGGCTACCCAATACTGGTGCGGTCACACAGTACCTAGAGGAAACAAAACGTGCTCAGACAGCTGCGCCAGGCTCAAAAAATTTAGATATTGCCGGTGTAGATCCTGATGATGCGAATTCAGTTCGCTACTACAGTTCTCTCTCAAAGTTATTCGGCAATTCTGCCCTTTCTAACGCCCTTTCTTGGCGCCTAAATACGACTTCAAGCGCTGGGCAACAATTTTCTGGTCCTTGTCAGAAAACGGATGGAGTGCAAGGAATTGTTACTAGCAATGCATCTGTTTATGAGCCCGGATCTCCGAAGTGGGATGGCAATGAAGGCGCCCTTGGTTATCGAATTGCCGCGCCTACTTATAGGGCGGATGGTAAAACACAGAATGTCGGCCGATATGCATTTGCTATGAAAGCTGAACTTATCAAGTGCGTTTATGGAATGAGTAAATTGCCAGCTTATGCAAAAGTTGAAATTACTTATGACGATACAGGTGAGAAGAAAACAGCGTCTGTAATTCTTGGTACCAATAAAGATTGGGTAAATCTACACGCAGATAACTTCGAGTACACAGGTGCTCCACCGACTGTTAGCGTGAAATTAGATGGATGGGTTAAATCAACTTCTGCAAATTCAAATGTACCAACTCCTAACTCTAGTGCTCAAGGTTCAACCCCTTCTGTACCGAATTCAGGTGGCGGAAAAGTTACGATCACTTGCGTAAAGGGCTCGACAAAGAAGCAGGTGACGGGTGTTAAACCAAAGTGTCCAAGTGGATACAAAATGCAAAACTTTAGCGCACCTGCTGCTCAACAAGTTCAAGTGACCGTAACATGCACAAAGGGAGCAACTAAGAAAATAGTGACTGGTGTAAAGCCACAATGTCCAGCAGGTTACAAAATGAGTGCGGCAACACCAGTAAAAGCGCCATCATCTCCCGCACAACCTGCGGCGCAACAACCGGATGCACCTGCAGATATGCCTGCACCGCAATCACCGGCTGGACAACCAGGAACTCCAAATCAACCGACAAAACCACAACCAATTGCACCTGCGCCGCAATTTGATCCAAACGCTGATATAACTATTACCTGTGTAAAAGGTGCTGAATCTAAACAAGTTACAGGTAAATCACCCGTGCAATGCCCTAGTGGTTATCAGATGAAGCCAATGGGACCAGGACAACCAGGCATGCCAGGTCTACCGCTAGATCCAGTTCAACCAGGTATACCGATGCAACCGGCTAAGCAGTAAGCAGGGCAATTGCGCTCTGCATAATCTCTTCCTCGTAGTTCACGTAAATCCCTAAGTGGCTTTCGCCAGCGCGGAGTTCTAAGCGGGCGCTTGGCATATTTTCTGAAAGCCATTTTCCGTGTTGAACTGGAACATTCTTATCTAACTCTGCTTGCCAAATGACTGTTGGCACCTTTACATCGCGCGGATCAAAACCCCATGGCTCCAAATAAGAGCTGTAATCATCTGCAACCCAATCCCAGCCTTTTCCCATTGTGAATGCACAGGAATCGAGAACAACTTTCCAAGTTGGCTTTGAGGCTGCCAATTGATCGCGTTCGCTCAATTCTGCTCCAGCAACGGAATCGGCAACGTTTCCATCTTGCCAACCCTGAAAACGTTTGATTAAGTCGTTGATATTGCGCAGTGCATCTGCGTACTCATCGAGATCAGCTTGTTGCATGCCGTCATAGAAGCGCTCACCGAGTTCAGCAAAGGGAGCCAAGCTTCCAACCGTTACAACGCCAACTGAACGCGGGTCTAACCCTGTTGCGATCGCATGTTGCCCACCACCAGAGAGTCCCAAATTTACAAACATGGTTATCCCGAGATGTTGGGAAAGTTCAGCAATATCTTTGGCTACATCAATAGTTATACGTCCTGGTTGTTTGGTACTTCCGGCATATCCACTTCGTCCAAATGAGAGCGCGAATATGCCTTTAGCCGCGAAGTAATCAAGCCAGGTCTGCCAACCAGTTATGTCTTGTGTAGTTCCGGCATGCAGAATAATCGCGGCCTCTGATTTGAGTCCGTTAGTTAAATACTCAAGATTGCGTCCATCGGAGAGCGTGAAATTCTGGCGGGTCTGCGTCATTTAAAAAGCGTATCGGAGAAAGCCTCAGTTTTGCAGGTAAACGACCACACTCTTTTGCTATTGAGAAGTTCATGCAACCGCTGTTAGCCTCAACCTTATGAGCTATGACGTCAACAAAGTCCGTGCAAGTTTCCCATCGTTAAATACAGGCCTCGCCTTTTTCTGTGGACCAGGCGGAAGCCAAGTACCTGACGTTGTTGGCAAAACGATCTCCGATGCCATCACTAAGCCGATTTCTAATCGTAATGTGAATACTGAGTCTGAAAAGAACGCGGAAGAAATCGTTCTAAGTTTTCGTGCAGCAGTTGCAGATTTAATCGATGTAGATCCACGTGGCGTTGTCTATGGCCGATCCTGGACTCAGCTGACGTACGATTTTTCACGCACCCTTGCCAAAAATTGGGGGCCAGGAGATGAAGTTGTAGTCACTACTCTCGATCATGATTCCAATGTTCGCCCCTGGGTACAGGCGGCAGAAGCAGTGGGCGCAACCGTACGGTGGGCACAGTTAGATCCAAATACAACAGAGTTGTCAGTAGAAGCCGTCGAATCCGTTTTATCTGCCAGAACAAAACTTGTTGCAGTAACCGGGGCTGGAAACACTATTGGTACTCGCCCCGACTTAAAGGCGATTGGTGCCGCAGTCCACAAAGTTGGTGCACTCTTCTATGTCGATGCAGTTCACCTAACCCCGCACGCACCAATCAGTGCAAAAGAGATTGGCGCCGATTTCATAGGGTTTTCCTTCTACAAGATGTTCGGCCCACACTGCGCAGCACTGGCTGCTGCTCCGGCACTTCTTGAAACTTTGCAGAACGATAAGTTGCTTCCTGCAACTAACATGGTTCCGGAAAGATTTGAATTCGGTACCTTGCCTTATGAATTAATGGCGGGAAGCGTTGCAGCAATTGAATACATTGCAAATCTCGCGCCAGGCGGTGCCACAAGCCGTCGTGACAAGATTGTTAACTCAATGCGTGCGCTTGAAGCCTATGAAGACGAACTCTTGGAATACATGGAAAGTTCACTGAAAGCTCTGCCGGGGATCACTCTCTATGGCAATGCTAAGAAACGCACGCCTACGCTTTACTTCTCATTCAAAGGCTTTGAAAGTGCAGAGATCTATAAAGCGATGGCGAAGAAGGCCGTGACACTTCCGGCATCTAATTTCTATGCCTTGGAAACTTCTCGCAAGCTTGGGCTCGGTGATGCAGGTGCACTTCGTGCCGGATTGGCGCCTTATTCCACGCGCGACGATGTTGATCGTTTAGTGGCTGGATTGAAAGAAATCATTGGGTAAGTAACAAAATCACTTCAAAATCTCCTCAACACCACTAGCCTCGACTAAGAAGGAAATCTAAGATCATCCTATGAAGCGATCCATATCCGCAGTCGTTCTTGCCTTGATCATGGTTCTGGTTCCTGCGATGTCGGCTTCTGGCGCAGTTAAGGCGGGAGCGCCTTGTACCAAACTTAATGCAGCTACAACTGTTTCTGGAATCAAATACAAATGCATCAAGTCCGGCAAAAAACTTATATGGAACAAAGGCGTGAAGTTGTCCACGCCGATGCCAGTCGTAACGCCGACCCCAACTCCAACTCCAACACCTAAAATTGAAATCGTTCCCGCAATGCCAACTTCATTCGAAGATTTAGAAGCGAATTACAAAGGTATTCCTAATTCTGTGTGGGTCGATGCCGAGAGACTCTTTGCTCAACCCTTGAGCACGCCAATTAAGGTGGATGTTGAAAAAGGTGAATCTACAAAAATCCTTTATTCCTACTCAGAAATTGAGTATGGAATTTCTAGAGCTCAACAACTCGGTGGAAACTTCCCCAAACAATCCAAATTCCTAGTGGTTGCGTTTAATTTCACCGACAGGGATTGGGCAAAAACTCGACTCAGCACGATTGCGTCCCCATTCACATTAAATGACACATTTTCAGATCAAGTAGGCGTAGCTTGTAGTTCGCAAGCAGAGTGTGACAATGCTTTTGGAAATATTTCACTTGATTCAGGGTTGATAATTCAGGGTGTGTCTGGATTACCAAACTCTTCAAACACAAATACTGCAATTATACGATCTCACTATGCGCACGAAACTACTCACACAATCCAGAAATCAATCTACAAAAAGTATGGCTTGAAGAGATTTTCGATTCCCTGCTGGTTTTCTGAGGGACAGCCGCAGGTTGTTGGGCAAACTTCTAGCAGCGCAAGTTTAAGTGAATACGTAAAGAACCGTCGCAGTTGGCTTCGTCCGCCACTGCGTGGATTACCTGATTTTTCAGAAGCAAGTATCAACAAATTCTTTGATCTGCAGCATCAGCAGCCATGTGATTCAGCAACACGTCTACATATTTATGACATCGGATTTATAGCTGTTGAGGCACTGACATCGATTGGTGGAATTTCATTTACCTTTGATGTACTGGATAAATATGCGTCAGGAATGACTTTTGATCAAGCCTTTGAAAAGGTCTACGGAATTTCTTGGGCGAACGCTAAGCCAATTCTGGCACGGACTGTTTCAAAGCAGTTCCTAGAAGCGCGTTAATTCGCTAACCAAAATCATCTTCTCCCTATGACTAAAGGAGTCAAGAGATCAAATACTGGATATAAAGGTTTGGCAGATATATCCACTATTCAAGGATTTGAACCACATCCAAGGTTTGGAAATGGAACTCGGATTTACTTACATACGTGGGTTGTGAGGGACTCGAACCCCCGACCCGGTGATTAAGAGTCACCTGCTCTACCAACTGAGCTAACAACCCATTCAAACGGTCGAATGTTTGAATGCAGAGCAGACCCTATCAGGGCAGCGCGGCTTGTCTAACACCTCGGCTGCCACGAAGATGGTGACATGAGTCGCTGGCAGATACGTATTGCGGTGCTATTGGCCGCAGGCGTTTTCATGGGTCAAGTACCAGTTGAGGCTTCGACGAAGACAGCGGAAGCGGTATTGGAAACGTTGGCCGTTAAAGGTAGAGCGCCAAAGACTGGGTATGAGAGATCGCAATTTGGTCCGGCATGGTCTGATGTCGACCGCAATGGGTGCGATACCCGTAACGATATTTTGTATCGAGATTTAACTTCAATTGTTTACAAATCAGGGACTCGAGATTGCGTGGTTATATCTGGAATTTTGCTGGATCCGTATTCGGGGGAGAAGATCTCATTCGAACGCGGCGTTAAATCGAGCATGGATGTTCAGATAGATCACGTTGTGGCGTTGTCGAATGCTTGGCAGACCGGGGCATTTAAATTGAGTTACGACAAGCGACTGGCCTTTGCCAATGACCCGATGAATTTATTGGCGGTAAAGGGGCGGCTGAATTCACAGAAGGGCGATGGCGATGCTGCGACTTGGCTTCCACCGCGCAAAGAGATTCGATGTGCATACGTGTCACAACAGATAGTCGTGAAGGCCAAGTATGGCCTTTGGGTTACACCGCCTGAAAAGGCCGCCATGCAATCCCTGCTTGCTAAATGTCCAGGCTTTAAAGCACCGACAAATTAAAGAGCGTCTGCTCCGCGCTCGCCAGTGCGCACACGAACAACGGTTTCAACTGGGGTAACCCAGATCTTTCCATCACCGATTGATCCAGTGTTAGCAGTGTTTGCAATGATGTCTACAAGGTTTGCGGCGTCAGCATCTTCTGCAAGAAGTTCGATTCGCACCTTTGGAATGAAATCAACTGTGTATTCAGCGCCGCGATAAATTTCGGTGTGGCCCTTTTGACGGCCAAAGCCGCGGGTTTCAGAGACGGTCATGCCGTGAACGCCGGCTGCCTGTAGAGCAACTTTGATGTCATCTACCTTTGCTGGCTTAACGATTGCAGTTATTAACTTCATATTTATCTCGCTTCTCTTGTTTGAACTCTAGTACCGGTTTGAGTTTCCGGTTATGTCATATGCCGATTCGGCGTGATAAGTCGTATCGAGGCCATTTAGCTCGTCGTCGCGGAATGCTCGGAAGCCGATGGTCTTTGAAATCACGGTTGCGATTAACCATGTTGCGCAGAAAGAGAAGGTTGCAACAGCGACAATCGCGATTACCTGAGATTGCAGCAGGTCTGTGCCACCCTTGAAGAAGAGGCCATCCTTGCCCGCAGCGTTAGCGGTAACTGTTGCCGCCAAACCGATAAAGAGCATTCCGATAAGTCCGCCCATGCCGTGAACTCCGACAACATCTAGTGAATCGTCATATCCGAACTTGTATTTGCGAGTTACCGCCCAAGCAGATGCAACACCTGCGATTAGTCCAAGAACTAGTGCGCCCATTGGATTTAAGAAACCACATGCAGGCGTGATTGCTACAGCGCCAGCGATTGCACCAGATGCAACGCCCAAGGTTGTTGCTTTGCCATCACGCTTCTTTTCATAAGCGATCCAGGTCATGGCTGCAGCTGCAGTAGAAATTTGAGTGTTAATCATTGCTGTTGCTGCAAGAGATCCTGCAGATAGTGCGGATCCCGAGTTAAATCCAAACCATCCAAACCAGAGCATTCCTGCACCAAGAAGAACTAACGGCATATTGTGTGGACGCATTGGATCGCGTTTGAAACCATCCCGCTTTCCGAGAACTACTGCGAGTGCAAGAGCTGCAGCACCGGAGTTGATTTCAACAACAGTTCCGCCAGCGAAATCGAGCGCGCCAAGTTTGTCGATGATCCATCCGCCATCACCGCCTTGTGTGGCAAATGCCCAGTGCGCAATTGGAAGATAAACCAGTGTGATCCAGACAGCTACGAAGACAACCCATGAGCCGTATTTTGCGCGATCTGCGATTGCGCCCGAAAGTAGTGCAACGGTGATGATCGCGAAAGTTAATTGGAACATGGCAAAGGCAAGAACAGGAATCTGATGACCTTCAGCCCCAGTTACTTGATCTAAAGTATTTGATAAACCAATGTGATCGAAGTTTCCGATTAATCCACCATTTGATTTACCGAACGCCAACGAATATCCATAAAGCACCCAGATAATCGTTGTCACACCGATTGCGGCAAATGACATCATCATCATATTTAGCGCGCTCTTGGCGCGAACCATGCCGCCATAGAAAACGGCTAAACCAGGTGTCATGAAAAGAACTAAGGCAGCGCTTGCTAGAACCCAAGCGGTATCACCAGTATTTACATCAATCACAGCGCTCTCCGAAATCTGCTCCGCCTAATGTGTGGCGAAGCAATGGAGCAATGCTAAAGGGGAGTCTTAGTGGGTTTCGTTATATCGCTTATATGACGCGAGGATTTCTTCTTCAGCGGCGTCGTGTCCGACCCAATCTCCGCCGTGAACTTCCTTACCTGGCTCGAGCGTCTTGTAAACCTCAAAGAAGTGCTTGATTTCATCGAGTTCGTAAACAGGGACGTCGTCTAGATCATTGAGATTTGATTTACGAATGTCTCCAGCTGCAACGCAGAGCAACTTGTCGTCTCCGCCTTTTTCATCGGTCATGCGGAACATTCCGATAACGCGGCAAGAAACTACGCAGCCAGGAAATGTTGGTTCATCCAACATAATCAAAGCATCGAGTGGATCGCCATCGTTTGAGAGAGTGTTCTTTACAAATCCATAATCGTGCGGAAAGCGTGTTGCGGTAAAGAGCATGCGATCAAGACGAACTTCACCAGTTGTGTGATTGATTTCGTATTTATTGCGCGAGCCAGCAGGGATTTCAACTACAACGTCGAAGATCATAATTACCGCTCTCGTTTAGTGCTTAAGTAGGAAAGAAAAACTTGGGGTGAACGACGGGGCTCGAACCCGCGACATCCCGGACCACAACCGGGTGCTCTACCAGCTGAGCTACGTCCACCATGTGCTGATTGAAAGGCAATAGTACCTGTTATCTGGTCGTACCTGTTATCTAGTTTGACTCGGCTGTCGTAGCGGTCGGGATAAATAAGGTTGAGCGGTAATACGCCAGTTCAGCGATCGAATCTTGGATATCACCCAGCGCGCGATGGTTGCCGGTCTTGGCCGGGGCCGCGAAATAGGTCTTGGGATACCAGCGTCGTGCCAACTCTTTAATCGATGAAACATCGACAGTTCGGTAGTGCAGGTATTCATTAAGGCGGGGCATATCGCGGGCGATGAAATTGCGATCGACGCTAACGGAATTTCCCGCAAGTGGTGATTTACCCGCAACAGTTTCAGTGGATTCGAGATATTTAATTATCGCATCTTCAGCTTGACTTGCAGTTACTCCATTTGGAATTTCAGTGATCAAACCTGAGGTTGTGTGCATTTGGGTTACGTACTCGTTCATGCCCGCCAATTTTTCAGGGGTCGTTGCGATAACGAGATCTACACCTTCACCAATTACATTGAGGTCAGAATCGGTCACTAAGACCGCAATCTCAACCAAGGCATCAGATGCCAAGTCGAGTCCGGTCATTTCGCAATCGATCCAGATCAGGTGGGGCAGAGGTGTAGTCATGTGCGCCTGGCTGGAATCGAACCAGCGACAACTCGCTTAGAAGGCGAGTGCTCTATCCGACTGAGCTACAGGCGCCTGCAGGGTCGATAGTTAATTGTACCGAAACCAACCACTAAGGTTTTCTCTATGGCTGAGTTCATTTACACGATGAAAAAGACGCGCAAAGCGCATGGTGAAAAGGTAATTCTCGACGACGTCACCTTGATGTTCTATCCTGGAGCAAAGATTGGCGTGGTCGGTCCTAACGGCGCTGGTAAGTCAACGGTCTTGCAGATTATGGCTGGCTTGCAGCAACCATCAAATGGTGAGGCATACCTAACTCCTGGTTACACCGTTGGCATCTTGATGCAGGAACCAATTTTAAATGAAGAGAAAAATGTAATTGATAACGTTAAAGAGGGCGTTGCTGAAACCGTTGCAATGCTCGATCGCTTTAATGCAATCAGCGATGAGATGTCACAGCCTGATGCAGATTACGACAAGCTACTTGCCGAAATGGGCGACCTACAAGAAAAGCTAGATCACCGAAATGCTTGGGAGCTAGATTCACAACTTGAGCAGGCGATGGATGCCCTGCGCTGTCCACCACCTGATGCTGATGTGAAGGTTCTATCTGGTGGAGAAAAGCGCCGCGTTGCACTTTGTAAGTTGCTCCTGGAAGCACCAGATCTTTTACTTCTCGATGAACCGACAAACCATCTTGATGCCGAATCTGTTCTGTGGCTCGAACAACATTTAAATAAATATCCTGGCGCAGTCGTTGCGATTACGCACGATCGGTACTTCCTCGACAACGTCGCACAATGGATCCTCGAACTCGATCGTGGTCGCGCTTATCCATATGAAGGTAACTACTCAACTTATCTAGAGACCAAGGCAACGCGTCTGAAAATCGAAGGACAGAAAGATGCCAAGCGCGCTAAGCGTTTAACTGAAGAACTTGAATGGGTTCGCCAGAACGCAAAGGGACGCCAAGTTAAATCAAAGGCGCGTCTTGCTCGTTACGAAGAAATGGCGGCAGAGGCCGACAAGATGCGTAAGTTGGACTTTGATGAAATTCAGATTCCACCTGGACCACGTCTTGGAAATGTTGTTGTTGAGGTAGAAAACTTAGTTAAAGGTTTTGGCGATCGCATCTTGATCGATAACCTTTCATTTACCTTGCCGCGCAACGGAATTGTTGGAGTCATCGGGCCTAACGGTGCCGGAAAGACAACGCTCTTTAAAACTATTCTCGGTCTCGAAAAAGCAGATTCTGGAACTGTAAAAATTGGTGAAACGGTAAAGATCGCCTATGTCGATCAGTCACGCGGTGGTATCGATGGTTCTAAATCACTTTGGGAAGTTGTCTCAGATGGTTTGGACTTTATAAAGGTCGGCCAAGTTGAAATGCCTTCTCGTGCATACGTCTCGGCCTTTGGATTTAAGGGCCCTGATCAGCAGAAGAAGGCCGGCGTGCTCTCAGGTGGAGAACGCAACCGCTTGAACTTGGCGTTGACTTTAAAGCTCGGTGGAAACCTATTACTTCTCGATGAGCCAACAAACGATCTTGATGTGGAAACTCTTGGTTCACTTGAAAATGCGCTCCTTGAATTTCCGGGTTGCGCAGTGGTTATCTCTCACGATCGTTGGTTCCTTGACCGTGTAGCAACACATATCTTGGCTTACGAGGGCGATTCGAATTGGTTCTGGTTTGAAGGAAACTTCGAGTCCTACGAAGAAAATAAGATCTCTCGCCTTGGTGCAGATGCAGCGCGTCCACATCGTGCGACCTACCGAAAGCTAACCCGTTAATGAAGTACATCAATAAGCAATTTGTTCGTTGGGATGACCTTGATGCCATGGGGCATGTCAATAACGCTAAGTATTTAACCTTTGCTCAAGAGGCGCGCTTTATCTGGTCAACTGAAGAATTCGCAGCAGCCATGCGAGAGTCCTCTTTAATCGAGATGGTTGTTGCACGCGCTGAAGTTGATTTCGTTGAACCGATATACGAAGGCGGTCGCTTTGTTGATGTAGAGATAACTGTTGAGAAAATCGGAAACACCTCGTTTGTTCTTCTCTACACAATCTCTGACGGCGGCAAAGTCTTTGCAAAGATCAAAACTGTGCAAGTTGCTGTTTCTATGGAGACCAAGAAGTCTCGCCCGCTAACCGATGCGGAGCGAGAATTCCTCTCGCGCTACCAAGAGAGTAATTAGTGGTTCCAGTTTCGCGCCGTATTCACCCAGGCTGGATAGCCGTTGCAGTCACCTTTGCAACGCTCATGGCAACGGCAGGGTTTAGATCAGCGCCATCAGTCCTGATCGTTCCGCTTGAAGACGCCTTTGGTTGGTCTCGTTCAGATATTTCTTTAGCGGTTGCGATAAACGTTCTTCTCTTTGGGCTGATGTCACCCTTTGCAGCAGCGCTTATGGAAAAGTTTGGAATACGACGAGTCGTAATGTCGGCGCTAACAACTATTTCAATTGGCGCCTTTCTTACTATTTTTATTCAAGCGCCATGGCAACTAATTGCTACCTGGGGAGTCATTGTCGGAATCGGCACTGGTTCAATGGCTTTGGTATTTGCCGCAACGGTTGCAAATCGTTGGTTCGTTGCTAAACGTGGATTAGTAACCGGAGTCCTTACCGCTGCATCTGCAACCGGCCAGTTAATTTTCTTACCCGGACTGTCACATCTTGCTAATACTTATGGCTGGAAGAGCGTCTCAATAACCGTCTCGTCATTTGCAATCTTGGTTGTTCCCTTTATATTTTTCTTCTTGCGCGAAAGCCCCGCTGAAGTTGGTCTCCTTCCATACGGGGCCAATTCGGATTGGCAACCACCTGCAAAGAGTGAGTTAAGTGCTGGCGCACTAGCTATCGATACTTTGAAGCAGAGCGCTAAAAAGAAGGATTTCTGGTATTTGTACGGGTCATTCTTTGTCTGTGGACTTTCAACTAGCGGTCTGATTGGCACGCACTTTATTCCTGCGGCGCACGATCACGGTATGCCAACAACGCTTGCTGCTTCGCTTCTTGCAATGGTTGGAATCTTTGATGTTATTGGAACTGTTTTCAGTGGCTGGCTAACTGATCGTTACGACCCAAGAAAGCTGCTCTTCTTCTATTTCGGAACAAGAGGGCTTTCTCTATTCCTATTGCCTTCAATTTTATTCTCCGACATTCATGCATCCACCTTGGTCTTTGTTATCTTCTACGGACTTGATTGGGTTGCAACGGTTCCACCAACAATCATGCTCTGCCGCGCAATTCTTGGACCAGAAAGAGCCAGCATCGTTTACGGTTGGGTTTTCACAGGCCATCAAATTGGTGGAGCAATTGCCGCATTCGGCGCCGCCATCTTGCGCGTTCAACTTGGAGATTATGCAGTTGCCTTCTACATAAGCGGTGCAATGTGCATCATTACCGCTTACTTTGTATTACAGATCGCGCGCAATGTTGACGAAAAGGTCTTGCGAACATGACTACGTTTTACGAAGAAGTTGGGGGAGAGCCTTTCTTCAACGACTTCGTTTCGCAATTTTACGCGCGAGTCGCAACAGATCCAATATTGCGCCCGATGTATCCCGAGAAAGATATGCATGGTGCAGCACTTCGCCTAAAGATGTTCCTTGAACAATATTGGGGCGGTCCAACTACTTACTCTGATGAACGTGGACACCCACGCCTTCGTATGCGCCATGCAGGATTTCACATCGATTTAGCAGCGCGCGATGCTTGGCTTGATTGTGCGATGGGCGCACTCGAAGGTATGGAGATGTCAGAGCTTCACCGCGTGCAGCTGCGCGAATATCTAGAGATGGCCGCGCATGGCATGGTTAATGCTTCTGAGACGCATTCCCAATAACTAATATTTCGCCATTTCGTACATACCAAAGCACGCCTTTTTTATCGCGAATCGTTGTTATGCGCAGACCAACTTTTTCAACAACGCCTTCAATCTCCAAAGTTGTGATCTGATCTCCAACACCATATTGATCTTCGATCAACATAAAGATTCCTGACAAGATATCGCGCACCAAAGTTTGCGCACCAAGACCAATAGCAACGCCGATCACGCCTGCTGATGCAATTACCGGACCTAAGTTAAATCCGAATTCGCCCAGGATCATTGCGATCGCAATAATCCAAACTGCCGCCTTCAATATCGAAGTGAGTACTGAACCGGTTGTTCGGGCGCGCTCAGATTGGCGCTTTGCAAAACCTGGACCTGGCTTTAGATCAGCCGTTGCAAGTTTGCTAACTGCTCGTTCAATCGCGCGCCGGCCAATGCTCTGGGCGATCCAAGCCGCCACCAGGACGCTAAATACGCGAAGCGGGGCGCCGCTTAGCCATTCCAAGATATTGCGGGTCTGCTCGCTCATAACGCAAACTCTAACTAATTCTTTACCTAAAATTGACCTACAAATACCCCGATCCGCGCAAAATTAGTGCAAGATAAACCAATCGGCGCGAGCCACGCGCCTGAATTAACTGGGGTAGCTATGTCTCGTTCACTAGTTCTAAACGCCACCTATGAACCACTAGGTGTTGTAACAGAACGCCGTGCGCTGCTCTTAGTTCTCAACTCTCGCGCAACAATGGTTGAAGCATCCGGCAGTATCTTGCACTTCTCGCAGGGTCAGATCGAACTCCCATCAGTTATTCGTTTAAATAAATTTGTGAAGATTCCTTATCGCCATGCGGTTCCACTTTCACGGCGTGCAATATTTGCCCGCGATGGTGGCCGCTGCGTTTACTGCAGCGCACCTGCGACATCGATCGATCACGTGATTCCACGTTCTCGTGGCGGTGGCCATAACTGGGAAAATGTTGTCTCTGCTTGCCATAAGTGCAACCACTTAAAGGCCGATAAGCCGCTTAAAGAATTAGGTTGGAGACTTCGCTCACTTCCACGCGAACCAGTTGGCGCCGCTTGGAGAATTCTCGGCACAGGCCGCACAGATACGCGTTGGCTTCCATATCTTGCGCCATTTGGCGTGGCAGCGGCTACCGCTTAATTCACTTAGACTTACACCCATGATGATTCGTCTTACATCCGCAATCAATTTCTTGGCGCTAGATAACCAAGAAGATGGCACCGTAGCCGGCGAAGGCTTAAGCGCAGTCGAAACTTTCGCTTACTTTTTCGCAGCGCCAACAGCGCTCTTTCTTTTGATCGCAGTTATAACTTACGCACTAACTGGCGATCGCAAGAAGTCAAAGAATTCAGCTTCAGCAATAACCTCTATCGAGTAGCGTCAACAGCGCGCGCTTTAAGCGCACGAGTCATTGCATCGCGACCTTCGGTCACTGAACGACGCAGAGCATGTGATGCATCTTTGCCCGTGACATCTAGCCAGTGCTGAGCCTTTGTGACAGTTCCTTCACTAATTGCCCAAGTTGGGAAAGTCAACGTTGCAGTCGTCTCGGCGATCTCAAAGCCCTTGGTCTCCCAGACTTTCAAGATGGCATCAAAGTAATCATCAACAAATGCTTCAAGAAGATCGCAATGGATATTCTCGTTAAAGCCACGGCACTTATAAGAGTGGATCGTGTTGCTTAAATCATCGGTTGTGATTGATTTAAATGCGGCAACCTTTGCCTCGCGAGTTGGAATCGCGGCATGAGCGTAGGCAACATATTGCTTACCGTGAGCAGTCTTATCGCGATCACCTTCTGCTGCGATTTCGGCTGGACCAAATACTCCACGCTTTACTCCACAGATAAAGATGTACCAACGAAGTTCGGCATCAACAGTTAAACCGTTAACCGCACCTTCTAGCATCGCCTTTAAGCGATCGAATTGAGCAGGTGTAACGGCGTTGTTTGCGAATGCACGCGCATATTGAAGTTGGTGATCACTTCCTGGCTTTGCGCCATCAAGTAAAGATTCGGCTGCATTTGCAACAGCAAGGCGAATTGCTTCGCGGTTCTTTGGCGCAACGTATGCCCAGATAGCGGTATCAATCTGCATAAATGTTGCAGTGATCATCGAGATATCTGATTCACCCTTCAGCGCGTTAAGTGCAATGGTGATGTAATCACTTGCAGGAAGTTCGCCATCTCGAGTTGAATCCCAAAGTGATGCCCAGATAAGTCCGCGAGCTAGTGAGTCATCTAGCTGGCCAAGATACTTCTTCATGGTCTCAACAGAACGCTCGTCAAAGCGAAGCTTGGCGTAGGTCTGATCGTGGTCGTTAATGAGCAATAGATCTGCCGCTTTCTTGCCGGCAAGTTCTTTGATTTCAGTTAGTTCGTCTGCGATATCTACCTCAATGCTTTCGCGGCGCACAAGTGCATCGCCCTTTACATCAAAGAGACCAACATATAAACGGTGTGGGCGAAGTTCCTTCGAGCCAAGAGGTAGCGGAGGAACTTCTTGCTTCACTGAAACAGATGCGTATTTATCGCCATCTAGGTTGATTACTGGGCGAAGGGTGTTTACACCAGCGGTGCGCAGCCAGGTATTAACCCAAGCAGTTAAATCTTTTCCGCAAGCAGCTTCGAGTTCAGTAATCAAATCACTTAACTCAGTGTTCTTGTAAGCATGCTTTGCGAAGTACTTACGCAAGCCAGCGATGAAGTGATCGCGACCAACGTGTGCCACAAGTTGCTGCAGAACTGAAGCGCCCTTGGCATATGAAATACCGTCAAAGTTGGTGCGCACTGCATCGAGATCTTCCATCTCAACTGCGATTGGGTGGGTAGAAGTCATTTGATCTACGCGGTATGCCCAGTTCTTGCGGACCGAGTTAAATTCTGTCCAAGCGTGCTTGTACTGAGTTGATTCGCTAACTGACATGTATGAAGCCCATTCGGCGAAGGATTCGTTAAGCCACAAATCTTGCCACCACTTCATGGTGACCAAGTCACCAAACCACATATGCGCCATCTCGTGATGGATCGTTGTAGCGCGGCTGATGTAGCTGCGTTCTGTGACCTTACTGCGAAAGATCAAAACATCTTCGTGGAAAGTTACGCAGCCGACGTTCTCCATCGCGCCCCAGTTGTATTCGGCAACGGCGATCTGGTCGTACTTACCGAAGGGGTAAGCCAGGCCAAAAGTCTTCTCAAAGTAGGCAAAGCCTTGCTTGGTAACTTCGAAGATGTTTTCAGCATCAACGTGCTGGAAGAAAGATTTGCGGGCGTAGATACCAAGCGGAATTGTCTTCTCGCCCTTGTATTCGTCATGAACAGATTTATAGGCACCAGCAACAATTGCTGTGACGTATGTTGAAATAACCTGTGAGGTAGCAAATTGAATGTGCTTACGATCGCGATCAACGTCCTTAGTCGATTCGATACCGTAGTTCGAGATTACTTCCCAATGCTTTGGGGTAATTGTGCTGATAGTAAATGTCGCCTTTTGATCAGGTTGATCAAAGCAGGCATACATGCGACGCGCATCGCCGGTTTCGAACTGGGTGTAGAGATAGACCTCATTATCAGCAGGATCTACGAAACGGTGTAAACCTTCGCCGGAGTTTGAGTAGATACCTTCATGTTCAATCTCTAGGACGTTCTCTGCAGCTAACGCGGGCAAGAAGACGGTTTCGCCATCGAACTTTGGATCGAAGTCGGCGCCATTTAGCTTTGCACTAATTACGCGCTTACCAACGCAGTCGATAAAGGTTGTCGCACCAGGTTTTAGCCCGGCGAAGTTAACGGTTGTCTTGACTAAGAAAGTCTCTGCACCAGTTGTTAGATCAAGATCGATTTTGTAACTCGAAACCTTGATAACTTCAGAACGTTGGGCTGCTTCAATCTGCGTGATATTTGTGCCTGACACGTAAAACTCCTTTAGATGCTTAACGGACCGTTTTGCTCTCGTAAGTCTAATCATGAAAGAGTTGTGCTGTGGAACCAGTTACCAATAGAAGTTATCGCTTACGCGGCGTGAGGATCACCCCTGCCCAGCAAATAGCGCGCGATACTTTGTGGGCCAAATTTGGTATCGAATTCCAAGAGTCTTTATTGGATCTATCTACCTCTTTCGCAAAAGCTCGACCCGTAGTAATGGAAATTGGTTACGGCATGGGGGAGGCCACATGGCAGATAGCCAAAGCAAATCCAGATGTTAATTACTTGGGCGTTGAAGTGCATATGCCAGGTGTTGGAAAGCTAATGGCGAAGTTAAATGAATATGAATTAACAAATGTGAAGTTAATCGAACGCGATGTCTTTGAAGTTTTTCACTTCATGATCTCTGATGGCGCACTAGATGGAGTTCATCTCTACTTCCCAGATCCTTGGCCGAAGAAACGCCACTTTAAACGCCGCATTGTTAATCACCGCTTTATCAGCGAAGTCGCTCAAAAGTTAAAGCCAGGTGGATACCTACATATCGCAACCGACTGGGTTCCATATGCCGAATGGATTACCGAACAATTCAACGAGTCAACGCTATTTACTGGTGGAGTAATTGATAGACCAGAGTCTCGTCCCCTAACGCGCTTTGAAGGACAAGGTTTAACGAAAGATCACAGAGTTACTGATTTTCTCTTTCGAACTTAGCGATCTTATCTATCCGGCGGATATGGCGTTCGTCGTTGCTAAATGGTGTGGCGATAAAGGCATCGATTATCGCTTTGCACTCTTCAATTGAATGCATGCGGCCACCTACAGAAACAACATTGGCGTTGTTATGTTCTTTCCCTAATTTCGCAGTTTCAATATTCCATGCCAGCACCGCACGGACGCCTTTAACTTTATTTGCCGAGATTTGTTCTCCATTGCCAGATCCGCCTATGACAATGCCAAGAGATGTTGCATCTTTCGCAACTGCTTGAGCAGCCGGGATGCAGAAATCTGGATAGTCATCTAAAGCATCATATTCGTAAGGCCCGTGGTCGGTAACGTCGTGCCCGTTATTTACTAAGTGAGCAAGGAGTTCATTCTTTAACTCAAGACCTGCATGATCACTACCGATATGTAAACGCATATGCGAAGTCTCTCACGCAGCCAATTAATTAGGGATAACCAACTCTTTAGGGCATCAAAAAACCCGCCGCGAAGGAGAATTCGCGACGGGTTTTTCTTACCCTAGGAGGAGTTATGAAGTTGTTACTCCAGAGCCTTTTTACTTGTTAAGCAGTAGCTGCTGGTGAAGCAGTTGGTGTTGGAATAGTCGGAGCGGCCCCCATGCCGCCCTTTCCTGGTCCACCGTGTCCGCGACCACCGTGTCCGCGTCCGCCCTTTTCACCCTTTGCACCCTTGCCACCTTTACCGCCAAATGCACCCTTGCCACCAACGCGATCAACTTCTGCAGTCACGTGAGTAGTTAGGTCAGCCTTGAGAGTTGTTGCTTGTGCAGCAGTCAACTTTCCAGCAGTTACAGCGGCATCAATGCGCTTAGTGTGATCAGCAACTAAAACTGAAATTAATTCGGCCTTCTTTGCACCAGCGATAGCGCCAAGAGATTCACCTGCTGCTAAACGAGTACGAATAGTTGCTGAGTCAACTCCAATTGTCTTTGAAATCAACGCTTCAGTTGCTGCGCGCTCTGCATCCATTGCTGCATGGTCGGCAACGCGTGATGCAGCCTTTGCCGCTTGCGCAGCTGTTGCAGCTGCAGTAATTGCATCTGCTTGAGCCTGGGTAATTGTTCCCTTTGCAACAAGAGCAGAAAGTGTTGCTGCTAGATCTGCAGCATGTCCACCGCCGCGAGTTAATCCGTTTACTGACATCGGATTTGCAACTCCTGTTGAAGAAGTACGAGTTACCTTTGTTGAAACTGATTTAACTTTTGATGACGCTTGACCGACTCCAACGCTAGCTACTGTAAGTGCAACCGTTGTTATCGCGATTGCGATTACGTTTTTCTTTGACGACATTTGCATGTCTTCCTTTCATCCCGTTGAGCATTGTGTCGAAACCCTCGTTGTCGACTACCCGTAGATAACTACCTGATGCTCAGAAAAGTACCCCTAGATCCTGTGAGACCCGTGCGAATATTTGGCCATCTGCCCACGCTCACAAACGGGGTTTCACCTATTGGCTCTAAGGAAAAACTCAGGGAAAGCCCTCTTCGCGCCCCTTGGAAGCGCATTCACACTTTTCAATAACCAATTCGTCGAAGTGGGCCCGGAGGTTCCATGAATCGCAAACGGATGTCTGTAGTTTTCACACTTTCAATTGCAGTTACAACAACAATGGCGGTTCTATCGGCGCCATTAACTAGCGCCGCAACTAAGCCAAAAGCCGCTGGCAGAACTTCAACAACGATTCCAAATACGATATTAAATGGCAAAGGTGCGCCACTATCAAAGATCGGTATTGATGGTGATTTCTATATAGACACACGAAGCCTTTTGATTTATGGTCCAAAGAAAAGTGGAAAGTGGCCGCTACCGCAGAATTTGCAAGGCCCAGTTGGGGCAAATGGGGTTGATGGAAAAAATGGAAGTGAAGGAAAGACAATTGCAACCGCATCAAATGTTGCGGGCCCTATAGGTGCGCAAGGTTTACAAGGGGAGAAAGGCGAAAAGGGAGAGAAGGGTGAAGCAGGTTCACCAGGTTCAAGCGGTTCTGCAGGACCAGCTGGTGCAACAGGTGCAACAGGACCGCAAGGTCCATCTGGTGGTGGAGGTGGAGGATCACCCGGACCTACTGGTGCAACTGGTGCGACTGGTGCAACCGGTTCCGCAGGCGCAACAGGTCTTACAGGTGCGAAAGGCGAGACAGGAACAGCGGGAGCAGATGGCGCAATTGGAGCAGTGGGTTTGAAAGGTGAAACGGGAACTGCCGGCGCAACAGGGCCATCTAATGTTTACGTTAACTCCATACCGACATGGACGTTAAGTACAGCCACTAAAAGAACGTTTTCGGTTAGCGCGGTAACTCCGAAATTCATTGCAGGAAAATCCTACGTCTACACAATCTATATTTACGGAGTCAGCGATGCGAATGCAGCGGCATTCTCTCTTGAGGTTCTGCATGAAGATAACTCGGCAGCGAATTTCAACTACTCAGTTGGATTTTCCAATGGGCTGGAACTTGATCCGAAGATGTATAGATATTTCTTCACCATTACGGGAACATTCACGCCCGTATCTGCTGATTCAGGAATAGCTATAAAGATAATTGACGATATGGGAGTAACGTCGACTCGGCCGATGTCCTTAAGCGGTCGAATGTATTCAACCTTGGTTGGCTCTATAGGGGCCTTATAAAAACTATGGAGCGGGTGACCGGGATCGAACCGGCATGGCCAGCTTGGAAGGCTGGGGCTCTACCATTGAGCTACACCCGCAATAGGTGCTAAAACCTGCGAAGGTTTCGTGTGAGGGCTAAGCCTACTGCCTCGGTAACCGAGAGTAAAAAATTACTCTAGACTCACCTCTTGCGCCTCGGGGCGTAGCGTAGTGGCTAGCGCGCCTGCTTTGGGAGCAGGAGATCGGGAGTTCGAATCTCCCCGCCCCGACCAGAATTTTTTGGTTTTTCTTTGTATCTCTAATTCAAGGAGCACTTTGTGAAGAGCACGGTCGAAACACTTTCCTCAACTCGCGTCCGTCTCGATATCGAAGTTCCTTACGCAGATCTCACCGAATACGTAACTGATGCTTACAAATCTGTCGCATCAAAGGTGAACATCCCAGGTTTCCGTAAAGGCAAAGTCCCAGCCGCAATGATCGATCAACGCGTAGGTCGCGGATCAGTAATCGATGAAGCGATCAATAACGCACTTCCACAGTTTTACGGAATGGCAGCTCGTGAACATGAAGTTCTAGTCGTTGGCCGCCCAGAAGTAGATATCAAGGAATACGTCGACAACGAGAAGCTGGTCTTCTCAGTTGAAGTAGATGTCCGTCCAGAAGTAACTCTTCCTGACTTTTCAAAGATCACAATCGAAGTTGATGATCTCGCCGTCACAGATAAAGATATAGATGAGCAAGTTGACGAGCTCCGCGCTCGCTTCGGAACTCTCATGACCGTTGAACGCGAAACAAAAGATGGCGACTTCGTAACTGTTGATTTAACCGCGAAGATCGATGGCGCAGAAGTTGATGGCGGCAAGGCAAATGACATTTCATACGAAGTCGGGTCAAATCGCATGATCGATGGCTTAGATGCTGCACTTCTTGGCATGAAGGCCGGAGACGTTAAGAACTTTGAAACACAGCTCGTAGGTCAGAAAGATGACGAAAAGGGCGATGTTGAAATTAAGTTAAAGGCAGTTAAAGAGCGCGAACTCCCACCAGTTGATGATGCCTTTGCAAAATTAGCGTCAGAGTTCGACACCATTGCAGAATTGAAGGCTGATTTTGCTGAGCGTTTGAAGCGCGTTAAGGCGATGGAACAAGGCGCACAAGCACGCGACTTGCTACTTAAGAAAATGATCGATGATCTTGATATTCCAGTTCCAGAAAAGTTAGTTACTGATGAAGTCAATGAACACCTCGAAGGCGAAGGCCGACTAGAAGATGCTGAACACCGCGCTGAAGTAGATGGCCAGGTTCGCACATCAATCAAATCTGATTTCTTGCTCGATGCAATTGTTAAGGCAGAGGAAGTTCAAGTGAACGAAATCGAGTTAACTGAATATCTCATCCGTACATCACAGCGTTACGGAATGCCTCCAGAGCAATTCGCAAAGCAACTTCAGGATGCTGGTCAGATTTCACAACTAGTTGCTGAGGTATCTCGCACGAAGGCCTTGGCTGGAGTTCTTGGTCGCGTAAACGTTGTCGACAAATCAGGCAAGAAGGTTGATCTCGAGGCGCTTCGCCCACAGACACCACCCGCGGCACCTATTGATTCAGAGGAATAACCACCGCTAAAGTCGACGGTCTTATGCGTCAACTTAAGTTCTTTGTAACGCTATTTGTTCTGCTTTTCTCATCTCTCTACACGGTTGCGATTTCATCAGCGGATGAGTCAGAGACAGCTACTGTCGAAGAGATTGCACCACAGGCAAGAGTTATTCCTCCGGTCATGGTCAACCCGCTTAAGGCGAAGACGATCAAAGTAAAAAATGGGCGAGTAGTTGTATTTAGAGTTGAAAATCCAGAGATCTGGCGAGGCAAAGTCATTAACTCATCAATTGCCAAATTTGTTCCAGGCGGCCCGCAATCAACCTATGAAACCAATCCATCGCTGACTATTCTGAAAAAAGGTAAAACTTCGGTATCGCTGACCGATGGCAAGAAGACCTACCTGCTCAAGCTGACCGTTTCGTAACCAATCTCCTCTGCCCTGAGCGAACAAGGGGAGATTTGCACCCTTTTTGCGATATTTGGGAAGCATTTCGCCTCAGGCATTGTTAAGGTCTCTACATATAAAAGTTGTTATCAATCAGGAGGATTACGTGGATTATCAAGACCCACAATTGACTGGATCAATGTCTCGGGCAGCAACCGGCAATGCGCTAGATGAAAACATCTACAACCGCTTGCTCCGTGAGCGCATAATCTTCCTTGCCGGTGAATTCCGCGACGAGATGGCCAATGCAATCTGCGCACAGATGCTTTTGCTAGCCGCTGAAGATTCCGATAAAGATATCTACCTTTACATCAACTCACCTGGTGGTTCTGTAACAGCAGGTATGGCGATCTACGACACCATGCATTACATCAAGAACGATGTAGCAACAGTTGCAATGGGAATGGCTGCATCAATGGGTCAATTCATTCTGACTGCAGGTGCTCCTGGAAAACGCTTTGCAACCCCAAATGCGCGTATCTTGATGCACCAGCCACTGGGTGGCATCGGCGGTACGGCAACAGATATTCGTATTCAGGCAGAACAAATGGCAATTACCAAGCAGACAATGTCTGAGCTAAATGCCAAGCACACTGGTCAGCCTCTAGAAAAGATCATCGCTGATTCAGATCGCGATAACTGGTTCAACGCCAAGGATGCGCTCGCATATGGCTTTATCGATCACATCGCTACAAATGATGGACAAGTTGCGGGAGGCAAAAAGTAATGAAACATATCCAAGAAATTACCAACCGCTACGTTCTTCCAACAATTGAAGAAAAGACTGCTTATGGTTACAAGCGCCTTGATCCTTATACAAAGTTATTCGAAGAGCGCATCATCTTCTTGGGTCAACCAATTGATGACACCGTTGCAAACGATGTAATGGCTCAGTTGCTAACTCTTGAATCAATGGATCCCGATCGCGATATCTCGATCTACATCAACTCACCTGGTGGATCATTTACAGCTCTCACCGCTATTTATGACACTATGCAATTTGTTCGCCCAGACATCACAACAATTTGTCTTGGACAAGCAGCATCTGCTGCAGCGATCATCCTTGCTGGTGGAACTAAAGGAAAGCGCTACGGACTAGAACATTCACGAATCCTTATCCACCAACCTTCATCTGAGGGTGGGGGACAGGCTTCAGATATCGAAATCCAAGCGCGCGAGATCATGCGTATGCGTGGGCTGCTCGAAACTATGCTTGCAAAGCATTCAAATAAGAGTATTGAAGAAATCGAGAAAGATATCGAGCGCGACAAGATTCTTACTGCAGCAGAAGCAGTTGAATACGGAATTATCGATAGGGTTATGTCTTCACGTAAGGCGAAGCCTTCCGCATAATTCTTAATTAATTCTCTCAATAAAGGGGCGTCGGTCTAGAAATGTTGAAAAAATATTTCGAACCCGGCGCTCTTTTTTCATATAAGGCCTATAGAAATCTTCTAATCTCAAACGTTCTCACTGTCATTGCAATGTCTGCTTTTCCGATCGCACTAGCAGTAACCGTTCTCGATGCCGGCGGGTCTGCTTCAACACTCGGATTAATCCTGGCGGCGCGAGTTCTATCTGGAGTGTTACTTGCTCCCGTTGGCGGTGTCTGGGTCGATCGTTTGCCAAGAAAAATGATTCTGATTTTTTCTGATGGATTCAGAGCTGTTATCGGAAGCATCGTCATCTTCATCAGACCGGAAAGTATCTCCATGTGGATTCTTGGCGGAATAGTTGTGCTGATGGGAGTTAGCGATGCATTTGGTGGTCCCGCTGCTGGTGCAATTATTCCAAGCCTGATTCCGGATCACTTGCTTCCCTCTGGAAATGTAATCCGCGGAATCTTGTTAAAAGGTAGTCATATTGCTGGACCAGGAGTTGCTGGAGTAATTGTCGTTTCATTGGGAACGCACGCAACCTATATAGCAACCTCTATTTTCTTTCTTCTCGGCGCGGTCTTGCTACTCCGTATAGATGAAGGTCCTGCAATTGCACCAACTGGGAAAGAGAACCAATTTTTTCTTGAGATTCGTGAAGGCTTAAAGGTTGTTTGGTATTACAAGTGGATCGCAGCGATGATCCTCATGGCATCAGTTCAACTAATGATGGTTATCGGAGTTGAAAACGTACTATTGCCAGTGATTACAAAACGAGATTTTGGAACAGCCTCGGTTTTTGCAACATCTGCTGCGCTCTTTAGTTTGGGTGGGGCAATTTCAGCCGTTATTTGCATCAAAGCAAAAGTTAAAAATCCAGGGTTAGTTTCAGTAGTCGTCTGGGGATTGTTTATCTTTGCACCTCTAGTCTTAGCTTTTCCTTCCTCGAAAGAATTAATCTTCCTGGCATATTTTGCAGCAGGATTTTCAGTTGGACCTTGGGAAGCTTTTTGGGCAACTCAAGTTCAACGCGAAGTTCCTGCCGAATATCAAGGGCGCGTCTTTAGCATTGATTACATGGGATCACTTGGCTTAATGCCATTAGGTATGGCGCTTGCGGGGCCAATGGTTAGCGTTTTTGGAGAGAAAGAACTCTTGATCGGCGTAGCGGTATTTCACTTACTCATCTGCGGCATCGTCTTATTTGTACCTGGAGTTAAGGAGATGAAATCCACCAAGCCGCCTTACTCTTCAGGTAATTCATCTATGGGCGAACACACCCAAGCCTGATTTAACCAACATATTTCCGCGCTAAAAACTATTCTTTACCCATGACTCGTATCGGTGAAACTAGCGACCTGCTCAAATGTTCCTTCTGTGGCAAGACACAGAAGCAGGTCAAGAAGCTCATCGCCGGTCCTGGCGTTTATATCTGCGACGAATGTATCGAACTCTGTAACGAGATCATCGTTGAAGAACTCGCCGAAGCGAGCACGCTTGGCTTAACTGAACTTCCTAAACCACAAGCAATCTTTGAATTCCTTGATCAATATGTAATTGGACAAGATCGCGCAAAGAAATCTTTAGCAGTTGCCGTTTATAACCATTACAAGCGCGTGCAATCAGGTGAAGCAAAAGGTGAAGACGGCGTAGAACTAGCCAAGTCAAATATTTTGTTACTTGGCCCAACTGGTTGTGGCAAGACTCTTATGGCGCAAACTTTGGCGCGCATGCTCAATGTGCCATTTGCAATTGCAGATGCAACTGCTCTAACTGAAGCCGGTTACGTTGGTGAAGATGTAGAAAACATTTTGCTCAAACTTTTACAGGCTGCAGATTACGATGTAAAGAAAGCCGAAACCGGAATCATTTATATCGATGAAATCGATAAGGTCGCACGTAAATCCGAAAACCCATCAATTACTCGCGACGTATCAGGTGAAGGCGTTCAGCAGGCGCTCCTTAAAATTCTTGAAGGCACGGTCGCATCAGTTCCACCTCAAGGTGGACGCAAGCACCCACACCAAGAATTTATTCAACTCGATACAACAAATGTTCTCTTTATCGTCGGTGGAGCATTCGCTGGTCTAGATAAAATCATTGAAGCGCGTAGCGGAAAAGCTGGAGTTGGATTTAATGCAACTCTGCAAGAGGCTACAGATAAGAACCGCAAAGATATCTTCTCCGATGTAATGCCAGAAGATCTTTTGAAGTTTGGAATGATCCCTGAATTCATCGGCCGCCTGCCAGTTCTTACTAGCGTCGAGAATCTAGATAAGCCGGCGCTAATGCAGATTTTGACGGAGCCAAAGAATGCGCTCGTTAAGCAGTATCGGCGCCTCTTTAACTTAGATGATGTGGAACTCGAATTCACTTCTGAGTCACTCGATGCCATTGCAGAGCTTGCGCTAAAGCGTGGCACAGGTGCTCGCGGACTTCGTGCGATCATGGAATCTGTTCTGTTATCTGTGATGTACGACGTACCAAGTCGCAGCGATATCGCAAAAGTGATCATTAATAAGGAATGTATCGATGAAAATGCGGCTCCAACGCTGGTTGCACGCACTGGCGATATTCCAAAGCGCGCTTCACGCCGCGAAAAAGGTACAGAGGAGAAGAGCGCATAATCTAGACTGCGCTCTATGTCTTCAAGCTCGCCATCTGGCAAAGAACTCGCATCGACCTTTAATCCGGCCGATATTGAGTCCAGCCTTTATTCAAAATGGCTGAAAGCTGATTACTTCACTGCAGATGCTTCATCTTCTAAAGAGGCGTTCACAATTGTTCTCCCTCCACCAAATGTGACCGGTGTTCTACATATTGGTCACGCGCTAGATCAAACTCTGCAAGATTGTTTATCGCGCATGAAGCGCATGAAGGGTTACGAAGTTCTCTGGTTACCCGGAATGGATCACGCGGGCATTGCAACGCAGAACGTTGTTGAAAAACAATTAGGCGCACAAGGGCTTTCACGCCATGACTTAGGACGCGAAGAGTTTGTTAAGAAAGTTTGGGAATGGAAAGCCGAATCCGGTGGAGCAATTCTTGACCAGATGAAGCGCCTCGGCGTTAGCGTCGACTGGTCGCGCGAGCGTTTCACAATGGATGAAGGCATGTCGAAAGCCGTCGTCTCAATTTTTAAGAAGATGCACGATGCGGGGCTTATCTATCGCGCAGAGCGCATCATCAACTGGTGTCCGCGTTGTTTAACAGCGCTTTCCGATATCGAAGTTGATCACCAAGATGATGCGGGCGAGTTTGTTCAGATCCGTTACGGCGAAGGTGAACAATCAATCGTTGTCGCAACCACGCGTGCTGAAACGATGTTGGGCGATGGCGCTGTAGCAGTTCACCCAGATGACCCGCGCTATAAGCACATGATCGGTACTGAAGTTTTGCTTCCTCTGGTTGATCGCATGATTCCGATCATCGCCGACGAACTTGTAGAAATGGATTTTGGAACCGGAGCGGTAAAGGTAACTGCCGCGCACGATCCAAATGACTTTGAAATGGCAGTACGTCACAACGTCCCATTCGTTGTAATCATGAACGAACACGGCGTAATGGCTGGCACCGGAACCGAATTCGATGGCATGGATCGCTTCGATGCCCGCGTTGCAGTTGTTGCAAAGCTTAAAGAGATGGGGCGCGTTGTCGCCGAAAAGCGTCCATATATTCACGCTGTTGGCCATTGTTCTCGTTGCGATACAACTGTTGAACCAAGACTTTCAAAGCAGTGGTTTGTAAAGGTTGCACCTCTTGCTAAAGCATCAGCAGATGCTGTGCGCAGCGGTGAAGTAAAGATTGAACCAGAAGCGCTTGCACCTAGATATTTTGAGTGGGTAGATAACATGCACGACTGGTGTATCTCTCGCCAACTTTGGTGGGGCCATCGCATTCCAGTTTGGTATGGACCAAATGGTGAAGTTGAAGTTGTTGGACCTGACCAAACTGCACCTGCAGGTTGGTCACAGGATCCAGATGTTTTAGATACCTGGTTCTCATCAGGTCAGTGGGCATTTTCTACCTTCGGTTGGCCAGAAAAATCAGCCGATCTTGCTAAGTTCTATCCAACAAGCGTTCTTGTAACTGGTTATGACATTCTCTTCTTCTGGGTAGTTCGCATGATGATGATGTCCACCTTTGCAATGGATGGCGTTGCTCCATTTAAAACGATCATGTTGCACGGTCTAGTGCGCGATCAATTCGGCAAGAAGATGTCGAAGAGTCGCGGAAATGTAATTGATCCAATTGAGTTTATGGATAAGTACGGCGCCGATGCGCTGCGCTTCACTCTCGCACGTGGTGCTAATCCAGGCACCGATCAAGCGCTAGCTGAAGATTGGATCGGCGGATCTCGTAACTTTGCAACCAAGCTTTGGAATGCAACTCGCTTTGCGATGATGAACGGTGCAAATGTAAATGGATCGCTACCGGCTACATCTGATTTAAATGCAATTGATCGCTGGATCTTGTCTCGCCTTAGCGAAACTCTGCGCGATGTTGATTCACTTCTCGAAGGCTACGAATTTGCTCGCGCTTGTGAAACTCTCTACCACTTTGCTTGGGATGACCTCTGTGACTGGTATCTAGAGTTATCTAAAGAAACTTTCGCCTCTGATAACAAGGCAAATTCACAACGCGTGCTTGGCCATGTTCTTGATCAACTGCTGCGCACTCTGCACCCAGTAATGCCATTTATTACTGAAGAACTCTGGTGCACGCTCACCGGGGGAGAGTCCCTTGTTGTCGCTCAATGGCCGAAGGCAGATAGTTCACACGTTGATAAAAAGTCAGAGAAACTGATTTCAACTCTGCAAGAAGTCGTTACTGAAGTTCGTCGCTTCCGCAATGATCAAGGGCTTAAGCCTTCTCAGAAAGTGCCGGGCCGTTTCTCTGGCTCTGCCGATGTGCTCGAATACTCCAGCGCCTTGCGCTTCTTATTGAAGCTTGAAGATAAAGATTTCACACCATCTGCATCCCTTGAAATTGGCGGCATAAAGATCGAACTCGATCTAACTGGTTCGATCGATGTTGTGGCTGAGCGCGCACGATTAGAGAAAGATTTAGCCGCCGCCAAGAAAGATCTTCAGACCGCTGAAGTTAAATTAGGCAACGCTGGCTTTATGGCCAAGGCACCGGCTGATGTCGTTGTCGAGATTAAAGAGCGCTTGGGTAAGACAACTGCAGATATCGAACGCATTACTGCCGCTCTTGCTGCGCTAAAGTAAATCGCATATAAATTATGAATAACATCAATCCAGATGATCAGGCGCGCATAGACGCAATCGAAAAAGCTTTGCTCGCGCGCTGGCCAGAAAATCGCATCGCACCAACTCTTGAAAGAATCTCAGCACTCGTTGACATGCTTGGCTCGCCACAACTTACTTATCCAACGATTCATATCGGTGGCACCAACGGCAAGACCACAACATCACGTATGGTCGATTCACTTCTATTTGAGATGGGTCTACGAACGGGTCGCTTCACCAGCCCGCACCTAGAAAGTTATCTAGAACGTATCTGCATCAATGGCCAACCGATCGATGCTAAAGAGATGATCTTCTCCTTTAACGACATCAGCCCTTATCTAGATTTAATGGATACCAAGTTTGATAACCCAATCTCATTCTTTGAAGCAATTACCGCACTGGCCTTTGCCGCTTTCGCAGAACATCCGATTGATGTCGGAGTAATTGAAGTCGGCATGGGTGGACAGTGGGATGCAACAAATGTTGTCGATGCCGATGTATCGGTAATTATGCCGATTGGTCTTGATCATATGGAGTACCTTGGAAACACAATTGCAGAAATTGCTACAACTAAAGCTGGAATCATTAAGGAACAAGGTTTTGTAGTCTTGGCACAACAAGAGCCCGAAGCAGCGGTAGAACTACTACGCAGAGCCGCTGAAGTCGGTGCTGATGTAGCACGTGAAGGCCTTGAATACTCAATTGATTCTCGCGCGATTGCAGTAGGTGGTCAGTTGATCTCAATTACAGGTTTGCGTGGACATTACGACGATATTTTCTTGCCGCTACACGGCAAGCACCAAGCATCAAATGCGGCGGCTGCCTTGATCGCTGTTGAAGCATTTTTCGGAGAACAAGACTTGGATATAGATGCGGTGCGCGCCGGGTTTGCCAATGTGACCTCACCAGGGCGTTGCGAGATTATTCATCGCGATCCAACAATTATCTTGGATGCCGCACATAACCCGCATGGAGCTAAGGCGATTGCAGAAACCATTCAGAGTGAATTCACCTTTGATGATGTCACAGGAATTGTTGCCCTTATGGCAGATAAGGATGCTCTAGGAATTTTGCAGGCGCTGGAGCCGATCATGAACCAAATAATTGTTACAACTAACTCGGCTGCACGATCAATGGCAGTTGGCGATTTAGAGGCTTTAGCAACCCAAATATTTGGCGCTGACCGAGTCTTTGCTCAGCCAACGCTTACCGATGCAATTGATAAAGCCATTAAGGATTCAGTTCGTCCACTTAGTGAAGAATCGTTAGCTATCTTGATAACCGGATCAGTAGTCACGGTTGGCGAAGCTCGCACTGCGGTGCGAAAGAAATATGCGAAGTCCTCGATTGAGGAAGGCAAATAATGCGCGTACTTGGTTCTGCTGTACTTTCCATGGAATTTTTGATTATGGGTTTTGCAATGTTGCTTGCGAAAGATAGCGGCGAGCCGCTGACTTTAATTTATGGCGCAGTAGTTATGTTTTTAATGATCTATGCAATTCGACTTCTCAAGAAGCGCTCAGGTTGGATCTTTGGTTCAATTCTTCAGATCGCAATGGCTGCATATAGCTTTGTTGTTCCATCCATGGCGATTGTTAATGTCATGTTCGTGGGGTTATGGATTGCGGCGATAATTGTTGGCCGTAAGGGTGAGGCCGCCCGCGCCGCCCTTTTGGCGCAAGGTAACCCCGCCGACCGCAAAGGCGATGAAAAGTAGGGCGAAATAGCCATGGAGCGGACACACCCAGATGCCTAATAGACTAGGCAGGTGAGCACAGAAAAGACCTTGATCCTCGTAAAGCCAGATGGCGTACGCCGCCAATTGGTAGGCGAAGTTATTTCGCGTATCGAGAAGAAAGGTTATGTTGTAACCGCGCTCAAGATGATGCAGGCAGATCGCGCTCTTCTAGAACGTCATTACGCAGAACATCAAGGCAAACCATTTTTCGAACCACTAGTTGAGTTCATGATGTCAGGTCCGATCGTTGCAATAGTTGCCGAAGGAAATCGCGTAATCGAAGGTTTCCGTTCCCTTGCTGGAGTAACTGATCCAACGGTTGCAGCGCCCGGAACAATTCGCGGCGATCTAGCTCGCGATCAAGGCACAAAAGTTGTTCAGAACATCGTGCATGGTTCAGATTCACCAGAATCTGCAGCACGCGAAATCGAAATTTTCTTCGGCAAGTAATTCCAAGTAATTCAAAGCAAAGCGATTAACTGAAGGGTTAAACATGAGTAATAAAATGTCATTTATCGGCCGAGATATGGCCGTTGACTTGGGAACTGCAAACACCCTGGTCTACGTACGTGGTCGTGGCATTGTTCTAAACGAGCCTTCAGTAGTTGCTGTAAACCAAGACACTGGCGGAATCCTTGCTGTTGGTCTTGAAGCAAAGAAAATGATTGGTCGCACACCTGGAAATATTGTTGCGATCCGTCCACTTAAGGATGGTGTTATTGCAGACTTCGATACAACCGAGCGCATGCTCCGATACTTCATCCAGAAAGTTCACCGCCGTCGTTACTTGGCAAAGCCACGCATCGTCGTTTGCGTTCCTTCAGGTATCACAGGTGTAGAACAGCGCGCAGTTAAAGATGCTGGTTATGCAGCAGGTGCGCGCAAGGTTTACATCATTGAAGAACCAATGGCTGCAGCAATCGGTGCCGGTCTTCCAATCCACGAACCGACAGGAAATATGGTTGTAGATATAGGTGGCGGAACAACTGAAGTTGCCGTTATCTCACTCGGCGGAATCGTTACATCCCTTTCAATTCGCGTTGGTGGAGATGAGCTAGATCAATCAATTATTAACTGGGTTAAGCGCGAATTCTCACTTCTTCTCGGTGAGCGCACAGCAGAAGAAATCAAGATGGCGATTGGTTCTGCCTACCCACTTCAAGGTGAAAACGATGCAGAAATCCGCGGTCGCGATCTTGCAACCGGACTTCCTAAGACAATCGTTGTATCCGCTGCAGAAATTCGCAAAGCGCTCGAAGAGCCAGTCAATGCGATCATCAATGCAGTAAAGAGCACGCTCGATAAGTGTCCACCAGAACTTTCTTCAGATCTTATGGATCGCGGAATTGTTCTAACTGGTGGAGGAGCGCTTCTTAAGGGTCTAGATGAGCGCCTTCGCAAAGAGACCGGAATGCCAATTCATATCGCTGACCGTCCATTGGATGCAGTTGTTGAAGGTTCCGGAAAGTGCATTGAAGAGTTCGAAGCCCTTGAAAAGGTTTTGATCTCCGAGCCTCGTCGATAGGTTTTAAAGATGCGTAGCGGCGGCGACAACCGCGGTCGTCTCCTTCTCATTTCACTTATTGTTACTGCGCTTTTTCTAATTACTTTAGATCTCCGCGGCGTACAAGTGATAACTGGGCTACGTAACGGTTCACAATCTGCGCTTTCACCAGTTCAATCAGTTGCCGCCACAATCTTTCGCCCGGTTGGAAATTTCTTCTCTGATGTAACCCAACTTGGTCGCACTCGCGGAGAAATTGAGAGATTAAAGGCGACCAATGAAAAATTGCGCAAAGAGCTAATTGATCGCAAGAACGCCGATGCCGAACTTGCAAAATTAAAATCAGTACTTGATCTCGCAGGCACCGCCAAATATAAAGTTGTAAATGCCAAGGTTATTTCACTTGGATCTACTTCTTCCTTTACCCAAACAATCACTATCGATGCTGGAACCAATGATGGTGTTCGCCAAAATATGACGGTAATTACCGGGCTTGGTTTAGTTGGCGTTGTGAAAATTTCTTATCCAAATAGCGCGCTGGTGCAGTTGGCAACCGACCCGGCATTTAAAGTCGGAGCAAGAGTTGCTGGCAGTCAGCAAATTGGAATTTTGAGCGGGCAAGGCACTTCCAAAGCAGTACTCCAACTTTTAGATAATCAAACAACTCTTAAAGTCGGCGATGTAATTCTGGCTCGTGGCAGCGTCAACAATCGACCATTTGTTCCTGGTGTTCCTATCGGCCAAGTAACCTCAGTAGATAATGCAGCGGGTGCGGTAACCCAAACTGCGGATATCAAGCTCTACGTTAATTTCTCGGCGCTTAGTACTGTGGCAGTTGTTGTCTCTGCGCCGAAGGAAGATCCACGCGATGCGCTAGTTCCAAGAGCGCCGGTTCCAACGCCAGTTCCAACTGTGACTATCTACGCTCAACCATCAGAATCGCCAGCCCCATAAATGTTTGCCCGCAGATTCTTTATCTCACTTCCAATATTTACTCTTATCTATATTCTGCAAGAGAGCGTTGTTACCCAATTTAAATTATTCGGTGGGGGATTCTCACTATTTTTAATATTCGCGCTTCTCTGGTCTGCGCTCGGCACTCCAGAAATGGGAGCGTTAACTGGTTTCGGCGCTGGGCTTTTGATGGATCTTTCGCAAAGCGCTTCCGGACCAATGGGACAGTGGACTCTGATAATGATCCTGGCAGGTTTCGCAGTCTCTTATCTTGGATACGGCGACGATAATTTCCGCGGTAATCCAATTTCATTGATCTTCACAGTCGCTGCAGCAGTCGTAGTAATCCGCTTGATCTACTTAATTCTCGGACTCTTCCTAGGCAGCGATACTGGAAGTACTTGGTCGGTTTTTCTCTCGCTCTTCTCATCTGCTTTCTGGTCAGCAGCACTTGCTCCGCTACTGCTACCTGTTGTTACCAGAATTCATGAAGCGCTCTTTGATGTTAAGAGTCGGATATGAATCAGCGCGCAAGACTTAGCCTTTTGGTTGTACAAATCTTTATTTTCTCTCTGCTCTTTGGATTAATGGGCCGCTTGTTCTACCTACAGGTTGCTGCAGGTCCGAAATACCGTGATGCCGCACTATCTATTCAAAGTCGCGATGTTGTCACGCCTGCAACACGTGGGTTAATAGTTGATTCATCGGGGGTGCCACTGGCACTTAACAGAGTCGGTGTCGCTATCACCGTAGATCGCACAAAATTGGATCGCCAGTCAGATAAAGGTGTTGCAGTTCTGCGAAGTCTTTCAACTTTGCTAAAGATTGAATATAGAGATATCTATCAAAGAACCAGACTTTGCGGAGAACTGGCCAAGGGAGAACGTGCGGGATGCTGGACAGGTTCTCGTTTCCAACCGATTCCGCTAACCAAGGAAGCCGATCCCGAACTTGCCTTACGTATAGTCGAACGTCCAGACCAGTATCCGGGAGTCTCGGCAACACCGGTTTCGATAAGAAACTATCCAGGAAACGCTGGCGCTAATGCTGCGCATTTACTTGGTTACATCGGACCGCTTACAGAAGAAGATTTATCGGGCGCTAACGGCAGAAGTTATTTCAGATCTGAGTCAATTGGTAAAGCAGGACTTGAGATTCAATACGATGAATATTTAAGAGGATCACCGGGTATAAAGACCGTTATCGTTGATCGTAAAGAAGCGGTAACAAGTACGACTCAAAATTCAAAGCCAGTTGGCGGAAATCACCTAGTAACAAGTATTGATGTTCGCGTTCAAGCCGCTGCCGAAACGGCGCTAGCCGATGCAGTGCGACGTGCGCGATCAATGGGGTATCCATCAGATGGCGCCGCTGCAGTTGTAATGGATGTTCGCAACGGACAGATAATCGCTCTTGCATCGCATCCGACTTACGATCCAAATGCATTTGAGCGCGGGCTGACCGTTGCTGAGGCAAAGAATTTGTATAGCGAGAAGGCGGGCGTACCTGCGCTCTCACGCGCGCTGCAAGGACTTTTTGCCCCTGCGTCAACATTTAAAGCGGTCTCAGCAGTTGCTGCAGCCAATGCAGGTTATGACTTAAACGCTTCTTACGATTGTCCTTCACAAGTTGAAGTAGGCACGCGCGCCTTTCAAAACTTCGAAAGCAAAGCGCAGGGGCGAATTTCAATGAAAAAGGCGATTGCGGTTTCCTGTGACACTATTTGGTATCGCATCGCCTTTGATGAATGGCTTCGCGATGGTGGCCTAAAACCTAAATCAAATGCAAAGGACCACTTCTTTAGCGCGGCAAAAGGATTTCAGGTTGGCGTAAAGACGGGAATTGACCTGCCATCTGAATCATCTGGACGATTAGCAGATCGCGAATGGCGTAAATCTTGGTATGAACAGAATAAAGATTTCTATTGCAATTACAAAGAGCGCGCCTCAAAGAGTCAGCAAACCGCGTTCTTGGTACAACTCGCATATGAAAACTGTTTAGATGGCGACAAGATTCGCGCAGGCGATGCAGTTAACTTCTCAATTGGCCAAGGCGACACAGTTATATCTCCACTAAAGCTGGCGCAGATGTACGCCGCGATTGCCAATGGCGGAACTATTTTGAAGCCAACTATTGCCAAAGCAATTGTGAAAACTGATGGCACCGTAATCAAAGAGTTTAAGCCAGAAAAATTAGGAGTAATTCCTGCCACTAAAGAGACGATTAAATTCCTTCATGGTTCACTTCGCGAAGTTGTAATCAGTGGAACTGGTGCTGGAGCATTTAACTCATTTCCGATTCCTATCAGTGGAAAAACCGGAACAGCGCAAGTTTTTGGTCGCAATCCAAATGGCAGCGCGAAGGCAGATACATCTTGGTTTGCATCCTACGGTCCAACCAATAAACCTAGATTTGCCGTCGTCATGATGGTGAGCCAGGGTGGTTTTGGTGCATCAGTATCAGGTGTAGGAACGCGCAAGATTTACGAGACTTTATTTGGCGTTGAGGGATCGAAGGTAAGTTCAGCGAAGATTTTGTTCCCAAGTGGAATTCCGCCCGTAGGATTGCCGAAGATTTCTCCAGCAACAAAAGTTAAGGGTGCCAAATGAGCTTGATGTCCCAGCGCATTAACTACCGAAAAGCTCAGCGCCCCTCAGCTTTTGCCGGTTTTGATCCAATCCTCACAATTGCCGTTGCTGCGTTGTTGGTGATCGGAACTCTTTTGGTTTATGCCGCAACGCGAAATTGGTATGCGGCAAATGGTTTAGATCCCGAGTACTACTTAAAGCGCCATGTTGTAAATATTTTGATCGGTTCGCTACTTGCCTGGGGAACCACGATCATTGATTACCGATTGATTCGCGCGTACACGCCGTTCTTATGGATCGGCGGCGTTGTTGGGCTTACCCTGGTTTTGATTCCAGGCATTGGCGAAGAAGTAAATGGTGCAAACGCGTGGATCGGTCTACCTGGTGGATTCCAAGTACAGCCGGCAGAGCTGGCAAAGATTTCAATCATCGTTGGTATGTCGATGATTTTATCTGAGCGTAGCCACGACTCAGATGCGCCTTCCCACAGAGATGTTATGCAGGCGCTGGTTATTGCAGCAATTCCAGTTCTCTTAATTCTGGCTCAACCAGATATGGGAACTGTTTTTATTATTAGTATCGCGGTCGTAACAATCATTGCAGTATCTGGCGCCCCACTTCGTTGGGTTGCGGGATTAATCATTGTTGCCATCGTTGGCAGTTTTGCAGCGGTGCAAGTCGGTGTTATTAATGATTACCAGGTAAAGCGCTTACAGGCCTTTGTTGATCCAAATGCAGATTCGCAGGGGAGTGGTTACCAATTACGTCAGGCACGAATCACCGTTGGCTCTGGTGGATTACTTGGCACAGGATTATTCAACGGCCCACAAACAAATGGACGTTTCGTTCCTGAACAACAAACTGACTTTATCTTCACAGTTGCTGGAGAGCAGTTAGGTTTTCTTGGCTGCGGATTTATAATTCTCTTGTATCTAATTATTTTGATGCGGGCATTTGGAATCGCCCGAAGATCTAGCGACCCTTATGGAAAATTAGTTTGCACCGGTGTTATCGCTTGGTTTGCATTTCAAACATTTGAAAACATCGGTATGACTTTAGGCATGATGCCTATGACTGGTGTTCCGCTGCCATTCCTGTCTTATGGTGGCTCAAGCATGTTCGCCAATATGATCGGTTTCGGTCTATTGCAAAACGTAAACGCTCGCCACCGCGGCTAATTCAGGCGCAAACCCCGCTCATTTCGCGATTTACCCCCATCTTCTGGCATACTTACCCCAACAGTTCAGCGCGGCTCGCGAACCAATTCGCGGCACACAGCCAGCGGCGGACTAACACAGAAGTACACACAGAGATTTGCTTGAAGGATTTGACCCAAGTGCGCATCCCGTTCGGGGCGTTAGCTAGTTGAGTATCTACAAGCCAGAGCGCGTTTATTTGAACGCATAGAGGATTTGGTGCCATGGCGATTGAGCCAAAGTCACCGCGCAAACGTGCGGTGAAAAAGATTAGCAAGAAGAAAGCTGCCGAACAAAGCGCAGCCGTTGATACAACCCCCGAAACAGAAGCGGTTGAAACCAAGTCGAAGAAGAAAGCGCCTTCGATCCCTGTCCCAATTTTTCAGGCTGCTCCAGAAGAGAAAGCACCGAAGGCTGCAGCAAAGAAGAGCGCAAAGAAAGTTGAAGTCGAAAGCGGATCTGATGAGAAGGTAAGTACTTCTGCAGCAGCGCCTGATTCTGACGACTCTGAAGATTCCGATGGCCGTGGTGGACGCAATCGTCGCCGCCGTCGTGGTGGACGCGGTCGCCGTAAGCCAGGTGCAGATGGCGCCGACGCTAACGCTTCAGATGAAGGAACAGATAGTTCAGAGGATTCCAGCGAAGATTCTGCAGAAGGCACAACTCATCGTCGCCGTCGTCGCCGCCGTGCAACTGGAGAGGGTGTAACTCCTGGCGAGACCGTTGATGAAGATGGCGTAATCACAGTTGTTAAGGTCCGCGAAGTTCGCGAACGTACCGAACGTCCTGCGCGCGCAGAGCGCAACGAACGTGGAACACGTAGCCGTGGTCGCGATCGCGATCGTGGCGGACGCAATGACAATCGTGGTGATAGTCGTGGAGATTATCGCGAGCCATATCGTCGCCGCGGAACAATCATTACTGACGGAGAGTTCTTAGCTCGTCGTGAAAACGTCGATCGCGAGATGGTGGTTCGCCAGATTGGTGATCGCATTCAGATCGCAGTTATCGAAGATAAAGTCATGGTTGAGCACTACGTAAACCGTAACGCCAACGTTTCTTATGTCGGAAACGTTTATCTCGGTCGCGTACAGAACGTTCTTCCATCTATGGAAGCGGCGTTCGTTGATATCGGCAAAGGTCGCAACGCAGTTCTCTATGCCGGTGAAGTTAACTGGGATGCTGCAGGTATCTCTGAAACTCAACCACGTAAAATTGAAATGGTTTTAAAGACCGGTCAACCTGTTCTTGTACAAGTTACCAAAGATCCAATCGGTCAAAAGGGTGCGCGCTTAACTAGCCAGATCTCACTTCCTGGCCGTTATGTTGTCTATGTTCCTGGCGGCGGAATGAGCGGTATTTCAAAGCGCCTTCCTGAATCAGAGCGCACCCGACTCAAGGCGATCTTAAAGAACTTAATCCCTGAAGAAGCTGGCGTAATTGTCCGCACCGCTGCTGAAGGCGTTAGCGAAGAAGAACTCACCAACGATGTCGCACGTCTAAAAGCACAATGGGAAGATATCTATCAGAAATCTGAAAATCCAAATTTCCACGCACCGGCACTTCTGCTCTCAGAGCCAGATCTTGCTGTTCGCGTAATCCGCGATATCTTCAATGAAGATTTCCGTAAACTTACAATTCAAGGCAATGAGGCTTGGGAAGAGATCAGCTCTTACCTCGGATCTATTGCTCCTGAACTCGTAACTAAACTTGAGAAGTACACCGGAAAAGGCGATCTATTCGCAGACTTCCGCGTTGAAGAACAACTGGCTAAGGCATTTGACCGCAAGGTTTACTTACCTTCAGGTGGTTCGCTAGTTATCGATCGCACTGAAGCGATGATCGTTATTGACGTTAACACCGGTAAATTCATCGGTAAGGGTGGAAACCTTGAAGAGACTGTTACCAAGAACAACTTGGAAGCAGCCGAAGAAATTGCTCGCCAGCTTCGCTTGCGCGACCTTGGCGGAATTATCGTTATCGACTTTATCGATATGGTTCTTGAATCAAACCGTGATGCAGTTCTTCGTCGCCTAGTTGAATGTCTTGGTCGCGATCGCACTAAGCATCAGGTTGCAGAAGTGACTTCACTTGGCTTGGTACAAATGACACGTAAGCGCGTTGGCCAAGGTTTGATCGAAGCTTTCTCAACAACTTGCGATTCATGTGCGGGCCGCGGAATTCATATCCATATGGAACCGGTAAAGATGAAGGCGCCGATGCCACAAGTAAATTCACAATCAGCATCACATGACGATGCCGATGAATCTGAAGCAACCGAACATGAATTCCACGAGACTCTAAATACTGAAACTCTAAATACTGAAGTAACAGATACCGAAATGTCTTCAAAAACCGAGGTAGATGAGGATGTAGAAGTAGAAGCCAAGCCAGCCGGGCGACGTCGTCGCAGGGCTGCTTCCAGCGGGATCATCACCGCCTAGAAAAGCCTCAATTTGACCCTAGGGGTACGAAATCCGTACCCTTAGCCTCTGCTCGAAAGAAGCCCACCTGGGCCTCATGAGCGTGAACTGAACTGGAGCAAGAATCGTGTACGCAATCGTTAAAGCTGGCGGACGCCAGGAGAAAGTCACCGTTGGTGAAACCATCACTGTCGATCGTATCGACCAGGCTGCTGGTGCAACCGTAACTTTTCCTGCGCTACTTGTAGTAGACGGTGCCAGCGTTACAACAGATGCAAAAGTTCTTAGCGGTGTAAAAGTTACCGGCGAAGTTATTGACGAAGTAAAGGGTCCAAAGATCGACATCCTTCGTTACATGAACAAGACCGGTTATCGTCGTCGTCAAGGTTTCCGTGCACAGCAAACTCGAGTCAAGATCACCGCAATCAGCGGCGTGAAATAAGGGGCTGAACAATGGCAAGTAAGAAGGGTGTCTCCTCGACACGTAACGGTCGCGATTCCAATCCGCAATACCTCGGTATCAAGCGCTTTGGCGGACAAGAAGTAAACGCTGGTGAAATTTTGGTTCGTCAACGCGGAACATATTTCCACCCAGGAAAGAATGTTGGTCGCGGTAAGGATGACACTCTCTTTGCACTAGCTGCAGGCGCAGTTGAATTCGGTCGCGCTCGCGGTCGCCGTGTAGTGAACGTGGTTGCACCGGTCGCTTAATTTAGGTTTCTCAAAGAGAGCGAGCCGCGTTCGTGGCTCGCTCTTTTTATTTCACAAAATTTTTAGAGATTTAAACTAGAGGCAGTAAACCAGAAGGGAGCGTTAAGAGATGGCTACATTCGTAGATCGCGTAACGCTCTACGCCGCTGCCGGAAAAGGCGGAGATGGTTGCGTCTCTGTTAAGCGCGAAAAATTTAAACCACTTGGTGGTCCTGATGGCGGTAACGGTGGACGCGGTGGCGACATAATCTTGATCGTCGATTCCAGTGTTACGACGCTCCTTGATTTTCACCATTCACCTCATCGCAAAGCAACATCTGGTTCACAAGGCTATGGCGATCGAAAAGATGGCACTTACGGTGAAGATTTAATTCTTCCTGTTCCAAATGGCACAGTGGTTTTCGACGATAAAGGAAATCAACTCGCAGATTTAATCGGCGTCGGCACAACATTTCTTGCGGCACAAGGTGGACATGGTGGCCTCGGCAACTTGGCTCTCTCATCTTCAAAGCGTCGCGCGCCAGGTTTTGCACTCCTTGGCGAACCAGGTGAAGAACGCACTCTCTACTTAGAACTTAAATCAGTTGCCGACATTGCACTTGTTGGATATCCAAGCGCTGGAAAATCTTCGTTAATTGCCGCAATTTCCGCTGCGCGCCCAAAGATCGCTGACTATCCATTTACAACTTTGGTTCCAAATTTAGGTGTTGTTCAAGCAGGCGATACCCGCTTTACCGTTGCCGATGTTCCAGGTCTCATTCCAGGAGCCTCACAAGGTAAAGGTTTGGGTCTTGAGTTCTTGCGCCACGTCGAACGTTGTGTGGCACTTGTACATGTACTCGATTGCGGAACGTTAGAAACAGATCGCAACCCAATTACAGATCTTGAAATCATTGAATCTGAACTTGCACAGTACGGCGGCCTCGAAGATCGCGTGCGCATTATTGCGCTAAATAAAATTGATCTTCCTGACGGCCAAGCAATGGCCGATATGGTTGCGCAAACTTTGCGCGATAAGGGCTATGAGGTTTACCCAGTCTCTGCCGCAAGCCGTGCCGGTTTAACTGAACTTCTCTACGCAATGGCACGCCTAGTGCAGAAAGCACGTGCCGAAGCTGCAACCGAAGAACGCACTCGCATCATCTTGCGTCCAACAGCTGTAGATGATTCAGGATTCACTGTTCGCGCCAATGCCGATGGTTCATTTAGCGTGCGCGGACAGAAAGTTGTTCGTTGGGTTCGCCAGACAAACTTTAAGAACGCTGAAGCAATCGGTTACTTGGCAGATCGCTTGGCACAACTCGGAGTAGAAAAAGAGTTGTTCAAGCAGGGAGCGGTTGCCGGAAGTGAAGTACGTATCGGATCTGGCGATAATGAAGTTGTCTTCGAATGGGAGCCAACTATTGAAGCTGGCGCCGAACAATTAGCCGGTCACTTGCATCGTCGCGGCGAAGACTCACGCCTAGAAGGCTCATGGGTTGTAGAAGAACGTGTTGTCGATCAACTAAGTGATGATGAAATTGCGCAACAATGGGAGTACAACGTGGAGGACCCACATACTCCACGCTTAACGGATCCAACACCAGCAGAGGATAAGTAAATGAGCCGCAGCGCAGTTACAAGTGCGAAACGCGTTGTCATTAAAATTGGTTCATCTTCGCTAACCGGTTCTGCAGGTTCTGCCCTCGATAGCCAAGCGGTTTCACAAATCGTTGATGCAGTTGCCCAACTACGTTCACGTGGTGCTGAAGTTGTTCTGGTTTCTTCGGGTGCAATCGCAGCCGGCCTTGCTCCACTCGGTTTAACAACCCGTCCAAAGGATTTAGCGACGCAACAAGCGGCAGCATCAGTTGGCCAAGGCTTGCTTATTGCAAAGTACAACGAGAACTTTTCACGCCATAACTTGGTCTCATCTCAGGTGCTTTTAACAACCGAAGATGTGGTTCGTCGTTCGCACTATCAGAACGCACAACAGACTTTGAATAAGTTGCTCTCACTTGGTGTTGTGCCAATCATCAACGAAAACGATTCAGTCGGTACGCAAGAGATCCGCTTCGGCGATAACGATCGCTTAGCCGCGCTTGTGTCGCTACTAATCGGCGCTGATTTACTTGTGCTGGTTTCAGATGTTGATGCGCTCTATGACGCCCCACCTTCACATGCGGGCGCAAAAGCAATCTCATTTGTCGATCACATCGCAGATATTGAGAATTTTGATATTGGTGGCGCAGGTTCTGCCGGCGTTGGTAGCGGGGGAATGGTTACCAAAATTGAAGCTGCGCGCATCTCAACGGGCGCGGGAACTCCAATGTTGCTTACATCGCTTACTAATGCAGCAAATGCACTAGCCGGCGCTGAAGTCGGAACCTTCTTTGCATCTCACGGAACACGTTCTACATCGCGTCTGCTCTGGTTGGCACATGCCTCAACTCCACGCGGTCGCTTAATTCTCGATGCTGGAGCAGTAACAGCGATTCTCGAAAGAGGAGTTTCACTTCTACCTGCCGGCGTTACTGCCGTTGAAGGTGAATTCATCGCCGGGGATACCGTCGAACTAATGAGCGCAGATAAGAAAGTTATTGCACGTGGACTTGTGGCATTTGATTCGCATGAAATCCCACAGATGCTCGGTCGCTCCACTAAAGAGCTTGCGGCAACTTTGGGCGCAGAATATGAGCGCGAGTTAGTTCACCGCGATGATTTAGTACTCCTCGGATAAATAGAAACCGATAAACTTTTCCAATGGATGCTGTCGAGATAGTTTCAGGGTTAGCGCTTAAAGCGCGTACCGCTGCACGCACTCTTTCGACAGCAACGGGTGCCGAACGTAAGGCCGCCTTGTATGCAATTGCTGCCGCAATCGAATCTCGTAGCGCCGAGATTTTAAAGGCTAATGCCGAAGATATTGCGCGAGCAAAAGCTGAAGATATGCATCCTCAGATGCAAGACCGGTTACTTCTTACCGAATCTCGAGTTGCCGGAATGGCTAATGGCGCGCGCTTGGTCGCTGATCTTCCAGATCCACTTGGACAAGTGTTGCGCCAATCAACTCTGCCAAATGGTTTAGATCTTAAACAAGTATCTGTTCCATTTGGCGTCATCGGAATGGTTTACGAAGCCCGTCCAAATGTCACGGTAGATGCTGCAGTTATCTTGCTAATGTCCGGCAACGCAGCGTTGTTGCGTGGCTCTTCTACAGCGGCGGCGAGCAACCAGGTTCTCGTAACCGTTATCCGAGATGCGCTAGCCACAACAAAAATTTCACCAGAGGTAATTCAGTTGGTTCCATCCGAAGATCGTGCAACCGTTAAAGCACTGCTAAACGCACGTGGCAAAGTTGATCTAGTTATTCCACGTGGCAGCGCCGCGCTAATCCGCATGGTGGTCGATGAATCTACAGTTCCAACTATCGAAACCGGTGCTGGTGTTTGCCATGTTTATGTCGACGAATTTGCAGATATTGAAAAAGCTCTTCCAATCTTGATTAACTCCAAGACCCATCGCCCAAGTGTTTGCAACGCCGCCGAAACTCTTTTGGTTCACCGAGCCATTGCACCGACATTTTTGCCGATGGCGCTCAAGGCGCTATCTGATGCTGGCGTTATCTTGCACGCTGATGCAACTGCACAGAAGGTGGCTGAAAAGTTTGGAATTGCTTCAACTCCTGCCACTGATCAAAACTGGTGCACTGAATATGGAATCCTTGAAATGAACGTTGGTGTTGTTGATTCAGTTGATGCTGCAGCAGATCACATCGCAAAGTACGGCACTAATCACACAGAAGCGATCGTGACTGAGAAGAAAGAGAACGCAGACCGTTTCATCGCACTTGCTGATTGCGCAGCCGTGATGGTCAATACTTCTACGCGCTTTACTGATGGCGAACAAATGGGATTTGGCGCTGAAATCGGCATCTCAAATCAGAAACTTCATGCCCGCGGCCCGATGGGCTTAGAAGCGATGACCACAACCACTTGGATCGTCACTGGTGATGGGCAAATTCGCTCGTAACCCGCTTTCTCATTAAACTTCACACACTATGAGCAGCCTTTCCCGTGATGATGTCGCAAAGTTGGCATCGCTTGCCCGCATTGAGATGACCGAGGATGAACTCGTAAATCTGGCATCACAATTTGGCAGCATCCTCGACGCAGTAGCGCGAGTTCAAGAGCTGGATTTAGAAGGCGTCAAGGCAACATCTCATCCGCAGCCAATTGAAAACATTTTCCGTGAAGATCAAGTGCAACCAAGCCTTACTCCAGAGCAAGCGTTATCTGGGGCCCCTGCACAAGAAGATCAACGCTTTCGCGTTCCACAAATTCTTGGTGAAGCAGAATGATTAAAAAAACTGCTGCACAAATGTCAGCATCCCTGACATCGGGGGAGACGACTTCGGTTGCGCTTACCCAAAGCCATTTAGATCGCATCAGTGAAGTCGATTCAAAGGTAAAAGCATTTCTACATGTCGATGGCGAGAATGCACTTGCTCAAGCCGCCAAAGTTGATGCCGAACGCGCTGCTGGAAAGAAGTTGCACCCACTTGCAGGTGTTCCACTTGCACTTAAAGATGTCTTAGCCCAAGAAGGCGTACCGACAACAGCGGGATCAAAGATCTTGCAGGGTTGGAAACCGCCGTATGACTCAACTGTCGTTTCAAAGTTAAAGCAGGCCGGCGTTGTAATTCTTGGTAAAACCAATATGGATGAATTCGCAATGGGTTCTTCTACTGAAAACTCAGGCTATGGCCCAACTTTTAATCCATGGGATTTAACTCGCACTCCAGGTGGTTCAAGTGGTGGATCAGCTGCAGCGGTTAGCGCATTTGAAGCACCGATCGCCGTTGGTTCTGATACTGGCGGTTCGATTCGCCAACCTGCGGCGCTAACTGGAATCGTTGGCGTTCGTCCAACTTACGGAGCAGTTTCTCGTTACGGTCTTATCGCTTACTCCTCAAGTCTTGATCAAGCAGGACCGTTTGGTCGCACCGTTTTAGATACTGCGTTGTTGCATGAAGTAATGGCTGGACATGATCCGAAGGATGCAACGAGCATTAAGGCGGCAGTTCCAAACGTTGTTGCGGCAGCACGTAGCGCCGATTTAAAAGGAAAGAAGATCGGCGTAATAAAGCAGTTGCAAGGCGATGGCTATCAGAACGGAGTCCTTGCCCGCTTTAACGAATCACTTGAGCTACTTGCATCTCTTGGCGCTGAAATCGTTGAAGTTGATTGCCCAAGTTTCGAATATGCACTTGCTGCTTACTACTTGATCGCACCATCTGAATGCTCTTCCAACTTAGCCCGCTTTGACGCTATGCGTTATGGACTACGGACAGGCGATGTCGATGGCGCATCTGCTGAAACAGTCATGAACGCAACCCGTGAAGCAGGATTTGGCCGCGAGGTTAAGCGCCGCATCATCCTCGGTACATATGCACTCTCATCTGGTTATTACGATGCGTACTACGGCAGCGCGCAGAAGATCCGTACCTTGATTATTGATGATTATAAGAAGGCATTTACTCAGGCAGATGTATTGGTTTCACCAACATCACCAATCACCGCCTTTAAGATCGGTGAAAAATCTGAAGATCCAATCGCGATGTATTTGGCAGATGTAGCAACAATTCCGGTAAACCTTGCTGGTATTTGCGGAATGAGCCTGCCAGCAGGATTAGCCGATGAAGATGGTCTGCCGGTTGGTTTCCAGATCATGGCGCCAGCGATGCAAGATCAACGACTTTACGAAGTCGGTGGAGCACTTGAAGCAGCGCTGGTCAGCAAATGGGGCGGATATTTAATTGATCAGGTTCCAGCGCTAGGAGGTGCCAAATAATGGCGCTTACCTATGACGATGTAATTTCAAAGTACGAACCAGTACTTGGCCTAGAAGTTCACGTTGAACTAAATACCGAATCCAAGATGTTCTGCTCTTGCAGCACCACATTTGGCGCAGAACCAAATACCCAAACTTGCCCAGTCTGTTTGGCACTCCCTGGCGCACTGCCAGTTGTAAATGCAACAGCGATCGAATCCACGATCAAGATTGGTCTGGCGCTTAACTGTCAGATCGCTCCTTACAGTCGCTTTGCCCGCAAAAACTATTTCTATCCTGATATGCCAAAGAACTTCCAGATTTCGCAGTACGACGAACCAATCTGCTTCGATGGTTATGTAGATGTAGAAATCGAAACTGAAGAAGGTCCAAAGCAGTTCCGCATCGAAATCGAACGCGTACATATGGAAGAAGACACCGGAAAGTCGCTGCACGTTGGCGGTGCAACTGGTCGTATCCATGGCGCTGAATACTCGCTCCTTGATTACAACCGCGCTGGAATTCCACTTGTTGAAATCGTTACCAAGATTGTTCCTGGCACTGGAAAGTACGCACCAGAAGTTGCCAAGGCTTACGTTGCCGAACTCCGCGATATCTTGCGCGGTCTCAAGGTCTCTGATGTAAAGATGGAGCAAGGCTCGCTTCGTTGTGATGCCAACATTTCCCTTCGCATAATTGGTTCTGAAGTTCTTGGAACGCGCTCTGAAACCAAGAACGTAAACTCACTTCGCTCTGTCGAGCGCGCTATCCGCGGTGAAATGATCCGCCATGCTGAACTTCTAAATGATGGCAAGAAAGTTAAGCAAGAGACTCGTCACTTCCAAGAAGAGTCGGGGCTAACTCGCTCTGGTCGCTCAAAAGAACAAGCTGAGGATTACCGTTACTTCCCTGAGCCGGATCTAGTTCCAGTTGCACCTGATGCAGGCTGGATCGAAACTCTTCGCAAGCAATTACCGGAGCGCCCATCGCTACGTCGTAAGCGCTTGAAAGAGGAATGGTCTGTTCCAGATAAAGAGATGGCTGCGATGATCAACGCTGACGTTTTGGATATCGTGGAAGCTACCGTTCTGCTTGGTGCAGAACCAACTAAGGCGCGTACCTGGTGGCTCGGTGAAATCTCACGTATCGCAAACGAAAAAGATTCTGCGATTGCCGATCTTTCAATTACCCCAGCCGATGTTGCTGAAATCGTTGCGCTAGTTGCTGCAGGCGAGCTCACCGATAAGTTGGCCCGCCAAGTTGTAGAAGGCGTAATCGCTGGTGAAGGAAAGCCTTCTGAAGTTGTGGCAAAGCGCGGTATTAAAGTTGTTAACGATGATGGCGCGCTAATGGCTGCCATTGAGAAGGTTTGTGCTGAGCAAGCAGAGACTGCAGATAAAGTTCGTAATGGACATGTTCCTGCAGCAGGCGCGCTAATTGGCGCGGTTATGAAAGAGACAAAGGGCCAAGCAGATGCTGCTCGCGTACGAGAGCTTCTACTTGGCCACTTAGGTCACTAGATCTTCAATTTCACATAGCCTGCGGCCATTGAAATTTCTAACTAATTAGTGAACTGAAACGCCTTCTGTTTCAACGAGAGAATCTTTCCCAACGTTGATAAAGAAGAAGAGCACGATCGCACCAGCAAATAACAAGCCAGCAGATACGGTAAATGCAACCGTGAAACCATGTGTGATGCCAAAGGCTTGCACCTTATCTCCAAGATTTTGATTGGCTGCGATGTAATTTGTAGCAGCGGTTGCCGCAACTGTATTAAGTAGTGCGGTACCGAGTGATCCACCAACCTGCTGGCTGGTGTTGAGCATCGCACTGGCAACGCCCGTGTCTTGATTACTTACTCCATGTAGCGATGTTGAAGTAAGTGGAATAAAGACCAACGCCATTCCCGAGCTCATAATCAACAGAGATGGAAGTACATGCGTTACATAGGAAGTTTCGGGGGTAATCAAGGTCAACGCAAGCAGACCAATACCTGCGAAAACCAGACCAGGAACCATCAGCGGCTTTGGACCAAATTTCGGCAGCAACTGAGATGCGATACCTGCGAAGACAATAATTCCTGCAGTAAATGGCAAGAATGCAAAGCCTGATTTAAGTGGTGAGTAACCAAGTACGACTTGTAGGTAAAGACCTAGGAATAAGAACATCGAGAAGAGACCAGCTCCGACGATGAGCGAACCAAGGTAAGAACCACCACGATTGCGCTCTGTTACAACGCGAAGCGGCATCATTGGGTTTGAAACCTTGGCTTCGATTACAACAAACGAAACCAAGAGAAGTACAGCGACAACTAAGAATGTAATTGTGCTCTGTGATGACCAACCCTTTGTCGCTGCTTCGTTAAAGCCGTAAGTCAACGAGAAGAGACCGGCAGTTGCGGTGATAACGCCTGGAATGTCATAGCTGTGTTCGCCACCAGCTTTAGATTCTCTGACATAGAAAAAGGCCATTAAGCCAGCAAAGATTGCGATCGGAACGTTGACGCCCAAGCACCAGCGCCATGAGAAGTACTCGGTGAGTGTTCCGCCAAGAATTAGGCCAATTGCTGCGCCACCACCTGAGATCGCTCCAACAACTCCGAAAGCTTTAGCGCGCTCTGCAGGAACGGTGAAAGTTACAGAAATAATTGCTAAAGCTGCAGGTGCAAGTAGCGCACCGAAAACACCTTGAAGTGCGCGTGAAGCGAAGAGTAATTCCTGATTTGCGGCTACTCCACCAAGGGCAGATGCTGCTGCAAATCCTGCGAGACCGATAATGAATATTCGCTTGCGACCCATAAAGTCACCAATGCGACCACCAATAAGAAGTAAAGATCCAAAGGCAAGGGTGTATGCGGTTATAACCCATTGCTGATTAGCATCGGTAATCCCGAGATCTGCTTTAGCGCTTGGGATCGCAATATTTACAATAGATGAGTCAAGAACGACCATTAATTGAGCGATGGCAACTACAAAGAGCGTACGCCAGCGATTTGGATCTAATCCATCTTTATCTAATTGGACAGGCTTTTTTGACACAGAAATCTCCTCGGAAACGTTAAGCAAATTGGTTAAATATTGAAGTCAATGAGTGGAGTCTATTAGACTCACCGCCATGTCGCAGATGAAGCCACGTTCGGGTTTGGTCACAGATGGTTTAGAGCGCGCACCTGCCCGCGGAATGCTTCGCGCAGTCGGAATGGGTGATGAAGATTGGGTCAAGCCACAAATTGGAATTGCATCGTCCTGGAATGAAATCACCCCATGTAATCTCTCATTAGATCGCTTAGCTAAAGCTTCTAAGCAAGGCGTTATCGATGCCGGTGGATTCCCAATGCAATTTGGCACCATCTCAGTTTCCGATGGAATCTCAATGGGCCATGAAGGTATGCACTTTTCACTTGTATCTCGTGAAGTAATCGCGGATTCAGTTGAAACTGTTATGCAGGCAGAACGCTTTGATGGCATGGTCACTTTTGCAGGGTGCGATAAGTCACTGCCTGGAATGATGATGGCGGCAGCGCGTATCGATGTGGCATCTGTATTTGTCTATGCCGGATCAACTCTTCCTGGCCAAGTAGATGGAAACGATGTAACCATCATTGATGCCTTTGAAGCAGTTGGTGCATGCGCTCGCGGGTTGATCACTAAGGAACGCGTTGATCAAATTGAGCGCGCTATCTGTCCAGGTGAAGGCGCTTGCGGTGGCATGTATACGGCAAACACCATGGCAACAGTTGGTGAAGCAATTGGTCTCTCGCTTCCAGGATCTGCTGCACCTCCTGCAGTTGACCGTCGTCGCGATGCATTCGCAGTTCAATCTGGAGCTGCCGTTGTAAATATGATCAAGATGGGTCTAACGACTCGCGATATTTTAACTAAGCGCGCATTTGAAAACGCTATAACGGCGGTTATGGCAGTGGGCGGATCAACCAATGCCGTGCTCCACTTATTAGCCATCGCACACGAAGCAGAAGTTGATTTATCACTCGATGATTTCCATCGCATAGGTTCACGTGTTCCACTGCTCGGAGATTTAAAACCATTTGGTCGCTATGTAATGACTGACATGGACCGCGTTGGGGGAGTCCCTGTAATTCTTAAAGCCCTTCTTGACGCCGGTCTATTGCATGGTGATGTCATGACGGTTACCGGAAAAACTATGGCCGAAAACCTTGCTGGAATTAATCCACCAGATGTTGATGGCGATATCTTGCATGCCGTTGCTACGCCACTTTCTACCGATGTCGGAATCACAATTCTTGGTGGATCACTTGCAACAGATGGCGCAGTTTGCAAGACCGCAGGTATCGGTATCGAATCTTTCGAAGGGCCAGCGCGCGTCTTTGAACGCGAACAAGCAGCAATGGCAGCGTTAGAAAACGGAACCATCCAAGCCGGCGATGTAGTTGTTATTCGCTACGAAGGCCCAAAGGGTGGACCAGGAATGCGCGAGATGTTGATGATTACTGGTGCGATAAAAGGCGCAGGTCTTGGTAAATCAACTCTGCTCTTAACTGATGGTCGCTTCTCTGGTGGATCAACTGGTCTATGCGTTGGGCACGTTGCACCTGAAGCAGTAGATGGTGGACCGATTGCATTTATAAAAGATGGAGATCTTGTGCGCATTGATATCAAGGCGCGCACCTTAGATCTCTTGGTTGACCCGGCAGAACTCGAAGCTCGCAAAGTTGGCTGGCAGCCACTGCCTCATAAATTCACCCGTGGCGTCTTGGCGAAGTATTCCAAGACCGTTGGCTCGGCCTCCAAGGGCGCTGTCTGCGGCTAGTTTCACAATTTGAGACTTACATCTCAAACCTTGACTCAACTGCCATCTGCGATGGAGAATACTCACATGTCAAAGAAGTACGCGCTCATCTCGTCATCAGTAATTGTGGTGGTCATTCGATAGCGCGTGCCTTTTTAACGCACGCGCCCTCAGATCCTCTGAGGGTTTTTTCATTTAAGAAATAAGTTGTAGAAATAAAAAGTAAAACCTAGAGAGTACGGAAAGGAGTAAGAAGATGGCGCACATACCAACGGCCAACGGCACAGCAATGACAGGAGCTACTTCATTGGTGAAAAGCCTAGAAGCAGCAGATGTAGAAGTGATGTTCGGACTGCCAGGTGGCGCAATTCTTCCTGCTTACGATCCGATCTTTGATTCATCTATTCGCCATATCTTGGTTCGCCACGAACAAGGCGCAGGTCACGCAGCAACGGGTTATGCGCAAGTTACTGGCCGCGCTGGTGTCTGTATCGCAACATCTGGTCCAGGTGCGACAAACCTTGTTACTCCTTTGATGGATGCGGCGATGGATTCAGTTCCGCTGATTGCCATCACTGGTCAAGTTCCATCTGCGGCAATTGGTACCGATGCATTCCAGGAAGCCGATATTCGCGGGATCACTATGCCATTTACAAAACACAATTACTTGGTAACCAACCCTGATGAAATCCCTGGCGTTATTGCAGAGGCTTTCCATATCGCAACAACTGGTCGCCCAGGTCCTGTACTAGTAGATATTGCAAAAGATGCTTTGCAGAAGATGACTACATTTAATTGGCCAACTTCAATCAAGCTTGCCGGTTACAACCCAAAGACCACACCAGATGCACAGGCGATCACCGATGCCGCAGCGCTTATCGCGCAATCATCAAAGCCAGTCTTCTATGTTGGTGGCGGCGTAATCAAGGCCAATGCTCATAAAGAACTTCGTCAACTTGTGGAACTTCTAGGAGCACCAGTTGTTACAACTCTTATGGCGCGCGGTGCTTTCCCAGATTCACATCCGCTGCATATGGGTATGCCAGGAATGCACGGAACTGTCGCCGCTGTTACAGCGCTACAAAAGGCCGACCTACTAATCGCTTTAGGCGCTCGTTTCGATGATCGCGTTACCGGAAAGCTTTCAACATTTGCACCAAATGCAAAGATTCTTCATGCAGATATTGATCCTGCTGAAATCGGAAAGAACCGTCATGCCGATGTTGCAGTTGTTGGCGATGTAAGAGAAACCATCTCTGCACTGATTCCTGCACTTAAAGCCGCTCTTGCAAAGAACCAACCAGATCTTTCAACATGGATGCGCCAGATGAATTCGCTGAAGTCCACATATCCATTGGGTTATGACCAACCTGATGATGGTTCATTGTCACCACAACATGTAATCCAACGACTTGGGCAGATATCTGGAACCGACACCATCTTTACCGCAGGCGTTGGCCAACACCAGATGTGGGCATCACAATTTATTTCATACGAACACCCACGCACCTGGCTTAACTCCGGCGGTGCAGGCACCATGGGTTACGGCGTACCTGCTGCAATGGGCGCAAAAGTTGGCGCACCAGATGCAACTGTTTGGGCGATCGATGGCGATGGATGTTTCCAGATGACAAATCAGGAACTCGTTACCTGCGCACTAAACAATATTCCAATCAAGGTTGCGATTATCAATAACGAATCACTCGGCATGGTTCGCCAATGGCAGACCTTGTTCTACGAAGGTCGTTATTCAAATACCAACCTCGAATCAAAGCGCGTGCCTAACTTCCCAATGCTCGCAGAAAGCATGGGTTGCGTCGGTCTTTCTTGCGAACGCCCTGAAGATTTGGATAAGACGATCGAGAAAGCGATGTCGATCAATGACCAACCAGTTGTTGTCGATTTCCGCGTACATCGCGATGCGATGGTTTGGCCGATGGTTGCTGCCGGAACTTCAAATGATGAAATCATGATCGCTCGCGCCACCGCGCCCGACTGGGATTCACAGGAGCTCTAATGACTACTAGCCGCCGTCAACACACTCTTGAAGTTCTCGTTGAAAACGAACCAGGCGTTCTAGCCCGCGTAGCTGGCCTTTTTTCGCGCCGTGCATTCAACATCGAAACTCTCAACGTTGGACCAACTCAAGATTCCTCAATCTCAAAGATGGTTATTGGAGTAGCCGTAGAAGGCCACTCTCTCGAGCAAGTAATTGCTCAGCTCGACAAACTTGTCAGCGTCATATCGATCAAAGATGTGACAGGCAAAGGTAAAGAAGTTCACGACACCCAACCTGATTACCAAAACTAAGCAAGAAACTAACTCGAAAAAGAAAAAGGAGAAACACCGTGGCAACGATGTATCACGAAGAGGATGCAGATCTATCAATCATCCAGGGTCGCAAGGTCGCGATCATCGGTTACGGCTCACAAGGCCATGCGCACGCACTAAACCTGCGTGACTCAGGCGTTGATGTTCGCGTTGGACTTAAAGAAGGTTCACCTTCACGCGCTAAGGCAGAAGCAGAAGGCCTTCGCGTTGTAACAGTTGCAGAAGCTGTTAAGGAAGCAACCGTCATCATGATCTTGGCGCCCGATCACGTACAGCGCCACATCTACACAGATTCAATCTTGCCTAACCTTAAAGATGGCGATGCTCTCTTCTTCGGTCACGGTTTCAATATCCGCTTTGGCTACATCAAGCCATCTACAAACGTTGATGTTTGTATGGTTGCGCCAAAGGGTCCAGGACACTTAGTTCGCCGCGAATATGCAGGCGGTCGCGGAGTTCCTGTAATCGTTGCTGTTGAACAAGATGCAACAGGCAGCGCATGGCCACTAACACTTTCTTACGCCAAGGCAATCGGCGGACTTCGCGCCGGTGGAATCCTCACAACATTTACTGAAGAGACTGAAACAGATCTATTCGGTGAGCAGTCAGTACTTTGCGGTGGCGCATCACAACTAGTTATGTACGGCTTCGAAACACTTACTGAAGCTGGTTACCAGCCAGAGGTTGCTTACTTCGAGTGCCTTCACGAACTTAAGTTGATTGTTGACTTGATGTTCGAAGGCGGAATCGCCAAGCAGCGTTGGTCAGTATCAGATACTGCTGAATACGGAGATTATGTCTCTGGTCCACGCGTTATCGATCCAAGCGTTAAAGAGAATATGAAGGCAGTACTTGCTGACATTCAATCTGGCGCATTTGCTAAGCGCTTTATCGATGATCAAGAGGCAGGAGCACCTGAATTCAAGGCGCTTCGCGCAAAGGGAGAAGCTCACCCAATTGAAGGTGTTGGCCGCGAACTTCGCAAGATGTTTAGCTGGATCAAGACTTCAAATAAAGATGATTACCGAGAAGGAAGCGCTGCGCGTGGCTAAACCTGTTGTATTAATCGCTGAAGAGTTAAGTCCGGCAACCCTAGAAGCTTTAGGTCCGGATTTTGAAGTACGCAATTGTGATGGCGCAAACCGCACCGAACTCCTTGCCGAACTCGGCAAAGGAGTCGATGCGGTCTTGATCCGTTCTGCAACCAAGATGGATGCAGAAGCAATTGCTGCGGCAAAGGGTTTGAAAGTTATTGCACGCGCTGGCGTTGGTCTAGATAACGTTGATATTCCTGCAGCAACAACTGCAGGTGTAATGGTCGTTAACGCACCAACTTCAAATATCGTCTCTGCGGCAGAACTTGCTATCTCATTGCTACTTGCTTCAGCACGTTTTATCTCACCTGCACATGCGGCACTTCGCAACGGCAAGTGGGCGCGCTCTAAGTACACCGGCGCTGAACTATTCGAAAAAACTCTCGGCATTGTTGGCTTCGGCCGCATTGGCCAGTTAGTTGCTCATCGCATGCAGGCATTTGGTATGAACGTCGTTGCCTACGATCCATACCTACAGCCAGCACGCGCTGCACAACTTGGCGTTGAACTAGTAGATCTAGACACACTTCTTACCCGAAGTGACTTCATCACAATTCACTTACCAAAGACTAAAGAGACTGCAAATTTGATCGGCGTAGAAGCGCTTAAGAAAGTTAAGCCTTCAGTTCGCATCATCAACGCAGCTCGTGGTGGCGTTCTCGATGAGGCCGCTCTGCACGATGCGATCGTTGAAGGTCGCGTTGCTGGTGCAGGGCTTGATGTTTATGTCACCGAACCTTGTACTGATTCACCTTTGTTCCAGCTTGATCAAGTAGTTGCAACTCCGCACTTGGGCGCATCAACTGATGAGGCTCAAGAGCGCGCCGGAATCGCAGTTGCAGTATCAGTTCGTAAAGCACTTGCTGGCGAGCTAGTTCCTGATGCGGTTAACGTAAAGGGCGGAGCAATTCACGAGGAAATTCGTCCGTCACTTCCACTCGTTGAAAAGATGGCACAGATCGCAACTGCAATTGCTGGTGAACTTCCAACCAATCTTGATGTGCATGTGCGCGGAGATATCTCTGAGCACGACTCTTCAATTCTGGCAATCAGCGCGCTGAAGGGCGCACTGCTTGCAACTGGCGCTGAAGACGTTACTTATGTAAATGCTCCAGGACTTGCAGCTGCTCGCAATCTGACATCAACTTCAGATACTGATGCAGTTAGCCCGGAATACCGCAGCATGATTTCTTTACATTGCGCACTTGCCAATGGAAAGTCGATCACCGTTGATGGAACTTTGATGGGTATCCGCAAAGTTGAAAAGATCATCGCAATCGATGGTTTCGATCTTGATCTTCCACCAACCGATAACTTGCTCTTCTTGCGCTATGCCGATCGCCCAGGCGTTGTTGGCGCAGTCGGAAATGCTCTTGGCAAAGCCGGAATCAATATTGCAGGAATGCAAGTTGCCCGCGCTAGCGCTGGGGGAGATGCACTCATGTCGATCACTGTCGATTCACCAGTCTCTGATGCAATTGTTTCGGCAGTTGCTAAAGAAACTGGTGCCGATCTCGTCCGTTCAGTTACCTTAGTGAACTAATAGGCGCGATATGAAAAAGATAAATCTTGCTGTTATCGCTGGCGATGGCATTGGTCCAGAAGTGGTTGCCCAAGGTCTTCGCGTTCTAGATAAGGTCGCCGCAAAGTACGACGTGACTTTTGCAAAGACTGAATACGATCTTGGCGCAGGTTATTGGCATCGCACTGGAGAAGTTCTTCCAGATTCAGTTCTTGCTGAAATCGCTAAGGCAGATGTCATCTTGCTCGGAGCAGTAGGAGATCCAACTGTTCCTAGCGGAGTTCTAGAACGCGGATTACTTCTAAAACTTCGCTTTGCATTTGATCACTACATCAACTTACGTCCTGCAATTTTGCGCGCTGGTGTAACTGGTCCGCTTGCTACAAAGGCGCCAATCGATTTCATCGTTGTCCGTGAAGGAACCGAAGGCCCATACGTTGGCGCCGGTGGAGTTCTTGCTGAAGGAACCGATGCCGAAATCGCCACTGAAGAATCTTTAAATACCCGCCGCGGTGCTGAGCGAGTAATTCGTGATGCCTTTGCGCGCGCCGCAAAGCGCGATCGCAAGAAGTTAACGCTTGTTCACAAGAACAATGTATTAACTCGCGCAGGAAGCCTCTGGACTCGTACCTTCAACGAAGTTGCCAAAGAGTTCCCAGGTGTAACAACTGATTACCTACACGTTGATGCCGCATCAATGTTCTTCGTTACCAACCCAGAACGCTTTGATGTTGTCGTAACCGATAACTTATTCGGAGATATCTTGACTGATATCGCAGCTGCTATCTGCGGTGGCATTGGTCTTGCAGCCTCTGGCAATATCAATCCAACAGGTGCATTTCCATCCATGTTTGAGCCAGTACATGGTTCAGCGCCGGATATCGCTGGTAAGAATTTAGCTGACCCAACAGCAACTGTTATGTCAGTTGCGATGATGATGGATCACTTGGGTTATGCCGATGCTGCTCGCGAGATCGAAGCTGCAGTAAATGCAGATCTACTTGCCCGCGCAGATAAGAAGCGAAGCACTACAGAAATCGGAGATGCGCTACTCGCGCAACTTTAAAATGAAGATCACACTAAATCCCAACGCTAAAGATGCCGCTACTCGCGATGCCTTGGTTGCCGAAGGCGGATTTGGTAAGTACTACACAGACCACATGGTTATCTGCGAATGGACGCAAGATGGCGGCTGGGCTGAACCAGAGTTAATTCCTTATGGTCCACTCTCACTTGATCCTGCAACTGCGGTGTTCCATTACGGTCAAGAAATCTTCGAAGGCATGAAGGCATATCGCCAACCAGATGGCGGAATCGCACTCTTTCGCCCTGAAGCAAATGCACGTCGCTTTGCAAAATCTGCAGCGCGTCTTGCACTTCCTGAAATGCCCGAAACACTTTTCCTCGAAACAGTTGAAACTCTTGTAAATCAAGATGCAGGATGGGTTCCAAATAAAGTGGGCGAATCTTTATATATCCGCCCATTTATGATCGCTACCGAAGTTGGACTTGGTGTTCGTCCTTCAAATAAAGCAACTTATATTCTTATTGCAACGCCAGCGGGTGCTTACTTTGATCCATCTAAGGCAGTATCTGTTTGGATCTCAACTGAATATGTCCGCGCAGCACAAGGCGGAACTGGCGAAGCAAAGTGCGGTGGAAACTACGCAGCTTCTCTTGTCGCACAGAAGGCAGCTGCAAAAGAAGGTTGCGATCAAGTTGTTTGGATCGATGCCAAAGAGCGCAAGTGGATTGAAGAAATGGGCGGCATGAACCTTTACTTCGTAAAGGGTAAAGGCGCCGAAGCAACCGTTATTACGCCAAAGTTAACTGGAACTTTATTGCCAGGTATTACTCGCGATTCAATTCTTTCTGCTGCAAAGGATCTTGGTTACAAGACCGATGAGGTCATGCTCTCTATCGATGACTGGCGCGAAGGTGTTTCATCCGGTGAGATCACCGAAATCTTTGCTTGCGGTACTGCCGCAGTTGTTTCACCAGTTGGCCAAGCCAAGAGCGCGATGGGTACTTGGGTTACCGGTGACGGACAACCTGGCGCAATCACCATGCAGATTCGCAATCACTTACTCGCAATTCAGCACGGCACAACTGCAGATAAGCATGGCTGGGTTAAAAGAGTTATCTAATGACTATCTCTGATGCTTTCCATATCTATGACACCACTCTGCGTGATGGCGCACAGCAAGAGGGTTTAAATCTTTCAGTTCACGACAAGTTAACTATTGCTCGCCACCTTGATGATCTCGGAGTTGGATTTATTGAAGGCGGTTGGCCAGGGGCTAACCCAAAGGACACCGAATTCTTTGCCCTTGCTAAGAAAGAGTTAAAGCTTAAGAACGCCACCTTTGTGGCATTTGGCGCTACTCGTCGCCCAAACGTTAAAGCCGCAGACGATGTATTACTTGGCGCATTACGCGATAGTGGTGCACCAGCAGTTACCTTGGTTGCAAAGGCATTTGATCGCCACGTTGATCTTGCGCTTAAAACAACGTTAGAAGAAAACCTCGCGATGATCCGCGATTCAGTAACCCACCTTCGCCAAGAAGGACAGCGCGTATTTCTAGATGCTGAGCATTTCTTTGATGGCTACCGCGCTAATCGCGATTACGCACTTGAAGTAATCCGCGTTGCAATGGAAGCAGGCGCCGACGTTGCTGCGCTCTGCGATACCAATGGCGGCATGCTGCCTGATGAAATCGCCAATGTTGTTCATGATGTTTTAACTGCAACTTCTGCCCGCATCGGCATCCATTGCCACAACGACACTGGCTGCGCTGTTGCAAACTCCATGGCAGCAGTTGCTGCAGGTGCCACGCACGTACAAGGAACTCTCAACGGTTACGGCGAACGTACTGGTAACGCAGATCTCGTAACAATTATCGCTAACTTAGAACTAAAGAAGAAGCAGCTGGTCTTGCCTCCAAACGCGCTTCGCGAATCATTCCGAATCTCACACGCCATTGCAGAAGTAACGAATATTTCTCCATCAGGTCGCCAGCCATACGTTGGCGTCTCCGCATTTGCACATAAAGCTGGCCTGCATGCATCTGCAATCAAGGTTGATCCATTCTTGTATCAACATGAAGATCCGGCATCTGTCGGAAACGATATGCGCATGCTGGTTTCAGATATGGCTGGTCGCGCTTCTATCGAACTTAAATCACAAGAACTTGGCGTAGATCTCGGTGGCGATCGCGAGCTAGTTGGTCGCATTGTTGATCGCGTAAAAGAGATGGAATCTCGCGGCTTTACCTTCGAGGCAGCAGATGCTTCATTCGAACTTCTCATGCTTGAAGAAGTATCTGGAAAGCGTCCTTCATTCTTCACTATTGAACATTGGTTAACGACTGTAGAACGCGCTGAAGATCAGAGCATTGTCACTAAGGCTGAAGTAACGGTTACCGCGCAAGGTAAAGAGATCTCTTGCTCAGGTTCTGGAAACGGCCCAGTCAACGCATTCGATAACGCACTTCGCTCAGGACTTAAGCAGTTGTATCCCGAACTCGAAGTTCTCGAACTTACTGATTACAAAGTACGTATCCTCGAAGGTCGCCTCGGCACCGGTGCGATCACCCGCGTTCTTGTAGAAACTTCAGATGGCAAAGGCGAATGGAACACCGTTGGTGTTCACGAAAACGTTATCGCCGCATCTGCAATGGCACTTGAAGATGCAGTCACCTTCGGCTTACTGCGCCAGGGTCGCAAACCCGAGTAACCTTTAAAGCATGGGAAGCGTTGCACTTAGCGAAATTCGCGACGCATTTCTGAAATACCTCGAATCCGAGCGCAACCTTTCCGCCCACACAATCCGTGCCTACTTAGGCGATCTGGATTCTTTCTTCGAACACCTTGAGAAGTTAGATGTAACTGACTTTTCTAAACTTGAGTTATCGCACATCCGCTCCTGGCTAGCCAATCAACAGGTTAAAGGGGGAGCGCGCACAACACTTTCGCGTCGCGCGGTTTCTATTCGCTTATTTACTAAGTGGGCAACTAAGAAGGGATACCTGGCAAAAGATGTGGGGGCAACGTTGGCCACACCTAAAGGTGCGCGCACATTGCCAGATGTGTTAAACGTTGCTGATGCCGGCCTTGCTATGGATGCACTTGCTACCAGGGTCGCGGAAGAAGATGGTCCGCTATCCAAACGCGATTGTGCGATGGTGGAAGTCTTGTACGCAAGCGGGGCACGTGTATCCGAACTCTGCGGTCTTGATCTACAAGATATTGATTACGAGCGAAACACTATTCGCGTAATCGGTAAAGGAAATAAAGAGCGCACGATTCCATTGGGAAATCCAGCGATGCGCGCACTCGATGCTTGGTTGAAAGAGGGACGACCATCATTGGCTGGGGAAAAATCAGAGCGCGCTGTATTTCTTGGCGCACGTGGAAAAAGAATTGATCAGCGCACTGTTCGCACCGTTGTTTATCAAGCGTTAGAAGCTTTAGAAGGTGCAGTTAAGTTAGGACCACACGCGCTGCGCCATTCGGCGGCAACACATTTACTCGAAGGTGGAGCAGACCTTCGCACGGTACAAGAAATCTTGGGCCATGCATCTCTTGCTACAACTCAGATCTATACCCACGTCTCAACCGAAAGACTTCAAAAAGCCTTTAAACAAGCCCACCCCCGCGCATAAGTAGAGATCAGGGTGTGGATTTAGCACCCCTCGGCGGCAGGTAAGATTTCCCCTGCACTAGAGCCATTCTTTAAAAGAACCTTTGGTGACATCTCAGCACTTATGTATGAACTGCTCCGCAGGGAATACAAGCCACTTCGGTCCACAAATTTTTGTGGTCGGCGTTGTAGGTGCGACGGGCCTAACAAATTGTTAAGCCATAAACCGAGCAGGTTTATTGCGCTGTGCGCAAAAACCTAAAAAGGAGAACGCTGCCATGGCAGTTGTAACAATGCGAGAACTCCTCGACAGTGGAGTCCACTTCGGACATCAGACACGTCGCTGGAACCCAAAGATGAAGCGCTTTATTTTCACAGAGCGCAACGGCATCTACATCATCGATATCCAGCAATCACTTGCACTTATCGATCAAGCATATGAATTCGTAAAGGACACCGTCGCAAAGGGCGGACACGTTCTATTCGTTGGAACAAAGAAGCAAGCACACGAACCGATCATGCAGCAGGCTGCGCGCGTTGGAATGCCAACCGTCACCGAGCGCTGGTTAGGTGGAATGCTCACTAACTTCCCAACTGTTTACAAGCGCATTCAGCGCCTCAAGGAGCTTGAAGCTCTTGAGAATGCAAATGACCTTTTGCTTACAAAGAAAGAACTCCTTGTTCTTCGTCGTGAGCGCGAAAAGCTATTTAAGAACCTTGACGGTATCCGTCATATGACCAAGTTGCCTTCAGCAATCTGGGTTGTTGATACCAAGAAAGAGCACCTCGCAGTTGCTGAGGCAAAGAAGCTTGGAATCCCAGTTATTGCGATCCTTGATACAAACTGTGATCCAGATGAAGTTGATTACAAGATTCCAGGTAACGACGATGCGATCCGCTCAATCGGACTACTTACTCGCGTAATCACTGATGCAATTGTTGAGGGCATGAAGGCTCGTACAGCAGCTGCACCAACACCTGCTGCAACAGTGTCCGAACAACTAGCTGATGAAATGTTGTCCGCGGTTCCAGCTGAAGCGGCGACTACAGAAGCTGTTCTTGAATCAACAACTCCGGAGGCATAAGTAAATTGGCTAACTATTCAGCAGATGATGTAAAACGTCTTCGCGAAGCAACTGCAGCAGGAATGCTCGATTGCAAGAAGGCACTTGATGAAGCAGATGGCGATTACGACAAAGCCCTCGACATTATTCGAGTAAAGGGACTTAAGGGAGTTACCAAGCGCGAAGGTCGCTTGACTTCAAATGGTCTCGTTGTTGCAAAGGTTTCAGGCGATCTCGGCGTAATGCTCGAGCTCAACTGCGAAACTGACTTCGTTGCAAAGGGCGAGCGTTTTATCGCACTTGGCGATGAGCTAGTTGATCACCTACTTGCTTCAAAGACTGCAACTGTTGAGGCGTTCCTTGCCTCAAATATGTCTAACGGCAAGAGCGTTCAATCAGTTATCGATGAAGGCAATGCAACCCTCGGCGAAAAGATTGAAATTCGCAACGTTGCAGTAGTAGAAGGTCCAGTTGGACTCTACCTACACAAGACTTCACCAGATCTTCCACCACAAGTTGGAGTTCTAGTTTCACTTGCTAAAGAAGCAGCTGAAATTGGTAAGGATGTTGCACAGCACATCGCAGCGTTTGCACCTAAGTTTGTAAATCGCGAAGATGTTCCTGCAGATCTCATTGAAAATGAGCGACGCATCGCTGAGGAAACAGCTCGCGAAGAAGGTAAGCCAGAGGCTTCACTTTCTAAGATCATCGAAGGTCGCGTAACCGGCTTCGTCAAGGAAGTCTCCTTGATTGAGCAGGCTTTCGCTAAAGATGCGAAGAAGACCGTCAAGCAGATCCTCGATGAGGCAGGAACCGCCGTCAAGGCATTCCACCGTTTCCGCGTAGGTCAGTAAACTAGCCAGAACAACGTTTTAGAAAAGGAGCACCCATGCCCGGTACAAGAGGAACGTATCGGCGGGTGCTCCTTAAACTTTCCGGAGAAGTTTTCGGGGGAGAAAAGGGAATTGGCGTTGACATCGATGTTATGCGCGATGTCGCAAAGCAGATTAAAGATGTTGTAAAAACTGGCGTCCAGATGGCTGTTGTTGTCGGTGGCGGTAATTACTTCCGCGGTGCAGAACTACAGCAAGTAGGTATGGACCGTGCACGCGCTGACTATATGGGAATGCTCGGAACAGTTATGAACTGTCTTGCGCTCCAAGATTTTCTGGAAAAAGAAGGCGTCGATACTCGCGTACAAACTGCGATCACTATGGGTCAAGTTGCTGAGCCTTACATTCCACGCCGTGCAATTCGCCACCTTGAAAAAGGTCGCGTAGTAATTTTCGGTGCAGGTGCCGGAATGCCATTCTTTACAACTGACACAGTTGCCGCACAGCGCGCACTCGAAATCGGATCTGAAGCGCTTCTTCTGGCTAAGAGCGGCGTTGATGGCGTTTACAGCGCAGATCCAAAGAAGGATTCATCTGCCACAAAATTTGATGTGATCTCGTACAACGAAGTTCTCTCGAAATCGTTGGCTGTTGCAGATGCTGCCGCCTTCAGCCTCTGCCGCGAGAATAAGCTGCCGATAATTGTTTTCGATTTGATGGCCAACGGCAATATCGCACGTGCAGTTCGCGGCGAAAAGATTGGAACCTTAGTTTCTTAATTTTAAAAAAGTTTTCCCAGAGATTTACCAAAGCTTTACCAAATTAGAGGAGTTAGAAAATGGCAGATGTAGCAAGTGCTCTAGCCGATGCGCAGAGCAAGATGGATAAGGCTGTAGAAGTTGCCAAGGATGACTTTGCAACGATCCGCACCGGCCGTGCTCACCCTGCGCTCTTCAATAAGATCATGGTCGATTACTACGGTACTTACACTCCTCTATCTCAACTCGCTTCTATTCAAGTACCCGAGGCGCGCATGGCGATCGTTTCCCCTTTCGATAAAGGTGCGATGGCAAGTATTGAAAAGGCGATCCGCGAATCAGATCTAGGTGTAAATCCTGGCAATGATGGCGTGGTTATTCGCGTTGCCCTGCCTCAGCTTTCCGAGGAACGCCGTAAGGATTACATCAAGGTTGCCAAAGGAAAGGCGGAAGATTCAAAAGTTTCAATCCGCAATATTCGCCGTGCCGCCAAAGAACTTATGGAGAAGCTCGAAAAAGATGGCGATATCGGCAAAGATGATTTAGCACGTGGCGAGAAAGAACTTGAAAAGGTTACTTCAGAGCACGTCACCAAGATTGATGAACTCTTAAAGCATAAGGAGGCTGAACTTCTAGAAGTTTAGAAGTTCTTAACACCACAAAGTGTCTGATCTACATTCGATTAACGAGGCGATTAATAAGCGCGCTGGAAGAAAACTTCTTCCTTCGATCGCAGTATCGCTCTCGCTAATCGCACTTGTTTGGTTTGCACTTGCTTATCAGCGGGCAATTTTTGCCCTCGTGGTTACGATTGCAGTAGTACTCGGAATTCGCGAGCTAAATAAAGCATTTACAGCAGTTGATATTCATATTCCACTTTGGTCACTTACTACGGCTGCAGTTGGCCTATGTGCCGCTACCTGGTTCGGCGGAATCTCTGGTCTAGCCGTAGCTACTGCAATTGCCTTCCCTTGCCTCTTGGTTCTACTACTTCCACGAGGAACGGTTGACTTTGTTAAAACCGCATCCGCATCCGCACTTGCACTTGTCTATCTACCATTTCTAGCAGGCTTCTTGATCTTGTTGGCTCGCCCCAGCAATGGGCTAGAGCGCGTCATGACTTTTGTGGTTTTGGTTGGATGTAATGACACCTTCGCGTATTTAACTGGCGTACTTTTCGGCAAGCGCCCACTTGCGCCCAAGATCAGCCCCAAGAAAACCATAGAAGGCTTACTTGGCTCACTTGTATTTACTATCGCTGGTGGCGCTATCGCATTTAATTACATTATGGGCGCCGAGTGGTGGTTAGGTGCACTCGCTGGACTATTAACTGTTTTCACCGCAACATCAGGAGATCTAATTGAATCTGCGCTAAAGCGCGATATGGCGATAAAAGATATGGGAAATCTCTTGCCCGGCCATGGCGGAGTTATGGATCGCCTGGATTCGGTTTTGTTTGCCGCTCCTGCGCTATGGCTTGCCCTTGAAATTGTGCGTCGCGCACAAGACTCAGGGATTTTATGAGCACCAGACCTGATGCAAATCCTGAACTCAAATTAGTTTTCGATGAACCACCGCAACGCAAGAAGGCGCCGAAACATTTAGCAGATCTATCACCTGCTGATCGAAAGATCTGGGCGAAAGAACTTGGCCTGCAACCTTTCCGTGCTTCGCAAGTTGCAACTCACTATTTCTCTCACCTATCTAATGACCCAGAAGAGTGGACTGATATCCCAGCGGCTGAACGTCAATCAATCGCTGATGCGCTAACACCAAAGTTAATTCATCTGGTTACCTCGCGCACCACAGATAACGGAATGACCCGTAAAGATCTTTGGAAATTGCACGATGGTGTTTTAGTTGAATCCGTATTAATGCGTTACACCGACCGCGTCACCGTTTGTATCTCATCTCAAGCAGGCTGCGGAATGAACTGTCCGTTCTGTGCGACCGGCCAGGCTGGTCTCACTCGTAATCTAACTGCTGGTGAAATCACCGAACAGATCGTGGCTGCAGCGCGAGCTTGTGCAAATGGCGAACTCCCTGGGGGAGAAGCGCGTCTTTCCAATATCGTATTTATGGGAATGGGTGAGCCACTAGCAAATTACAACGCAGTTGTTCGCACGCTTCGCAACATCACAGATCCAAACCCAGATGGTTTAGGAATTTCCGCTCGTTCAGTAACAGTTTCCACAGTTGGTTTGGTAAATGGAATTGAAAAGCTGATGGATGAGGGCATCAACTGCACCTTGGCGGTTTCTCTGCATACGCCAGATGACGAACTTCGCGACTCACTTGTACCAATTAACTCGCGGTTTAACGTTCGCGAAGTTCTGGCTGCAGCCGATGCATATGAGAAGAAGACTGGTCGCCGTTATTCAATCGAGTACGCGCTAATCCGCGACATCAATGATCAATCCTGGCGCGCAGATTTATTGGGGCGTTTACTCAAAAGCCGCAACGCCCACGTTAATTTAATCCCACTCAACCCAACGCCTGGTTCGAAATGGACCGCTTCCCGCCGCGAAGACGAGGAAGAGTTTGTCCGTATCCTGGAGAACTATGGCGTTCCCGTGACCGTGCGCGATACCCGCGGGCGTGAGATCGATGGCGCCTGCGGACAGTTGGCAGCAGCCGAAAAGAGTAAGTGCTTCGCAAGTTGCAACTCACTATTTCTCTCACCTATCTAATGACCCAGAAGAGTGGACTGATATCCCAGCGGCTGAACGTCAATCAATCGCTGATGCGCTAACACCAAAGTTAATTCATCTGGTTACCTCGCGCACCACAGATAACGGAATGACCCGTAAAGATCTTTGGAAATTGCACGATGGTGTTTTAGTTGAATCCGTATTAATGCGTTACACCGACCGCGTCACCGTTTGTATCTCATCTCAAGCAGGCTGCGGAATGAACTGTCCGTTCTGTGCGACCGGCCAGGCTGGTCTCACTCGTAATCTAACTGCTGGTGAAATCACCGAACAGATCGTGGCTGCAGCGCGAGCTTGTGCAAATGGCGAACTCCCTGGGGGAGAAGCGCGTCTTTCCAATATCGTATTTATGGGAATGGGTGAGCCACTAGCAAATTACAACGCAGTTGTTCGCACGCTTCGCAACATCACAGATCCAAACCCAGATGGTTTAGGAATTTCCGCTCGTTCAGTAACAGTTTCCACAGTTGGTTTGGTAAATGGAATTGAAAAGCTGATGGATGAGGGCATCAACTGCACCTTGGCGGTTTCTCTGCATACGCCAGATGACGAACTTCGCGACTCACTTGTACCAATTAACTCGCGGTTTAACGTTCGCGAAGTTCTGGCTGCAGCCGATGCATATGAGAAGAAGACTGGTCGCCGTTATTCAATCGAGTACGCGCTAATCCGCGACATCAATGATCAATCCTGGCGCGCAGATTTATTGGGGCGTTTACTCAAAAGCCGCAACGCCCACGTTAATTTAATCCCACTCAACCCAACGCCTGGTTCGAAATGGACCGCTTCCCGCCGCGAAGACGAGGAAGAGTTTGTCCGTATCCTGGAGAACTATGGCGTTCCCGTGACCGTGCGCGATACCCGCGGGCGTGAGATCGATGGCGCCTGCGGACAGTTGGCAGCAGCCGAAAAGAGTAAATAGACTCCAAGTCATGAGTACACAGGGCATGAGCATCAACGAGCAGGCAGCAGTTTACGAATCTTCTACCCAATACTTTTTAAATTTGGCGCGTGGAGTAACAGCTGATCAGTTAGATATCAAAGATCCTGAAGGTTGGTCTGCTCGTCAGATAATTCATCACTTAGCAGATTCAGAAGCGCAGTCATATGCGCGCTTGCGTCGTTTAGTCGCAGAACCTGAAGGATCGATAATCCAAGGTTACGATGAAAATCTTTGGGCAACTGCGCCGCAACTTGGTTATGAAAGTGCACCAGTGGAAAACTCAATTGCTGTCTTTGTGGCAGTACGAGCTGGTTCACTCGACATTGTTAAGCGTCTGCAAGAGTCAGATCTGGAAAAGTCTGGGGTTCACTCAGAATCCGGTCACTACACAATTGCTAAATGGTTAGAAGGTTATTCCAAACATCCAGTTGATCACGGTGATCAACTAATTCGCGCGGTAAAGGGGCAGAAGTAAAATGAAAAAGTTGCAGAACTTTGTTAATGGAAAGTTAGTTGACTCATCTTCTGGGGAGACAACGACGCTGATTAACCCAGCAACAGGAGAAGCATTCGCAACTGCACCGAATTCAAACGCTGCCGATGTCGATAAGGCCATGTCTGCCGCTGCTAACGCCTTCACCGAATGGCGTGATTCAACTCCTTCAGAGCGCCAACGCGCGCTCCTTAAAATTGCCGATGCGATTGAATCTCGCGCAGCTGAGATCATCGCCATCGAATCCGAAAACTGCGGAAAGCCAATTGGACTAACAACTTCAGAAGAAGTTCCTCCAATGATTGATCAGATCCGCTTCTTCGCTGGCGCTGCTCGCAACCTAGAAGGTAAATCGGCAGGTGAATATATGAAGGGAATGACCTCATTTATTCGTCGCGAGCCAGTAGGTGTCTGCGGGCAAGTAACTCCATGGAACTACCCAATGATGATGGCGGTTTGGAAATGGGCACCGGCAATTGCAGCAGGTAACGCAGTGGTACTAAAGCCAAGTGATACAACTCCAGCATCAACAGTATTTATGGCCGAGATCATGGGCGAATTTTTGCCAGATGGCGTGATCAATGTGATTTGCGGAGAACGCGAAACTGGAAAAGCTGTTGTTGAGCATGCAACGCCAGCGATGGTTTCAATTACTGGCTCAGTGCGCGCAGGTATGGAAGTTGCGGGAAGTGCCGCAAAGCAGTTAAAGCGCGTTCACCTCGAACTCGGTGGCAAGGCTCCAGTTGTAGTCTTTAACGATGCAGATCTAGAAGCAGCTGCAGCAGGTATCGCTATCGCAGGCTTCTTCAACTCAGGTCAAGATTGCACCGCTGCAACTCGCGTCTTGGTGCAAGAAGGCGTCTATGAAGAGATGGTCAAACTTCTCGCCCACCAAGCAACTAACGAGATCGCAGTTGGTATGCCAAATGAAGATGTAATCGTTGGTCCGGTAAATAACGCTGCTCAATTCGAACGCGTTAAAGGTTTCCTAAATCGCGTGCCATCACATGCGCGCGTGGTCGCAGGTGGGTCTGCCCTAGATCGCGCAGGTTATTTCATCGCTCCAACAGTAATCGCAGACTTGCGTCAGCAGGATGAGCACATCCAATCTGAAATCTTCGGACCGGTCATTACTATCCAGAAATTTAAGGATGAGGCTGAAGCGATCGCCCTTTCAAATGGCGTCGAGTACGGGCTGGCATCATCCGTCTGGACCAAGGATCACGGCACCGCGATGCGCATGGCCAAGGCCTTTGACTTCGGCTGCGTCTGGATCAATACCCATATCCCAATCGTTGCCGAGATGCCGCACGGCGGCTTCAAGCGCTCTGGCTATGGCAAAGATCTATCGGCCTACGGCTTTGAGGATTACACCCGCATCAAGCACGTCATGACCAACCTAAACGGGTAAAAAATCAGATAAATTTTCGCTAAATCACAGCGAAATTGTTTGGCGTGCAGGGCAAATCGGTTACATAATGAGCCCTGCACAACCGTCCCTTGTTCCGGAAAATCAAAAAGGAGCCCATCAACATGGCTAAGAAGTCACCTCTATCACCAGAAGCACGTTCAATTATTAACGCACGTGTTTCACGTCGCGCAGTTCTCGCAGGTATCGGTGGCGTTGGCGCTGCTGGTGCGCTCGCCGCATGCGGATCAGGCGGAGACTCTGCTGCATCAGGTGAATTAGTTCGTTGGGGCAACTGGCCTCTTTACTTAGATTTCGATGAAGCGAATAAGACTTATCCAACACTTGATAAGTTCACTGAAGCAACTGGTATTGAAACTAAATACTTTGAAGATTACAACGATAACGATGAGTTCTACGGAAAAGTTCAAGCGCAACTAAAGCTAAACGAAGATATTGGTTACGACCTTGTCAGCCCAACCGACTGGATGGCAGCGCGTTGGATTCGCCTCGGTTATGCGCAGAAGTTTGATGCTGCAAATATTCCAAATAAGACAAATATTCTCGACACTCTTGCATCACCTTCATACGATCCAAAGCGCGAATCAACTCTTACCTGGCAAGGCATCATGGGTGGTTTCGGTTGGAACACTGAAAAGAACCCAAAGGGTGTTCGCACACTCGATGATCTCTTTGCTCCAGCAAATAAGGGCAAGATCGTTGTGCTCTCTGAACTTCGCGACACAATTGGAATCATCTTGCTAGCGCAAGGTGCAGATCCTGCAACTGTTACTGAAGATCAGTTCATGAACGCAGTTGATTTCATGGCTGGAAAGATTTCAGATGGCTGGATTCGCGGCGTTAAGGGCAACGAATACGCAGAAGATCTCACCTCAGGCGATGCAACTGCTGTTATCGGTTGGTCTGGAGATATGTTTATCTTGGCTTCAGAGAATGAAGGAAAGTTTGACTTCGCAATTCCTGAGTCAGGCGGAACTATTTCAGGCGATAATCTCTTGATCCCATCAACTGCAACTCCAGAAGCTAAGGCAAGCGCTGAAAAGTTGATCAACTGGTACTACGACCCAGCGATCGCAGCAGAAGTTGCTGCCTACGTTAACTATGTAACTCCAGTTAAGGGCGCTCAAGCTGAGATGGAAAAGATCGATCCAGATCTAGCTAAGAGCGAATACATATTCCCAACTGAAGCAACGATGAAGAATCTCAGCGTCTTCCGTTCGCTAACTCCAACAGAAGAGACTGCTTGGACCGAAGCGTTCCAGAAGGCCGCCGGCAACTAAGTGTCTTTTGACGCTAGTTCGGCGCGAGGGGATTTAATACTTACTCGAATCACTAAGGAGTATGGTGATTTCAAGGCGGTAGATGATCTTTCACTTACCATCCCTAAAGGTTCATTCTTTGCACTACTTGGACCTTCTGGTTGCGGTAAGACAACAACCTTGCGCATGATCGCAGGACTTGAAGAACCAACGATTGGCAGCATTCACTTAGGTGAAACAGATATCACGACAACAAAGCCTTATCAGCGTCCAATCAATACCGTTTTTCAGAACTACGCGCTCTTTCCACATTTAACTATCTTTGAAAATATCGCTTTCGGCCTGCGCCGTCGCGGTATTAAAGATGTAGATGCCGAAGTTAATAAGGTACTTAACCTCGTTGAACTTCCGCATCTAGCAGGTCGTAAACCAACCCAGCTATCTGGCGGACAACAACAACGCATCGCACTTGCTCGCGCGATCGTTAACCGTCCAGCGCTTCTGCTTCTCGATGAACCACTTGGCGCGCTCGACCTTAAATTGCGTCGCCAAATGCAGATCGAACTTAAATGGATTCAGAAAGAAGTTGGTCTTACCTTCGTTCACGTAACTCACGATCAAGAAGAAGCCATGACTATGGCCGACACAATCGCCGTTATGAATGAAGGAAAGATTGAGCAGATGGGATCTCCTGCAGATCTCTACGACAATCCAGAGACCGCATTTGTTGCTAACTTCCTTGGACAATCAAATCTAATTAAGGGAACAATCACCGGAAACGATGGCGATTCAATCATCGCCGATCTTTATGGACAGAAGATTTCACTTCCAAAGAACCGTTCTCATGCAGTCGATAACTCAATGTATGCAGGTATCCGCCCTGAAAAATTCCGTATTTCATTGCTAGATACACCTGTTTCAGGAAACGTTCTAACTGGTGGACGCATCGAAGATGTTTCTTACATCGGTGTTTCAACTCAGTACCAAGTCGAAATGCCTTGGGGACAAGAGCTAATGGTCTTTGAGCAAAACGATGATGGAGTCGCGCCATTTAATAAGGGTGATGCAGTAAACATTTCTTGGGCGCCAGTCTTCACATTCGCACTTCGCGGCGATGAAGATGTAACTGCTGGCTCTGAAGTAAATCCCGAAGATCTAGACGAAGAGTAAGTCGCAACTTCGATGCAAAAGATCAGAACGCCTTACCTTCTTCTTTTGCCAGGTTTTGCATTCCTCTTTACCTTCTTCATCCTGCCGATCGCGAATTTGGCACAGACATCTACCCAGACGCCCTTAAGCGGGGGAGATACCGGCCAATACGAACAAACCTTCCGATTTGGAAACTACATCGATGCTTTTGTCGAAAACAAGGAACAGTTCGGCCGCTCATTTATCTACGCACTTATCGCAACGTTGCTAGCGCTAGCGATCTCTTATCCGCTCGCCTATGCAATCGCCTTTAAATCAGGCAAATATAAAAACTTCTTCTTAGTTCTAGTCGTCGCTCCGTTCTTTACATCTTTCATTCTTCGCACAGTTGCCTGGAAGCAGATACTTGGTGAAGAAGGATTCGTAGTTCCGACTCTGCGAACAATCGGAGTTATCAGCGACAGTACAACTTTAACTTCGACCGCATTTGCAGTGGTCATGGGTATGACCTATAACTTCTTACCCTTTATGACTTTGCCGTTATATGCCTCGATCGATCGCATTGATCCACGCACCTTGGAAGCATCAGGTGATCTATACGCCAATGGTTTTACTACCTTCCGCAAAGTCACCCTGCCGTTATCTATGCCAGGTGTTGTTGCAGGAACTTTGCTGACATTTATTCCAGCAGCTGGTGACTATGTAAATGCTGCGATCTTGGGTAGCCCAAATACCAAGATGATCGGTAATGTTATTGAATCTCGCTACTTCAAGATTGTTGATTACCCAACCGCGGCAGCGCTCTCATTTACATTGATGGCGGCGATCTTGATCCTGGTAACGCTCTATATCCGCAAGGCCGGAACGGAGGAGTTGGTATGAGCAAGAAGATCGCTGAAGCAAAAGCGCCAACAATTTCTCCGGTTCTTAGATTCCAGCGTTGGTTTGGACGTAATTTAATCCGCGTTTATATGTTCTTGGCCTTCACCTATCTCTTTATTCCAGTTGCCTACACCTTTGCATTCTCGTTTAATGATTCCGGAAAGAGCAACTTAATCTGGAAAGGCTTCACCCTCGATAATTGGCAGAACCCTTGTGGCGCACCTGAAGTCTGTAACGCCTTAGCAAATTCGATCAAGATCGGCCTACTGGCAACTATCTTCTCAACGATCTTAGGGACGATGATTGCATTTGCAATTGGCCGCCATAAATTTAGAGGTCGCTCAACTTCAAATCTCTTGATTTTCTTACCGATGGCAACCCCTGAAATTGTCCTTGGCGCATCGTTGCTTTCTCTCTTCCTAGTACTTCACATCAACCCAGGATTTTGGCCAACTGTTATTGCGCACGTGGTTTTCTGTATCTCCTTCGTTGTAGTTACTGTGAAGGCGCGTATCGCAAGCCTTGATCCGCGACTTGAACAAGCTGCGATGGATTTGTATGCCAATGAATTTCAAACTTTCCGCCGCGTAACTCTTCCACTAGTGGCACCTGGTATTGCAGGCGCTGCGTTACTAGCCTTCAGTCTTTCCTTCGACGACTTTATTATTACCAATTTCAACTCAGGAACTGTTATAACTTTTCCCAAATTTGTTTATACCGCGGCCGCTCGTGGTATCCCGGCGCAAGCAAATGTAATTGCCTCAAGCATGTTCTTCCTTGCACTTGCGATCGTTATAGCGGGGCAGATCCTAAATCGCCGTAAAGCGCGCTAAAGTACGCCTTAACTACTACTAGTAATTGCAGAGGTGATTTCCGGGCTTACCGGAAAACGTGATGGCGAATATCGACCCATCGATTCTTAACCATTTATCCCAGATGCAGCCAGAGCTTTATTGGTTGGATGAAGATCCACTCGAACCAATGCCGCATCCAACGTTAATCGGCGATGTGAGATCAGATTTATGCATTGTCGGTGCCGGTTACACCGGTCTTTGGACGGCGCTCTTAGCTAAGGAAGCAAATCCAGAACGCGAAGTTGTTGTTGTCGAACAGCGCGAAACTGGTGCGGGTGCTTCCGGTCGCAACGGTGGTTTCTGCAGTTACTCACTAACCCATGGATTTATGAATGGATATAGTCGATTTAAAGATGAGATGGCGGTTATTGAAAAGCTAGGTCGCGAGAATTTAGATGCGATTGAGGCGACAATAAAGAAGTACGGAATCGAATGTAATTTTGAATGGAACGGTGAACTTCGAGTTGCTGTCGAAGATTGGCAGATGCAGGGGCTAGGAGAAGAAGCCGAACTCCGTAATTCATTCGGTGACAACGTTGAGCTTTTAAGCCAAGAGCAAGTACAAGCCCGAGTTAAATCTCCAATCTACAAAGGAGCGCTCTGGGATCCAGATGGCACGGCGCTAGTAGATCCTGCTCGCTTAGTCTGGGGGCTCGAACGAGCATGTATCAGCCTGGGTGTAAAGATATTTGAAAATTCGCATGTAGATCGTTTAGAGCGCACTAAGAACGGCATGATTGTTCACACTCCATATGGAAGCGTTTATGCCACAAAGGTTGCACTCGCTACAAATGTTTTCAAGTCACTCATTAAACGCGCGCATAAATATGTAGTTCCTGTCTATGACTTCCAACTAGTTACTGAACCTTTGACCGCTGAACAACTCCAATCAATTGGCTGGAAGGAGCGCGAAGGCCTATCTGATGCAGGTAATCAGTTCCATTACTATCGAATGACTAAAGATAATGAGATTCTTTGGGGCGGATATGACGCCATCTATAACTTCCGTGGCAAGGTACGACAAGAGTATGAAACAGATGCTGAAACGTATGCACATCTGGCAGAAGCATTCTTAGAAACTTTCCCGCAGCTAAAGGGAATTAAATTCACACACGGCTGGGGCGGAGCAATAGATACTTGTTCGCGCTTCTCACCTTTCTGGGGAGCCGCTTATGGTGGACGCGTCGCCTATGTATTGGGATATACAGGTTTGGGAGTTGGTTCAACGCGCTTTGGCGCCCAAGTAATGCTTGATCTATTGGATGGCAAAGATAATGAGCGAACCAGATTAAAGATGGTTCGCAAGAAGCCGATGCCATTTCCACCCGAACCTCTCAGATTCATTTTTATCCGCCTCACGCAGTGGTCGATCAATCAGGCAGATAAACACCACGGCAAGCGCAATCTCTGGCTCAGACTCCTGGATTCACTTGGCCTTGGGTTCGATTCTTAATCGTTAGCAACTATCCTTAACCAATGGCAAACCACGGCAATATGTATGGACCAAGTTTTACATTTCTTGGAATCCCACAGTGCGATTTAGATGATCCAAAGTCATACGCTGATGCTGATGTAATCATTGTTGGCGCACCAATTGATTCCGGAACTTCACATCGCTCTGGTGCCAAGTTTGGTCCGCAAGCAATTCGCGGCGGAGATTATCTGCCACATGATGCTGAGCGCCCACACCTTGCCCTGCGCATCGATGCGCTAAAGGCGCTAAAGGTTTATGACGCAGGCGATTTGATGATGCCACCTGGAGATCTAGTTTCATCCTTAAAAGTTTTAGAAGAGGCAACTGAAAAGATTTCGCGCGCTGGAAAGATTCCGGTAATTCTTGGGGGAGACCACTCGATCGCATCAGCAGATGTTGCAGGTATTGCAAAACACCGCGGCCTTGGCAAAATTTCCATGATCCACTTTGATGCCCATGCCGACACAGGTGAGGATCAATTTGGTGCGCTAGTTGGTCACGGAACTCCAATGCGTCGCTTAATTGAATCAGGCCATGTTCGCGGTGATCGCTTCCTGCAACTAGGGCTTCGCGGATATTGGCCAGATGACAAGACTTTAAATTGGATGCGCGATCAAGGTATGCGCTCATACGAGATGACAGAAATCCATCACCGCGGGCTCAATAAAGTTCTTGATGAATCCTTTGCAACCCTTACCGATGGATGCGATGGCGTATTTCTCTCAGTGGATATAGATGTGGTTGATCCAGGCATGGCTCCAGGCACCGGAACTCCCGAACCAGGTGGAATGACTAGCCGTGAACTACTTGAAGCAGTGCGTCGTATCTGTCTAGAACTTCCCGTTGTCGGAATTGATGTCGTTGAAGTTGCTCCTCCATTTGATAGCGCTGATATCACCGCAATTCTTGCCAACCGCGTTGTATTAGAAGCTTTATCTGCGATCGCAAAACGTCGTAGCGGAACTCCGTATTCACCAACGCAAAATCTTCTCGATAGATAGTTAATTGGTAGCAGCAGTGAAAGATTTAGTAATCCTTGGTTCAACGGGATCTATTGGTGTTCAGGCACTGGAAATTGTTGAGGCCAATCCATCGCTATTTCGCGTTGTTGCTATAACGGCAGCTGGCAGTAATACCGAACTATTAATTTCCCAAGCAAAGAAATTCAACGTTCCCGTAATTGGCGTTACTAAGAACGCTGATCAAATTAAAGCTGCGCTACCTAATGCAACGGTAATTGATGGGCCGCTGGCATCCACTGAAATAGCAGCGATCACTTGCGATGTAGTTTTAAATGGCATAACTGGTTCAATTGGATTAGGCCCAACTCTGGCAGCTCTTCGTGTGGGAAATCGCCTCGCCCTAGCCAATAAAGAATCACTCGTGGCAGGCGGTGAATTAGTGATGTCTCTGGCAAAGCCTGATCAATTATTGCCGGTTGATTCTGAACATTCGGCTCTCTGGCAATCGCTAATGGGTGGAAAGAAATCTGAAGTTTCCAAGTTAGTTCTCACCGCAAGTGGAGGCCCATTTCGCGACCGCACTGATTTATCTGCGATCACTGTTGCAGAAGCACTTAACCACCCAACTTGGTCGATGGGGCCGGTCGTAACAATTAACTCTGCGACGCTTGTAAATAAGGGCCTTGAGATAATTGAAGCCCACTACCTATTTGCGATTCCTTACTCACAAATTGAAGCAGTTATTCATCCGCAATCAGTTGTGCACTCAATGGTCGAGTACATAGATGGATCAACGATTGCCCAAGCATCGCCTCCAAATATGAAGGGGCCAATCTCTTTCGCAATTAACCACCCAGATCGCGTAAAGGCGGCAACAGCGCCAATTGATTGGACGCAATCTCATACCTGGACATTTGCACCGATCGATAACGAACGCTTTCCAGCAATTGATTTGGCGCGACGTTGTGGCGCGCTCGGCGGCGGACTACCTGCAATTTTCAACGCGGCAAACGAAGTATGCGTTGCCTCGTTTATCTCAGGAAAAATTGGCTTTACTTCGATCGTGGAAACAGTTGAAGAAGTCGTCCAGAAGCTCGGCGGAAAATCGGCAAGCGCCCCGCGTGATCTATCTGATGTCAGTGCCATCGAAGAGGATGCGCGAGCAATCGCCACCGAACTTCTTCAGAAAGCAGCCCGTTAATGCAACTCGTCGGAATCCTCGCCTTTATCTTTGCCCTGCTCTTCTCAGTGATGGTGCACGAATTTGGGCACTACCTCACAGCGCGTCGTTACGGAATGCGAGTCTCTGAGTTCTTCGTTGGATTTGGCAAGCGCATCTGGTCGCGTCAACGTGGTGAAACTGAGTTCGGAATCAAAGCTATCCCAGCCGGTGGTTATTGCCGCATCGACGGAATGACTCCACGCGATGAGATGCCAGAAGGTGAAGAAGGCCGTGCTTTCTATCGCGCATCATCAGGGCGTAAATTAATTGTCTTAGGTGCTGGTTCATTTCTTCATTTTGTTCTCGGCTATCTCTTACTCTTCGTTCTTTTAGCTGGCGTTGGCGTAAATCAAGTTCTACCCGTTATTGATTCCGTTGCCGCAAATAGCGCTGCAGCAGCGGCTGGTTTTCAAAAAGGTGATCAGATCATTGCAATTGACGGTGATCGCTCAACCGATTGGCAAGATCAACTTTTAAAGATCCGAAACTCAGAAGGGCGCCCGCTCACCTTCACCATTGAAAGAGGCGGTGTAATTCAAGATATTTCGGCAGCACCGCGGATGACCGATATCGATGATGGCACATCACGTTATGTACTCGGCATTATCAATGAATTCGGAACTAAGCGGATGAGCCCAGTTTCATCAGTTACTCGAGCAGCCGAGTTAACTTGGAGATTTACTTCTGCATCAGCAACCTCTCTTGTACAACTTCCTACCAAGATCCCTGCACTTTGGGGTCAGACATTTGGTGGCGAAGAACGAGATCAAAATGGTTTAGTCGGAGTCGTCGGAGTTGCCCGCGTATCTGGTCAAGCAGCAGCTAGCGGTGAGTTAGATCTGGCTGAACGTCTCGGAACATTTATCTTGATTGTTGCTAGTTTAAATATCTTTGTAGGTCTCTTTAATCTCTTACCGATATTGCCACTAGATGGTGGCCATATGGCGGTAGCTATTGCAGATGAAATTCGTGCGCTCTTTGCACGAATCCGCCGAAAGCCAAGACCAGCCGCTATTGATGTGCAAGTGCTCACACCAATTACTGCAACGGTCTTTGTGATCTTGGCTGCGCTGACTGTCCTACTTTTGATTGCAGATATCTTCAATCCAATTTCGCTCAACTTCTAAGCAGCGCTGCGGCGGTTAAATCGCCGATTACCTATTTTTGGTGCAGAATAGCCCCATGGTTGATCTCGGAATTCCTAGCGCCCCTCCTGCTCCACTTCATCCGCGACGTAAGACGAAGCAGTTGCGAGTTGGCAGCGTCGGGGTAGGTAGCGATTCACCAGTGAGCGTTCAATCGATGTGCACAACGCTAACTGCCGATGTGAATTCAACTCTGCAGCAGATCGCTGAACTAACCGCTGCTGGTTGTCAGATTGTTCGTGTTGCAGTTCCAAGCCAAGATGATGCAGATGCGCTTGCTCAGATTGCAAAGAAATCACAGATTCCAGTTATTGCAGATATTCACTTCCAGCCAAAATATATTTTCGCCGCAATCGATGCTGGTTGTGCCGCGGTCCGTGTAAACCCAGGAAATATCAAACAATTCGATGACAAGGTAAAAGAGGTAGCCAAAGCCGCAGGTGATGCTGGTATTCCAATTCGTATCGGAGTAAATGCCGGATCACTTGATCCACGGTTACTTGCAAAGTACGGCAAAGCAACTCCTGAAGCACTTGCCGAATCTGCGCTCTGGGAAGCTTCGCTCTTTGAAGAACATGGTTTCTCAAATCTAAAGATTTCAGTTAAGCATCATGACCCTGTCACTATGGTTAACGCTTATCGCATTTTGGCAGCAAAGTGTGATTACCCATTACACCTTGGCGTCACCGAGGCAGGTCCTGCCTTCCAAGCAACAATAAAATCTGCAACCGCATTTGGAATTTTGCTCGCAGAAGGAATCGGGGACACGATTCGCGTATCAATGTCGGCACCTCCTGTTGAGGAAGTAAAAGTTGGTATTTCAATTCTCGAGTCACTTAACTTACGCCAACGTAAGCTCGAGATTGTCTCTTGCCCTTCATGCGGTCGCGCACAAGTAGATGTCTATACCTTGGCTGAAAAAGTACAAGCAGGGCTCGAAGGAATGACCGTTCCACTTCGCGTTGCAGTTATGGGTTGTGTCGTAAATGGACCCGGCGAAGCGCGCGAGGCAGATCTTGGAGTTGCATCTGGAAACGGTAAAGGCCAGATCTTTGTTAAGGGTGAAGTAATCAAGACCGTTCCTGAAGCGATGATCGTTGAAACTCTTATCGAAGAAGCGATGCGTTTGGCTGAGGAAATGGAAGCCGCTGGCGTTGGTTCAGGCGAACCTTCCGTCACAGTTAAGTAATTACGCGATAAGGTTGCGCCCATGTTGCGCATGTCCAGCCTATTTCTTCGCACACTGCGCGATGATCCTGCCGATGCAGAAGTTCCAAGCCATAAGCTCTTAGTACGCGCGGGATATATCCGCCGTATCGCTGCTGGAATTTACTCATGGTTGCCACTTGGCGTAATCACTCTACGCAATGTCGAAAATATCATCCGTGAAGAAATGGATAAGGCTGGATTTCAGGAAGTTCATTTTCCAGCGCTCTTGCCGAAAGAGGCATATGAGGCCACCAATCGCTGGGAAGAGTACGGACCATCGCTCTTTAGATTGCAAGATCGCAAAGGTGGAGATTATTTACTAGGTCCAACCCACGAAGAGATGTTTACCTTGATGGTTAAAGGTGAATATTCATCCTATAAAGACTTACCGTTGACCATTTATCAGATTCAAAATAAGTTCCGCGATGAAGCGCGCCCACGTAGCGGAATCATCCGCGGCCGCGAGTTCGTTATGAAGGATTCTTACTCATTTGATTTAACTGATGAGGGCCTCGGAATTTCTTACGACAAGCATCGCGATGCCTATATCACCACCTTCGATCGTCTCCACCTTAAGTACAACATCGTTAAGGCAGTCTCTGGCGCGATGGGTGGATCTAAATCGGAAGAGTTCTTAGCGCCTTGCCCAACCGGTGAAGATACTTATGTTCTCTGCCCGAAGTGTGGATTTGCAGCAAACGTAGAAGCGATGGTCACCAAAGTTACGCCTGCCGATGCATCAGGTGTTCCAGCGCTTGAGGAACTCGATACTCCAAATACTCCAACCATCGATTCACTAGTTGATGTACTCAATTTAAAATTCGGTGGCGGATTTACCGGTGCATCAACTCTAAAAAATGTTTTGTTGATGGCCGATAAGAAAGCGATCTCAGTTTTGGTTCCCGGTGATCGCGAAGTCGATCTTAAGCGTTTGCAGGCAGGGTTACCTGGAGTAGAAGAGCTGCGTGTATTTGAAGAAGCAGATTTTGCAAAGCACCCAGGATTAGTTAAGGGATATATCGGCCCACAAGATGCTGGAAAGTTTGGCATCACTGTCTACGCCGATCCTCGCGTTGCACCTGGTACTTCTTGGGTAACTGGTGCAAATAAGAAAGATCGCCATGCCCGCAACGTAGTTAACGGTCGTGACTTCACACCTGACGCATATGTTGAAGCTGCTGAAATTCGTGAAGGCGATTCATGTCCAGAATGTTCAACTGCAGTAGTTATTGATCGCGCTATTGAGATCGGTCATATCTTCCAATTAGGTCGCAAGTACGCGGATGCACTTGGTCTTACTGTGCTTGATCAAAACGGTAAATCACAAGTTGTCACAATGGGCTCTTATGGAATCGGCGTATCGCGCGCAGTAGCGGCAATCGCTGAACAAAGTTATGACGAGATTGGCCTGGTTTGGCCGCTAGAAGTAGCGCCAGCGAAGGTACACATCGTTGCCACTGGTAAAGAAGATCTGCCATTTGATACCGCGCTAGATATCGCAACCAAGCTTGAGGCATCTGGCATCACAGTAATGCTCGATGATCGCCGTGATCCAAGCGCTGGCGTTAAATTTAAAGATGCCGAGCTAATCGGAATCCCTGTGATTATCGTTGTTGGTAAATCACTTGCAGATGGCAAGATCGAGCTCCGTAACCGTAAATCAGGTGAGAAATCTGAAGTTGCAGTTGGTGATGCCATCTCTGCCGTAACAACTCTAATCGCATCACTTTCCTAAAGTGTTTGCAGATCTAACTCTCTACACACTGGCCTTTCTGGCAGCTGCTGCTTTCTGCGCTGGACTTATTGATGCGATAGCTGGCGGGGGAGGGCTAATTCAACTTCCCGCAATGTTGATAGGACTTGCAAAAACTGAAACCGTTGTAGTTCTCGGAACAAATAAAGTCCCCTCGATCTTCGGAACAACTGCGTCCGCGCTCACCTATCGCCGAAATATAAAGGTAAGTTCGAAGCTATTAATAGTAATGGCGATACCCGCCTTTATTGGATCGATGGGTGGTGCATCTCTTGCCTCACTTATTCCAACAGAAGTTTTGAAACCACTAGTTGTTGCGCTCTTAATCGCAGTTCTGATCTATACCTGGAAACGTCCGCAACTGGGGCAGATTGAATCGATGCGTCATAGTGAAAGCAAACGGTTGAAGATCTCGGCTGTTGCGGCGTTAGTAATTGGTTTCTACGATGGCATCATCGGCCCAGGGACCGGTTCTTTTCTAATTCTTCTACTGGTTGCAGTTATGGGCTTTGCATTTCTATCAGCCTCTGCAATAGCTAAAGTCGTCAATGTAGCTACCAACGGCGGTGCCATTCTGGTCTTTGGCGTCAACGGTGAAATTCTCTGGAAAATTGGCCTGACCCTGGCGATCGCCAATGTCTGTGGCGGACTAATCGGAGTTCGCATAGCCCTACGTGGCGGCTCAGGTTTGGTGAGAAAAGTCTTTATGGCAATTACGGCAGCGCTGATTCTAAAAGTAGCTTTCGATACTTTTACCGCGCTGCGTTAACCATAAAATAATCGGTGCTAAACTTGGGACGTAGTAAAAAACTAAATAACAAATTAATAAGGAGCCAGAAGTGTCACTGACACAGTCAATTACCCAGTTGATCGAACCCGCTGTTACAGAAGCCGGTTTCTTCCTAGAAGAAGTCCAATTAACATCTGCCGGCAGCCACCGCGTAGTTACCTGCATCGTTGATGGCCAGAGCCCGCTAAACCTAGATCAAGTCACCGTTGTCTCACGGTTGATCTCAGAACTTCTTGATACCGCTACCTTTATGGATGAAACACCTTTTACTCTAGAAGTAACTTCACCTGGTGTTGATCGTCCACTAACTCTGCCACGCCATTGGACCAAGAACTTAACTCGCTTGGTAAAGGTAACTCTGCAAGATGGAACTGTTACCACTGGTCGCCTCACTGAATTTAACGAAGTAACAGCGACGCTCGTTGAAAACATCAAGGGGCGAATCAAAACCCATACCGTTAACTTCGCAGATATAAAGCGTGCAGTCGTTGAAATCGAATTTAACCGAAAAGAAGAAGCTCAGAATTTAAATGACGAGGCTGGCGATGAATAAAGGCCAGGTCGATGTCGATGCGCTAATCGCGCTGGCAACCCATAAGCAGATGCCACTTGAAGATTTGATTACTGAAATTGAAGCAGGAGTATTGACCGCTTACTACGAGACTGATGCGCCAAAGCGCCAAGCCCGTGCCAGCATCGATCGCGAAACTGGCGAGATTGTTATCTGGGTTCCGACATTTAACGAACTTGGCGAAAGAATCTCAGAAGATCGCGATGAACCGGAAGGTTTTGCGCGTACCGCAACTTCGACTGTCAGACAGGTCATCAAGTTAAAGATGCGTGCTAATAACGATGCTGAAATTGTTGGAGAGTTCAGCGCATCCGTTGGCGATGTTATCTCTGGAATTGTGCAGCAAGGTCGCGATCCCAAGATGATTAACGTCAACCTCGGCAAAGTTGAAGGTCGCATTCCTCCGCAAGAACAAGTTCCTGGTGAGGTTTACAATCATGGCGATCGCATCAAGTGCTTTGTAGTTGAAGTTAAACAGGGAATGAAAGGGCCAGAGATCATGCTCTCGCGCAGCCATCCTGCGCTAGTTAAGCAACTCTTTGCACTCGAAGTTCCCGAAATCAACGATCGCATCGTTGAGATTATGGAAGTTGCGCGCGAGGCAGGACATCGCACAAAGTTGGCGGTCCGCTCACACCGTGCAGGTGTTTCACCTAAGGGATCTTTAATTGGTCCAATGGGTTCACGTGCCAATGCAGTTATGGAAGAGCTGCATGGTGAAAAAATTGATATCGTCGATTGGTCAGAAGATCCTGCACAATTTGTTGCGCATGCACTTTCTCCTGCAAAAGTTACCAAGGTTGAAATTGTTGATCTTGCAACGCGATCTGCAAAAGTAACCGTGCCTGATTACCAACTCTCACTTGCAATTGGCAAAGATGGACAGAATGCGCGGCTGGCTGCACGCCTGACTGGTTGGCGTATTGATATCCATCCCGACACCCCAACTGTGCCTAGGTGATTGGACCTAAATAAACGCACCTGCTACGCAGGGATTTAGGTGAAATAGCCGCTCTTCGCTATCCTTAACCCTTGTTGAAGGTTAGAGAAATGGCTGCAATGCAAAGAGGTATCAAACCGATACGCACCTGCATCGTTTGTCGTAAATCTCAAGAGCCTTCGCAGCTATTGCGAGTCAACTGTGTTGATGGGGTAATTACTCCAACAAGCGGTGGAAAATCTCACGGTAGGGGAGCCTGGCTCCACTTATCTTGTGGCTACATCGCAATAGATCGGAAAGCGTTTAAATCAGCCTTCAAGCTGGAGCAAGCGCCGGATCTTTCAAAATTTAAAGTGTTCTTAGATGAGCGTTTAAAGTCAGACAATTAGTTATTAACTTAAAGATATGGATGCGAAAGATATGAAACTCAAATGAGCTCGTTCAGATTATGAGGTCTTACAACTAAGGCTCGCATCCCTAGATAAATATCTAGAATAAAGATTGCGGGCCAAGACAGGAGAAATGTGTCAAAGGTCCGCGTACATGAGTTGGCAAAACAACTCGGTATGGAGAGCAAGGTTGTCCTTGCAAAACTCCAAGAAATGGGCGAATTCGTCCGCTCAGCATCATCAACTGTAGAAGCGCCGGTCGTGCGCAAGCTCATCGAGATGTATCCCGATGCCAAGCCAGTTTCCGATGCCAAGCCAGTTAAGAAAGCAGCTGCAAAGAAGACCGCTGCTAAGAAAACTGCAGAAGTTAACCCTGAACTTGCCGCCGAACTTGCCGCCGAACTCGGCGTTGATTTAGAGGCGCTAAAAGCATCGCGCGCTGAAAGCGCTGCGGCAACGGCTCCTGCACCAACACCTGTTTCAGATGAAGAAGCGCCAGCTGCTGAAAGTAAACCGGCTGCTCCACGTCCTGGAAATAATCCATTCTCAACTTCTGGTGGAACAACACCTGCAGTTCCACGTCCGCCACGTCCCGGAAATAATCCATTCTCAACTGGCGGCGCAGTTCCACGTCCACCACAACGTCCTGCAGGTGCACCAGGTGCACGTCCCGGAATGTCAGGACCACGTCCTGGTTCTGTTCGTCCTGGTTTTGCAGCGCGTCCAAATACTCCACGACCAGCAGGTAGCGGCGGTCCTGGAAATTATCAGTCACGTCCTGCAGGTGCAGGTGCACCAGGTTCATCTTCTGGTCCATATCGTTCCGGTGGTCCTTCATCTGGCGGTCCTTCAACTGGTGCACCAACTACTGGTGGCCCACAACGTCCAGGCGGCGGTCCTAATCGTGGTCCAGGTCGCGGCGGCGCTGCAGGTGCATTTGGAAAGAATGCAAGTAAGAGCAGCAAGCGCAAACCAAAATCAAGAAAAGCGCTGCGCGATGAATTCGACAATATGCAAGCTCCACAATTGGGTGGCGCAGTTATTCCTCACGGTGATGGAAAGACTCAGATCCGCATGCGTCGCGGTTCAACCCTGGCAGATTTCGCTGAAAAGATCGGTGCAGATGCAGCAGCGTTGGTAGCTGCGCTATTCCACTTAGGTGAAATGGTTACTGCAACTCAATCAGTAGATGCTGACACATTTGAAATTCTTGGTGCACAACTTGGATATGTAATCCAAATTGTTAGCCCAGAAGATGAAGACCGCGAACTCTTGCAAGATTTCGATATCGATCTTGCGCAAGAACTTGCCGATCTGGATGCAGATCTACTGGTTGCACGTCCCCCAGTTGTAACTGTTATGGGACACGTCGATCACGGTAAGACCAGTTTGCTCGATGCCATACGTAAATCTGAGGTCCTAAAGACCGAAGCCGGTGGAATCACTCAGCACATCGGTGCCTACCAAATTCACCATGATCATGACGGCGTAAACCGTGCGATTACCTTTATCGATACACCTGGCCACGAAGCGTTCACCGCTATGCGTGCTCGTGGTGCCAAGGTCACAGATATCGCAGTACTCGTTGTTGCAGCAGATGACGGAATCATGCCGCAGACAATTGAAGCGTTAAACCACGCTCAAGCTGCAGATGTCCCAATCGTTGTCGCCGTTAACAAGGTTGATAAAGAAGGCGCGAACCCAGATAAGGTCCGCCAGCAATTGACCGAGTACAACTTGATCGCAGAAGAGTACGGCGGAGAAACTCTCTTCGTAAACGTCTCTGCTAAATCAGGTGTAGGCGTTAACGAACTCATCGATGCAATTCTTCTAACAGCAGATGCTGCAATCGATCTTCGCGCAGTTGCCGAAGATTCAGCGCGCGGTGTTGCCATTGAAGCTCACCTCGATCGCGGTCGCGGACCAGTTGCCACAGTTCTTGTGCAACGCGGAACGCTCAAAATCGGTGATGCAATTGTTGCTGGCGGTTCATTTGGTCGCGTTCGTGCGATGCTCGATGAGCACGGTGAGAGCGTAGAAAGCGCTGGACCATCACGTCCAGTGCAGGTTCTAGGTTTCACATCGGTTCCAAGTGCAGGCGATACCTTCTTGGTTGCAGATGAAGACCGAACTGCGCGTCAGATCGCTGAAAAGCGTCAGGCTGCAGAACGTAACGCGCAACTTGCTAAGGCGCGCAAGAAGGTTTCACTTGAAGACTTTATGGAGCAGTCCAAGGTCTCAACACTTAACCTCATCCTTAAGGGTGACGTTTCAGGTTCTGTAGAAGCGCTCGAAGATGCACTTATGCAACTCGATGTCGGAGCAGAAGTTGATCTTCGCGTTATCCACCGTGGCGTAGGTGCAATCACCAAGTCAGATATCACTTTGGCTTCAGCATCAACTGCTGTAGTTATTGGCTTTAACGTGAAGCCAGAACCACAGACAGCGATATATGCTGATCAAGAAGGTGTAGAAGTTCGCTTCTATTCAGTTATCTACAACGCAATTGAAGAGATCGAGCTATCTCTTAAGGGCTTGCTCAAGCCAGAGTACGAAGAAATCGTTCTCGGTAATGCAGAAGTCCGTGAGATCTTTAAATCTTCAAAGGCCGGCAATATCGCAGGTTCTATCGTTCGCGATGGTTCTATCAAGCGAAATGCCAAGGCGCGCATCATGCGCGGTACTGAAATCATCGCCGATGACCTAACCATTGATTCGCTCAAGCGCTTCAAAGACGATGCCACCGAAGTTAAAGAAGGCTTCGAGTGCGGTATTGGCCTTGGCAATATGAAGGATCTGCAAATCGGAGACACCATTCAGGTCTTTGAGATGCGCGAGAAGAAGCGCGCATAATTATGGGCCAATCACATCGCACTCAGAAAGTTGCCGATCGCATCAAAGTGGTAGTGGCGCAGCTGCTTGAGACGAAGATTAAAGATCCTCGTCTCGGTTTCGTCACTGTCACAGATGCGCGCGTAACTGGCGATCTGCAAAATGCGTCGATCTTCTACACCGTGCTCGGTGATGAAGAACAACGCGCTGCAACTGCCGCTGCACTTGAGAGCGCAAAAGGAGTCATTCGCAGCGCTGTAGGTCGCGATCTTCAGACTCGCATTACGCCTACGATCGAATTCTTTGAAGATGGACTTCCTGAATCTGCGAAAGCACTTGATTCACTCTTGGATAAGGTCCATGTTCTGGATGCTGAGGTTGCTCAACTGCGCAAGAATGCAACATTTGCTGGGGGAGCAGATCCCTATAAAGTTCCAAAAGTTATTGAAGATTAACTCCTAACTAATGGATGGCTTTCTAGTTGTAGATAAAGCACCCGCCATGACTAGCCATGATGTTGTGGCAGTTGCGCGCAAGGCACTTGGCACACGCAAAGTTGGCCATGCTGGCACGCTAGATCCGATGGCAACCGGCGTACTCGTTCTCGGTTTTGGTAACGGAACTCGCTTATTGCAGTACATCACCGATGGCGACAAGTCTTATCTGGCAACTGTTGTATTAGGTGCGGCAACAGTTACCGATGATCAAGAAGGTGAAGTCATTTCTGAAGCTGATGCTTCAAAGATTACCGACGAAGAAATTAGAGTAGACCTTTCCAAAATGGTGGGGGAGATTCAGCAACGCCCAAGTTCGGTATCTGCTGTAAAGGTTGCAGGAGAGCGCGCCTATGACCGAGTGCGCGCCGGCGAAGTATTTGAGCTGGCCGCTCGTACGATCACAATTTCATCTTTAGATGTACTAGATATTCGCCGTACCAGTTCACGAATTGAGATAGATATCGATGTCACATGTTCGGCTGGCACTTTCATCCGCGCTATCGCACGCGATCTAGGAAGCGAATTAGCCGTTGGTGGTCACTTGTCAGCGCTGCGCCGTACGCGAGTTGCGGGATTCGCAATTGATCAGGCGATTACCTTCGATGCGCTCAAGGCGCAAGATTTTAAAACTTTAGATCTAGCAGATGTTGCGCGTGCCACATTCTCGGTCCGCGAGTTAGCTCTTGATGAGGTTGCCGAACTCTCATTCGGAAGACCACTTCCTTCAAATTCAGGTGAAGATATCTTTGCTGCGCTCTCACCAGATAACCGCCTAATTGCACTTTTACAGAACGAATCCGGCAAGGCAAAACCAATAGCGGTTTTTGCAGCGGCGAATTAATTCAGAGATAATAGGCAGATGAGTTCTGGAAGCGTCGTCGTAATAGGCGTCTTCGATGGCGTACATAAAGGCCACCAGTTATTGCTTAACCGCGCCAAAGAGATCGCCGATGGCCGTTCAATAATCGCGTTAACTTTCGATCCACATCCGATGCAGATATTTGCACCAGATCGCGCTCCGACGATGCTGACCACCTTGGCCGATCGCGTGGAGTTGTTAAAGATCCACAACGCCGATCAAGTGGCGGTGCTTAAGTTCAACGAGAAATTTGCGGCTATGTCTCCGGAAGATTTTGTGAAGGATGTTCTAGTCAGCCAGTTGAGCGTTTCTACAGTTATCGTGGGCAAGAACTTCACTTATGGCCATAAAGCAGCAGGTAATATCGAGTCGCTAATCAAGGATAGTTTGAACTTTAACTTCACCGTAGATGTCCAAGAGTTAAAGTCTGAAGAAAGTGATGTTATTTCTTCTTCGCGCATCCGCAAATTAGTTGTTGAAGGAAAGGTTGAAGAAGCGCGCACCTTACTTTCTCGCCCGCACCGCCTAGATGGCGTTGTTGTGCACGGTGAAAAACGTGGTCGCGAAATTGGATACCCAACAGCAAATCTTGGAAATATTGATGGCCAAACAATTCCTGCCGATGGCGTATATGCAGGATGGCTAACGGTCGGAATTAACTTCTGGCCTGCAGCAATTTCAATCGGCACCAATCCAACATTTGAAGGCGTACGTGGTCGCCAAGTAGAGGCATATGCACTTGATCAAGAAGGCTTAGAACTTTATGACAAGAACGCATCAATCGAATTTGGCTGGCGTCTGCGCGATACCTTGAAATTTGATGGCCTCGAGCCGCTTTTGGCGCAGATGAAGTTGGATTGCGACCGTGCGCGAGCGTTAACTGAAGGCTAAATCCCTCGATTTCCTTTACCCACAGCCCCGCTGGTAACCTTGCCCCTGTCCAACGATCAAAGTGAGTGACCGTGTATCAAACCGGTCGCCGTCGTGGCGGTAACTAAAAGGAGTCCAGAAATGGCGTTAACACCAGAAGTAAAGAAAGAAATCATCGCAAAGTACGGCTCATCAGCTACCGACACCGGAAGCCCTGAAGCACAAGTTGCTTTGCTCTCACGTCGTATTGAAGACATCACTACACATTTGAAGACAAACCCTCACGATCACCACAACCGTCGCGGTCTGTTGTTGCTCGTAGGTCAGCGTCGTCGCATCCTTCAGTACTTGTCAAAGACAGATATCAATCGTTATCGCGCGATTATCGAAAAGCTCGGTATTCGCCGCTAATTAAATAACTACCCTCCAGGGGAGTTTGGCTTTTTCATTAATCTTTAAAGCTAATGGTCCTCGGTAGTGGTTTCCGCAAGGTTTATCCCTGTGCGTGAACTTCGATCGACGATTCATTACTTAACTTTTAATCGAAGACTCCTTATGAACCTGGGCTGGGTACATAAACAAAAGGAGGACCCATGGAGGGTCAAGAAGTACAAACATCAGTAGCCGTTATCGATAACGGAAAATTCGGAAAGCGCGAGATTCGCTTTGAAACCGGACGCCTAGCGCGTCAAGCAGCAGGAGCCGCAGCTGTTTACTTAGATGATCAGACAATGATCTTCTCAGCAACAACTGCATCAAAGACTCCAAAAGATCAATTCGATTTCTTTCCTTTGACAGTAGATGTTGAAGAGAAGATGTACGCAGTTGGTCGCATCCCAGGATCATTCTTCCGTCGCGAAGGTCGTCCATCAGAAGATGCAATCCTTACTTGTCGTTTGATCGACCGCCCATTGCGCCCATCATTCGTAAAGGGTCTTCGTAATGAAGTACAGATCGTTGTAACAGTTATGGCACTTGATCCAGACCACATGTACGACGTAATCGCGATCAACGCGGCATCAATGTCTACACAACTTGCTGGTCTTCCATTCTCAGGTCCAATCGGTGGCGTTCGCGTTGCTTTGATCGACGGACAATGGGTTGCCTTCCCTAACCATTCACAGGTTGAAAACGCTGTATTCGATATGGTCGTTGCCGGTCGCATCAGCGATGGCGATGTTGCAATCATGATGGTTGAAGCAGAAGCAACAGCTAAGACAATCGAGCTAATCAAGAACGGTCAGCCAACACCTACTGAAGAAGTAGTGGCACAAGGACTTGATGCAGCTAAGCCATTTATAAAGATTCTCTGCGAAGCACAGTCGAAGTTAGCCAAGGTTGCTGCAAAGCCAACTGCTGAATTCCCTGTCTTCTTGGATTACCAAGACGATGTATTCGCAGCAGTTGAAAAGGCTGCCAAGGATGATCTTGCAAAGGCGCTAACAATCGTCGGTAAGCAAGAGCGCGAAACTAAGATCGATGAGATCTCTGCTGCAACTAAGGAATCAGTTTCTGCTGCCTTCGAAGGTCGCGAAAAAGAAGTTCCTGCAGCTTTCCGCTCACTCACCAAGAAGTTGGTTCGCCAGCGCGTATTGCGTGACAAGATCCGTATCGATGGTCGCGGTCTTCGCGATATCCGTGCGCTATCTGCTGAAGTTGAAGTTATTCCTCGCGTTCACGGATCAGCGATCTTCGAACGTGGCGAGACTCAGATTCTCGGAATCACAACTCTTAACATGCTCAAGATGGAGCAACAGCTCGACACCTTGAACCCAGAAAACCACAAGCGTTACATGCACAACTACAACTTCCCACCATATTCAACTGGTGAAACAGGTCGTGTTGGCACGCCAAAGCGTCGCGAAATTGGACACGGAGCGCTTGCAGAGCGTGCACTTGTTCCAGTTCTTCCAACTCGCGAAGAGTTCCCTTACGCAATTCGTCAGGTCTCTGAAGCACTTGGTTCAAACGGTTCAACTTCAATGGGTTCTGTTTGCGCATCAACACTTGCGATGCTTAACGCTGGTGTTCCACTAAAGGCGCCAGTTGCAGGTATTGCAATGGGTCTTATCTCAGATACCGTCGATGGCAAGGTCGAGTACGTTGCTTTGACAGATATCTTGGGTGCAGAAGATGCATTCGGAGATATGGACTTCAAGGTTGCCGGAACTAAAGATTTCGTTACAGCTCTTCAACTAGATACCAAGCTTGACGGTATTCCTGCATCAGTTCTTGCTGGCGCACTTCACCAAGCAAAGGAAGCGCGTCTTGCGATCCTTGATGTCATGAATGAAGCGATCGATACACCTGATGAGATGAGCCCATTTGCTCCTCGCATCATCTCTGTAAAGATTCCAGTAGATCAGATCGGTGCGGTAATCGGGCCTAAGGGCAAGATCATCAACCAGATTCAAGATGAAACTGGCGCTGATATCTCAATCGAAGATGATGGCACGATCTACATCGGCGCTGTCGATGGTCCGTCAGCAGAAGCTGCACGTGCACAGATCAATGCGATCGCTAACCCACAAATGCCAGAAGTTGGAGAGCGTTACCTCGGTACCGTTGTAAAGCTTGCTGCATTCGGTGCATTCATTTCTCTTATGCCAGGTAAAGATGGCTTGCTCCACGTATCTCAGATTCGCAAGATGCATGGTGGAAAGCGCATTGAAAACCTTGAAGAAGTTATGAAGGTTGGCGACAAGATTCAGGTTGAGATCGGTGAAATCGATCCCAAGGGCAAGCTCTCACTTGTTCCAGTTCTCGAAGATGGATCAACACCGAGCGCTGAGTAAGTAGAGAACAGACTCTAAATGTCAGTTCGTCGCCCAGTAGTGCGCACAGTATTACCTAGCGGTCTGCGTATCGTCACGGAAGAAGTTCCGTCGGTACGCAGCGCCGCGATTGGTATCTGGGTAAATGTTGGTTCACGTGATGAAACCCCGGCTGTTGCTGGGGCTTCTCACTTTCTAGAGCATCTTCTATTTAAAGGCACCACGCGCCGCAACGCTTTAGAAATTTCAGCAACGATCGAAGCGGTCGGTGGCGAAATGAACGCATTTACTAGCAAGGAATACACCTGCTTCTATGCGCGCGTAATTGATACCGATCTGCCGATGGCGATCGATGTGGTCTCGGATTTGATTACATCCTCAATCGTTTCGGCATTAGATGTTGATGCAGAACGCAAGGTCGTTCTTGAAGAAATCGCGATGCGCGATGATGATCCGAGCGATCTAGTCCATGATCTATATGCCGAGACTTACTATGGCGATACACAATTAGGTCGTCCAATTCTGGGTACTATTAAATCGATTTCAGATATGACCCGCAGCAGCGTCTTTAACTACTATAAGAAGAAGTACCTGCCACAGGATCTCGTCGTTGCGGTTGCTGGAAATATTAAACATAAGCGCGTAGTCGCCATGGTTGAAGAAGCGCTTTCGCGCGATAACTTCCTTGACGTTAAGGGATCTCCGCAGATTCGCCCAAATACACCTTTAAAGACCAAGCCAATGCAGAGCGTTGGATTATTGACTCGCAAAACTGAGCAAGCACATATGTTCTATGGCATGGAAGGCGTTGCGCGTAGTGATGAACGCCGCTTTGCAATGGGCGTACTAGCTTCGGCACTTGGCGGCGGAATGTCTTCACGTTTATTCCAAGAGATCCGCGAGAAGCGCGGATTGGCTTATTCGGTTTATGCCTACGCGCAACAGTTTGCCGGCTCTGGCCAGATCGGTTTCTATGCCGGCTGTAATCCAACAAAGGCGATTGAAGTTGTCGAGATTATCCGTGAAGTTCTGGCTGATGTGGCTGAAAACGGCATGAGCCATGAAGAGATTGAGCGCGCAAAAGGTGCGGTTCGTGGGTCTCTAGTTTTGAGCCAAGAAGATTCAGGTTCACGTATGAGCCGTATCGGTAAGAATGAAATTGTTTACGGCCAGGTAATGGGCTTTGACGAGATTCTAAAAGCGATCTCACGCGTAAACCCAACTGATGTCCGCGAAATTGCCAACGAATTTCTCACCAAATCGCCTACCCTTGCTCTTGTCGGACCATTTAAGAGCGAAGCGAAATTTGAAAAGGTGTTGAAGTCATGATCAAAGTCGGAGTACTTGGTGCGAGAGGTCGCATGGGTGCTGAGGTCGTTAAGGCTGTTACTGAAGCCGCAGATCTCGAACTCGTTGCCGCACTTGATCTCGGAGACTCACTTGAAACTCTAAAGAGCAGCGGTGCTCAAGTAGTCGTTGATTTCACTACTCCTGATTCAGTAATGGCCAACCTTGAGTTTTTAGCCAATAACGGGATCCATGCAGTCGTCGGTACAACCGGCTTTGATGCGGCGCGAATCGCAACGCTAGAAAAGTTAATCGCGGCAAACCCATCAGTCGGTATCTTGATCGCTCCAAACTTCGCAATTGGTGCGGTATTAATGATGGAGTTTGCCACCAAGGCCGCTAAATACTTTGAATCAGCGGAAATTATTGAGCTTCACCATCCAAATAAAGTTGATGCTCCTTCTGGCACTGCATCGCGTACGGCAGAGCTAATGTCGAAGGCGCGCAAGGATGCCGGGCTTGGCGCTATGCCAGATGCAACTACGACTTCACTAGATGGTGCACGGGGCGCAACAGTTGGCGATATCCCAGTTCACTCTGTTCGTCTGCGCGGACTAATCGCACATCAAGAAGTTTTACTTGGCGGCCTTGGTGAAACCCTCACAATTCGCCATGACTCACTCGATCGCGCCGGATTTATGCCGGGTGTATTGCTCGGAGTTCGCAGCGTTATTTCAAAACCAGGGCTGACCTTCGGCCTTGAGAAATTTATGTAAGGAGCAATCAAATGGCTAAAGCAGATATCACGATGTACGGTGCTGACTGGTGCGGAGATTGCCGTCGTTCAAAGCGTCTCCTTGAAGAACTTGATGTTCAGGTAAATCACATCGATGTTGAAGCAGATAAATCAGCTGCTGCCAAGGTAATTGAGATCAACGGGGGAGCCCAGTCAATCCCAGTAATCGTATTTTCAGATGGAACACATCTAACTGAGCCTTCAGATAATGATCTCAAGGCAAAGTTACAAGCGCTAAAAATTATCTAATAAATTTTAATTTAAGTGGAATAGCGCAGCCGATGTCGCAGCTGCTGAAATAACCACAACCGGAAACGGTGCTCGCAGAATTAGCGCGAGCACAGCCACGCCAACTCCTGCCATTCGCTGATCAGCAACGATTCGTGAATCTTGTGTGAATGACTGCACGGCAACCAGTGCGCTAAGTAGCGCAATCGGTATCAGCGAATTAATCTTTAGAGCTCTTGGATTTGAGAGCCACTTTTTTGGAACGCTGTAGCCCAGAATTTTCAGTAGAAAAGCCAGAAGGCTGGTGCCGATAACGGCGAGCCAGAACGGTTCAATCAAATTTATTTCCATATCTTGGCTCGCAATCCGAAAATCACAGCAAGAACTGCCGTCGCGATAATTGGAAAACCAGGAACAAAGTAAGGCGTCATCGCCAGTGCCAGTGTGCAAGCAGCAACGGCCAATAAACGTTCGCTCTTATTTGTTAACCGTGGCCAAAGAAGGCCCAGGAATGCTGCAGGAACTGCCGCATCCAGTCCCCACGCAGCGGGATTTCCCATCGCTTGTGCGCCGAGCGCTCCCGCTAAAGTAAAGAGATTCCAAAAAACGTAGACGCCGATTCCAGTTAACCAGAAACCTTGGCGAGCCTCACGAACTCCTAAATTTTCTTGTGAAAGTGCAACGCCTGTTGACTCATCAATAGTTAACTGCGCGGCGAATACCCGCTTCAAACCACGGACGTTTAAAACTGGCGCCATTCTTAGCCCATATAAAGTGTTACGGACTCCGAGCAAAGTTGCCGTTGCTATTCCACTGAGCGCGCTGCCACCTGCGCCAAGAACTCCAACAACAGCAAATTGCGATGCGCCCGTGAATGTAAGAAGAGAAAGTAAGCAAGATTGCAGAACCGAAAAACCTGCCGCCACTGAGGCTGCGCCAAAAGCGATGCCATATGCGCCTACGGTAAGCGAAACGCTGAAGGATTGCGCGGCGGTGGCGCGGTTCACTCTAGACACGGGTGCATTCTGCCCTAGATATCCTCGGTGAGGTAGCGGCATATATATAAGGTGACGCCCATGAGTAATGAAGTCATTTTCCGCGACGATGTAACCGTTGAACTAGTCAAAGCCAGCGCCAGTGATGCCGATGTAATTTGGGCAGCGCGCGTTTCTACTGCTGGTGAGCAATCAATGGACGAGATCGGGGAGGATCCTGCGCGCTCTGCAGGGCTGATTAATTACTTGGCTCGCGAACGCCACGGCTCACCATTCGAACATACTTCAATGACTTTCTTTGTTAGTGCACCAATATTTGTATTCCGCGAATTCATGCGCCACCGCATCGCCTCTTATAACGAAGAGTCTGGCCGTTATCGTGAATTGAAACCGGTCTTCTATATCCCATCTAAAGAGCGCAAACTTATTCAGGTTGGTAAAACTGGGGCGTATACATTTGAAGATGGCACGAAAGAGCAGTTCGACATTTCTACTAAAGCAATGAAAGATGCATATTTAGTTGCCTATGACAGTTATAAGAAGATGCTTGATGCTGGCGTTGCACGCGAAGTTGCACGCGTTGTTCTGCCAGTTGCTACATATTCATCGATGTATGTCTCCATGAATGCGCGCGCCTTAATGAACTTTCTCTCACTTCGCACCGCTCGTGAAGGTTCACATTTTCCAAGCTACCCACAACGTGAAATCGAGATGGTTGCCGAAAAAATGGAAGCCGAATTCGCAAAATTAATGCCGCTTACATACGGAGCCTTTGAGAAATCTGGACGGATCGCACCGTAAAACGGTAGGTTTCACCCATGACAATCGAGGCGCCATTCGGACGTATGCTCACCGCGATGGTGACCCCGTTCGATAAGAACGGCAAGATCGATTGGCCGGGCATTGAAAAACTAGCTGCCCATCTTGTTGCAAATGGCCATGATGGAATTGCTGTCAACGGCACAACCGGTGAAGCGCCAACAACTAAATCATCTGAAAAAGAAGAGATTATCCGAGTTGTAAAAGACGTTGTTGGTCCAAAGATCTTTGTGGTTTCTGGTGCTGGTGACAATGAAACCGATTATTCAATTAACCAAGCAAAGCGCACCGAGAAAGCTGGCGCTGACGGCTTGCTAATTGTTGCTCCGTATTACAACAAACCACCACAAGCAGGCGTTGCCGCGCACTTTAAGGCGATTGCTAGCGCAACTGACTTACCAGTAATGATGTACGACATCCCTGGTCGCTGTGGAATTGAGATCGAACCAGACACAATTGTTAGCCTTTACGAGCACCCACAGATTGTTGCGCTCAAGGATGCTAAAGGAAATGTCGCTTCAACTTCTTGGGTGATTAAGCGTTGTGGAATCCCTGTTTACTCAGGTGATGACATTCTTAACTTGCCTCTGCTCTCAGTAGGCGCAGTCGGAATGGTTTCAGTTTGTGGCCACACCGTTGGAAAAGATTTAAAGGCGATGCTCGATGCTTGGTTCGCTGGTAATGCAGCTAAAGCGTTAGAGATTCACCAAAAGTTACTTCCAGTCTTTACTGGCACATTCCGCACTCAAGGTGCGATCCTCACCAAGGCCGCGCTAAATATGCTGGGCCTACCTGGTGGCCATACTCGTCTTCCGCTCGTAGATGCAACCGAAGATCAGATCGCGCAACTGCGCAAAGATCTCATCGCCGGTGGTATCTCTTTATAGCCTTTGATTCTTAATAAATGACGCATCCCCATCCCGAACTTGGTACCCCTAGCAAATTAGTTGCAGGTGGACTTCGTATCGTCGCACTTGGCGGATTAGCGGAAATCGGTCGCAATATGACCGTCTTTGAAACAAATGGAAAGCTCTTGATTGTTGATTGTGGCGTGCTTTTCCCAGAAGAGAATCAACCAGGTATTGATTTGATTCTGCCGGACTTTAGTTACATCCGTGATCGTTTAGACGATGTTGTTGGGCTGGTCTTAACGCATGGCCACGAAGACCATATCGGAGCAACCCCGTACCTACTTCGCGAACGCGGCGATATCGCGATCTATGGTTCAGCACTCACCTTGGCTTTAGTCACTGCCAAACTAAAAGAGCACCGCATCTCACCACTTACTCGCGAGGTTAAAGAGGGAATGCGCGAAGATATCGGGCCATTCGAAGTTGAATTCGTCGCGGTTAACCATTCAATTCCTGATGCTTTAGCCGTTGCCATTCATACAAAAGCTGGCACGGTTCTTCACACTGGCGATTTTAAGATGGATCAATTGCCACTTGATGGGCGCATTACCGATCTGCGCACCTTCGCGCGTTTAGGCGATGAAGGAGTCGATCTATTCTTAGTTGATTCAACTAACGCAGATGTTCCTGGATTTACCCCCGCTGAACGCGAGATCATGCCAGCGCTAAATCGCGTAATTGCCGCAACGAAGAAGCGCGTAATCGTGGCCTCATTCTCATCGCATGTTCACCGCGTACAGCAAGTAATTGACACGGCAGCGATGCATGACCGGAAAGTCGTTTTCATCGGGCGCTCCATGGTTCGCAATATGAAGATCGCCGAAGATATGGGCTATCTAAATGTGCCAGCTGGAATTGTTATCGATGCTAAAGAACTTGATAACTACGATGATCGCGTAGTTCTGATTTGTACTGGTTCACAAGGCGAGCCAATGGCTGCGCTATCTCGAATGGCTAATGGTGATCATCAGATTCGAGTTGGTGAAGGTGACACAGTCATCTTGGCTTCTTCACTCATTCCCGGCAATGAAAATTCAGTATTCAGAGTCATCAACGAATTAACTCGCTTCGGTGCCAAGGTTGTCCATAAAGCCAACGCCATGGTCCACGTTTCTGGACATGCCGCCGCAGGGGAGTTGCTCTACTGCTACAACATTGTGAAACCAAAGTACGCCCTGCCGGTGCATGGTGAATGGCGCCACTTAAAGGCCAACGCCGAGCTAGCGATTCAATCTGGAGTCCCTCGCGAAAATACCTTTATTATCGAAAACGGAATCGTGGTTGATTTGGTAGACCATGTTGCCGAAGTTGCTGGCGCCGTACCTTGTGGTTTTGTTTATGTAGATGGGCAAAGCATCGGAGATATCACCGAATCATCTCTGAAAGATCGACGCATATTAGGAGAAGAAGGATTTATCTCTGTCGTAGTAGTAATTGAGTCACAGAGCGGAAAGATCATCGCTGGCCCTGATATCCATGCACGTGGATTTAATGAAGATGAAGCGCTCTTTGACGAAGTTAAGGGGCAGATCGAAAAAGCCTTAAAGCACGCGGTTTCTGAAGGTGTAAATGGAACTCATCAACTTTCTCAAGTAGTTCGACGCACTATAGGCAGTTGGGTCGGTGGAAAACATCGTCGCCGCCCAATGATCGTTCCCGTAGTTATTGAGGTCTGACCGCTAAGATTAAAGGTGTGGCTAAGAGAAAACGCACAACTACTCGCAAATCAGGTGGCGCTGGACAGACCGCGCTCTCATTTGTTGGGCGTTCAATTAGCGCCCTTTGGAGAACTATCGCCAAGGCGCTGGGTTCAACGGTGCGCTTCTTGGCTCGCGGTGCGCGCGATTTAGATCCTGCCCATCACCGCGACGGCCTAGCTTTCCTACTTTTAATTCTTGCTATCGCGGCATTTGCTGGAACCTGGTTTGCAGCCGATAACTTTGTAGGTAGAAACCTTTACGCAGTTATCTACGGCGCCTTCGGCCGAATTGGTTTCTTTGCACCGCTCTTAATTCTCTACTTTGCAATGCGCTTATTCCGATCTCCAGATAGCCACAAAGCAACTTCACGGATCATCGTCGGCGTAATCACTCTTGTTGTTAGCGCTTCCGGTTTGGCGCACTTATTAAATGGTTCGCTAGGTGCGGTTAATCCAACAGGTGCAACTGCGATGCGCCATGGTGGGGGTTGGTTGGGCTACGCAGTAGCTATGCCACTCGAAGCTTTGATGACATCGCTCTTGGCCTATCCATTTTTGATCGCGCTGTTCTGCTTCGGTTTGTTAGTTACAACCGCGACTCCACTTTCATCCGTTGGCATCCGGGTTAAGAACACTGGAATTTGGCTCTGGTCAAAACGCCCGCAACGTGAAGAAGCCGACTTTGAAATTACTGATACCCCACCATTTGAAACCCCCGTTGTTGCCTGGAACCAGCATGCGGATGAAACTGAAGAAGATATTGATGAAGAGTCATTTGATGAAGAATTCACAGTTGAGGTTCCTCGCGTAGTTCAGGCTCCGACTGCTACTACAACTGCGCCGCCAGCAACTGGAAAGCGTCCCGAACAACTTTTATTAACTGCCGACTCAAATTACTTGTTGCCACCACAAGATTTACTGCGCACCGGCCCCGCCGCAAAGGCGAAATCGAAGGCCAATGACACCGTAGTTGCAGCGCTAACCGAAGTCTTTCTACAGTTTGACATCGATGCCCAAGTTACTGGCTTTATGCGTGGCCCAACGGTTACGCGCTATGAAGTAGAACTCGGAAACGCGGTAAAGGTCGAGCGAATCACCGCGCTAGCTAAAAACATTTCCTATGCAGTTGCATCTAGCGATGTGCGCATCCTCTCGCCGATCCCAGGAAAATCTGCAGTCGGTATCGAGATTCCAAATACCGACCGTGAAATCGTGGCTTTGGGCGATGTTATGCGCTCAACTGTTGCAGGCCAGGATCACCACCCGATGCTGGTCGCGCTAGGTAAAGATGTTGAAGGAAATTTTGTATGTGCCAACTTGGCGAAGATGCCGCACTTATTAGTGGCAGGTGCGACAGGTGCTGGTAAATCATCGATGATTAACGCGATGATTACATCGATTTTAATGCGTGCAACACCTGATGAAGTTCGCTTGGTTTTAATCGATCCCAAGCGAGTTGAGTTAACCGCCTATGAAGGTATTCCTCATCTGATTACTCCAATCATTACCAACCCTAAGAAAGCGGCAGATGCCCTTACTTGGGTGGTCCGCGAAATGGATCTTCGCTATGAGGATCTTTCAACCTTTGGATTTAGACATATCGATGACTTCAACAAGGCGGTTCGCGCTGGAAAAGTTATTCCGCCTCCAGGAAGTGATCGCGTAGTTGAGCCATACCCTTATCTACTTGTAATTATTGATGAGCTCGCAGATTTGATGATGGTTGCTGCACGTGAAGTTGAAGAATCTGTTGTACGTATTACTCAGTTGGCACGTTCTGCAGGTATCCACTTAGTTCTTGCCACCCAGCGCCCTTCAGTAGATGTTGTCACCGGTCTCATTAAGGCAAACGTTCCATCACGTCTTTCCTTTGCAACAAGTTCGCTGGCTGATAGCCGCGTTATCTTAGATAGCCCGGGCGCAGAAAAGCTCGTTGGACAAGGCGATGGTTTATTTATTCCAATGGGAGCTTCCCGCGCTATCCGTATTCAGGGAGCCTACGTTTCAGAGCGCGAAATTGAAGCGGTTACCAACCACGTCAAGAAGCAATTATCGCCTCGCTATCGTGAAGATGTCACAGTTGCACCGCAATCTTCAATGATGGTTGATAAAGAGATCGGTGATGATTTAGATCTATTGCTTCAAGCGATTGAGCTAGTTGTCGGAACGCAATTTGGTTCTACCTCAATGCTGCAACGAAAACTTAGAGTCGGTTTTGCAAAAGCCGGTCGCTTGATGGATTTGATGGAATCTCGCGGAATCGTTGGACCATCAGAAGGTTCCAAGGCACGAGTTGTGATGGTTAAGCCAGATGAACTCGATTCGGTTCTTGCCACGCTCCGCGATTACTAAAGAGCGGTGACAGTAACCAAATAGGGGACTACCTCTGGGGGTGATTTCACTCAGGATTCACGTATATGGCTATCGCTGGGGTGATTGCGGTTCTAGACTTTACTCATCAGTAATCCCGATACTTAGCATTGCGAGCAGAAATGTCACTTGGTCAATTTATGCAAGGTGCGCGCGAAAGCGCTGGCCTGAGTATTGACGAACTCGCATCACGGCTAAGCATTCGCCCTGGATTGCTTATTGAGATGGAAAAAAATAAGTTCGTTAATTGCGGTGGCGACACTTATGCACGCGGACATCTTCGCAACATTGCTGCTCATATATTCGTAGAGCCACAGACGCTGATTGATCTTTACAACGAAGAGCACTCTAGCGAATCGCGAAAGATTCATGACATGTTGGTTGAAAATAATGTATCCCGAATACCGACGGAACGTAAATCTATTAAGCCCAAGTCGCTGGTAATCGCTTCAGTCGTACTCTTATCTGCAATTGCAGTAGGTCAAATCATCATTTCGAATTCTGAAACCACGGTAACGCCTGTTGTTACGACAACTCCATCTGCAACACCAACACCTTTGGCCTCTGCTTCAGCAGTAGCCACAGAACCTGCCGCAACTGAAAGCGTTCCTGCTTCAGCAAATGGCGAAATGAAGTTAACAATTTCGGCAACGCGAGGAAGTTCAAATATTCATGTTGTTGCCGGTGGTAAAACACTTTTTCAAGACCCTATCTTTCAAGGCGACACCAAGAGCTTTAGCGCTCCAACATCTATCAGTGTTTATCTAAGCAATGCGGGAGATCTTGATTTAACGCTAAATGGTCAGAAATTAGCGCCGCTAGGTGCGCGTAATCAGGAGATTCGTAAGACTTTTAGATCCAAGTAATCTCTGCACGCTGTACCATCTGACAAATGAGTCGGACAGTTGCAATAGTCACCATGGGCTGCGCCCGTAATGAAGTCGACTCCGAAGAACTTGCTGGCCGTTTAGCAGCCGATGGCTGGACTCTGGTTAGCGAAGTTGAAGATGCCGAAGTCGCCGTTGTAAATACCTGTGGCTTTATAGAATCTGCAAAGAAAGATTCAATCGATGCCTTGCTTGAGGCTAATTCGCTAAAAGGCCACGGAACCACGCGCGCGGTTGTCGCCGTTGGATGTATGGCCGAGCGGTACGGACAAGAGTTAGCAAAGGCGTTACCTGAAGCCGACGGTATTTTGGGCTTCGATGATTACCAAGATATTTCAGCCCGCTTGCAATCAATTGTTTCTGGAAATGCTCATACGCCACATGTTCCACGAGATCGCAGATCGTTACTGCCTATTGCTCCAGCTGATCGCCCAGCTGCACGTCAAGAAGCCATTGATGAGTCTTATGCATCTTCACTCGGCGCAGGCGGTTCGCTCTTTCGTAAACGTTTAGGTAACGCTCCATGGGCGCCGCTAAAGATTGCCTCCGGTTGTGATCGTCGTTGTTCATTCTGTGCGATTCCTTATTTCCGCGGTTCATTTATCTCACGCAAGCCAACCGAGATCATAGAAGAAGGAAAATGGCTCGCCAAGAACGGGGTCACTGAGCTCTTCTTGGTAAGTGAAAATACGACTTCATATGGAAAAGATCTCGGTGATCTAAAGTTAATGGAGAAGATACTTCCTGACTTTGCTGCGATCGAGGGCATCGAGAGAGTTCGCCTTTCCTATCTGCAGCCAGCCGAGATGCGCCCATCGTTGCTACAGGCAATGATCGAAAATGAAAAAATTGCGCCATATTTTGATCTCTCATTCCAGCACACCAGCCCTACAGTCTTGCGTCGCATGCGCCGCTTTGGAGATTCTGAAAAATTCTTACATTTGATTGCTCAGATCAGAGCGCTATCTCCTGAAGCAGGTATTCGCTCTAACTTCATCGTTGGCTTTCCGGGGGAGACGCAAGAAGATTATGACGATCTTGCAAACTTCATTAGCGCCGCTAAATTAGATGCGATCGGCATCTTTGGCTACTCTGATGAAGACAATACTGAGGCCCTTGATCTCACAGATAAAGTTGCCGAAGAAGTTATCCGCGAACGCGTTGAGGCTTTATCTTCATTGGCTGATGAGATGGTTTCCATGCGCGCAGCAGCCCGTATTGGCGAGAATGTGCGCGTCCTTATTGAAGATGAAGAGCTACAAGAAGGTCGCGCCGCACACCAAGGCCCTGAAGTAGATGGCACAACCTCATTTATCGGAACTGGCTTTAAGGTCGGGCAATACATTGATGCCGTGGTTATCGAATCCATGGGCGCAGATTTGGTGGCGCGTGCGCTGTGAGAGTCCCCGCCTTCATAACTCCTAACTCTTTAACTATCGCACGACTTGTACTAATTCCCTTTGGCGCGGTAGCCCTCTTCATGAACGGGGGAGATGATTACAACTGGCAGATTATTTCGTGGTGGATATTTTTCATCTTAGGTCTGACCGATATTGTCGATGGCAAGTTAGCGCGCAGTCGCCAACAGATAACTGAGCTAGGTAAATTCCTAGATCCAGTTGCGGATAAGGCGATGGTCGGAACGGCAATGATCTGCCTATCAATTCTCGACCGCATGCCTTGGTGGATCACAATCGTGATCTTGGCTCGCGAAATAGGAATAACCTTCTTTAGATTAGCCATTGTTAAGCGGGGAGTAATTCCGGCGAATAAGGGCGGAAAGATAAAGGCTGCCTTCCAAGGTTTCGGAACAGGTTTCTATGTTCTGCCGCTAGATCCTTCGCTCTATTGGTTCCGTGATGGATTTATGTATATTGCGATCGCACTCACTATCGTGACCGGTGCTTACTATGTACGATCTGCTTTTAGACCACAGACCACCAATTAGATTAATTCGGAGCCACCATGGAGCTTTCAAAAGAGATTCTCGGCCTTGTCTCCGATATCCATGACTCGCTGCGCACTCGTGGCGAAACTCTCTCCACCGCAGAATCACTTACTGCAGGCGGGCTAAGCAACGCGCTAACAATTGTTCCTGGCGCCTCAGATGTTTTTCTTGGATCACTAACTGCTTATCGTCCTGAGATAAAAGTTTCGCACTTGGGAGTAGATGAATCTGTGATTGCAGAACGCTCAGTTGTCAGCGAAGAAGTTGCAATTGCCATGGGGCACGGCGCCAATAAATCATTTGGTTCCACCTGGGCGATTGCAACCACTGGCGTCGCAGGACCTGGGCCATCCGATGGCTCTGATGCCGGCCGAGTTTTCGTAGCCTTCGTTGGCCCGATAGTTCAAGTAATAGAACTTTCGCTCTCTGGTGAACGTGAAGTTGTGCGAAACGCCACCGTAGCAAGCGCGATCGCCTCATTTGCGCGTATCCTTAGACAACGCGATAGATAAGAGAAGGGATGACCACCATGGCGCTACTACGCACAGCAGTTGGCCAGACCCTGCGCGCTGCCCGTACTGAACAGTCACGCACATTGCGCGATGTCGCACGCGAAGCACGCGTGTCACTCGGTTACCTCTCTGAAGTAGAACGCGGCCAAAAGGAAGCATCCTCAGAATTATTAAATGCAATCTGTGAAGCGCTAGATCTAACTCTTTCTTCTGTGATTACCAACGTCTCACTTGAGCTCAAGTCTCAAGAGAGTGCGAAGTTGTCCGTTGTCGACGCAGCCTAAGTACGCCACCCAAGGTGCAACCCACCGCCGTACCGAGAGCGCAATTTTAGAAGGCGCTAAAAAATTAATTTCACAATTTGGTCTATCAAATATCTCCATGATCGAAATCGCAGATGCTTCACAGGTATCCCGCGCAACTTTATATAACCATTACCGCGATAAATCAGCGGTGATCTCTGCGTTAATCACCGCAGAAGTTGAATTCATGATTGACCTGGCAAACAAGGCAGGCACCCCAGCTGATGCCCTGGAAAAGCTTTCGCTCTACATTTCAACAGATGGTGCGCTATCTGCGATGCGCATTCACGATAAAGCAGCGCTTACCGAGATGCTCTCTCATGCAGAACATCCCCTTTATCTCGAACTGGCAAAGTGTTTGTACAACGCAACTAAATCTGCAGCAGGCACAGGCGTTGCTATGCGTTGGCTGATGGGGCAGGCGATGCAACCACTAACCCTGGCTCAGTCTCGCGAACAAGCAGAACTCTTAGTCGATCGCACCCTCTTTTAAATTTTAACTATCGATTAAATGCGTATTTCTGATCTTCGCGAACGTTTAACTCTCTCATTCGGAGAGCAATGGGCTCCTTCCTTCTGCAAAGACATTGCAATTACTGAACTCGGCAGTAAGAGCGTGGATGAAGCGTTGCAATCTGGGCTTGAACCGCATGAAATATGGCGCGCAGTATGTGCTGCTTACCCGAATGAGACTGTTAAATACAAGTAACTATAGATAGATCGCATCTGCAAATAATTGGCGTGTTGCGTTTAGCAAGTTATCAATTTATATTTCCACCATGTTTACAAAGCGTCGCGTAATTGATTTCTGCCGTGTAAACACCTCTGCCTGCTGATTTTAAGCAAGCCATCAAACCTTTTATTTCAGCCAGTTTTCCATGTATAAAACTATTTTAAGGAGAGAAGTATGTTTAAGAATTTAGTAGTTCGACCGAAGAATATTGTTGTTGCCTTACTTAGCCTGGGCTTAGTCGCCGGCGTGACTGTTGCACCTGCCAGTGCGGCTCCAAAGAACCTAGCCCGCTCTGTTGTTCAAGCTGATTGGCTAGAGAAGAACCTCGATAATCCAGATGTAAAGATCATCGAAGTAAGCACCGAAGCTGGTCTTTACGAGCGTGGACATATCAAGAATGCAGTTAAGTTCAATTGGTACACAGATCTAGTTGAAACTGTAAACCGTGACATCGTCGCTGGTGCACGCTTTCAGAAGCTAGCGCGCGCTGCCGGAATCAATAAGAACTCAACCGTCGTTCTCTACGGAGATAAGAACAACTGGTTCGCTGCATGGGGCGCATGGATCTTCAATACTTACGGTATTGAAGATGTTCGTCTAGTAGATGGTGGACGCGTTAAGTGGGAGAAAGATGGTCGCCCATTCACAACTGTTGTTCCAACTCCAAAAGAAGGAAACTTTGTTGCAACTAAGGCAGATAAATCAATCCGCGCAACTTTGATTCGCGATGTACTTCCTGCAGTTCGCAAGAAGGGTACGGTCGATCTGGTCGATATTCGTGGAGCAGATGAGTACAACGGCAAGATCTTTGCAGCGTCAGGATTTCAAGAACTCGCTATTCGCGCCGGGCACATTCCGGGAGCAGTGAATGTCCCTTGGGGTGCAAATGTTAATTCAGATGGAACCTTCAAAACCGTTGCTGAATTAAAGAAGCTTTATGCGGACAAGGGGATTGATGGCAAGAAGACAATCATTACCTATTGCCGCATTGGTGAGCGTTCATCTCTAACCTGGTTCGTGCTTAGCGAAATCCTTGGATATGACGTAAAGAACTATGACGGTTCTTGGACTGAGTACGGCAATGGCGTTGGTAATCCAATTAACAACCCAGCCGGAACTATTTGGGGAGCAGCGTAATTAGCGCAGTTACTAACTTTGGTAGAGGTTCTGGAGATTCCGGAACCTCTACTGAGGTTTCTACCTGGAGCAAGGGCGATTCTGTAAGAACAGGGTTAGCAGCGTTATTGGTAGTTGGTTTGCTATTCACCGCATACCAATTAAGTGATAACGAAGGAACTGGCGTGAATGCAGCGCTATCGCTCTTGATTGGTAGCGCCCTCGGAATCGCTTTCGAGAGAGGTCGATTCTGTTTCTTCTGCATCTTCCGCGATGCCATTGAAGACCGTGACACAACACCGTTCTTATCGATCCTTAGCGCCATTGCAGTCGGTGCAATTGGTTATGCGGTTATCTTCGGACAGTTCTTACCTGATACAAGTTCAGATCGCCTTCCTCCAAACGCACACATTGGACCAGTTAGTACCGCGTTAATTGCCGCTGGTCTTGCATTCGGAATCGGTATGGCGCTTTCAGGTGCTTGCATTAGCGGGCATCTCTATCGCATCGGACAAGGATCACTGCGCGCATACCCAGCCTTATTTGGTTCGCTAATTGGTTTCGGACTCGGCTTTAAGAGTTGGAACACGTTGTACTCAAAATCAATTAGCGATGCACCTACAACATGGCTGCCACATTACCTTGGTTATGGCGGATCGCTCGTTTTAACTCTTTTGTTGTTAGCCGTGATAGCAGTCGTTACAATTAGATTTGGTAAGAACTCCACACCACTTGCAAATCCAGTAGCGACCAAGATCGATCTCGCAAGCCTGCGCCAATCACTTCTCATCAATCGTTGGCGCCCGCTAACAACTGGTGCGATCTTTGGCGTTATTGGCACCTTTGCTTATCTACGTATTGAGCCGCTTGGAGTAACTCGCCAATTAAGCACAACCTCTAGAACCTACTTTGAGGGACAGGGTTGGATTCCACAAAACCTGGATGGCTTAGATCTAATGGCCGGTTGTATCGCAGTTGTTTCTACGGCGATCGTGAATAATGGTTGGTTGATTCTGGGAATCGTTACCGCTTCATTTGCCGCAGCGCTAGCGGGCAATCGCTTTAAATTTCAGCAAATTACTTGGCGCAACGCCTTAACCGCACTTGTTGGCGGAATGCTTCTGGGTTGGTCTTCGATGATCGCACTCGGCTGCACCGTCGGAGTTCTTCTCTCTGGAACACAGTCATTTGCACTCTCTGGCTGGGTATTTTTCGCAACTGCCTTTACCGGAGCTTGGATCGGGATAAAGCTAAAACTCCATAAGCTTTAAGCAGCAGAAACCAAGGTAAGCCACGGAATACCGCTAGATTCTTACCGTGGATTTCAAATTAATCGCAGCTGCAGTTGGAATTCTCTTTGTCTTTATTTACGCCTTCGGTTCAGGAATCTGGGTCTCTTCCTCACCTGGTTGGTATGCATCTCTAAACCGTCCTGCTTGGCAGCCACCCAGTGCTGTTATCGGGCTCATCTGGCCATACAACTTCACAGTTCTTGGAATTGCCTCTTATCAAGTATCTAGATCTTTAAGTAAATTTGAAAACATAACCTGGTTGGTGTTCTTTGGCTTAAGCATCGCCGCCGCTTTAACCTGGGCTTATCAATTCTATGTTCCACACAATTTTCTCTATGCCTCAATAGCGCTAACGTCGGCTGCGGTTCTAACACTTCCCGTACTTTTTCTGACTTTTAGAGCAACGCTCACTATGGGGCTATTACTTGTTCCATATCAAATCTGGGTAGCTGTCGCCGCCAGTCTGGCGTGGGGATATTTAGCTAGAAACTAAATTAGTAATCGTTAACTTTTAGACAGCGATTACTTCCAAGACCCAAGGATTTATTCCATCGCTCGGGGTCAGCGCACATGGATACTTCTCCGAAACGATCGCATATAGATCTTCCGGGGATTTGGGCACCGAACGTGATTGCAAGAGCGCGCGGGCAATTTCACCACGGGTTTTCTTAGACATATGAGTAACGACTTTACGCACGCCATCGACGACAGTTGAAATCTGAATCTCAACAGTCTTATCGACGGGGGAGTGCCAAACGGTTTTATAGGTAGATGAACGGCAGTCCACGATTAGTGGGCTCTTGATTGGGTCTAGAACTTTCGCGACCGGCTCGCGCATCGCGCTGTTATCGATCTTCGCCTTGTAGCTCTCGATCAACTGGTCCGGGCGCACCGCTCCGTACTTGGCTGAGATGATCACAACCGCGCTCGCCGCCCGCTTACGCGCCGCTGGGCTAAGCGTGGCCCAGCCGAGGGCCTGGTAGAGGACGCCGGTGTAGACGTTGATCGCAGGCATTGGCTTGCTGGTCGGGGCCTTCTTCTCGGAAGGCGGCAGGAGGATCAACACGTTTCGAATCCTCCCATGCGACACGCCTAAAGGCGCTGTCAGTGGCGCCTGCTACCTTTCGAACAGATGTTCGGATAAAGTTATCCCTGCACAACCAGAGCGGTTCCGCTTTCCGCCCACAGGCTCTCTATAAGCCTCGTAGGCCGTCGGTGGCCTTCCGTACCTTCTGGGCCGACTACCAACGAATATGCATCACGCATAGACGTTCTTATCTAAAGGAGCAAAACGTGGCTGCTGAAAAAGCAAATAAAGCCGAAGAGAAAAACACCTCCGATCGCCAAAAGGCGCTCGACACCGCACTCGCCCAGATCGAACGTCAATTTGGCAAGGGCTCAGTAATGAAAATGTCTGATCGTCAAAATGCGATCATCGAAGTTATCCCAACTGGTTCAATCGCACTAGATATCGCACTCGGTATCGGCGGACTACCACGCGGACGTATCGTAGAAATCTACGGACCAGAATCTTCAGGTAAGACAACACTTACCTTGCACGCAATCGCAAATGCACAAAAGGCCGGCGGCATCTGTGCATTTATCGATGCTGAACACGCATTCGATGCAGAGTATGCAAAGAAGCTCGGCGTTGATATCGATGCACTTCTTGTTTCACAACCAGACACTGGCGAACAAGCACTTGAAATCATGGATATGTTGATCCGTTCTGGCGCACTTGATCTCGTTGTCGTCGACTCAGTTGCAGCACTTGTGCCACGCGCTGAAATCGAAGGCGAAATGGGCGATTCACATATGGGCTTGCAAGCACGCCTTATGTCACAAGCGCTTCGTAAAATTACCGGTGCACTTCACCAATCAAAGACAACTGCGATCTTCATCAACCAGCTCCGCGAAAAGATCGGTGTCTTCTTCGGTTCACCTGAGACAACAACCGGCGGTAAGGCACTTAAGTTCTATGCATCAGTTCGCCTCGACATCCGTCGCATTGAAACTCTTAAGGATGGCACCGAATCCGTCGGTAACCGTACCCGCGTTAAGGTCGTCAAGAACAAGATGGCTCCACCATTTAAGCAAGCAGAGTTCGACATCATCTACGGCACAGGTATCTCACGTGAAGGTTCATTAATCGACCTTGGCGTTGAAATCGGAGTCGTTAAGAAGGCGGGCGCTTGGTACACATACGAAGCCGATCAGTTGGGACAGGGCAAGGAAAATTCTCGTGCATTCCTTCTCGATAACCCAGATCTAGCTAATGAGATCGAGACCAAGATCCGTGCACACTTTGTGCCGATCGAAGTTGATGCCGAGCTCGTAGCGGCGATCGATGAAGCTGCAGCAGAGGTTGATTTCTAATTAGCCTTGATTTTGTAAAGGTTTCAAGAGGCGAAGGCTCCGACCCTTACGAAGTAGCACACACCATTGCGTTAAACGCTCTGGTTACTCGTGCGAAAAGTAAGGGCGAGCTTCTCGCTCACCTTAAGACCCGGGGCGTAGAAGATGATGTTGCGCAAGCAATTATCTTCCGGTTGCAAGAAGCCGGCCTCGTTAACGATGAAGAGTTTGCTAAAGCCTGGGCTCAGTCGCGCCACAACCATAAGAAGATCTCAAAGCGAATCATCGCGGGGGAGCTTCGCCAAAAGGGCGTAATGCAGAGCGCAATCGATGAAGCACTTGATGAAATCGATGACGATTCTGAATACCGCAGCGCCTTTGACCTTGCCTTCAAGAAGTACAACACCATGTCACGTCTTGAACCAGAGGTGCAGGTGCGCAGAATTCAGTCTCTACTGCAACGAAAAGGCTTTGGTTTTGGAACAATCTCTCAAGTCTTAAAAGAGTTGGATCTGCTTAACAACTAACTTTTAGCGAGATGCTCTGTAAGTCTTGCGGCAGTTGCAACAACGGCTGCTGCATGTACGCGCCCTGGTTGGCGTCCTAAACGCTCGATTGGACCAGAGATAGATACTGCGGCAATTACTTTTCCATTAGGGCCTTTAACTGGTGCGCTGACAGATGCAACGCCGGCTTCGCGTTCTCCAACAGATTGCGCCCATCCGCGACGACGATCGGCAGATAAGTGAGCGGCGGTAAATCGCGCATTCTTAAGTCCGCGATGAATTTTTTCGGAATCTTCCCAAGCCAATAAAATTTGTGCAGCAGATCCTGCTTGCATAGTTAGCGAAGCACCAACAGGTACAGAGTCGCGAAGACCAGATAAACGTTCAGCAACTGCAACACAGATTCGGATATCTCCCTGGCGACGATATAACTGTGCAGATTCGCCGGTTGCATCGCGCAGCGCAGCAAGTGCTGGGGCAGCAGCAGCCAGTAAGCGATCTTCACCTGCTGCAGCTGCGAGTTCTGAAGAACGAGGTCCAAGAACGAAACGACCCTGCAGATCGCGCGTAACAAGGCGATGGTGCTCAAGGGCAACGGCTAAACGGTGAGCGGTGGGGCGAGCGATGCCAGTTGCGGCAACGAGCTCTGCCAGCGAATGGGGGCCTGATTCAAGCGTACCTAGAATGGTTACCGCTTTATCTAGAACGCCAACTCCGCTATTCTTCTTCTCCACACAGTGAGATTAGCATCCCATTTAATGAGATGCAAGATTTAAAGGAAGAAGAGCATGGGTAAAACTCTGGCAGAGAAGATTTGGGAAGACCACGTCGTTCGTTCGGCGCAAGGAGAACCTGATCTACTCTACATCGATCTGCAATTAGTTCACGAAGTAACAAGTGCGCAAGCATTTGATGGCCTGCGCCTTGCCGGACGAAAAGTGCGCCGCCCAGACCTGACAATTGCAACTGAAGATCACAACACCCCAACGCTCGATATTTTAAAGCCGATCGCAGATCCAGTTTCAAAACTGCAGATCGATACCTTGCGCAATAACGCTAAGGAATTCGGAATTCGTATCCACTCACTTGGCGATGCCGATCAAGGCGTTGTCCACGTAGTTGGACCACAGCTCGGAATCACTCAACCAGGTATGACAATTGTTTGCGGCGATTCACATACTTCAACACATGGCGCATTCGGTGCGATTGCATTCGGTATTGGTACATCAGAAGTTGAACATGTGCTTGCTACGCAGACTCTGCCGTCAAGTCGCCCAAAGACAATGGCGATCAATGTTGAAGGAACTCTAAAGACCGGTGTAACCGCAAAAGATATTATCTTGGCGATCATCGCGCAGATTGGTACTGGCGGGGGACAGGGCTACATCATCGAATACCGCGGCTCTGCAATTCGCGAACTTTCGATGGAAGGTCGTATGACCGTTTGTAACATGTCTATCGAAGCTGGTGCGCGCGCTGGATTGATCGCACCAGATCAGAAGACCTTTGATTACATCAAGGGCAAGCCACATGCGCCAGAAGATTTCGAAACTGCGCAGAAGTATTGGGAGACGCTATTTACAGATAGCGATGCTAAGTTCGATGTTGAAATCACGCTCGATGGCAACACACTTGAGCCATTTGTAACTTGGGGAACTAACCCAGGACAGGGTCTTCCGCTAAATGCATCAGTGCCAAATCCTGCAGACATTAAAGACTCTGAAGAGCGTGGCGCAGCAGAACGCGCACTTGAGTACATGGGTCTTACAGCAGGAACACCATTGAAAAAGATAGCGATTGACACTGTTTTCTTGGGCTCTTGCACCAATGGTCGCATCGAAGATTTACGTGCGGCTGCATCGGTAATCGAAGGCAAGAAGATTGCACCAAAACTTCGCATGTTGGTTGTGCCTGGATCAGAGCGCGTTCGCCAGCAAGCGATGAAAGAGGGCTTAGATAAAGTCTTCCTTGATTTCGGTGCCGAATGGCGTAACGCCGGTTGTTCAATGTGTCTCGGAATGAACCCAGATCAACTAGCTGTGGGAGAGCGTTCAGCATCAACTTCTAACAGAAACTTTGAAGGCCGCCAAGGTAAAGGCGGACGCACACACTTAGTGAGCCCGCTAGTTGCAGCAGCTACCGCAATTCGCGGCACGCTCTCATCACCGGCAGATTTGTAGGAAGGGATATGGCCATGGAGAAGTTTGTTAAACACACAGGCACAGGTATTCCGCTACGTCGTAGCAATGTCGATACCGATCAGATCATTCCTGCCGTTTACCTAAAGCGCGTTACTCGTAGCGGCTTTGAAGATGGTTTATTTGCTGCTTGGCGCAATGATCCAGAGTTTGTTTTGAATCAACCGCAATATAAGAGCGGAACCATCTTGGTTGCCGGCCCTGAATTCGGCACCGGTTCATCTCGCGAGCACGCTGTTTGGGCGCTACAGAATTACGGATTCAAGGTGGTCATCTCAAGCCGCTTCGCCGATATCTTCCGAGGCAACTCGCTTAAGGGCGGTTTGCTAACCGTGATCCTTCCTCAGGAGGCAGTGGAAGCGATCTGGACAACTATTGAGAGCGATCCAACAACTTCAATCACCGTGGATCTTGAAACACGCACTGTTTCCTACGGATCAACCACAGTTGCCTTCGAGCTAGATGATTACACCCGCTGGCGCTTGATGGAGGGCCTAGATGACATCGGTTTGACGCTAAAGCACACTGATGAGATCGATTCTTTCGAAGCAAAGCGACCTGCTTACAAGCCAAAAACACTGCCAATTCGCATTTAAAGAATTAAGAAAAACTCTCGATCGTTTTTCAAGCGTGAAAACCAGCGTAAAACGCTAACTTCTTGGATGGGGTGAGCATTTTCTGTTCAACCCTCAACTTGTAAATGAGAGTTTTTTACGCGTAAAAAGTGCGATTTTTCTAAAATATTAAATTGCGACACGCCCGCTTTAATATCGCTCTCACCCTATTAAAAGGTTTAAGTTTTAGCCACAAGTTAAGCGAACGCTTAATTTACGCTTAAATCTAAGGGGATTTAGATGAATAAGGCCCAGTTCATTGCCGCGTTGGCCCCACACTTCAACGACAGCAAGAAGGAAGCAGCACACGCTGTAGAAATCGTTTTCGACACAATTACACGCACCATGTCAAAGGGTGAAGATGTAATGATCAACGATTTCGGTAAGTTCAAGAAGGTTGATCGCAAGGCACGTATGGGACGTAACCCATTCACAGGCGAGACAATCAAGATCAAGGCTTCAAAGAAGGCTCGCTTCTTGCCTGCAAAGGGTTTGAAGGATGTCATCTCAGGTGAGCGCAAGCTAGGACCGGCTCCAAAGCCAGAACCAAAGCCTGTTGCAAAGCCAGTGGCTAAGAAGGCAGCAGTCAAGAAGGTTGCTAAGAAGAAGCCAGCAGCGAAGAAGGCTGTTAAGAAAGTTGCTAAGCGTAAGCCAGTAGCTAAGAAGAAGGTTGCAAAGAAGGCTGCTAAGAAGCGTTAATTCTCGCTTCCTAACCTATCTTCAAAAACTTCATAGAACTGGGGTCAGCGCTTGCTGGCCCCAGTTTTTCTTTGCCCACTAAGATTTAGATATGGCCAAGATGCGCGTTTCATATGCGCCACCTACCGGTAATCCTCTCGGTACAAATATCACCTTTAAAATTTGCTCATCTATATTGATCCCAATCATTAACTTGATCACCAAGCGCACGTGGATCGGCGCTGGAAATATTCCGAAGACCGGCGCGGTAATAGTTGCGAATAACCACCTCTCATATTTCGATGTCTTAAATTTTGCGCACTTTCTTTACAAGAATGGCCGAGCCCCACGTTTCCTAGGCAAGGTTGGCGTATTTAAAGTTCCAATAATCGGCCGCATTCTGCTTGCAGCTGGCCAGGTTCCCGTTGAACGGGAAACACCTAACGCAGGCAAAGCTGTTGATCACGCGAAGCGACTTTTAGAGTCGGGACATTTACTTGGTGTTTATCCAGAAGGGACTCTCTCTCGTGATGCCGATCATTGGCCGATGATTGCCAAGACTGGTTTGGCCAGACTTGCTCTAAGCACACGCACTCCCGTAATTCCGGTTGCGCAATGGGGCGCACAAGTTTTGATGCCGACTTATTCGAAGAAGATTAAATTATTTCCACGTACCCAGATCACCTTGAAAGCGGGAAAGCCGGTTGATCTCTCCCAGTGGTATGGCAAAGAGGATGATCAGCAAGCACTTATCGAGGCAACTGCAAAAGTCATGCGGGAAATTACAACTTTGCTAGAAGAAATTCGTGGCGAGAAGCGACCTGAAGTAATCTTTGATCCACATACTTCTGATTTACCTCGTACAGGTAATTTTAAAAAGAAGCGTAAAAAGGTGGCAGAGAAGTAATGAGCAAGGTAACGGTGTTCGGAGCAGGAGCATGGGGTTCAACCATGGCGCAAGTTCTCTGCGATGCCGGAAATGATGTTCTGCTCTGGGGCCGAAACCAAGAAGTTGTAGATGAGATTAATTCGTCCCATACAAATGCGAAATATTTAGCGCATCACACATTGCCCGCAGAGCTGAAAGCCACTACAGATTTAGATGAGGCCTTTGCCTTCAGCCAAAGTTATGTTTTAGCGATTCCATCCTCGCAATTGCGCGCAACTTTAAGGGAGTGGAAACCACGCTTCTCGGAAGGTTGTTTGGTGGTCAGTACATTAAAGGGAATTGAAATCAGCACCCAACTTCGCATGACTGAAGTCATTGTTGAAATTCTCGGACCACATAGAGTCGCGATGATTACCGGACCAAATTTGGCTGACGAACTAGTGCTGCGCCAACCCGCTGGTGCGGTGGCTGCAGCAACTACGCAAGCCACCTCTGAAGAAGTTCGCGCACTATTCCGTACTCCTTACTACCGCGTTTACACATCAGTTGATTTATTAGGTTGTGAATTAGCGGGCGCAATCAAAAATGTAATTGCCTTAGCCGTTGGAATCTCTATCGGTATGGGTTTTGGCGAAAATACCCAAGCGATGCTGATTACTCGCGGCCTTAATGAAGTAGCCCGATTATGTGCTGCGCACGGGGCTGATCCACTAAGTGCGGCAGGCCTTGCCGGAATGGGTGACTTAGTTGCAACTTGTGGCTCTCCACTTTCTCGTAACCGCACATTTGGCGAACTCTTAGGTAAGACTGGTTCCATGGAACAAGCGGTTGCGCAAGGAGCAAAGACGGTAGAAGGCGTCTCCTCATCGGGAGCGATTGTAGAAATAGCCCACCGCGTTGGAGTAGAAGTTCCCGTAATCGAATCAGTTGCTGACATTGTTAATGGCTCGCTTACGCCAGCACAGGCGCTACAGCGCTTAATGGAGATTACAACTCAAGCGGAGAACTTCATCCGATGACTAAGCGCGTAGCAATTATCTGTGGTGGTCGCTCCAGCGAACACGAAATCTCATGTATTTCCGCAGGGGGAGTGCTCTCCGCAATTGATCGCAGCAAATTTGAACCTGTTTTGATCGGCATCAGCAAGAGCGGCAAATGGTTCTTACTTGATGACAAAACATCTCTCACAATCAAAAATGGTGTTCTCCCAGTAGTTCCAGAAACTGGAAACCCCGTTTCATTAGATGCATCAGGTTTTATCAGCGCTGGCGTCAACTTAAAGATTGATATCGTCTTTCCGTTACTGCACGGTCCGTACGGTGAAGATGGAACGATTCAAGGACTTCTTGAGATGGCCGATATTGCATACGTTGGCTCTGGAGTTCTTGCCTCAGCAGTTGCTATGGATAAATCATTTGCAAAGCCAATCTTTGCGGCCCACGGAATTAAAGTTGCGGCAGGCTTTGTCGCTCGCGCATCCGATTGGGCAAAAGATAAATCAGCGGTTCAAAAACAGGCAGACCAACTTGGCTATCCAGTATTTGTAAAGCCGGCACGTGGTGGATCAAGTCGTGGGACAACAAAAGTTAAATCTGCTGCTGAATTTGCCGCTGCTCTTGAAGAGGCACATACCTTTGATCCAAAGGCGATGGTGGAGCAAGAAATTCGTGGCAAAGAGATTGAGTGCGCAGTCCTTGAAATTGATGGCGTTGCTAAAGCATCACTGGTTGGGCAGATAAAAATCGATCCGAAGTACGATTTTTACAACTTTGAAGCTAAGTATCTAGATTCAGCCACAACCATCGAACTTCCGGCGGCAATTGATCAGAAGATCAGCGATCAGATCCGCGCCAAAGCGGTAGATGCCTTTATCGCACTTGGCTGCAGTGGCTTAGCCCGTGTGGACTTCTTCTTAACTGATAACAATGAAGTCATCATCAATGAGTTAAACACGATGCCGGGCTTTACCGCAACATCAGTATTTCCAAAGATGTGGGCAGCAACCGGTGTGCAATACACAGAAGTAATTTCCCATTTACTCGCATCAGCGCTTACGCGCAGTAATGGTGTCTTGGGAAATTAAAGTCTTGGGAAATTAATAAGTAACTGGGCAAGTCAGGGTGCGCGTAATACCCGGAACAGCCTGCACCTTAGACAAAATCGCGCGGCCAAATTCCTCCATCGATGGAGACTCTGCGCGCATGATTACATCGTAAGGACCTGTAACTCCTTCAGCCAATGTAACGCCGGCGATAGCAGAGACAGATTTTGCAACGCTAGATGCTTTGCCAACTTCGGTTTGAATCAAGATGTATGCCTGAACTGACATAGTGGTCTGCCTTTCTCGTGAGAACTTCGCCGTTGAAGGTAAGCGCAAAGGTACCCCATGTTCTAGTCTTGGCGCTATGGCGATTAGTGATGGCGGCTTCAACGAAGCGCAAAAAAACGCTAGCGGCTTCAACGAAGCGCAGGTAATCGCGCGCCTAAAGGAGATTTTTGCATCAACCGATCCACGAATTTCTCTTGGGATTGGCGATGATGCAGCGGTTGTATCTGGCGCCAAAGCCCAAGTTGTAACAACCGACATGGCCGTTTCCGGAGTACATTTCCGAACCGACTGGTCGAGCGCTTTTGAAATTGGGCGAAAGGTTACGGCGGCAAATACCGCAGATGTTTTAGCGATGTCAGCTAAGCCCGATTACCTGCTTGTCGCTGTTGCTCTTACAGGTTCCGAAACTATGGAATGGATTTCTGATCTTGCACGTGGGATTAAATATGAAGCAGATCTTGCGGGAGCCCATGTAGTTGGTGGAGATATTTCTCGCGCTGATCAAGTAGTTTTCTCAATGACTGCGATTGGTTCTACTAACAAAGCGATAACTCGTAGTGGAGCAAAACCAGGAGATGGCATTTATTTATCATCACTTACGGGGTGGTCGGCGGCCGGTTTGGCGATTGTGAGTTCCGGATCAAAAGAAAATATGGAGCCTGCTCAAAAAGCACTTAGCGAGTTTAAGTCTCCAACTATTGATTATGGATTTGATTCCTCAAAGGCAAATGCGCTCTGCGATGTCAGCGATGCCTTGGTTATTCAAGCAGCACAGATGGCTGAGGCTTCAAAGGTTTGCTTTAACTTTGACCTAACTAAAATCCAAGCAAGCGCTGAATTCATGGAGCTTGAAAATCTTGCCCAGCGAATGGATATTGATATTTGGAGTTGGATTTTTGCTGGGGGAGAGGATCACGCCCTTCTGGCAACCGGCACAGATCTGCCAGGGCTTTTAATTGGAGACGTTACCCAGGGCGCGGGCCTTGCAAACGTTCCCGCAGGCGTGGCAGCGAACGCTTGGCAACATTTCTAAAAAGACCCTTGGATTTTTATGCAGCGATTTCCATATTTTTTATTTTTTTAAACACATAAAAACTGGCGCGGTGCTATTGCCTACCTTTTAGCAAGGCGATAATTTTGCGAGATGAAAAGATCATCATTTGTAGCAACTTTGGCCACTGTAGCACTTTCTATCTCAGCAATTCTGGTTGGAGTTACTTCTGCAAATGCCAGTGTCACACTTCCTAAGGGTGCGTTCTTACCTTGTTCTGCAGGTGGCGGCGCATACTGCATTGATTCAGTAAGCATTACACCTACTGGTGGCAAAGCTATTGCACTTACTTGGGTTGCTAGCGGTACTCAAGGCGCTACTGCAGGAAATACAAATGGTGTTGCATCAGGCAAAGCTCTGCCAGGGCGATGGAGCGCAGATGGCGCATTCGCAAATGAAAATTACGACGGTCTATATATAGAAGCACAAGCTGCAAATGAATTTGTTCCATGGATCATGCTCGATGCCAAACCAACTTATTCACCAGGAAATAACGTCACGCTGGCAGCGCTAACCACAAGTGCCACAACGCCAGTTAATCTAAATAGTGATGCGCTGATTTCGGTAAAGATGCGAATCTCCGACTTCAAGCTAGGCGTTACCTATGGCATTGCAACTGAAGCAACAGTTGACGTTCAGGCTGCGGTCTTTGAGATTGCAGGTTATCCAGTGAAGGTTCCGCAGGCTAAGAGCGCTAAAGATTGCTCAGGCGATGCTGGTGTTTCATCAGCGCTTGTTACGCAATTCCAATCAATTTTAGTTCCATCCAATGATCCACTTGGGTTCTCATTTGAAGGCGGCAGCGGCAAGATCTATGTTGGATCTAACGGACTCTGCAAACTTTCAACTCCTGTGTGGAATGCAGAGAAAAAGTCTTTGAGTTACAAAGCATCTGCTCCGCGCCTAGCGCCGGATGGTAAGTCAGTTAACACTGGTTTTTACTATGCAACGATTTCATCTGCCGATGCGCTAGCGCTTTGGGGACTTAAGCGCGCAGAAGATGCAGCATCGGCTTTAACTATCTCTGTTCGCACAAGCGAAGGCGGATCTACCGCGGCGACTAAGACTGTTGCTGTTAAGAATGGTCGAATCATCATTCAGGTCTTCGGCTTTGAGTTTCCAGACCCGATGCTAGATATCTCGCTAAATCCTAGTTTTGACTTAATGGCTTCATCTGCAGGGGCCGCAAGCAATATGTCGGCCGCGGGAACAGTTCGAACTACAGCGTCGCCTAAGCCAACGCCAACGCCAAAGGTGACGTCGATTTCTTGTATTAAAGGTAACCAGTTAAGAAAGGTCACTGGCGTGAAGCCAAAGTGTCCTACTGGATTTAAAAAGCGGTCTTAATTAGATTTAAGAAACTTTAGCGAGAAACTTTTCCGGCCTTAAGGCAGGAAGTACAAACGTTCTGGCGCTTAGCTGTTCCACCGACAAGAGTCTTGATGCGTTGGATATTTGGATTCCAGCGACGACGAGTCTTTACCTGAGAGTGTGAAACGTTATTTCCAAAGCTGGGCCCTTTGCCACAGATATCGCATGTTGATGCCACAGCGTTTCTCCTTTTAGATCTTTAACTTAATGAATAGGGCGTAAGGGTAGCAAGAAGGCCAACTTCACGCTAATTCCGAGAAATCCACGCGAGAATGGCTCCCATGGCGATCGCAGACGGCAGGCTCACAACCAAGTTGGTTGATGTAGTGGGCGATCGCACTGCCAAAGTCCTAGATACCGTTTTTGGTTACCGAACTGTCTCTGATTTATTGCATCACTATCCGCGTCGCTACTTAGTACGTGGCGAGCTAAGCGACATTGCCGAACTTAACGAAGGTGATGAAGTAACGGTACTGGCAGAGATTTACTCCTCGAGTAGCCGCAAATTGCAGGGGCGCAAGGGCAGCATTCTCGAAGTTATCGTGACCGATGGCAGCGCAAAGATGTCGCTAACTTTTTTCAATCAATCTTGGCGCGAGAAAGAGTTGCGCGTAGGTAGACAAGGTTTGTTTGCAGGAAAAGTCGGAGTCTTTAACGGCAAACGCCAGTTGGCTCATCCGGATTACGAAATGGTTCCAGATGGCAGTGATGTTGATTCTGCCGTTGCAGATTTTGCTGGAAAGTTTCTGCCGGTTTATCCAGCCAGTTCAAAACTTCCTTCGTGGAAGATTGCGCAATGTGTAAAGCTAGCCATTGATTCTTTAGATGAAGTCCCAGATTTCATCCCGCCACATATCCTTGAGATGTTTAAATACCCGTCTGCGCAGCAAGCGCTAATTCAGATACATAACCCAGTTGATTTAGATAGCGCAGAACTTTCCAAGGCGCGCTTGACCTTTGATGAAGCCTTCTTACTGCAACTACTTTTACTCGAGCGCAGAGCCGAACTCCGTGCGCTAAAGACTGTCGCCCGACCAGTTAAGTCCGACGGGATTTTGGAAGCCTTCGATAAATCGCTTCCGTGGAAGTTAACGCCTGGCCAGGTAGAAGTTTCACGAGAGATTGAAAGCGATCTAGCAGCAGATATCCCAATGCACCGTTTGCTACAAGGTGAAGTTGGTTCTGGAAAAACTGTTGTCGCACTTCGTGCCATGTTGGCGGTCGTCGATAGCGGGGGGCAAGCAGCGTTACTTGCCCCAACAGAAGTTTTGGCAGCCCAGCATCTACGAACAATTGAAAAATTGCTTGGGCCACTGGCCCAAGGAGGGATGCTGGGCGGTGTTGAAAACGCAACGCAAATAACTTTATTAACTGGTTCTCAGAACTCGGCAGCGCGCAAAGAGGCGCTTGCTCTTGCCGCATCTGGCCAAGCTGGAATTGTTATTGGTACTCATGCACTTCTTAGCGAGAGCGTTGTTTTTAACGATCTTGGCTTGATTGTTGTCGATGAGCAACATCGCTTTGGTGTTGAGCAACGAGATGCGCTGAAAGCAAAGGCGGTTAATCCGCCGCACTTATTGGTTATGACTGCAACCCCAATACCAAGAACAGTTGCGATGACCGTCTTTGGCGATTTAGATATTTCAACTCTGCGCGAACTTCCGCTGGGTCGCCAACCTATAACAACACACGTGGTACCTACTATGGAGAAACCTTCTTTCTTAGATCGCGCCTGGGAGCGAATTCGCGAAGAAGTCTCACAAGGGCATCAGGCTTACATCGTTGCACCGCGCATCGCTGCCGGAAGTTCTGAAGATGCCGATCTAGATTTTCTATACGGAGAGCAATCGCCTGATATCGCCTCCGTTGAAGAGTTGGCGCCGAAGTTACACGGGGGAGCGCTTAAGGGCTTACGGATTGCGCCTTTGCATGGACGTTTAACCACAGAGTTAAAAGATGCAACGATGCAGGCTTTTTCTGCAGGTGAGATAGATGTACTTGTTTCAACAACTGTCATTGAAGTTGGTGTGGATGTTCCAAATGCCACAGTCATGGTGATTATGGATGCAGATCGCTTTGGCGTATCTCAGATTCATCAGTTACGTGGCCGAGTTGGTCGCGGCACTTCACCTGGTTTGTGCCTACTTGTATCTGGCGCGCCAATCGAAACGCCAGCACGTGAGCGATTGGAAGCAGTATCTAAGACCCAAGATGGCTTCGAACTCTCTCGTATTGATCTTGAACAAAGACGTGAAGGCGATGTTTTAGGTGCAACACAATCTGGCGCTCGGTCGCATCTTCGCTTATTGCGTGTCTTGCGCGATGAAGGGCTAATTGAGGAAGCGCGCAATGTGGCTGCAGAATTATTAGAAAGCGACAGCTCTCTAAACGGCTATCCTTTGCTCAAAGATGAATTAGAGATGTTAAAGAAAGAACAAACGTCTTCATATATCGATAAAGGTTAGGGATAGATAAATGCGCATTATCGCAGGACTTGCTAAGGGGCGAAACATCGCCGCCGTTGCAGGTGCTACCCGACCAACTTCTGATCGCGCCCGTGAAGCGCTCTTTTCTACCTTGGCATCTGAATTTGGTGACTTTGCAGGGCTTCATATTCTGGATTTATATGCCGGCACAGGTGCTATTGCACTTGAATCGCTCTCCCGAGGTGCCGAGATTGTTCATGCAGTTGAGAAAGATGAGCAAGCGCAGAAGTCGATAGCCGCAAACTTTGAAAGCATCAGGAGCGCGCAGTGTCCAGGCAGTTTCCACCTCTTTGGAATGAGCGTTCACCGTTTCTTACAAGATCGGGCGACAGTTCCGTACCACTTTATCTATATCGATCCACCATACGATGTAGAAGATATTGATGTAATTGAAAATCTCATTCAACTTCGTGAGGGTGGTTTTCTTCATCCGCAAGCTTTAATTGCAGTTGAGAGAAATTCCAGAGTCAAGGAAATATCTTGGCCAGATGGATATCAGGCTCTGCGCGAAAAAAATTATGGCCAAGCGACGATTTTCTATGGGGTTCCAGCCGAACTTTGAGCCTGAAAATGGATAACCACGCTGATCGTTGCTAGCGTTTACTCCATGAAGCGCGCCGTTTGCCCAGGATCATTTGATCCAATCACCTTTGGTCATCTCGACATCATCGAGCGCGCCAGCAGCCAGTTTGATGAAGTTATTGTGGCAGTCTTGGAAAATCGCACAAAGGCTTCGCTCTTCTCTGTCGAAGAACGTATGGAAATGGCCCGCAAAACTACTTCACAGTTTAAGAACGTCAAGGTTGATTCTTGGCATGGCTTGCTCGTTGATTACTGTAAGGAAAATTCAATTCAGGCGATCGTAAAGGGTTTGCGCGCGGTTACCGACTTTGATTACGAGCTTCAGATGGCTCAGGTAAATCTCCAGGGCTCCGGCGTTGAAACTATGTTTATGGCAACTGCTCCAACACACTCATTTCTCTCCTCTTCTATCGTTAAAGAGCTCGCTCATTTCGGTGGAGATGTATCCTCTATGGTTCCAGGCGTCGTAAATGATGCACTTAAAGCACGAGTAGCAGGGAAGTAAAAATGGACTCGATCGAAAAACTCAGCACCGCCATTACTCTGATCGAAGAGGCTCGCGGAGTTCCACTTTCAGCTTCCTGCGTTGTACATCGTGGCGAAATTTTAGAAATCTTAGATGGCGCAAGAATTGCACTTCCACAAGATTTATCTGCAGCCGAAGCAATTTTGGCCCAGCGCGATAACTTAGTTGAAGAAGGCCGTTCTTCAGCCGAACAAATGATCGCCACCGCGCGCGAAGAAGTTGCGCGCATGATCGAACAAACTGCGATTGTCCAAGCAGCACGTGATGAAGCACAACGAATCCTTGACGATGCACGCGCACTTGCTGCTGATGAGCGCGCTGAAGTAGAAAGCTACATTGATGGCCGCCTTGCCACTCTAGAAGTGATCCTCAATAAGACTCTTGATGCAGTAGCCCGCGGTCGTGAGCGACTAGATGGTGCAAACGATAAAGATGTCTTGTCGCAATTAGCCGACGACAATTAACCACGAGAGCACCTATTTCGATGTCTAAGGCCTCTTCGGTATTTGAATTTAACACTTTTGAACTTCCTCGCCGTGCGGGGGAGATGAAGGAGTATCAGTTAGATCTAGAAATTTTGGAGCCGATTGGCGTTCCGCTGGTGAGCGTGCCAGCCGGTGATGTTATTGAAGTAGATCTCCGTCTGGAATCCGTTACTGAGGGAGTCTTGTTAAGCGCTGATCTATATGCGATCGCAAAGGGCGAGTGCATTCGTTGCCTTGATCCAGTTGAAATTACTGTTGAACGAAAGATTCAAGAGCTCTATCGCTACGAGCCAAGTAAAGATTCTGGCAAGAAGGGTAAGAAGTCCAAGCGCGCATCTGATGACGACGTAGATCTGGAAGAAGATGACGAACTTTGGATGGATGGCAATGTGATGGATCTCGAGCCCCCTATTCGAGATGCCGTTGTATTAGATCTTCCAATCAACCCGCTCTGCTCCGAAGAGTGCCTCGGGCTCTGTCCAGATTGCGGTCAGAAGTGGGCAGATCTTCCGGAAGGCCACCAGCATGAGGCGATCGACGCTCGCTGGGCGGGCTTGGCTGGACTGGATTTTAAGAAATCGGATGAATAAGGGATACTTACCTCCTAACCGAGTTAAGCCAATTTTTACCAATAGGTTTAAAAGAGATTAAGGACGATTACCGTGCCAGTTCCAAAGCGAAAGATGTCTCGTTCGAAGACACGCTCACGCCGCTCAATGTGGAAGACAACTGCAGCATCACTTGCAGCATGCCCACAGTGCCAGCAGCCAAAGCTCACACATACAGCATGCCCAACCTGCGGAACATATAACCGCCGCCAGGTTCTCGAGGTCTGATCTGTTCTCTACTTTAACTGCGCAACTCGGGATCACATTAAAGCCCGAATTGCTCGAGTTAGCTTTTACCCATCGCTCATTTGCATATGAGACCGGTGCTAAAGAAACAAATGAACGTTTAGAATTTTTAGGTGATTCAGTACTGGGCTTAATTGTTACTGAAGAGCTCTACCTTCGTTATCCAGATTTAGATGAATCACGTTTATCTCCACTGCGATCTGGAATCGTAAATATGCGTGCGCTCGCAGATATTGCTCGCACGCTAGAACTCGGAAAATATATTCGCCTTGGAAAAGGTGAAGAAGTCACCGGTGGGCGCGATAAAAACTCACTACTTGCCGATGCTCTAGAAGCCTTGATTGGCGCTATTTATCTGGAGTGCGGATTTGCAACAACTACTACCGTTGTTCGCACGTTAATTAATGAGACTCTCGAAAGCGCTATGGCAAAGGGCGCTGGGCTAGATGGCAAGACCGCGCTCCAAGAATTAGTTTCATCACTTGGAAAAGGCACCCTCGAATATTTAGTAACTGAAGAAGGCCCAGACCACGATAAGAGTTTCACCGCTGTAGCGATGGTCGCCGGTGAAGCAGTTGCGCAAGGTATCGGTAAGAGCAAACGCGAAGCAGAGCAATCAGCGGCTCGTTCTGCCTACGAAATTCTCGCAACCCTCAAGTAGTACTTCACTCGCGTCACGTACGTAATGACGCCACCTAAACGGTAGGTTTACGCCGTGTATTTAAAGAGTATGACGCTTAAAGGATTTAAATCCTTCGCGTCGGCAACGACGCTTCGCCTGGAACCGGGCATCACCTGCGTCGTCGGTCCAAACGGCTCTGGAAAATCAAATGTTGTAGATGCCCTCACATGGGTTATGGGCGAGCAAGGTGCGAAGTCACTTCGCGGCGGCAAGATGGAAGATGTCATCTTCGCTGGCACAAGCGGGCGTGCACCACTTGGTCGCGCAGAAGTTTCACTAACAATCGATAACACCGATGGCGCCCTGCCAATTGATTACACCGAAGTAACAATTTCCCGCATTCTCTTTCGTAATGGCCAGAGCGAGTACCAAATAAATGGTGAAGCATCACGCTTATTGGATATCCAAGAACTACTAAGCGACTCAGGTATCGGCCGCGAAATGCATGTCATCGTTGGCCAAGGCCAATTAGATGCAATTTTGATGGCTACCCCTGAAGAACGCCGTGGGTTTATCGAAGAAGCAGCTGGCGTACTTAAGCATCGCAAACGTAAAGAGAAAGCCCTTCGTAAGTTAGATTCAATGCAGGCGAACTTAGCTCGCGTTCAGGATTTAACGGTTGAACTTCGTCGCCAACTCCGTCCACTCGGGAAGCAAGCAGAAGTTGCGAAAAAAGCGGCGACAATTCAGGCTGATCTTCGTGATGCCAAGTTACGTCTGCTCGCTGATGATTTCATCTCACTTTCCAAAACTCTCGATGCTGAAGTAGCGGATGAAACCGCACTTCGTGAGCGACGTTCACTTGTTGAAGATGAGTTAGATAAAGTCAGATCACGCGAAGAATCACTTGATGCGCAAGCCGCTTTCGAGAGCCCACTTCTAATTGCAGCACAGGAAAATTTCTACGCACTTAGCGCACTTCGTGAAAAATTCCGCGGAACGCAATCACTTGCACAAGAGCGCTCACGCTTCTTAGCTGAAGAAGCAGAAGAAGCACGTAGCGCTGGTCGCGACCCAGAAGCGCTTGATCAAGAAGCGCTGGCGCTTCGCCAGCAAGAGGCGCAACTGCGCAGCGAAGTTCAGAGCGCACAAGCGCACTTACAAGCCACAACTTCCAAACTTTCCAGCGCGGAACAATCTTTAAAAGTTGAGGAAGATAAAATCGCCGCAGCGATGCGCGCTATCGCCGATCAGCGTGAAGGCACGGCGCGCCAAGAAGGCCATATCAAGTCGCTGGCAGCGCGATTAGAAGCGATCGCAGAAGAAATTGCTCGATTAGTAAAAGCGCGCGATGAAGCGCAATCTCGCGCCGAAAGCGCACAACGTCAATATTCAACTCTCGAGATGGATATTGCTGGTGCAGATGCCGGAGAACTTGGGCTCGACTCTGAATTTGAAGTCGCTAAGCGATCTCTCGATAACGCGAAAGCGGAACTGAGTTCACTAGTTGATGCAGAACGCGCCGCCGATCGCGAGCGAAATGCAATCGAATCCAAGTTAGAGGCGATGTTGTTAACCTCGCAGTCACGCGATGGTGGGGCAGCGTTAGTTCGCGATTCTCGCGGATTAACAATTCTCGGAAGCATTGCATCCCTTGTTCAAATTGATTCCGGATGGGAATCTGCAACTGCCGCAGCGCTCGGATCGCTCTGTGATGCGATTGTCGTTCGTGATTTAAATTCTGCAATCAGCGCTTTAACAACGATGCGCTCCGAGAACTTGGGCCAAGCAGATGTACTTGTCTACCAACCAGGTTCACACAGTGCTACATCTGTTCCAGATGGTCTTACAGCGCTGACTTCCCATGTTCGTTCTACGGAGATCTCCGAGCTCCTCGCTTCACTTCTCTCTAATACGGTCGTTGCAGAAAGCGCACGTGAGGCCGAAGGCATTATTCACTCCCACCCAAGCGTCACAGTTGTAACGCGTGATGGCGATGTAATCACCGCAAAGCGCGCACGTGGTGGTTCAGCATCATCTACTTCGCTAATTGAGATCAACGCACTGGTCCAAGAGTTACAGGCCAAGCTTGAGACCATTACGCATAACTGCGATCGCATTAAATTTGAGATCTCAACAGCGCAAGGCGATGTAGAAAGCAAGCAAAATACATTTGATATCGCGCTATCTAAGTTAAATGAATCAGATGCTCGAATTTCTGCTTTTACTGAACAACTAGCCGTAGCTGGCCAGAATATGAAATCGGCATCTGCCGAAGTTGAGCGCTTAAATTCTGCAATCGCTGAAGCCAATGCTGCTAAAGGTCGCGATGAGAACGAACTTTCCATCGCTTCTGCACAATTGCAACAACGTGGAGAAATTGGCGAACCAGATCACAGCGCCGCCGAAAACTTACGAAATGAAGTCTCACTTGCGCGAACTGCAGAAGTAGAAGCACGTCTTGCCGTTCGCACCAGCGAAGAGCGCGTTGATTCAATTGGTGCACGTGCCAAGGCCCTCGAAGATTCCGCTAACGCCGAACGTGAAGCATCCGAGCGGGCAGTATCGCGCCGCGGTGCACGTGCGCGCGGTGCGCTGATCTCTTCTGCAATTGCAGAAGCCGCATACGAAGCGTTAATCCACATTGAAAGATCTATTGCGAAGGCTGCAACAGAGCGCGCCCGTCTCGAAGCATCACGATCCGATCGCGAAGGCGAGACGCTTACCGTGCGATCACGTGGACGTGAACTCGCATCAGAACTCGAACAGCTAACTTCTTCGGTTCATAAAGATGAGATCGCTCGTGCAGAACAGCGCATGCGTATCGAACAACTTGAGTCCAAAGCAGTAGAAGAACTTGGAGTTGATACGACAACTCTTGTAAATGAGTACGGACCTCAGAACGATGTACCAACCTTTATCGAAACCGAGACCGGTGAGATCGTCGCTACTGAGTTAATCCCGTATCGCCGTGATCAACAGGAGAAGCGCCTCGCTGCCACTGAACGTTCACTCACTCTTCTCGGCAAGATCAACCCATTAGCTTTGGAAGAGTACAACGCGCTTGAAGAGCGCCTTAAGTTCTTGGCCGAACAGTTAGAAGATCTAAAGCGCACCAAGAAAGATCTGCTGGATATCATCAAGGAAGTTGATGATCGTGTGCAACAGATCTTCATGGAAGCCTACGAAGAAACCGCTAAACACTTTGAAGATATCTTCGCCCGCTTATTCCCTGGTGGCGATGGCCGTTTGATACTTACAAATCCTGATGATCTTCTCAACACTGGTGTTGATGTGGAAGCGCGTCCACCAGGAAAGCGCATCAAGCGCCTCTCGCTACTTTCAGGCGGTGAAAAGTCTCTGACAGCGGTTGCTATGTTGGTAGCGATCTTTAAAGCACGACCAAGTCCTTTCTACGTGCTCGATGAAGTTGAGGCCGCCCTCGATGACGTTAACTTGGGCCGATTATTAGTTGTGCTCGAAGAACTTCGTGAAAGTTCACAGTTGATCATCATTACTCACCAGAAGCGCACTATGGAGATCGCAGATGCGCTCTATGGCGTAACCATGCGCGGCGATGGCGTAACTGAGGTTATTTCACAGCGCCTGCGCGAATCTGACACCGCTTAAGGTTCTTTAGGCAATGGGTATTTAGGCAATGGGTATTTTCAGTAAATTCATCTCAAAGATAAAAGGCGTTTCGACAGCTGATCCACTTGATTGGCAAGAACTTGAAGCAGAACTTCTTGCTGCAGATCTTGGCCCATCACTTACATCCTCAATTATCAAAGATGCTAAATCAATCAAGGGCGATGATGCACTCGCTTCTCTGACTCAGATATTAAATTCGAAGCTCTCAAGTAAATCCCGCACCTTAAGTAAGGCAGCCTCCACCTCAGCGCTAATCGTTGTTGGAGTAAATGGCACCGGCAAAACAACTTCAGTTGCGAAGTTGGCCGCTTCGCTAAAAGGCTCTGGCTCCTCAGTAATTCTTGCTGCAGCCGACACCTTTCGCGCTGCTGCAGTAGAACAGTTGCAGACATGGGGAGCGCGTATCGGCGTTGAAGTTATCGCTGGCAAAGATGGAGCCGAGCCCGCATCGGTCGTTTTTGATGCCGCAGTTCGTGCAAACGAACAACAAGTTAGCTACTTGCTAATTGATACCGCTGGGCGACTTCACAATAAGAACGATTTGATGGCCGAGTTAGGTAAGGTAAAACGCGTAATCGAAAAATCCTTACCGGTTTCTGAAGTTCTATTAGTAATTGATGCAACGACAGGCCAAAATGGAATTACCCAAGCGAAGATTTTTACCGAAGCCGTTGATGTAACTGGCTTGATTGTCACAAAGTTAGATGGCAGCGCCCGAGGGGGAGTAGCCCTAGCCATTGAAAACGCTCTCGATATACCAATCAAGTTTGTCGGAACCGGTGAAGCCGAATCAGATTTCGCTGCCTTCGACTCAGAGCGCTACATCTCAGGCTTAATCGGCGAATAGCATTCCTATCCCGCACTTGGCGTAACACAGATGTAACAAATTTCCCGATTTTGTGACCCCGTCTTAACCTAGAAAACGAGCCTACGTAACTCGCCGAGAGCATCTTTACCCCATCTCAACGGCGAGGGTTTGTTCATTTTTGTTAAAACTCTAGGAATAGGAAACGAATAATGGAAGAGATTGTTCTTAATTCAGGCGATACCGCCTGGGTATTAGCAAGTACCGCTCTCGTCCTACTTATGACGCCAGGTTTAGCTTTCTTCTACGGCGGCATGGTTCGCACCAAGAGCGTTTTGAATATGATGATGATGTCGATGGTGACCATCGGAATCGTTAGCGTGATTTGGGTTATCTACGGATTTGAATTGGCATTTGGATATAAGGCAAATTCAGCTTGGTATGGAAATATTTCCTTATCCGGATTAGGTGGAGTTGTTAATGACTTCACAAATAACGGTGGAGTTTATCCAATTCCAGTTCTTGTCTTTGCAGCATTCCAATTGATGTTCGCAATCATTACCCCTGCGCTGATCTCGGGTGCAATTGCAGACCGCACAAAGTTCACCGCTTGGGCGATCTTTGTCGCTATCTGGTCCACATTGGTTTACTTCCCAGTTGCGCACTGGGTATTTGCATTCGGAAATAAAGTCGGAGACACAATTACCGGTGCCGGTTATTTAGCCAGCAGAGGCGTTCAAGACTTTGCAGGTGGAACGGCAGTGCATATCAACGCCGGCGCTGCAGGGTTAGCTCTAGCGATCGTAATTGGAAAGAGAGTTGGTTGGCGCAAAGAATCAATGCGTCCACACTCATTACCATTGGTGATGCTCGGCGCAGGTCTTCTCTGGTTCGGCTGGTTTGGATTTAACGCCGGCTCATCACTGGCTGCAAATGGAACTGCAGCACTGGCTCTAATCAATACTCAAGTTGCAGCTGCTGCTGCGGTTCTGGGTTGGTTACTCGTAGAGAAAATTCGTAATGGACATGCAACTTCACTTGGTGCAGCATCAGGTGCGGTTGCAGGGCTAGTTGCAATCACGCCAGCTTGTGCATTCGTGGCTCCATGGGCCGCAGTAGTAATTGGTCTGCTTGCAGGAGCGATTTGTGCGCTCTCTGTCGGAATCAAATACAAGCTTGGCTTCGATGATTCACTCGATGTAGTAGCAGTTCACTTAATCGGTGGAATCTGGGGATCACTTGCAATCGGCCTATTTGGCTCATCAGCGGTCAACAGCCTCAGCCTCGATGGAATCTTCTATGGTGGCGGAACAGCGCTACTTGGAAAGCAGGCGCTGGGTGTCGGACTTGTTTTCGCATACTCATTCATTGCCACACTGATCATCGGTTACGCAATTGAAAAGACAATAGGTTTCCGCGTAAAGAAAGATGCAGAAGTAGAAGGCATTGATCTAAATGAACACGCAGAAACTGCATATGAAATGACAAGTTCATCACGAGGAGGTTCATTGCTATGAAGTTAATAACGGCTATCTTGAAACCATTTAAGTTAGATGAAGTCAAAGATGCTCTGCAAGCGGCGGGCGTAACCGGAATGACAGTCTCTGAAGCCAGTGGTTTCGGTCGCCAGCGTGGTCACACTGAGGTTTATCGTGGCGCCGAATACACCGTAGACCTTGTACCCAAGGTTCGCCTTGAAGTACTAGTTGATGATGCAGATGCAGCAGCAATTGTCGATGTCATCGTGAAAGCGGCATCAACAGGATCAATCGGCGATGGAAAAGTTTGGACAACGCCAGTTGATTCAATCGTGCGCGTCAGAACCGGTGAACGCGGAACGGATGCGATCTAGGGGATAAAGCAGGTAAGTAAGATAGGTGCATGGGTACACGTGAGCGACGGGAGCGATCGAACGAGAGCGATCGCTTCCTGACCTCGCTATTTAGCCAAGTACCAGATGCAGTTAGTGGGGTAGCACTCGCCGCGGTCGGTGGTTACGGCCGCGGTGAGCTATCTCCAGGATCAGATCTAGATATTCTCTTTCTACATAACGGGAGAATTGAAGTGAAATCTCTCGCAGAGATAGTAAATAAAATTCTCTACCCGCTCTGGGATAAATCTTATAAAGTCGATCATTCTGTTAGAACCAGATCCGAAACCCGAGAGAGCGCCTCCAGTGATTTAAAAGTTGCTCTAGGGCTACTTGATATTCGATTAATTTGTGGTGATCCAGATTTAGTGGCGGCGGTGCAACACGATGCAATAGATGATTGGCGCGGTAATTCGCGTGAAAGGCTGCCCGAACTACGCCGCTCACTTGCCGATCGCCATCTTCGCGCCGGTGATCTCGCTTATCTCCTTGAACCTGATTTAAAAGAGGCGCGCGGGGGTTTAAGAGATATCAACGCACTGCGAGCAATCGCTCGTTCCGGTGCGGTATCTATCTCTCTTGAGCACATCAGCACTGCAGAATCAGTTTTAAACAATGCACGTGAAGCTTTACATACCGTTACCAGCAGAGATAAGGATCGGTTACTTTTTCAAGAGCAAGATAAAGTTGCCGAACTATTGAAATACGCCGATGCGGATGCGCTAATGAGCGATATCGCACAGGCCGCTAGATCGGTTGACTATCTTCTCGAATCAACTTGGCATCGCTTCGATCATCGCGGTAAAGATGGACTTGGACGCTTTTTAAGGAAAACGCGCACCACACATATTGCGCAAGGGATATCAATTGCCCATCAAGAAGTCTTTATTGACGAGGGATTTGATTTTCATAAAGATCCGGTAATTGGTTTACGTGCAGCCGCAATCGCAGCGCAAGCAGGGCTTCCGGTTTCACCAACGTCTTTGCAAGCTCTGGCACAAGCATCGAAATCGGGTATTTCTAAGTTACCTAACCCTTGGCCCAGATCAGCACGTGAGAATTTAATTACGCTAATCGGTGCAGGTGCGCCTATGGTGCGCATCTGGGAGGGACTTGATCAAGAGGAGATTCTCTTCGATTGGTTGCCTGAATGGCGCGCAGTACGTTCCTTGCCGCAGCGCAACGCGCTGCATCGCCATACTGTTGATAGACACATGGTTGAGACCGCGGTATTTGCAGCTGCGCTTACTAGAAATGTGCACCGCCCAGATTTACTTCTCTTTGCTGCGCTCTTCCACGATATTGGTAAAGGAACGCAAGAAGATCACAGCGATCGCGGGGAAAAGTTAATTGAACCGCTTGCGCGCCGTATTGGATTCGATGAAAACGATATTGCAACTTTGAAACTATTGGTAAAACATCACCTGCTATTGAGCGCCACCGCTACGCGACGAGATTTAGATGACCCCGCGACTATCGCCAGCGTGACTTCTGTTATTCCGGATTTGCAGACTCTGGAACTCTTGCATGCCCTTAGTATCGCCGATGGACAGGCAACAGGGCGGGCGGCATGGAGTGATTGGAAAGAGAGTTTGTTAAGCGAACTTGTAAGTCGGGTGACATCGGCCTTAACAGATAACACGATAGCGAGACAACCAGAATTCACAAGCGAGCAGAGAGTTTTAGTAGATAGTGGCGAACTTCAAGTTAAAATCGAAGCTCGCGATCCTGATTTTGCAATCGAAATTATCGCTCCAGATAAAACGGGACTTCTCTCTATCGTTGCAGGTGTTTTAAACTTGGCTAGATTCGATGTACGTTCAGCGCGTACGCAAACGATCGGTAAGAGCGCAATTATGAAATGGATAGTTACGCCTAACCAATTCGCCCCATCGGTTGATGAGGGTGCGATAAAAGCCGCAATTGCCGAAGCTTTAGCGGATGCCTCTGATTTAACAGAGAGAATTAAACGCCGCGTTGCAGATTACTCAAATATTCCGTCAATTCCAGTTCCGCTTCCGATCGTTGAGACCTTTATGGATTCGGCAACCGATGCAACGATTATTGAGGTTCGCAGCCATGATCGTCCCGCACTTTTATTCGGAATCGGCGATGTAATCACCAAATCACAAGTTGATATTCGCTCCGCAATCGTTACAACTTTGGGGGCGGAAGCGATAGATACCCTTTATGTAACTGAAATTGGTGGGGGAGCGCTCTCTCCTGAGCGCGCCCAAGAACTAGCCAATCGCCTATCTAGCGCTCTTGCTTAATTAACCTTTCAAGTACTATTGCCACCTTATGTTTGACAACCTTTCCTCCAAATTCTCGAACGCTTTCTCCTCGCTGCGTTCCCGAGGAAAAATTTCTCCTTCAGATATCGAAAACACTTGCGCTGAAGTTCGTACCGCACTTCTCGAGTCAGATGTTGCACTACCTGTTGTAGACCGCTTTATCGAAAAAATTCGCAGCAAGTCGCTGGAAGCGCTCCCAAATCTGCAATCAGGCACAAATCAAGCACAAGCAATCTTTGAGATCGTTAACGCCGAACTAGTAGAGATCCTTGGCGGATCCGCGCGCCGAGTTCGATTTGCGAAGACCGCTCCGACGGTAATCATGTTGGCTGGATTGCAAGGTGCAGGTAAAACGACTTTGGCTGGAAAACTCGCCAAGTTCTATGCCGACCAAGGAAACACTCCACTTCTAGTTGCATCTGACTTGCAACGTCCAAATGCAGTAAACCAATTACAGGTTGTTGGTGAAAGCCTTGGAGTTCCGGTCTTTGCACCTGAACCTGGCAACGGTGTTGGCAATCCAGTAAAGGTTGCAGAGCAAGGAATCGCTTTTGCAAAGTCAAAGTTGTACAACATGGTTATCGTCGATACCGCAGGTCGCCTAGGTGTAGATGAAGATTTGATGCGCGAGGCGATCGCTATCCGTGATGCAATTTCGCCAGATGAGATCCTGTTCGTTGTTGATGCGATGATCGGTCAGGATGCTGTCCGCACCGCGCAAGCGTTTCAGGATGGCGTTGGTTTTGATGGCGTGGTACTTACCAAGCTCGATGGTGATGCTCGAGGTGGCGCTGCGCTATCAATCACCCAATTAACCGGTAAACCAATCATGTTTTCATCGAACGGTGAAAAGCTTTCAGATTTCGATATCTTCTATCCCGATCGCATGGCTTCACGAATCTTGGGTCTTGGCGATGTCGCAACTTTGGCAGAACAGGCCAAGAAAGCCTTTGATGGTGAAAGTTCCGCACGTCTAGAAGAAAAATTTGCGCGTGGTGATGACTTCACGCTTGAAGATTTTCTTGAGCAGTTAGAGGCGATGTCGAAGATGGGCTCAATGTCGAAGTTGCTAGGAATGTTGCCGGGTGCAGGCGGGATGAAGAAGCAGATCGAAAATTTTGATGAATCCGAGATCGTCCGTACTAAGTCAATTGTTCAATCAATGACGCCAATCGAGCGTCGTGATCCAAAAGTTCTAAATGGCTCACGTCGTGCACGAATTGCCTTGGGCGCCGGCCGAAAAGTTCAAGATGTAAATTCTTTAGTTGATAAATTCGCAGCGGCACAGAAGATGATGAAACAGATGCGCAGCGGTAAAGGGTTGCCGCCTGGAATGGGTATGCCAACAGGTGCGCCCGCACCTGTTCAAAAGGTCAGCCAGCAGCCAGCTAAGAAGAAGTCCAAATCTGGAAATCCCGCCAAACGCGCCTTGGAGGAGAAGGGCTAAAGCCCTGCTCTAACCACGCTCGGATTTCGCATCTACACGCGTAGATGGCAAGATTAGCCTCCTGTTGAGGGGCCCTCTACCCCCACAACATCCATATCCACAGTTGTATTGAATACATGCGCACCCCGCTGCATAGTTAAAGATGCGACACACTTTTTAGGAGCACTACTTCTTTGTCTACAAAAATTCGCTTAATGCGCATGGGAAAGATCCGCACACCATTTTTCCGCATCGTCGTAACAGATTCACGTAAAGCACGTAACGGACTTTCAATTGAAGAAATTGGTCGTTACGTTCCAGGACAAGAGCCATCAATCATGGAAGTTAACTCAGAGCGCGCGCAGTACTGGCTCGGAGTCGGCGCACAACCAACTGCCGCTGTAGAGGCGATCTTTAAGGTCACCGGAGATTGGCAGAAGTTCAAGGGCCTACCTGGCACCGAAGGAACACTTAAGTTTGCAACACCAAAGCCAGCTAAGAGCATCGCTTACGAAGCAGCTGTTAAGCAAGCAATGGATGAGCCTAAAGAAGGCGCAACAACAATGAAGAAGAAGGCGCAAGAGAAGTTGGCTGCAAAGGCTAACCCTGCTCCTGTAATCGAAGAAGTTGTGTCCGAACCAACTGCGACCGAAGAGGTAGCAGTAGAAGCGGTTGTTGAAACCGCACCAGAGGCTGTTGTTGAAGCACCAGCTGTGTCCGAACCAACTGCGACCGATGTGGTGGCAGAGGTTCCAGCTGAGCCAGTGACTTCAGAAGAGGCCGCTGAATAACAATGATGGACGAAGCTCTCGAGCACCTCGTTAAAGGAATCGTTGATAATCCTGAAGATGTCATCGTGAAGGAAAAGACTCATCGTCGCGGCACGACTCTAGAAGTTCGTGTTAATCCTGAAGATATCGGCAAGGTAATTGGTCGTAATGGTCGCACTGCAAAAGCGCTTCGCACAGTTGTAAGCGCTATTGCTGGTCGCACTGTACGCGTTGACCTAATCGATACCGATGAGGCTCGTTAAAGCGAAAGCTTTTATCTGATGCGCCTGAATATAGGTCGCATCGGTCGCGCCCACGGAATCTTGGGCGAGGCCACAATTGAAGTACGTACCGATGATGCAGCAGAACGTTTTGCCATCGGGGCAATACTTGAGACAGAAAGCCACGGTAATTTAACCGTGGCTTCTGCACGTGTGCACAACGGAATCCTGTTGCTTGGCTTCGATGGAGTAGAAGATCGCAATGCCATCGAGAAATATCGGGATCAACTTCTCTATGCAGACGTTGATATCGATGCGCCAGGTCTTGATGAAGATGATTATCACGTGCTGCAGCTAATCGGCTGTCAGGCATACCTAGTTGATGGCGATTTATTTGGGGAAGTAACTGAAGTCTTAAACCTGCCTGGGCAAGATGTGCTGAGCATTAAGACCGAAGCCGGAGAAGTGCTAATTCCTTTCGTACATCAATTAGTTCCAGTAGTTGATGTGAAAGAAAAGCGAATGACCGTTATTCCTCCCGAGGATTACGAAGCAGGAGTCAGTAAATGAAGATCGATGCGGTAACAATCTTTCCAGAATACTTTGCGCCGGCTCAACTTTCGCTGCTTGGGAAAGCACAGAGCAAGGGCTTGGTAGATATACAAGTTCACGATCTTCGCGCGGCAACGCAAGATAACCACAACACCGTAGATGACACCCCATACGGTGGCGGCGCCGGCATGGTGATGCTTCCTGAAATTTGGGGGCGAGTATTAGATCCCTTGATGGTTGCTGATACAGATTTGATTATCTTGACCCCAGCGGGCAAGCGCTTTAACCAGGAAATGGCGCAGAGCTTTGCTAATTCAAAACATCTGATCTTCGCTTGTGGGCGTTACGAAGGAATTGATGATCGAGTACGTCAACATTACGAGTCATCTGAATATGCAGCAAAAAATGTTCGAGTTCATGAAGTCTCAATCGGTGACTATGTTCTTGGCGGGGGAGAAGTTGCTTCCCTTGTAATGATTGAAGCGATTACCCGTTTGATTCCGGGCGTACTTGGAAATCCTGAATCGCTGGCTGAAGAGTCACATAATTCTGAAGGTTATTTGGAGTATCCAAATTTCACGAAACCTCAAGAATGGCGTGGCATAGCGGTGCCGGAGATCTTATTGAGTGGAAATCACGCTGAGATCGCTAAGTGGCGCGAATTACAGGCCATTGAGCGCGCGAAAAAGAATTTCTAACTAGTCAGTAACCGCAGTTTTGCTTTAGCGTTCACCTATGAGCGAAGAGTCAGAAAAGATCCAATCTCGCCTTATTCGCGATCTCGAACCAGTGGTTGCCGTTGAACTCGAGCGCCATTTATCTGTTCAAAAAAATTGGTATCCGCACGAGTATGTCCCATGGTCTGAAGGTCGCGATTACGCAGGTCCTTTAAATGGCGATGCCTGGGAAGCAAAAGATTCTCGACTCTCTCCAGTTGCACAAGATTCACTAATTTTAAATCTTCTTACTGAAGATAACCTGCCGAGCTACCACACTGAAATCGCAATTTCTATGGGTCGCGATGGCGCTTGGGGCAATTGGATTGAACGATGGACCGCCGAAGAAGCGCGCCACGCAATCGTGATTCGCGACTACCTAATGGCTACTCGTGGCGTCGATCCTTACGAGCTTGAAGATCTACGTATGGCGCATATGTCATTGGGATATCAGACTCCATATGAAAACGATATGTTGCACACAATTGCTTACGTTTCATTCCAAGAATTGGCAACGCGTATTTCACACCGTAACACCGGAAAAATTTCCGATGATCCAATCGCTGAAGGAATGATGCAGCGCGTTGCTCTAGATGAGAATCTCCATATGCTGTTCTACCGCAACACTCTATCTGCAGCACTGGATATGGAACCAAACGCTTCGATGCGCGCCATCGCAGATGTTGTAACCAACTTTGATATGCCTGGTGCAAACATGCCAGGATTTGGACGCAAGGCGGTACAGATCGCCCTTGCTGGTATTTATGATCTGCAACAACACCTAGACGATGTTGTATCCCCGGTTCTTCGCGCCTGGAACGTCTTTGAACGAAATGATTTGTCTGGAGATGGACTAGTAGCCCGCGATGAACTAGTCGCCTTTATGGAGAAATCAGGAAAAGAAGCTGCCACCTTTAACGATAAGCGCGAAGTGCACTTTGAGCGCTTGATCGCACGTGGCCAAAACCCAATCCGTATCCAAAAGTAAACTTTAACTTTTAATTCAAGGTAGATTTACCCCATGTGCAGATTACTTGGATATGTAGCGACCGAAGAACGTACCTTTGCAGATGTTGTTGGCGAAGGATTTGAAAACTTTGTAGAACTATCCAAAGAGCATAAACATGGATGGGGAATTTCGGCTTGCTCAACTGATACACGTAAGACTGAACTGGTTCGCGACTTAACTCTCGCAGCAGAGAGTGAGAAGTTCGCCGAATCTTCTACGAATTTGAAGTCAGATGGCGCGCTATTGCACCTTCGCCTAGCTTCTAAAGGTTTGACGGTAGATCTCTCCAACAACCACCCATTTATCTACGGTGATTATTCCTTTATGCATAATGGCACCATCAAATCGATCGATTCAGTCCAGAAATTTGTTGATCCACGCTACCTAGGTAAGTTCACTTCAACTACTGATAGTGAGCGCTATTTCTTCACTATCTTGAGCTGTCTAGATGAACTTGGTTTGATCGAAGGTGTTCGTAAAGCGGTAAAGACCATTTCTGCCAATTGTGATTTCACGAGTATCAACTCAATGCTCATGACCCCCGACACCTTTATTGCGGTCTGTGAATTCAATGAGGCTGATTCGACTGAGTGGACTGTTGATAGCCATTATGAACTTCGCTATAGCGTTGAAGATGGCGTCATCAAGGTGGCCTCGACCGGTTGGGGTAAAGATCACTGGACTCGTCTAACCAACCATTCAATCTTGGTCGTTAATCGCAAGGATCTGAGCTTTGAGGTATTACCTCTCTAACTCACAGCGATACCCTTCTCCTCATGGCCCGTACCTACGCAGTCGAAACTTATGGCTGCCAGATGAACGTTCACGATTCTGAACGCATCGCAGGTCTTCTCGATGAAGCAGGTTATCTTCCGGTTATTCAGGGCGAACAAGCTGACATCGTTGTCTTCAATACATGTGCCGTGCGCGAAAATGCTGATAACAAGCTTTACGGAAACTTAAGTTTCTTAGCACCAATTAAGAAGGCTAATCCCAATATGCAGATCGCAGTTGGCGGCTGCTTGGCTCAGAAAGATCAATCGATAATCCTTAAAAAGGCTCCATATGTAGATGTCGTATTCGGTACGCATAATGTTGGATCGCTACCTGTGCTCCTCGAGCGCGCCCGTATTGAAGAAGAATCACAGATCGAAATTAAAGAAGCGCTAGAACATTTCCCATCAACCTTGCCGGCGCGTAGATTTTCAGCCTTTACCTCGTGGGTTTCAGTTTCGGTTGGCTGCAACAACACTTGTACCTTCTGCATCGTCCCCACGTTACGTGGTATTGAAAAAGATCGCCCCGAAGCAGATATCTTGAAAGAAGTTCGAGCACTGGTCGATCAGGGCGTCATTGAAATTACCTTGCTCGGTCAGAATGTAAATGCCTACGGCGTTGAATTTGGCGATCGCGGCGCCTTTGCTGCGCTACTTCGCAAATGTGGAGAAATTTACGGGCTAGAGCGAGTTCGTTTCATGTCACCTCACCCACGCGATTTCACCGATGATGTCATTGAAGTTATGGCAACTACGCCAAATGTGATGCCCCATCTACATATGCCGTTGCAGTCGGGCTCTGATCGAATTTTGCAGGAGATGCGCCGTTCTTATCGATCAAGCCGTTACCTTGGCATTTTGGATCGAGTTCGTAGCGCTATGCCGCATGCCATGATCACGACCGACATCATCGTAGGTTTTCCAGGCGAGACAGAATACGATTTCCAAGCAACTCTTGACCTAACTACGCAAGCGCAATTTTCCGCGGCGTACACATACAAATATTCAATTCGCCCCGGAACACCTGCTGGGGTTATGCCCAATCAAGTTCCGGAAGCAATTGTCGGTGAGCGATACACGCTTCTGCATGAACATCAACAGAAGATTTCTCTCGGCGTAAATAAGAGATCTATTGGGCAAACACATCGCGCCTTGGTCTCAGAAGTCGAAGGTCGACGCGACCAAGCGCAGGCGAGGCTTACTGGAAAGACGGAAGATTTCCGCTTAGTGCACTTTGATGCCAAGAGCCAAGCGCGCCCCGGAGATTTTGTAGACCTAGAAATTACAGATGCTTCTGCGCATTATCTGATCGCAAAAGAGTTGGCGCATATCAAAACTCGTGGGGGAGATGTCCACGAAGCGCGCACAAAGCAAGGACCAACTGCAACTTCGCTGGGCATCCCGACTCTTCGCAAGCCAAGTGCCGCTGAATAACTCAACTATGAAGACGATAGTTATTTGTGGGGCTACCGCCACCGGTAAGAGCGATCTTGCGGTAGCTCTTGCTAAAGAGATTGGTGCAGAGATAATCAATGCCGATTCGATGCAACTCTATCGGGGCATGGATATAGGAACCGCGAAGTTAACTCTGGAAGAACGAGGCGGCATCGAGCATCATCTACTAGATGTCTTGGACGTTACCGAAGATGCAACGGTTGCCTGGTATCAAGAACAAGCGCGAAAGAAGATCACCGAGATTCACGCGCGCAATAACCATGCTGTAATCGTTGGTGGAACGGGCCTCTACATAAAGGCGATTTTGGATGAGTTGAATTTCCCAGGTACCAATCCAGAAGTTCGAGAGCGTTTAAATCAAGAGGCCGAAGAATTCGGAGTAGCCCGACTTTTTGAACGACTACAACTTCTGGATCCCGCAGCAGCTGCGGCGATCGATATCCAAAATGTGCGCCGCGTAATTCGAGCTCTGGAGGTAATTGAGATTACGGGACAACCATTTACCGCCAATCTTCCTCGCGAAGACTCGTCCAAGTATCCAGACGCGCTGCAATTTGGCCTCGTTATGGATCGCGAGAAGCTAACCGAACGCATCGATGCGCGCGTTGATTTAATGTGGCGCAGAGGCTTGGTAGCCGAAGTTGATTCGCTAATCACCGAAGGAATCACCAAGGCAACCACCGCAAGGCGCGCACTGGGTTATGCGCAAGTAATCTCCATGCGCGCAGGTGAGATTAGTGAGGATCAGGCGATGGAAGAGACCAAACGCGCCACAAGGCAATATGCCCGCCGCCAAGAGACTTGGTTCTCCCGCGATGCGCGAATTAAATGGATTTCACCGATCCAACCGCGTTTGGAAACGGTTCTGCAGAAGATAAACTCAACAACGTAATGAATACTCCAATTATCGCCACCTATGGCCATGGCACCGAGAATGATTTTCTTGTGGTCTTTGATCCTGAAGAAGAGATATCAATAACTACTTCACAGACGGCTGCGATGTGTAACCGTGAAACTGGAATCGGCGCAGATGGCCTGATAAAAATTGGTAAGCGCGACGGTAAATGGTTTATGGATTACCGAAATGCCGACGGATCACTGGCTGAAATGTGTGGCAACGGCATCCGCGTAATGGCTAGATACTTAGTTGAGCGCGGCCATCAACCTGAAGGAATTTTTGCAATCAATACCCGAGACGGCGTAAAGCACCTGCGTGTTCCAGCTAAAGATGATATTTCTGTAAATATGGGCAAAGTTATCGATGAGGGAGAAGCGGTTACTGCCTCCGTTGAGGGAAAGATCTGGAACGGGTATCACATCAGCGTAGGCAATCCTCATGCAGTGGTTTTTGTCGAAAAGATTGAAGATGTGGGATCGCTCAAAGATGCGCCAGTAGTGCGCCCACGAGATATATACCCAGAAGGCGTTAACGTTGAATTCGTTGAAATCACTGCAAATAAAGAGATCAAGATGCGCGTGCACGAACGGGGTAGTGGTGAGACTCGTTCATGCGGAACCGGGACTTGCGCAGTCGCACTTGCTGCAACGCTTCACACAAATACTTCTCTGCCAGCGCGTTGGGTAATTTTCCCTCCGGGAGGAAGATTGGTAGTAGATATCGATCCTCACGCCAATGCCACTCTTATTGGCCCAGCAGTCTTGATAAAAGATATTGATATAACCGATTACTTGCAGGATGCATGAGTAACGACCAACCACGCAATAACGATTTATTTGAAGAGCTACTTCGCGAAAGTGCGCGGGTAGCGGCAGATTTTGATGCCGACGAAAGTGAATACGATCCTGATCCGCAACAAGAGCTAAGCGATCGTCACGCGCTCCGCCGCGTAAAGGGATTTTCTACTGAACTACAAGATATTTCTGATGCCGAGTATCGCCAGTTACAACTAGAACGTGTTGTTCTTGTCGGCGTATGGACAGAAGGCAGCGCCGAGATGGCCGAGAATTCACTCGCCGAGTTGAAAGCACTCGCCGAAACGGCTGGTTCGGAAGTTCTAGATGGCTTGATCCAGAGAAGAGATAAACCAGATCCCGCAACATATATCGGTTCTGGAAAGGTAATTGAACTTCGCCAGATAGTTGCATCAAGTGGCGCCGACACCGTTATTTGCGATGGTGAACTCTCTCCATCACAACTGCGACAACTTGAAGATAAGTTAAAGGTGAAAGTTGTAGATCGCACAGCCCTTATTCTCGATATCTTCGCCCAGCACGCCAAGAGTAAAGAAGGTAAGGCGCAGGTAGAGCTCGCGCAGATCGCCTACTTACTTCCTCGTCTACGTGGTTGGGGTGATTCACTTTCCCGCCAAGTTGGTGGCCGCGCCGCAGGTGGTGCAGGTATTGGTGGCCGCGGTCCAGGTGAAACTAAGATCGAAACAGATCGACGTCGTATTCGCGACAAGATGGCCAAATTGCGCCGTGAGATAGCGGAGATGAAGGTATCTCGAGATACAAAGCGGCAAGAACGTAAACGTTTCAATATTCCATCTGTAGCTATCGCCGGTTATACCAACGCAGGAAAATCATCTCTTCTTAACCGGCTAACTAATGCTGGCGTACTAGTCGAGAATGCGCTGTTCGCAACCCTTGATCCAACGGTGCGTAAGACACATACCGCCGATGGTCGCACCTACACGCTCTCTGACACAGTGGGTTTTGTTCGCCACCTTCCACATCAATTAGTTGATGCCTTTAAATCAACACTGGAGGAAGTATCTGGAGCAGATTTAATCGTTCACGTTGTCGATGGTTCGCATCCAGATCCTTTTGAACAGATCCGCGCCGTCCGCGAAGTTATAACCGATATTGGCGGGGGAGATATCCCGGAAATAATCGCCATTAATAAAGTTGATTCAGCTAACCCTGAAGTGGTTATGGAGATATTACGTAAAGAGAAGAACAGTTATGCATTCTCTGCGCGAACCGGATTTGGAATTGAAGGTTTAGTACATGCAATCGAGAAGTCGCTACCGCAGCCGAATATCGAAATAAATTCGATAATTCCATACAACCGCGGTGATTTGGTAAACGCGATTCATGAGACTGGTGAAATTCTCTCTGAGGAATACGTGGAGAGCGGCACGGCTATTCATGCGCGCGTGGGGGCATCACTGGCTAAAGCGATAGAAGCGGTGGAAAAGCCCTATTAATGTCTGGTCTTACTTATGTATACGGGGAATATCTGCGACACGCCGATGGTTGTAATGGGTAATCACAGGTAAGTGCGCGAGTATGCGCCCGTACGCAACGAGCAATAGATGCGAGTTGTTTTGAATATATGGAAGTGAGGTGAGAGCAGTGGCAACAGATTACGACACCCCCCGAAAGACGGATGAGGAACTCCACGAGGAGTCGCTAGAAGAACTCAAAGCTAAGCGCGTCGATGCTCAATCCGGTCAGATTGATGTCGATGAAGCAGAGGCGGCAGAGAATCTAGAACTTCCTGGCGCAGATCTATCTGGTGAAGAACTAGCAGTGCGCGTCGTGCCAAAGCAGGTCGATGAATTTACTTGTTCACGATGCTTCTTGGTGCATCACATTACGCAACTTGCTAAAGGCGAAGGCGCCAAGGCAGTCTGTAAAGAGTGCAATTAAGACTAGCAGTCTGTAAAGAGTGCAATTAATTAAAGTAATTCAGTAATCGGTTTAACGATTAAGCAGCGCGGCGATCTCTTCGCCGCGTTTGCTCGTTACTAGCCAATATGGCGTCCTATCTCTTGAATCGTTTAGATCAATCCGTAGACCACGTGGCTCCCAAAATTTGATTGCCAGATAAGCGGCGGGATCAGCATCACGGGTACGAAGTAGCCTCATTGCATTTTTATCTAGAACCGTGGCTTTTCCAAGGTAATTAACTTCAATATTTGCTTTATCAATCTTTAGAACTTTTCCGTCAAAAGTTATTTCTGAAGTCATAGAAAACGCGATCCAGATCAGCGCGAGTGTTGAGATTACAAAAGTGACCAACGTCGCTCGATTATCTAGCGCTGCCCATACAGAGAGAACTATGGAGAGAAAGAGAAAATATATAAAGGCCAGCACCCAAATAGGCGGCCTTAGAACTTCGCGGAAGATCACACCTTTATCTTAGTCTTTTAAGCTCCTTTCTTATCTTGGAACGTAGATGAAGTTAAGACTATGAAGTAAAGTGAGGCTATGAGTCGAATCGCTAGCACTACTGCTCCAGAAGGTGCGGTTATCCCAGAGCGCCATCCGAAGGCGCCCGAGATTGGGACCAAGATTCCATCTCACTTTGGACATTGCTTTGGTTGCGGCGAACTTCATCCAACTGGTTTACATTTAGTTGCACACGCAGGAGCTGGTGCAGATTTAACTGCTGAGTTTATTGTTACCGAAAATCACCAAGGCGCTCCAGGGCTAGCGCACGGTGGTCTGTTATCGCTGGCATTTGATGAGGCACTTGGAAAGTTGATGTGGTTGATTCGCTCACCGGCCGTTACCGCGCGCTTAGAAACAGATTTTTTAAAACCAGTTCCAATGGGAACTACTTTGCACATCACCGCGCGAATTACTGGACAGGTAAATCGTAAGGTTTACACCGCGGCAGAAGGCCGCCTTGGTGGCCCAGATGGTGAAATCGCGGTAAAAGCGGCAGCGCTCTTTGTAATTGTTCCCATGTCACACTTTTTAGAGAACGCTCCGAAAGAGTATCTAGAACATATCGCCAAGACCCCTGAGATCCTTGCCTTTGTAGATCCGGAATTTGAGATAAATCCATAATGGGCGTTCAAGTATTAGTAACAAGGCTAGATCCTGATCTGCCACTGCCGCGTTACGCAAAAGGCGGAGATGCCGGCGCAGATATCGTCTCGCGTATTGATGTTGTTCTTGCACCGGGGGAGCGCACGCTTGTTCCAACTGGAATTTCGATCGCCCTTCCCGATGGTTACGTTGCGTTAGTTCATCCGCGTTCTGGGCTTGCAATTAAACATGGCGTCACCATGGTCAACGCTCCTGGCACAGTTGATGCTGGTTATCGCGGAGAGTTACAAGTTATTTTGATCAATCACGATCCTAACGAGAGCGTTTCATTCAAACGCGGAGATCGCATCGCGCAACTAGTTATTCAAAAGGTAGAACGTGCAGATTTCCTAGAAGTAGAAAGCCTGCCAGGTTCTGGTCGCGGCGCTGATGGCTTTGGATCAACGGGTCGCACATGAGTAATCCGGAACATCACGAGGATAAGGCGAAAGTTCTTGCAGCTTTTGGTGGCAAGAAAGGCTTAATTGATTCTGGTATTCCTTCAGTTATTTTCCTAGTTGTTTTCAACGTTACAGATGAACTTCAAAGCGCACTTTTTGCATCCGTTGCAGTGTCGGCGCTCTTAACGATAATTCGCCTAGCCATGCGCGAGACCATTCAACATGCAGTCTCTGGGTTGATTGGCTCGTTAATCTGCGCTTGGTTTGCCAACCGCACCGGAAATGCCAGCGATCTCTATATCCCAAAGTTACTCACCAACCTTGGATATGGCAGCGTTTACTTGATTGCCAACTTGGCGGGATGGCCGATCCTTGGTTTATTGCTTGGGCCAATTCTGGGAGAAAACTTACAATGGCGTAAAGATCCAGCACGAGCTCGCGCATATAAGCGGGCTAGTTGGCTCTGGGTTGGGATGTTCTTTGCGCGCATCGCCGTTCAGTACCCGATTTATCGAAGTGGAAATGTGAATTTACTCGGAACAGTAAATCTAGCTATGGGATATCCGCTATTTCTGGCGACTGCCTATGGTTCTTGGATGATCTTAAAAACCGTTCCAACAACGAAAGTTAGCGAAAAGTAAAGTTACTGTTCGATAAAGCAGGATTTGATCAAACTTTCAGCAGTTGCTGAAGCAACAAAGAGAAGCTCATCGCCAGCGCTAAAGACATCAGTTGGAGTCGGAGTAATCACACGACCATCGCGCACGATTGCGGCAAGAGATGCATCGTCGGGAAGGGTAATTTCTTCAACGGTTTTGCCAATGCACATTGATGTATCAGGAAGTGTTAGCTCAACCAAGTTGGCTTGACCCTTGCGGAAAGAGAAGAGTCGAACGACATCTCCTACGCTTACCGCTTCTTCAACTAGCGCTGAGATAATTCGTGGGGTTGATACTGCAACATCTACGCCCCAAGATGAGTCAAAGAGCCACTCATTCTTTGGATGATTAATACGTGCGACAACGCGAGGAACGCCATATTCGGTCTTGGCCAATAACGAGGCTACTAAATTAACTTTGTCATCACCGGTTGCTGCAACTAAAACTTGGCAATTATTTAACACCGCTTTATCGAGTGAGGTAATTTCGCAGGCATCGGCCATCAACCATTCGGCATCTGGAACTGATTCCATCTTCAGCGCTTTTGGATCGCGGTCGATTAGAAGTACTTGGTGTCCGTTATCGAGAAGTTCGCGCGCAATCGCACGACCAACATTTCCGGCTCCTGCTATGGCAATTCTCATGAATGATCCTCAGGTGAGCGCGCCAGAATTGCTTCCACAGCAGCGGTGTTTTCGGCGCGAACTGTTACGTGCATTAGATCGCCTTCTTGCAAAACAGTGTGCTCATCAGGGATCAAGCCTTCAGCAAGTCGAGTTAAAAACGCGACGCGGGCTTCGATCGCTAATTCAATTTCAGCGATTGGACGACCGAACCAATCTTTGTGGGGATGCATCTCGCAGAGTTGAATTGTTCCGCTGGCATCGCGCCATTCAGAAAGTGAACCTTCTGGCACTAGGCGACGCAAGATCTGATCAGTTGCCCAGATAACAGTTGCGACAGTTGGAATGCCTAAGCGCTGATAAATCTCAGCGCGACCTGGATCGTAGATACGCGCAACAACATTTGCTACTCCATAAGTTTCGCGGGCAACGCGCGCTGCCAAAATATTTGAGTTATCACCATTGCTTACAGCGGCAAATGCATCGGCTGTTTCGATACCGGCTTCAAGCAAGGTATCGCGATCAAAGCCAACGCCAGCGACTGTTCGACCTTTAAAGTCTGGGCCTAGGCGACGGAAAGCTTCGCGAGATTGATCAATAATTGCAACCGAATGGCCAGCGGCTTCAAGTTCGCTCGCCAAAGAGGAACCAACTCGACCGCATCCCATAATCACGACGTGCACAAGGTTTAACTTACCACCTCTAGGCTTGGGCACATGGCGGTAGATGATGCTCGAATGGAAAAATCAGAAAGAAAGGCGGACCTATCCGTAGGTCAACGCTTTAACGTCACCATCGAGAAGATCGCCCATGGCGGTCATTTCATAGCGCGCCACCAAGGAGCAGTGATCTTTGTTCGCCATGCGATACCTGGTGAAGAAGTTGAGATTGAGATAACCGGTACCGGATCTTCTTTTAATCGCGCCGATGTCGTGAAAGTTGTGAGCGCATCTAGTGATCGCGTTAGCGCCCCTTGCCAATTTGCGCATCGCGCTGGTTGTGGGGGATGCGACTTTCAACATATTTCGCTGGAAAGACAACGCCAGCTAAAGAGTGAAGTTATAACTGAACAATTCGCACGTATTGCCAAGAAGGAAGTACTTGTGAAGGTAGAAGAAGTTGCTGGGCCGCTTGGATATCGCACCCGCTTTACAGCGGTAACAACACGTGATGGAGCGCTCGGATTTCGCCAAGCACGTAGCAATAAAGTTGTTCCGGTCTCTGATTGTCGAATTCTGCAACCAGAATTGAAATATCAAGAGTTGAGTAATCGAAAGTGGAAAGGGGATCTGCAGGTCGAAGTATCGATTTCTTCAACCGGTGAGCGGACCATTGCGACGGGATATATGCGCGATGAAAGCCCAGTTCGAACTTCGGAAGGTCCAGATATCGCAAGATATGCGGTAAATGAATTTCCATTAGAGGTTTCACAACGTTCGTTCTGGCAGAGCCATAAGGAAGCGCCACGAGTCCTAACTGAAGCCGTTTTGAAGTTCGCTCAAGTTAAGAGCGGGGATCATCTACTTGATTTATATGGGGGAGTTGGGCTGTTCACTTCTCAAGCTATCGAATTAGTTGGCGAGAGCGGCAGAATTGATCTAGTCGAAGGTAGTAAATCTGCAACTGGGGATGCGCTTAGAAATTTTGCCGAGCGCACCAATGTCGGAATTCATACCGGTGATGTAGAAAAGATCTTGCCGAGATTTTCCAAAGCCGATGTAATTATTCTCGATCCACCTCGCGAAGGCGCCGGCAAGAGCGTCGTTGAATCAATGGTTTCACTCAAGCCACGCGCCATTGTTTACGTGGCTTGCGATCCCGCAGCCCTTGCCCGAGATAGCGCGTATCTGGAAAGTTCGGGCTATCAGCTGGCCGAAATTCGCGCCTTTGATCTCTTTCCGATGACGCAACACATCGAATCTGTTGCGCTTTTTAAGCGAGTTAAGGTATCTTGACGTCAAGATAAATCAGTGAGGGATAAACGATGAGCAAAAATTCATTAGGTGCCAAGAAGAATCTAAACGTTAGCGGCAAAGATTTCGAAATCTTTGATATCTCTAAAATTGAAGGCGCTGCTAGTTTGCCGTTCTCGCTTAAAGTCTTACTTGAAAATTTACTCCGCACCGAAGATGGCGCAAATATCACCGCTGATCACATCAAAGCGCTTGCACAATGGGATCCATCAGTTGAACCAGATACTGAAATTCAATTTACACCTGCCCGCGTTGTCATGCAGGATTTTACCGGAGTCCCTTGCGTAGTAGATCTAGCAACTATGCGCGAAGCAATCGTTGATCTCGGGGGAGACCCAGCCAAAGTAAATCCGCTGGCACCTGCTGAACTAGTTATCGACCACTCAGTTATCGCAGATGTATTTGGAACTAAAGATTCTTTCGAACAGAACACCGATATTGAATATGAGCGCAACCGCGAGCGTTACCGCTTCCTGCGCTGGGGCCAAGGCGCCTTTGATGAATTTAAAGTGGTTCCACCTGGAACCGGAATCGTGCACCAGGTAAATATTGAATACCTAGCGCGAGTAATCATGACTCGCACCGTAAATGGAGTGCTCCGCGCGTATCCAGATACTGTCGTTGGCACGGACTCACACACAACAATGGTTAACGGACTCGGCGTACTTGGCTGGGGAGTCGGCGGTATCGAGGCGGAAGCAGCGTTGCTTGGACAACCAGTTTCAATGTTGATCCCTCGCGTAGTTGGATTCAAGCTAAGCGGTTCTCTTCCTGTGGGGACAACTGCCACAGATATGGCGCTAACAATTACCGAGATATTGCGTAAGCATGGCGTCGTTGGAAAGTTCGTTGAATTTTATGGACCAGGCGTTGTCTCTGTACCAATGGCGAACCGCACCACAATTGGAAATATGAGCCCTGAATATGGTTCGACTTGTGCAATCTTCCCAATTGATGATGAAACCCTTCGCTACCTGCGTCTTACTGGACGCAGCGAAGATCAGCTTGCACTTGTTGAGCAATATGCAAAAGCACAGGGCATGTGGCATGACCCATCAGTTAGCCCACGATATTCCGAACATGTTGAACTAGATCTTTCAACAGTTGTTCCATCAATCTCTGGACCTAAGCGCCCACAAGATCGCATCTCATTAAGCGACTCAAAGTCGGCCTTCGATAAAATCTTGCCAACTTATTTCACAGATAAGACTGGCAAAGAGGCCTATCCAGTAAAGGTTGGCGCTAAAGAGACAACCATTAAAAATGGTGACGTCGTAATTGCATCAATTACCTCATGTACAAATACCTCAAATCCTTCGGTAATGATCGGCGCTGCGCTACTTGCTAAGAAAGCGGTAGAACGCGGCCTAACTTCTAAGCCATGGGTAAAGACAACTCTGGCACCAGGATCAAAAGTTGTTACCGATTACTACGATCGCGCTGGCCTAACTCAATATATGCAAGCACTTGGTTTCCACCTTGTTGGCTATGGCTGCGTAACTTGTATCGGAAACTCTGGTCCGCTTCCAATAGAAATCAGCAAATCTGTTAACGAACACGATCTTGCTGTAACTGCCGTGCTATCTGGCAACCGTAACTTTGAAGGCCGCATTAGCCCTGATGTGAAGATGAACTACTTAGCTTCACCTCCACTTGTAGTTGCCTACGCGCTAGCAGGCACTATGAACCACGACTTTGAAAAGGATTCACTTGGCACCGACAAGGACGGCAAGGAAGTTCTCTTGGCAGATATCTGGCCAAGTGCGAAAGAGATTCAAGATGTAATTGATTCTTCTATCTCATCTGAGATGTTTAAGAAAGATTATGCGACTGTCTTTGATGGCGATCACCGTTGGAAATCACTTGATACGCCAACTGGCAAGACATTTGAATGGGATGCGCAATCAACCTATGTTCGCAAACCTCCATACTTTGATGGAATGCCGGCGCAACCAAAGCCAGTCACCGATATCGCTGGTGCGCGCGTTCTAGCAATCCTTGGAGACTCTGTGACCACAGATCACATCTCACCTGCAGGAAATATCAAAGCTGATTCACCAGCAGGCAAATACCTAGAAGCACATGGCGTTGCGCGTGCAGATTTCAACTCATATGGATCACGCCGCGGAAACCACGAAGTAATGATTCGCGGCACCTTTGCAAATATTCGCTTAAAGAATATGTTGCTAGATGGCGTAGAAGGTGGCTTTACTCGCAACTTCCTTGATAACGGTGCACAGTCAACAATTTACGATGCATCAGTTGCTTATCAAGCAGCTGGAGTTGGGCTAGTTATCTTGGCTGGAAAAGAGTACGGATCAGGTTCATCTCGCGACTGGGCCGCAAAGGGAACTGCTCTCCTTGGAGTTCGCGCCGTAATCGCTGAAAGCTTTGAGCGCATTCACCGTTCGAATCTGATTGGAATGGGAGTTCTTCCATTGCAATTTACTAATGGCGATACTGCACAGAGCCTTGGACTTAAGGGCGATGAAACATTTGCGATCTCCGGAATCACCGCGCTAAATAGCGGAGGTATTCCGAAAGAGGTAACTGTTACAGCAGGGGATAAGACATTTACCGCAAAGGTTCGCATCGATACGCCAGGTGAGGGTGATTATTATCGCCACGGCGGAATCATGCAGTACGTCCTCCGTCAGCTACTTCAGTAGCTGCGCGAAGAGATAGCCAGATGCTCGCCTAAATATCGCGTAACTGCAGGGCCTTAACTAGACTAAGTACGTGCTCGAGTCGATTAAAGGTCCCGCTGATATTAAGGCGCTGGATCGCGCACAGTTAGATAAGTTAAGCGAAGAGATTCGCCAGTTCCTTATCGAAAAAGTCTCTAAGACCGGCGGCCATCTCGGCCCTAACTTAGGCGTTGTCGAGCTAACTCTGGCGATACATAGAACCTTTGATTCACCGCGCGATGTAGTGCTCTTTGATACCGGGCATCAATCTTACGTTCATAAAATAATTACCGGCCGCGCAGATAGTTTCGATGGTCTGCGCCAACGCGGTGGAATCGCTGGTTACCCAAATCGCAGCGAGAGCGAACACGATGTAATTGAAAACTCTCACGCCTCAACTGCGCTCTCTTGGGGCGATGGAATTTCCTACGGATTTTCACGTACTGGGCAAAGTGATCGCCATGTAGTTGTTGTGGTTGGCGATGGCGCACTCACCGGCGGTATGTCTTGGGAGGCGCTCAACAATATTGCAGCTACAGAAGAGCGAAATTTAGTAATCGTCGTAAACGATAACGAACGTTCTTACTCTCCAACAATTGGCGGACTTGCAACTTATCTCTCAACTCTGCGCGTAACCCGCGGTTATGAAAGATTCCTTGACTGGGGTAAAGAATTTCTACATAAGACCCCGGTTGTCGGTACTCCGATTTATGAAACTTTGCACGGTATGAAGAAGGGCATCAAGGATATTGTCGCCCCACAAGGAATGTTTGAAGATCTCGGCCTGAAGTACATGGGTCCAATCGATGGCCACGATATCGCCGCCCTTGAAAAGGCTTTAGCCAAAGCTAAAGAATTTGGCGCGCCAGTTCTTGTTCATGCAATCACTGAAAAGGGACGTGGCCATCAACCTGCAGTTGCAGATGAAGCCGAAAAATTTCACGCAGTTGGAATCGTTGATCCAGAAACTGGCGCGCCGTTAGCGAAGAGCGGTACCAGCTGGACCAAGGTATTTTCCGAAGAGTTAGTTGCGATTGGCCACGAACGCAGCGATATCGTCGCGATAACGGCAGCGATGCTTGGACCAACAGGTTTAGGCAAATTCGAGAAAGCATTTCCTGAGCGCACTATCGATGTTGGCATTGCAGAACAACATGCCGTCACTAGCGCAGCAGGAATGGCATTTGCTGGTCTGCACCCAGTTGTCGCACTTTATTCAACATTCTTAAATCGTGCATTTGATCAGTTGCTCTTAGATGTGGCGCTGCACAAGGCTGGCGTTACCTTCGTATTAGATCGCTCTGGAATAACCGGAGATGACGGCCCCTCACATCACGGCATTTGGGATCTAGCGTTAACTGGAATTGTTCCAAATATGCATGTGGGCGCACCTCGTGATGGCGCACGACTGCGTGAAATTTTGCGCGAAGCAGTTGCTATTTCAGATGCGCCATCGCTGCTGCGCTTTCCAAAGGGAGCGGTTCAAGAAGATCTTCCAGCATTTGAAAGACGCGATGGCATCGATGTTCTATATCGCGGAGAGAGTGCAGATGTACTTTTGGTGAGCATTGGCGCGATGGCCGCGATCGCAGTAGAAGCTGCATCAATGGCTTACCGCGAAGGCGTTGGCGTAACGGTTATCGATCCGCGCTGGGTTAAGCCACTTCCGGTCTCACTTGTCACAATTGCCCAGCGATATAAGAGCGTAGTTGTTCTAGAAGATGGAATTAAGCACGGCGGTATTGCAAGTTCGATCTCTGAAATGTTTCGTGAATCTGGGCTGACTACGCCTATTCACTCAATCGGAATTCCACTGGAGTTCATTGAGCACTCAAAGCGCTCTGAGATCATGAACGATCTCGGAATTACCGCTCAGAGCATCGCAAGAAGCATTGTCGAGTGGAACAGTTCCCACTCGACTTCGAGCTTGGAAGAGTCGACTATGGCAGAGATGCAATACCCGGTGCATGAAAGCGCTGACCGCAAACCGCTTCGCTGATTCCTTCGCGATCTAGATAAGGCAAGATTCCGCCGAGATGCATCGGCCAACCGGAACCCATCAACATACAGAGATCAATCTCAGCAGCTGATGAGACAACGCCTTCATCTAGCATCATGCGTGCTTCAGTTGCCAAAGCGTTAAGTGCGCGATCGCGTACTTGCTCGGCAGTTGATGCTTTATCGCCCTGCTTAATCAACGCAACTGCTTCAGGGTTAGCGCTGAACTTTCCATCGGCGCCCTTGATGTAGAAGTTGCGAACTTTGGCATCGACCATTGCTTGCATCGTTGGTGAGATGCGATAGCGCGGACCTAAGTTCTCGTGCAGCGTTTCAGAAACATGCAAGGCAACGCCTGGGCCAACCAAATCGAGAAGTTCAAATGGCGACATTGGGAAACCGATGCTGCGCATTGCATTATCTGCAACTTCTGGTGAGGTTCCTTCATCTACGGCATCTGTTACCTCGCCCATGAAGCGAGTTAACAAGCGATTGACGACAAAGCCTGGTGCATCCTTACAGATGATCATCGTCTTCTTTAGCTCTTTACCAACGCTGACTGCAGTTGCAGTTGTTGCATCATCTGTCTTTGAGGTTCGTGCAACTTCTAGAAGTGGCATCACTGCAACCGGATTAAAGAAGTGGAAGCCAATTACCCGCTCTGGATTCTTTAGCCCTTCGCTCATGCGTTCAACTGAGAGCGATGAGGTATTGGTTGCCAATACACATTCGGGGGAGACGATAGTTTCGAGCTTCTTAAATAGATCTTGCTTAAGAGATAGCTCTTCAAAGATTGCTTCAATAATGAAGTCACAACCAGCGAAAGAACTCTGATCAGCAGAACCGCTTACTAGAAGTGAAAGGCGACGCGCAGATTCTTCGCTCATGCGTTTCTTTTCTACCAACTTTGCAAGTTCGTTCTTTACCCAAGCAACGCCCTTATCGGCACGTTCTTGATCAATATCGGTCATGACGACTGGACATTTAAGGTTACGCAGCAAGAGCAGAGCGAGTTGAGATGCCATAAGTCCAGCACCAACAACACCGACCTTGGTTACCTTTCGGCCTAGCGCTGGCTTAGGTGCGCCCTCAACTTTCTTGCGCTTCTTCTGGATTAAGTTAAATGCATATAGAGATGCGCGAAGTGGATCAGACATTGTTAGATCAGCGAGTGCTTGATCTTCAGCATCGAATCCTGCACCACGGGTGTTGGTGCGAGCCGCAGCAATTAGTTCAAGTGCGCGCATAGGAGATGCGATCTCTGCTCCGCCATATTTCTTAAGGGCTGCAGCCTTACCTGTAGCAAGCGCGGCATCCCATGTCGGATCTTGTGAATAATCTTTACGTTCTACCTTCGTTGCACCACTTAAGACTTTTGCTGCAAATGAGACAGAGCGCTCTAGGAAATCGGCAGGTTCGTAGACTGCATCCACAACTCCAAGTGATAGCGCATCTTTAGCCTTCATCATGGTGTTGTTATTCAAAGCGTTAAGCATGATGACTTGAATAGCGCGCTCTGGTCCGATTAGCTTTGGCAGAATTGTCGCTCCACCCCAGCCTGGAACTAGCCCTAAGAAAACTTCAGGCAATCCAGTAAATGCAGTTGATGCGAGAGTACGATAGTTGCAATGCAGACCAACTTCGAGCCCGCCACCAAGTGCTAAACCATTGATAAATGCAAAGGTAGGAACTCCGCATTCATCTAGGCGACGAAATACATCGTGGCCAAGTTTTCCGATAGCAAGTGATTGTGAGCGCTCAGAAAGAAATGAGAGCGCTGAAAGATCAGCTCCTGCAGCAAAGATAAAGGGCTTTCCGATAATGCCAATTGCAGCAGGGGAGCGGCCAATCGCATCGGTAATCGCAGCATCTAAGGCTATAAGTGACTGAGCACCGAAGGTATTGGGACGGGTGTGATCAAGTCCGTTATCTAAGGTAATCAACGCTAGCGAGCCAGTAAAACCAAATGGAGTTAGATCAACATCGCGGACAAGTGCGTTGGTGACAACTTCTTCTGGCGCACCTTCAGGTAATTTGATTTCGGTAGTCATTACTTTGATCCTCCTGAAAAGTGTGGGTTCTCCCAAATAACGGTGCCGCCCATGCCAAGTCCAATACACATTGTTGTAAGTCCATAACGCACTTCTGGGTGCTCTTCAAAGGCGCGCGCCAGGTTGAGCGCTAGACGGATTCCGGAAGAAGCCAATGGGTGGCCAACTGCAATCGCGCCGCCATAAGGATTAACACGAGGGTCATCATCGGCGATTCCAAAGTGATCAAGAAATGCAATTACCTGAACAGCAAATGCTTCGTTAACTTCAAATGCGCCAATATCTTCAATCTTTAGACCCGCCTTGGCAAGAGCTTTGATTGTCGAAGGCACCGGTCCAAATCCCATTACCTCTGGTTCTACACCGGCAAATGCATAAGAAACCAACTTGGCTTTAATTGTTAGCCCAAGTTCTTTCGCTTTATCTTCGCTAGCAAGCAGCGCAGCAGTTGCGCCATCATTTAAACCTGATGAGTTTCCTGGAGTTACGCGGCCGGCGGCGCGGAATGGAGTTTTGAGCGTTGCTAAGCCTTCCATAGTTGTCGTTGGGCGTGGTGGTTCATCAACTGTTGCAATACCCCAACCCATCTCAGGAATACGTGCGGCAGTTGGAATCAAATCGCGCTGAATCTTTCCGGCAGCATATGCAGCTGCAGTCTTCATCTGTGAGTTGTACGCATAGCGATCTGCGCGCTCTTTTGTTAATTGTGGAAAGCGATCATGTAAACGTTCAGCGGTTGCACCCATGGCGAGCGCATCTTGTTCAACGATTCGCTCTGCAAGAAAACGTGGATTGGGATCAAGGCCATCACCGATTGGATGATTTCCCATATGTTCAACGCCGCCAGCGATTGCAATATCGATTGATCCAATAGCAATTGCACCGGCCAAGGTCGTCATCGAAGTCATGGCGCCTGCACACCAACGATCGACTGAGTAACCTGGAACAGTGACTGGTAACCCCGCTAAAAGTGATGCGCTTCGCCCTAAGTTCATTCCTTGATCGCCGGTTTGCGTTGCTGCAGCAATCGCGACATCTTCAATCGCATCTGGCGAAACTTTAGGGTTGCGCTCTAGTAGGCCACGCATTGCGCGCACCATCAAATCATCAGCGCGCGTTCCGGAGTACATGCTTCCGGCTTTTCCGAATGGGGTGCGAACGGCATCAACTAGGACAACGGTGCGAGACATTTACGACTGCTTTCTCTTAAGCGCCCAACTGCTCTTGCCCTGAAAAGGGCGAGCGCGGGCTTATAGAGAAAGGTTACTGGTCAGTAGCCAAAAGTGGAACAGGCTAAAGGTTAAGCCTTCACCTGCTCGGCGGCAGGCGCGCTCTGCTGGCTCTTACCCTTTGAAAGGTATGGGACCAAGACAGCTACTAGATAGGCAGACCAAGCGATAAATTGAATAAAGGAGGTCGTTGTATCAAAGCCTACGGTGCCGCTTAGGAGCGAGGCCAAGATTGATTCCTTTGCGATCCAAGGAGTTACATCCCATAGGAAGTCATCAACGCCCGGAATCCAACCAAGTTCTTGGAACTCATGGATGCCGTAAGACAAGACGCCGGCTGCGACGATGATTAGCGCAACTCCAGTTACTGTGAAGAATTTTGAGAGATCTAATTTTACAGAACGGTTGTAGATCAAATATCCAAGAACAACTGCCAAGGTAAGTCCAAGAACTAAACCAACAGTTGCAGTTGATGCAGCGCCGACTGTTTTAAAGTTAGTGTAAACAAATAACGCGGTCTCTAAACCTTCGCGGGCAACAGCGAAAAAAGCCACTAAAGCAAGGCTTATTGGGCCTCCAGTGAGTGCGGTATCAACTTTTCCATGTAGCTCGTTGCGAAGTGTGCGCGCTGTGCGCTTCATCCAGAAGACCATCCATGTAACAAGTCCAACTGCGATGAAAGATGTGATGCCAGCAAATAGCTCTTCTCCGCGATCGGATAATTCAGCTGAGGTGAAAGAGAGAAATGCGCCAAGTGCAAAAGTTGCAGCTAGTGCGGCTGCAACACCTGTCCAGAGCGGCTTAAGAAAATGGCGACGATCTGTGCGAACGATGTAGGCAACGAGAATTCCAACGATTAACGCGGCTTCTAGGCCTTCGCGTAGGGCGATAATGAATGTGCTGAGCATGGGATAAATCTAGAACGACCCCAGTATTTACGCAACTTAAGTGTTGCGTAATTCATCACACCTGTTCTGGAGCCTGCGCCTCGGAATCAGGCTCACTCTCAGCGATAGCCAGGGGTTCGGTCTCTAAAAGGGCAGCTTCCAAGATCGGAGCAACTATCTCGATCTGCCACCCACGGGCTCCGAGATCGGCTAGGGCGGCTGCTACCCCTGATTTAGGGGAGTTCCAGCAGATCCGGCGGACATATTCAGGGGTAATCAAGTTCTCAAAGGGGATAACTAGCTCATTGGCCTTTAATTGAATATTGGCCTTGGCATGGGTGAGCGGGGCATATCTCTCAGGAAAGCGCTCGCGCCAGATCTTTATTGGAGGCAGTGAGTCGCTATCGGTGCGCACCGGTGGCCATTGGCTCTCGGGCAAGGCAAGGGCATCGGTGACGGCGTTAATCCAGGTGGCGGTATTTTCAAACCAACGCGCTCGCAGACCAATCGGGCGCAGAACCTTCTCTAAATCTTTCTTCGTCTTAATTGGTTTTTCAACAGCTTTCGTTGCAATCTCAACGATTGCGGCATCTGATAACAAACGCCCTTGTGCGATATCTACTTCTTGAGCGATTTCGGCACGGACTGTCCAGAGCGCTCGCACGATTGCAAGTTGATCGCGCTTTTTAATCTTATGCATCCCGGATGTGCGACGCCAAGGATCAACGCGTGGTGGGGGAGCAGGTGCATCAATAATCGATTGGAATTCTTCTATCGCCCACTTGAGCTTCTTTGAACTCTCAAGAATTGCATACATCTGATTGCGAAGTTCAATCAAAAGTTCCACATCAAGGGCGGCGTAATTTAGCCAATCTTGGGGCAAGGGGCGCTGCGACCAATCAACTGCCGAATGCTCTTTGGCGAGCGAGACTTCCATAAGTGATTCAAGTAGTGGCCCGAGTCCTACTCGCGGCAGACCTGCGATACGCCCTCCAAGTTCGGTGTCAAAGAGTTGCTTTGGGTTTATTCCAAGTTCACGCAAACATGGAAGATCTTGAGTACTTGCGTGCAGAATTACTTCATCGCTCTGCAGAAGCGTGTTTAGCTCTTGAAAATACTTATGGTTTGGTCCAAATGGAATCGGATCGATCAAGTGAAGCCCGCCGCCTTCACGTTTAATCTGGATTAGATAAGCACGGGCGCTGTATTTATATCCGGAGGCTCGTTCGGCATCGACTGCAAAAGGGCCACGTCCTGAAGTTAGTTGAGCAAGAGCGGCTGCAAATTTCAGATCCGTATCAACTACCGGTGGGATGCCATTAGCGGGAGCTAAGAGCGGAACTACGGTTGGCGTTGCCGGGACTTCTTCTACGGTAGTTGATTTATCTTCACTCATAGATAATTTTTATACGCGACGTCGTGCTGCAGAAATTGGCGCTACGCCTTCGACGATGGGTGGAAGTCCGGCAACTTCGCCAAGGAGATTGCACCAGGCATCGATATGTTTAATCATCTCGGCGCTCTCTTTGATTATTGGACTCCATGATGCGCGGATTTCGATTTCAGATTGATCATTTCGAGGTGAAAGCTTTCCAAATGATGCGCTGGAAACTCGCGTGACAGTTCCGCTTGGGGCGTTGAATTCGCAACCTACTGCTGAGAGAGAATCTAGGAGCCAAGACCAGCCAACTTCAGGCAGAAGCGGATCATCTTGCATCGCCTCATCTACATCTGCACTTAAAAATGTAACGCAGCGAAATTCACCTTCCCAGGTCTCTTGCCCACCGGGTTCGTGCAGCAAAACAAAGCGACCAGATGCAACTTCATCTTCATCATCACCGAGCAAACCATTTGATACATCTGCGGTAAATGCAAAAGAGTAAGTAGCTAATTTTTGAGGTGCTGGGACTTCTTCCAAGATGATCTCAGCGCGCGGTGTAGCGGTGCGCAGATGCTCGATCATGCGATTAAATTGGTTTAAATCCACTGGTTAATTCTAAAGATAGGACCTGCTTTTAAGTGGGAGGCAGGGCGCTTACTCTCTTTTTGCGTGTGTACCCTTAGGCCCATGGCAACTTTTTTAGCCCTTCTCTCAAGCGCTCTTTGGGGAACTGCGGATTATCACGGTGGCAAGTTAAGTAAGAGCCATCCAGCGATCGCAGTGCTCGGAGTAACCCAAGCAATCGGTTTAATTTTTGGAATTGGTTTGGTAATTGTTACTGGAGATTATTCTGCAGATGCATTTGGCCCTGATGGTTATTTCTTTCCCGGAGCACTTGCCGGAGTTCTTGGATATCTAGGGTTAATTTGTTTATATGCGGGACTTTCTACTGGTCGCATGGGAGTCGTATCTCCAATCAGCGGTTTAAGCGCCTTGATTCCTGTCGGCTATGCCTTCTTTGTAAAAGGAGATCGCCTTTCTTTAATTCTAAGTATTGGCGCTGCACTTGCAATCGTCGGCGCTTTCTTAGCGAGTGGACCAGAAATTTCTCAAGGACTTCCGCTGAAGCCGCTATTTCTAGCCCTTGGCGCAGCAGGTGGTTTCGGTACTGCACTTACTTTTATGGCGATTGGTTCGCAAGGCAGCGCTCTTATGACGATGGTGATGATGCGTTTAACAACGTTATTCGTTTCATTAGGAATCTTTGCAAGATATAAAACTTTAGGCGGCTTGAACTTTAAACAGAGCCCGATTTTGATCTTTATCGGTGTTGCAGATTTCTTAGCAAATTTACTTTTGGGGGTTGCAACGACAAAGGGCAATTTAACTCTGGCAATGGTTCTTGGCGCGCTCTATCCGATCTTTACCGCGTTACTTGCATACCAGTTCTTACATGAACGACTTCATAAAGTTCAGTACATCGGAATTGCAGCTGCGGTTGCAGGCGTTGCCATAATTTCAGCCTTCTAGGCCATTAAGTCCCGCGCCTCAAAAAATTGCGTTCCATCAACTTCGCGACTGGTGACTTCTGAGAACTTGGCAAGGAGTTCTTGATAATCAATTTTGGCTTCGCCGCCACTCTCTGGCGTAACGCTGAGATAAATTCCATCTAATGCGCGATTGCTAATTAGTTCGAAGATGAAGGTGGCGCCGCCTTCCACCAAAACATTGCTGCCAAACTTCTTTATGCCGCGATCTAGCGCCGCACTTGGTGAGCAATTCCACCAATGCGCATCCCGGTTATCGGCAAGGGCGTTGACCATGGAACGAGAAGCAATAACAACCGGGACGGGGGTGCGGTGATACGGCTCGCTTCGAGCCGTTTTGCCTCCGATTAAGATGAAATCTGCGGTGCGCCGGCGAGTCAGAAATTCAGTGCGATCTGCCCCGCTGGTGATCGCGCGCGATGAGCCACCTTTTGTCGTTGAGCCATCGCTTCCGGTAACCAGAGTTGCGAAGACGGCCATGGTCGAAAGGCTATCTGGCGGCAAAGTAGATGTCAGTGCGAAGACGTAACGTTTCCTTCATGATAATTACCTGTGACTCATGTGCAGTTCGCGATATCGGTTGCAACGATTGCGTACTGACTTTTCTCCTCTCAACTCCCAAGAAAGATCAACGCAGCGAAATCTGCGAAATTCCTGATACAACGGCTGAGGCGATTGATCTGCTCTCATCCCGTGGAATAGTCCGCCCACTACGCTTTAACTCCGCTGGGCGAGCGTAGATAAGAATAAATTCACAGGCAGCCACGCTTATTTCGGTTTGAGTTGCTTCATAAGGCACCGTTAGCCTTTAACCCTATGTTTACTTCAAAGCGCTCTTTGGCGGCTCTAATCAGCGCGATTATCTCGCTGGTTGCCCCGTTGCTTACCGCGCCTAGCGCTGGCGCTGCCCAAACTTTGGCGCAGGTTCAGGCGCGCGTTCGCCAACTTGAAGAAGAAGCCACAACTGCTGCAGAAGGCGCTCAGGAAGCAAAAGTTAAATTAGCCTCGCTAAATGGACAGCTTCAAGGCATCCAGGCGAAGGCTGCGGTGCAAAGTCAGAGCGTTGCTGCTCTCTCTAAATCTCTTAACGCGATCGCTGTTGAGCAGTTTAAAACCGGTGGGTTAAGTCAGAGCCTAGAACTTCTCTTCTCATCAGATCCAGCGCTCTACCTTTCGGCAGCAGGATCGCTAGAAGCAATTACCCGTAAGAAATCGGTAGAGCTTCGAAAGTTTCAAGCAGCCAAACAACGCCTTACCGCAACTTCGCTAACAGTCAGCGACAAACTCGCGCTAGTTAAAGCAACCCAGAAAAAATTGGCTGCGCAAAGCGCGCGCGCAATTGCGAAGTTGGCAGAGGCCGAATCGCTCTTATCAAAGTTAAAGAAGGAAGATCGCGAACGTTTAGCCAGGCTTGCGCAAGAAGAGGAAGATGCTGACCAAGCATCGTCACTTGCCGCCGCAAAGACAGCCGGAGCAGTTTCAGGACGAGCTGGAAAGGCGCTGCAATTTGCCTTGAAGCAGATCGGTGACAAATATGTTTTCGGCGCCGATGGCATGACCTATTGGGATTGCTCAGGGCTGACCATGCGTGCATTCCAGACCGCAGGCGTTTCTCTGCCGCACTCATCGCGCGCTCAATTTAACTATGGAAAATCGGTTAAGCGTTCAAATCTTGCTCCAGGCGATCTCATATTCTTTGGTCGACCAATCTCGCACGTTGGAATCTATTTGGGTGGCGGAAAGATGGTGCATGCACCTCGATCTGGTTCGCGTGTGAAAGTCGCAAGCGCATCTAACTTGGGAAGAAAACCATTCGTCGGCGCACGCAGACTCTAACTACCAAAGTAAATGTCTGAACTTACTTTAGGGAAAATTCTCTGCATCACAAATGACTTTGGTCCCCGCGCCGGCGGCATCGAAACCTTTGTTATGGGTCTGATTGAACGCGCGCCCAAAGGATCAATAATTGTCTATACCTCCGCGCAGGGTGACACAACTTCTTATGATCAAGGATGGATGCGAGATTTTGGCGTTGAGGTAATTCGCGATCGTTCCAAGATTTTGCTTCCGACTCCACGAGTAATCCGAAACGTGAAGAAAGTTATCGCGCGTGATTCGATCAAACAGGTATTTTTCGGAGCGGCGGCTCCTCTTGGAGTCATGGCTCGAAGTCTGCGCAAAAAAGGCGTTGTAAATATCGTCGCGCTAACCCATGGACATGAAGTCTGGTGGGCAAAGTTGTGGCCATTCTCGTCAGCGATATCTTTTATTGGCAATAACGTTGATCATCTGACCTATCTTGGCGATTTTACAAAGGGTGAAATTGCTAAAGCGCTTTCGCCAAAAGCCAAGTTAAGGCTTACCAAGATTGCACCGGGTATCGATACTGATCACTTTGCTCCAGATTCAACATCTGAGCAATTACGGAAAGATTTGGGTCTAGCCGATAAGAAGGTAATTGTTAGCGTAGGTCGACTTGTGCACCGTAAAGGCCAAGATATTTTGATTCAATCACTGCCCGCTATCTTAGAAAAACATCCGACGGCGCATATTTTGATGGTTGGAGAAGGACCTTACCGAAAAGACCTTACAAAGATGGTTCTGAAACTAAAATTATCGGATGCAGTGACATTTATTGGACGTATCAAATATAAAGATTTACCCCGTTACATATGTGCTGGCGATATCTTTGCAATGCCTTCGAGATCACGGTTAGCCGGCCTTGAAGTAGAGGGCCTCGGAATTGTTTATTTAGAGGCAAGTTCCTGCGCCTTGCCAGTGATCGCAGGACGTTCTGGGGGAGCACCTGATGCCGTTGATGAAGGTGTTACTGGATTTAGCGTTGATGGAACCTCACCAACAGAAGTCTCTAAGGCGCTAATCAAATTGTTTGATGATCCAATAAGTGCGAAGGCGATGGGAGCGGCCGGTCGCAGTTGGATCATAGAAAAATGGCGCTGGGAGATTTGGGCAAAGGAATTTAACTCGTTGTTTAAATAATTCCTGATTCAATTCCAACTCTTATTGCAGCAAGTCTATTTGTGACCTCAAGTTTTCGATAAATTGAAGTTAAATGCGTCTTAAACGTTGATTCAGATATATACAGCCGCTGTGCGAGTTCACGGATATCTCCAACGCCTGCAATTGCTCGCAGAACTTCAACTTCTCGTTGGGTTAACAACTTCGCAGCCGATACTGTCTTAAGCGCAGAGACTATGTTGGATGCGGTAAATGAGTTTGGTGCAAGTAGCGCTCTCTTTAGGACGGAGATCAACTCTGAAAGCGGGGCGCTTTTCTTAACATATCCGCTGGCGCCAGCGGTCATTGCGGCAATTAGATCGCTTTCGTTATCGCTCATAGTGAGCATTACAATTGCAATCTCCTTTGAATTCTTTCGAGCCCAACGAATCAGATCCAAACCGCTGCCATCGGGTAGGTTCAAATCGACAACCATCGCATCCGGATCGGTATGCGCTAGCTGCGCCATCGCTTCAGATTTACTTGCTGCCGTAGCACAACAGACCATCTGCGCTTCTTCAATGGCGCGGGCCAGGCCGGCACGAACAGCTGAATGATCATCAACTACCAATATTCGTGGTGGTGCTACTGCATCACTCACAGAACTACTTTTATGCGGGTTCCGTTCTCAGTAGAGATAATCTTTAACTGTCCGTGAAGTTGTTCAACGCGCTCTTTAACGCCCATTAAACCTAAACGTCCTAAACCTGAGGTATTCACCTGCGCACCTCCAACTCCATTATCGCTAACCTCTAAGTAGGTGCGATTTTCAACTCCTTTTAAAAGGACTTCAATATGGCTAGCCCTAGAGTGAGCCTTTACGTTGCGAAGCAACTCTGTCGCGATCGCTTTTAATTCAGGCTGGTAGGAATTGGGAATAGAGAAATGGCTGATGGTCTGCGTAACTTGTAGATCACCACAAATTTCGTTAATCAACTGGCTGAGCGCATCCTGGAAAGTGGTTACTTGAGGATCGCGCAGTGCATACATCTCGCGCCTAACTTTCGAGATGAGATCATCGACCTTAAAGCGCAGTACGCGAATTTCACGACGTGATTCAACCGTTGATTCAGTTGTTCCCAAGAGCAGATCTAATTCGTACCCGAGAGCAACCAGATCTTGCGCTATGCCATCGTGAAGATCGCGCGCTAGTTCAAGTCGTGCTGGGTTACTCACTTAGCGAAGAGCTCAGAAATCTCCTTAGCAAACTCCTGTGCAACCACATGTCGCTTAATTGAAAGCTTTGCCGTCAATTGGCCGCCTGCGATTGTGAAATCTGTCGGAAGGATCGTGAATTTGCGAATTGATTCGGCTTTACTCACCGCTTTATTGGCTTCATCGACCGCTGTCTGAATCACTGAAATTAGATCAGGATCTTGGGTCAACGTTGCGACTGTTGCTCCATCTTTCTTATTGGCGGCAATCCAACCTTTAAGCGCTTCTTGATCGATGGTCACTAGCGCTGCGATAAATGGTTGGTTATCACCGACTACAACGCATTGACTTACGAGTGAATGGGCGCGCAGACGATCTTCCAGGACTGCTGGCGCTACGTTCTTTCCACCCGCAGTAACGATTAGCTCTTTCTTGCGTCCAACAATTGAAAGGAAGCCATCTTCATCGATCTTGCCGAGGTCACCTGATTTAAACCAGCGATCTTCGGTGAAAACTTCGGCATTTGCTTCATCGTTCTGCCAGTATCCGCGCATCACGATTGGTCCTCTGATTAGAACTTCACCATCATCGGCGATCTTGACGGAAGTTCCTGGAATAGGTTTTCCAACAGACCCAACTTTAATCGCACCAGTCATATTCAAAGTTGCGCCCGCAGTCGTCTCAGTTAATCCGTAACCTTCATAAATTGTTACACCAGCGCCACGATAAAAGTGCCCGAGACGACTTCCAAGTGGTGCACCTCCTGAAATCGCTGCTTCTACATTTCCACCAAGGGCGGCGCGAATCTTTGAAAATACCAACTTGTCGAAAAGTGCATGCTTGAGAGTGAGCAGCGGATTGAATCCACGCTTATCCATCGCTTCGCTATATGCAATTGCGACATCTGCTGCTTTACGGAAGATCTTTCCTTTACCAGCTGCATCAGCCTTTGCTTCTGCTCCGTTGTAAACCTTTTCGAAGATACGAGGCACAGCGAGAACGAAGGTTGGCTTAAATGATGCGAGATCTGGTTGCAATCTGCCAACTGGGTCGCTGCAATGCGCCAAGTGAAGCCCAGCACGAATCGCACCGATCTGAACCATGCGACCGAATACGTGGGCAACTGGCAAGAAGAGAAGGGTTGATCCACCTGGCTTTAAGAAGAGATTACTTGCGCCTTCAACAACATTTCCGCACTCAGATAAGAAGTTGCCGTGAGTTAGTTGAACGCCCTTTGGCTTACCAGTTGTTCCAGATGTGTAGATTAGAGTTGCGAGAGTATCTGGAAGCAAGGCGTTGCGGCGGCGATCGATCTCATCATCACCAATGTGAGCGCCAGCTGCGGCAAGAACCGATAGAACATCCTCGGTCATAGTCCAAATATGTTTGGTGTGAGAAGGAAGAACTGTGTTAACTAGCTCGCGGTGAGTTGGAGTTTCAACGATTAAACCAACAGCGCCAGAATCGGAAAGAATCCAATCTACTTGCTCGGCTGAAGATGTTTCATAGATAGGAACAACGCATCCACCTGCGAACCAAATTGCAAAATCAAGAATCGTCCATTCGTAACGTGTGCGCGCCATAATTGCGACGCGATCACCGATTTGAATTCCGGCGGCGATTAAACCCTTCGCAGTTGCGCGGACTTCTTCCTCTAACTCTTTTGCAGAAACCTTCTGCCATCCATCTCCTAGGGGACGTGAAAGCATTGTGCGGTTGGGTTCAAACCAAGCGCGTTCTGCAATTAAGTTAGTTAGGTTTCCGGTCGATGCCGCAGGGACAAGTGCTGGGATTGTGATCTCGTTCATGGCGCTAACGCTAGCGCCCACCTTGAAAAATGGGGAGAGGCTACGAAGTACTTTTTTAACAGCGTTCTCAGGTAACCTACAGCCATGAGCGATATGAGCAGTTCAACGATCTCCATCGATGCCCCACTTGATCAGGTAGCAGCCACCCTTTTTGCAATTGCGGATTACCCACAATGGTCAGGCGCCTTTAAGAAGGTAGATGTTCTGGAGAGCGATGGCCAAGGTCGGGCTACCAAGGCAACCCTGTCAGTTGATGCCGGCGCAGTAAAAGATGTCGTAACCCTCAACTTCGAATGGTCAGAAGCGCCAAGCAAGGTCACCTTCTCATTAGAAGATGCCAATATTTTAACGAAGATGGATGGCGCATATTTACTCAAGAGCCTCGACTCCGATACGACCTCTGTTACCTACGAGCTTTCGGTAGGTTTATCTATGCCGATTCCGGCAATGATGATTACAAAGCAAGAGAAGTCAACAATTGATTCTGCGCTTAAACAACTAAAAGAACATATAGAAGGCTGATTTCTTCACCGAGATCAAGGGCCCTTAAGAACCTTAATGAGTAAAGATAATTCAAATACCATCGGCATAGATGTCGGTGGTACAAAGGTCCTTGGTGGGGTTGTCTCTCAAACAGGCGAAATTCTGGCAACTGCGCGCCGTGATACTCCGCGCGAAGGCGGTAAGGCGTTAACCCAAACTATCGCCGATGTCGCAAACGAATTATCAAAGGAATATCCAGTCGAATCGATTGGTGTGTCAGCGGCCGGATTTATCTCATCAGATCGTCAAACGATCTTGGCAACTCCCAATATCGCTGGTTGGAACGGCGTAAATCTAGTTCAGGAACTAAAGCAGATTATTGGCAATCGAATTGTCTTAGAAAATGATGCAAACTCTGCCGCGTGGGGCGAATTTAAATTTGGAGCAGGACGCGGCCGTAAAGATTTAATGATGCTCACCTTAGGTACCGGAGTCGGTGGAGGCTTGATTCTTGATGGCTCTGTCTTTAGAGGAGCCTTCGGAATAGGCGCTGAATTAGGACACATTCGCGTTGTACCGGATGGACATCTCTGCGGATGCGGAATTCGTGGCTGCCTTGAACAATATGCATCAGGTTCGGCACTGATGCGACATGCACGAGAAGCGATCAACGCGAGCCCTGACCTTGCAAGAAATTTATTGGCTCGTGGTGATGGAACACTTGAAGGGCTTAAAGGCCATCAAATTACTGAAGCAGCGCGCGATGAAGATCCAGTTGCTCTGGCTGCATTTAATACGATGGCGAGTTACTTAGGAGCAGGTATTGCATCGCTTTGTGCGGTGATCGATCCATCTTGCATCGTTTTAGGTGGGGGAGTTATCGATGCCGGTGAGCTTTTCTTGTCACCAACGCGCAAAGCCGCACTTAGCCTAATTCCATTCTCCGGAAAGCATCCTTACCCCGAAATCGTTCCAGCAGAACTGGGTAATAACGCGGGATTAGTTGGCGTTGCTGATTTGTCTAGAATTTAAAGTGCGGCACCATCGTCGTCGCGAAAGGTTGGGCCGTTCTTCCAATTCTTAATTGAATTTATAGCGCGCTTAAAAGTTTCACCTAAACCAACTTTTGGTGGCGCTGGTGGTTGAAAACGATTCTGATCTTCAAATTTATCTAGTTCATCTAAATACGTTGTTGGAGAAGATTCATCAAGTGATAGACCTTCAACCATTGATTGAAATTCCAAATCGATCAACTCGCGTTCATGGGCGTCATCTGGCTCGCCATGTCCAGGATCTTTTCCGCTCATCTCTTGCGCTCCATGGTTCATATTCGCACATTAGGTTGGTTATGGGTTGGTTAAGCGGTAAATTAACGCCATGAACAACCTGCCTTACGGCATTCTGCGCGCATTCTTGACGCCATTTCTAATGGTGCTCTTTCGCCCGAAGGTAAAGGGGCTGCGCCACGTTCCAGGTTCTGGCCCGGTGATCATCGCTTCCAACCATCTATCTTTTAGTGACTCCATATTCATGCCGTTGGTTGTTCCGCGCAAGGTCACTTTTTTGGCAAAGAGTGAATACTTCACATCACCTGGCCCAAAGGGATTACTAAAGAAGTTAACTTTTATCGCCCTCGGTCAAGTTCCCGTTGATCGCTCTGGTGGTCGTCGCAGTGAAGCAGCGCTGATTACCGGTTTGAAAGTTTTAGCTGAAGGTAAGTGTCTGGGTATCTACCCTGAAGGTACGCGCTCACCAGATGGCAGGCTTTATAAAGGTCGCACAGGCATTGCGCGTCTGGCAATCGAATCAGGCGCTCCAATTATTCCGGTGGCGATGTTTAATACCGAAAAGATTCAGCCAACCGGAACTGTTGTTCCAAAGGTGATGCGAGTTGAGATGATCTTTGGTGAACCAATGTACTTTGAAGGTGACTCAACAGATCTGCAGCATCTACGCGATGTCACAGATCAAATCATGGAGACGATCCAAGCTTTATCTGGGCAAGAGTATGTTGATACTTATGCAACAAAGGCGAAGAAAAGTACCGAAGACGAAGAGGGTTAATTAACTTTCAAGCGATAAACGCTTGGTTAAGTAGTTACAGGTATCGCAATCAACCCCTGCATCGGGTAAGTCTCCCTCGATGACGTTAATCAAATCGGCGATCAGAGATTTGAATTGGGCTTGATCGCGCGTGACATGGAGATAGTGCTGGGTTACGCCAAAGCCATGTGCGCCATCTGCCGTGGGCGTTACGCCAGCTAACTTCCAGACCAGCAGACCCATTGATGAAACTGGGAAGGGCTTACCTTTTTCAGGATTTTCGAGCGCGTAGGCGTAAGCCTCGAGCTGCGGAGCGTAGAACTGCGCGTTGTCGCGATCTGAATCCGAGACCTTGCAATCGATAATTCCTACGCTGCCATCGTCATAGTGTGCGAGCAGGTCGTAAATTCCAAGGATCCGCCAACGGGTTGCCTCACCATTGATCTCAATAGGTGCGCTCTTAACCCATTGCCCCCATTGCTTAACAACGCCCGGCGCAAGTGATGGATCAAGATCAGGCATCGCTGCGCGGCGGAAATGTTCTTCTTGCGCAGATGAGAGAGGTTTAACTAAAGGAAATTGCCCGGGCATCATGACTTTAAACCAATACTTAATCCAAAGGCAACGCTTGCAAGTAGAAAGCCCAAAGGTTAGATCCGATGGGGCAATAGTGTCGCGCGCGGGTTTCTCAGGCTTAACAATCTTGGAATTAGTTGATGAACTCATGTATTGATTAAATCACGAAGGGCTGACGCGATGACCAATAGACCCAAGATAATCATCACACAACCACCAATAACTCTTAAAAGTTCTAACCGTTTCTCATCACTTGCCAGCCATGCTCGAGCTGTTCCCGCTAAGAGCCCCCATGTTCCATCTGAGATAAAAGCTAAAATCGAGAAGAGTGCTCCGAGAAAAAGTAATTGCCCGGTTACATTTCCGCGCTCGATATCTACAAATTGAGGCAGCACTGCGGCATAGAAAACTAAACCTTTAGGATTTAGCGCACCAACCCAGAAACCATCACGCACAGAACGCCAGAAGGTTGGAACGACGCTTCCTTGGCTCTTCATATCAGCGGCGGCGATCTTGCGCGCTTTAATTGAGTTGATTCCTAGGTAGACCAGATATCCACCGCCACCCCATTGCACTGCGGAGTAAGCGAGGTCGGACCTTGAAAGTATTGGCCCTAAACCGAAAGCAACAAGCGAAGATAGAAAGAATGCGCCGGTTACATTGCCGGCAACTGTAAAGACTGCGACTTTTCTTCCCCAGGCAATGGCGCGGGCAATTACAAACAAGACGCTAGGACCGGGCGCCAGAATAATTATCATCGCGGCGATGATGTATTCAATCAAGCGCGATGGGATAACCATTTCGGAATTCTAACCAAATATTAATTGATGTGGGAAAGAAATAGGCGGACCAATTTCTTGGCCCGCCTATTTAGTACTTATTTGCTTAGTAGCTAATTGCCCCGGGCTTTCGAAATTGCATGGAGCACTCGATAACCGATTACTGCAACGAGCGTTCCGTTGACGATACCTGTGAAGGTGTAATCGCCTTGGGTCCATGAATAGTCAGCAATACCCATGATTAGAGCAGATGCTGCAATAAGTAGGTTGGTTGAGTCAGAGAAATCAACTTTGCTTTCAATCCAAATTCTCGCACCCAAGATGCCGATCATTCCGAAGAGGGCCGTTGATACGCCACCAAGGGCGCCAGCTGGAGTAGCGCTAAGCACTGCGCCAAATTTTGGTGATAGCGATAGCAAGATTGCTCCAACGCCAGCGATCCAATATGCAGCAGTTGAGTAAACGCGAGTGGCTGCCATTACTCCGATATTTTCTGCATAAGTAGTTGTTCCAGAGCCACCACCGAAACCGGCAACAGTTGTTGCAAGTCCATCTGCCATCAACGCATTGCCCATTTGATCATCTAGATCTTTACCGGTCATCGCAGCGACAGCCTTAACATGGCCGACGTTCTCTGCGATCAAAACAAGAACGACAGGTAAGAAGAGGATCATGATGTTGGTGCTAAATGTTGGTGTTGTAAATGTTGGGGTATCGAACCAAGCAGCTGCTGAGATTCCCTTTGTATCGACATCGCCCATGGCTAGCGCGACAACGTAACCAACAACAAGCCCCAAGAAGATACTGATGCGGCTCATAAAGCCTTTTGAGAATGCGCCGATTACACCGATGCTCGCAAGCGTAATGATCGCAATTAGTGGTTCCTTGGTGAAGTTACCCTTTGCAGCACCTGCCAAGTTGAAACCGATCAACATAACAATCGTTCCAGTTACAACTGGTGGAAGTAGCCAGTTAATCCAACCGATTCCTGCTGCGCGAACTGCCAGACCAACCAAGGCAAGAACTACGCCAGTAAAGACGATTCCACCAAGGGCTGCCGCCATTCCGCCGCCAGTTCCAGCAGCTGTCATTGCTGCAGCGATTGGCCCCAAGAATGCAAAGGAAGAGCCGAGATAACTTGGGACTCTATTTTTTGTAATAATTAAGAAGAGGATTGTGCCAATTCCAGAAAAGAAGAGAGTCGTAGTCGGCGAGAACCCGGTAATGATGGGTACAAGAAATGTTGCACCAAACATAGCCGCGATATGTTGTAGACCTACTCCAATTGTGCGAGGCCAAGTGAGTCTTTCATCTGTAGATACAACCTCACCGGCTGAAACGCTCTTTCCATTTCCGTGAAGTTTCCATGAGAGTAACGACATTGTCTTCCTTTCCGATTACCGCAGACGGTAATGGCGCTTAAGGAAGGTCCACCGAGCGTGGGCCCTCTTTGCTGGGGAAGTGTTTACTGAGAACTACCAGGGAATGGTTTAAGGGTACGACTTCGTCCACCGCTACTAGCGTGCAAAGCCTTGGCGAGTCGTAAAAAACCCCTCGCTAGCGCTGCCTTACGGCGAACTAACGAGGGGCACCCTCACGGAGAGTTGAGGGCTAAATCGTCGCATCCTCAGGAGTGCGACGAATATGAAGCAGTCCCAGAACTGAAAGGAAGAACATAACTGCCGCTCCGGCAAGTGAGACAAGCGCTGAAATACCTGCGATGTATCCGAGAGTTCCAAATGCATAAGCAGTTAACAAAGTTCCGCGGAGAACGGTTCCCTTAAATACGGTATCTAGGGTTGAAATCTTCGCAGCGTATTCCGCTTTCAAATCTGGATCTGTTGGGTTACCCGCCAACGCTGCGTTTGCTGCGCGACTTGCATTAGATGCTGCAGCATAGGTTGGCATTTTTGATAAATGGAAGCCAAGATAATTATCGGCATACATTTGCGCTTGCTTGGAATCAGATAAAACTTTGTCGCCGTTATCCTTAAAGAACGCGGTCACATCTGCTGCTTCATCTGGATTACCAGTTACAGCAGGAATTGTTATCTCTTGCGCCTTTAACTGTGAACTAACTGCATCTGAGGCAAAACCTGCGCCCCAGTTAAGTAGGCCTGCAGCTATCAGTAGGAAAACTGCCAAACCAAAACCAACTGCCGTAACAATTCTGTCAAAACTCTTTCTCTTCATCTTAATCTCTCCCTTTTAGACACTCACGAGTTGAGTGCAAGACAATTAATACTCTTATCTTGATATCAAGATGAATGAAATACGAAGGGCTAGCCCTTCACCAATTGCGGTGAGTGCTAGCCCCAGTAGATGAGTGATCTAGTTAATGAACAATCTTGTTGCAAAGCATCTGTCCATCGGCTCCAACTTCTAAGTGAGAGCAGGGAATCCCCAGGCGGTCTAATGCTGCATCACCAAAATGTGTGCGATAGGCAAGTGCTAGAAGTACTCGAATATTTGTATCAGCATCGGACTTTATGTTGAACGCTTTAGCGGCGCGACTGATTGTATTTTCTACAACCTTTTCGGTATGTGAAGTCTCGCGAGCGATAGCGGCATTGGTTTTACCTTCGCAGAGCAACCCAAGTACCAGTTGCTCAAAAGGATTGAGTTCACGTGCGGTGATCGTTATATCTGCAGCCATTTTGACCTCTCCGTCTTCTTCAGTGTCCTCCTTTCCTCGAAGGTTACCAACCAGTAGTATGCGCAGATGTCGCAGATCACCAGCCGCCGTGAGGGCGCGATCCAGATTCTCTCCTTCAATCGCGCCGAAAAAATGAATGCGCTCACTCGGGAGATGTATGCGGGGCTTGCAAATGGGTTGAATGAGGCGGCCGGCGACTTTGCAGTTCGCGCAGTAATCCTTACCTCTGAGGGCGATCATTTCACTGCAGCCGCTTTCAAATCTGGATCTGTTGGGTTACCCGCCAACGCTGCGTTTGCTGCGCGACTTGCATTAGATGCTGCAGCATAGGTTGGCATTTTTGATAAATGGAAGCCAAGATAATTATCGGCATACATTTGCGCTTGCTTGGAATCAGATAAAACTTTGTCGCCGTTATCCTTAAAGAACGCGGTCACATCTGCTGCTTCATCTGGATTACCAGTTACAGCAGGAATTGTTATCTCTTGCGCCTTTAACTGTGAACTAACTGCATCTGAGGCAAAACCTGCGCCCCAGTTAAGTAGGCCTGCAGCTATCAGTAGGAAAACTGCCAAACCAAAACCAACTGCCGTAACAATTCTGTCAAAACTCTTTCTCTTCATCTTAATCTCTCCCTTTTAGACACTCACGAGTTGAGTGCAAGACAATTAATACTCTTATCTTGATATCAAGATGAATGAAATACGAAGGGCTAGCCCTTCACCAATTGCGGTGAGTGCTAGCCCCAGTAGATGAGTGATCTAGTTAATGAACAATCTTGTTGCAAAGCATCTGTCCATCGGCTCCAACTTCTAAGTGAGAGCAGGGAATCCCCAGGCGGTCTAATGCTGCATCACCAAAATGTGTGCGATAGGCAAGTGCTAGAAGTACTCGAATATTTGTATCAGCATCGGACTTTATGTTGAACGCTTTAGCGGCGCGACTGATTGTATTTTCTACAACCTTTTCGGTATGTGAAGTCTCGCGAGCGATAGCGGCATTGGTTTTACCTTCGCAGAGCAACCCAAGTACCAGTTGCTCAAAAGGATTGAGTTCACGTGCGGTGATCGTTATATCTGCAGCCATTTTGACCTCTCCGTCTTCTTCAGTGTCCTCCTTTCCTCGAAGGTTACCAACCAGTAGTATGCGCAGATGTCGCAGATCACCAGCCGCCGTGAGGGCGCGATCCAGATTCTCTCCTTCAATCGCGCCGAAAAAATGAATGCGCTCACTCGGGAGATGTATGCGGGGCTTGCAAATGGGTTGAATGAGGCGGCCGGCGACTTTGCAGTTCGCGCAGTAATCCTTACCTCTGAGGGCGATCATTTCACTGCAGGTAATGACATCGCAGATTTTTTAGCAAATCCACCAACTAATGAAGATAGTGACGTTGCCCGTTTTCTTGGTTCACTTTTGGAGTTTCCAAAACCCTTAATTGCCGCTGTTAAAGGAAATGCAGTTGGAGTTGGAACGACGATGTTGCTGCATTGCGATGTTGTAGTCGCGGGACCGAGCGCGAAGTTTTCGATGCCTTTTGCATCCCTTGGATTGGTTCCAGAAGCGGGCTCAAGTTATCTCTTTCCACTTTTGGTTGGATATCAAAGAGCTGCGAAGATATTTATGACCGGAGAAAGTTTTGACGCCGATAGCGCGAAAGAGATGGGGCTAGTTGCATCGATTGCATCTGATCCTTTACGTGAGGCTCTGGAAATCGCAACTCATATTTCGGAGCAACCACCACAAGCGATGATCAACACCAAGGCGCTTTTGAAGGCGAGCAAGCACGATGCCGTTGCCGCAGTTATGAAAGCAGAATTTGAGCTCTTCTCACTCGCCCTTCAATCCGAAGAAGCGATGGAAGCGTTTATGAACTTTATGGCTAAGAAGGGTAAGTAATGACAATCTCTGGAGATCTTTCAGGAAAGCGAATCTTTGTTACTGGAGGTTCGAGAGGCATCGGTCTAGCGATAGCCCTACGTGCAGCGCGCGATGGCGCATCTGTTGCAATCGCAGCCAAGACATCTGAACCTAATCCGAAACTGCCTGGCACGATTCACTCTGCTGCCCAAGAAATTCGTGATGCTGGTGGAGTGGCGCTACCGATCCAATGCGATTTAAGAGATGAAGAGCAAATTGCAGCTGCTGTAAATCAGGCAGCGCAAGAGTTCGGTGGCATAGATATTTTGATCAATAACGCAAGCGCCATCAATTTAACGCCAACAGAGGCAACACCAGCCAAGCGTTTTGATTTGATGTTTGACGTAAATGTGCGAGGTACATTCTTGACTTCTCAGGCTGCAATTCCGCATCTTCGTGAATCCGCAAAGGCCGGACGCAATCCTCACATTCTCACGCTCTCTCCGCCGCTTTCTATGAAGGCGAAGTGGTTTCAGCACCACGTGGCATACACAATGGCGAAGTACGGCATGTCGATGTGCGTGCTTGGAATGTCTGAAGAGTTTCGCAAAACAGGAATTGCCGTAAATGCCTTATGGCCACGCACAGCGATTGATACCGCGGCTTTGCAGATGATTCCTGGAATTGATACCGCCGCTTGCAGAACGCCAGAGATTTTGGCTGATGCGGCCTATGCAATTCTCAATCGCGAATCGAAAGATTGCACCGGAAACTTCTTCGTAGATGACGAAGTTCTAGCATCTGTCGGAGTAACAGATCTTGAAAAGTACTCGGTCGTTCCTGGAACAACGGATTTTCTTCTTGACTTCTTCCTCGATTAAAGACCATCGTCAAGTACTTGAACTTCTGGAAGGTAGGCCTAAATTCTTAGAGACCTTTACCACGTATTCACCAGAGCACAAATTTATTGAGGCAATTGTAGATCCTGAAAATCTAAGTTTTTCCGTAAGGGATGAAGATGGATCTATCTTCGCGATGGCGCTTGGCAGAAATCCAAAAATTCTGGAATGCGACCGCGTAGCGACATCACGCGGAATTGAAGTCAATTTAGATAGCTTTACCCATCGCGCAGATTGGGATTTCTACTCAATAGATACTTATACATTCGCGATTTTTGAAGGTGCCGACGAAGCGACGAACAATGAAGAGGTAAAGGCGCTACTTGAAGCGCATGCCCCAAACTCTTCGGTTTGGCCAGGAAATGAAGAAGTTCTCTTTTGGGGAGCGATTCGCAAAGATGATCAACTGGTAGCAACTGGCGCTCTGGTGAAATGGCGAACCGGTGAAGTGATGTTTGCATCTATTGCAACACATTCGGATTATCGTTCCAAAGGTTTGGCCCAGACACTTGTCTCGCGAATGCTCTCAACTGCAAATAGCAGAGGTATTGCACATGTTGGCTTAGGAGTCTTCGCTGGAAACGTTAGCGCCAAGCGCGCATACGAAAAGGTTGGATTTTCGCTAATTGGCGAATTCTCTTCTTACCAACGTAAAGAGAAGTAAGCCCTAGACTTGCACCAAAAAAGATGAAGGAAAAGATGCAACTAGAACTTAATGGAACAAATGTCATCGCCGAGAATGAACGTGCGGGCAAGGCGTCCTCTCTCTTCTGGCCGTGGTGCGGGGCGAACGTCTCTTTATTAGCGCTTTCCTACGGCTCCTTCTTCCTGGGATTTGGCATCTCCTTCTGGCAAGCAACGCTGGCCGCGGTACTTGGCACAGTCCTTTCATTCCTTTTAGTGGGGCTTAGTTCAATCGCAGGAAAGAAATCGAGTGCGCCAACAATGGTGCTTTCTCGCGCTGTCTTCGGAGTAAAAGGAAATATCGTTCCCGGTCTCTTGTCCTACCTAATCTTTGTTGGTTGGGAAACGGTTTTAGTCTCTCTTGCAACTCTTGCCACCGGTACAATCTTTATCCGAATTGGGCATATCAATCATGATCTAGCAATGGTGATTGGATTTGCCCTCGCTGTTTCACTAACTATTTATGGGGGAGTACTCGGCCATAAAGTAATCATGCGCCTGCAGAAGTATTTAACTCTCGTAACCGTGTTTGCAACGCTGATTTATATTGCTCTGACGATCGATCAAGTCAACTGGGAGAGCGTCTCAGCGATTCCTTCAGGCAACACTCAAGCATTTATCGGCGCACTAATTTTTGGCATAACTGGCATAGGTCTGGGCTGGGTTAATGCAGCAGCCGATTACTCCAGATATTTACCAAGAACGACTTCTAGTAAATCTGTCGTAGGCTGGACAGTTCTTGGCGCATCTTTCGTTCCAATTATTCTGGTGATTTATGGCGCCGCACTTTCCGGCAGTGATCCAAAGCTAAATGAGGCAATTGCCATGGATCCCATCGGTGCGCTAACCACAATTCTTCCTACTTGGTATTTAGCTATCTTTGCCTTGATCGCCATCCTCGGATTGGTAGGCGGAGCAATTCTCGACCTTTACTCATCGGGGCTAACTCTTATCTCGATTGGTCTTCCGGTTAAGAGACATATCGCAGCGATAATTGACGGTGCGGTGATGCTATTTGGCACGATCTATATTGTTTGGATTGCCGATAATTTCTTCTACCCATTCCAAGGTTTTTTAATCACCTTAGGTGTTCCAATCGCTACTTGGTCAGCGATCTTTGTAACTGATGTGCTTCTTCGTAAACACGCATATTCGGAGGAAGATCTTTACAGCGAAAGTGGCCGCTACGGCTCTTGGAATAAGAGGTCGCTTTCAATCATGGCAATAGGAACATTTATTGGTTGGGGTTTCGTAACTAATACCTTTGCTAGCTGGCTTTCTTGGCAGGGTTACTTGCTCTTTATCATCGGCGGCAAAGAAGGTAGTTGGGCTTTTGCTAATGTGGGCGTGCTTCTTGCGCTTGCGATAGGTGGTGGTGGCCATTACCTACTAGCGAGAAAAGAAATTAAAGCGCGAGAGGCTTTTTGAGCCATATATAACCAACCATTCCAGAGATTAACGCTGAGATAATTAATCCTGTCTTGACATCGCCTTGAATTTCTTTGCTTTCAACGGCAACTTCAGAGATGACAAGTGCGACGGTTAAACCCATGCCAGCCAATGCTCCAACTCCAGCTATTTCAGATAATTTCAAAGCGCTAGGAAGCCGAACGATATTTAGCGTAATGGCTAACCATGCGAAAAGGGTTATGCCGAGTATCTTGCCGATTACGCGTGCAATTGTTAATGAAATCGCGGTCTCAGAGGTAATGGAATCCATTGAGATTCCTTGGCTTAATTTAGCGATGACATAAACGGGGATTACAAAGAATGTACAAAGTGGCGAGAGAATTGCGACAACTTGCTTAACTGGAAATTTCGGAATTATTGCGAGGCTAGCGCCTAGGGCTGCTGCCCCCAAAGTCGATGCACTGTGCGCCATGTCCAGTTGATCTCCATAGAAAATAGCGAGCACGATAAGTGAGAACAGATCATCGGCAACCGCCAGCGTTAAGAGAAATATCCGAACTGCAGGGTTGGCACTCTTTCCTAAAAGTGCGAACACGCCAAGAGCCAGAGCCAGATCAGTAGGCATGGCAGTTGCCCACGCTTGTGATCCAGGATTTAGTATAAGGAATATCGATGCAGGTATAACCATTCCGCCAAGCGCTGCGATAGCGGGCAGAAGCACTTGCTTTGGATGAGTAAGCGTCGCAGTTATCTCGATTCCTACAAAGAGGAAGAAGATTGCAATTAAGAGATCCAAGATCATGTTGTAAAGAGTACAAGGTAAAGCAAAAGCCCCGCCGAAGATTCGACGGGGCTGTTGCTAGTTAAAACTAGACTTACTTCAACTTAAATATCGAAGTAGAGTTCAAACTCTGCTGGATGTGGACGCAAGCGAACGTAATCAACTTCGTTCTTACGCTTCCATTCGATCCATGTTGAGATGAGGTCTTCAGTGAAGACTCCACCCTTAGTAAGGAATTCGTGATCCTTCTCGAGGCTATCTAGAACAGCATCAAGGGAACCTGGAACCTGAGGAATTGCTGCAGCTTCTGCACCTTCGAGTTCGTAGAGATCCTTATCAACTGGAGCAGGTGGTTCGATCTTGTTAACGATTCCATCGATACCGGCCATCAACATTGCGGCGAATGCTAAATATGGATTTGATGATGGATCTGGGCAACGGAACTCAATGCGCTTTGCCTTTGGTGATGAACCTGTAATTGGAATACGGATACATGCAGAACGGTTACGCGCTGAGTAAACGAGGTTTACTGGCGCTTCGTAACCTGGAACCAAACGACGGTATGAGTTAACAGTTGGGTTGGTGAATGCAAGAAGTGATGGAGCGTGCTTCAAGAGCCCGCCGATATACCAACGAGCCATATCGGAGAGATCTCCGTATGTTCCTGCTTCGAAGAAGAGTGGCTTGCCATCTTTCCAAAGTGATTGGTGAACGTGCATACCTGAACCGTTATCACCGAAAAGTGGCTTTGGCATAAAGGTTGCAGTCTTGCCACCTTCCCAGGCAACGTTTCGAATGATGTACTTAAACTTCATCAATTCATCGCCGGCGCTGAGGATGTCGGTAAAGCGGTAGTTAATTTCCATCTGTCCTGCGGTACCAACTTCGTGGTGTGAGCGCTCAACTAGCAAGCCAGCGCGACCGAGTTCCATAACCATCTCATCGCGAAGATCTGCGAATTGATCAGTTGGTGAAACAGGGAAATATCCACCCTTGACGCGTGTGCGGTATCCACGGTTTGGTGTTCCATCTGGGTCTGCGACGATGCCGGTATTCCAAGCACCTTCATAAGAATCGATGTGGTGGAAAGACTCATTGATTCCAGTGCTAAAGCGCACTGCGTCGAAAACGTAGAACTCAGCTTCAGGCGCGAAGAAAGCCTGATCTGCAATTCCAGTTGACTTCAAATAATCGACAGCCTTAGCGACAACTCCACGAGGATCGCGTGAGTAAGGAGAGTTATCAGATGGGTTATGGACAGAGAAGAGAATGACTAGTGTCTTTTCCAAGCGGAATGGATCGATAAATGCTGAAGATGGAATTGGCAGCAACTTCATATCTGATTCGTGGATTGACTGGAATCCGCGGATTGATGAACCATCGAACATTAGGCCATCAGTGAAAACTGCTTCATCGAATGATTCAACTGGAACGTTGAAGTGATGCTGAATACCGGGTAGATCGGTAAAGCGAACATCGACGAGCTTTACATCTTCTTTCTTGATGTAAGCAAAAACTTCTGCTGCATTTTTAAACATTAATCGAACTCCTCATGTAATCGAATTTTTCGAGTCTAAGGCCGAATTTGATATCTGCCAGGTGTACTCGGGGCCTCACCTTTGAGGGCGACCGATCTAGGTAAACCCTAAGACTTAAAGGACCTTTTGACATAACTGGCGTGTTACAGCCATGTAAAACCTTCAGCCGCTGACGCTTCCTTCAGGTGTAAAACCTTGCTGAAAACTAGAACCCACTCGGTAGGCTCACGCCATGAAACATCAGATCAGCCTCGGCCGCCGCTTATTAGGCCTGACCATCGATTGGCTGATGTGTTACGCAATCGCCTTCGGGCTCATTGGTGACACAACGTGGACTCTGGCCGTCTTTTTCATCGAAACCTTTTTACTTACCGCCCTCGGGGGAGCGACCGCCGGCCATCGCGCGATTCGGGTCAAGGTGGTCAATTTTCAGAGCGGTACCAATCCGACACTGCGACAATCTTTTATTCGCACCATACTTCTCTGCTTAGTAGTTACCGCAATTACCTACGACGAAAATGGTCGTGGGCTACATGAAAGATTTAGTGGTACAAAACTTCTAGATTTAAGAAAACCTACCTTTTAGGAATACGAACGCCCTTTGGCATTGGCCCCTTTGGAATTGGTATCGACATTCCGCCGACGGCCTTAAAGCGCGCACGAACTTCACGCATCTGGTGAGCAGATAATTTCTTAGGCAACTTTGTCAGGTGCTTCTGTAATTTACGAAGTGGAACTTGTCCAGGGCCATCACCGACATAAACTTCAGTAACAGGAACGCCTGGCGCAAATCGCTCAGATCTCTTTCGCTCATCTTGCAACATCATCCGCACCGCTTGGGTGCCTTCACCAGTAATAACAATTCCGGCACGTCCAATACTGCGATGGACCATATCTTGATTCTTAGTAACTGCAACGGCTGGCGTGGTAACCCAACCTTTACGAATCGCCATCAAAACGCTTGCTCCGGCACCGATCTGTCCCTCAATCGAAACGTATGCGGCAGAAGCTGCAATGCGCGTGAAGAAGAACATTGCCGCAAGAGCCGCGACGGGCAGCGATACAAAGCCAAGGTAGATCGGATGACCAACAACTAACCCTGTTGAGATACCGATAGACCAAGTGATTGCAAAGACACCGAATATTCCAGCACCGATCCAAGGTTTAACGCTCTTGGTAACGGAGTAAGCATCGCGGAAAGTTTTGAAACGGACCTTTTTAACTTTTGGCTCTTTCGCCTTCTTCTTAAACATGATCGTTAGTTTAGGGGAGCAGGTGCCGTACCACCAAGACGCAGCGGCGCCCAGCGTTGGCCGATATGGCTATCTGGGTAACTTTCCTGGACTTCATGCAGTAAAGCGATCAACTTTTCCCGAAGGATTTTTTCACCAGCTTCGACATCGCTACCTTTTTCAAAGTGAAGTGGCTCACCGAAAGTTACATAGATTGGAACGTTTTTGCGACGGAGATCTCGCTTTACGCCCTTAGTCCAAATTCTTTGCGAGCCCCAAATAACTGCTGGGATAACTGGCACGTTAGAACCCATTGCTAAGCGGACTGCGCCTGATTTCAAATCTTTGATCTCAAAACTTTTCGAGATAGTTCCTTCTGGAAATATGCCGATGATTTCACCGCTACGTAACGCTCTGAGCGCTGCGACGAATGATGCCGAACCGTTATTGCGATCAACATTTATATGGTGCATGCCGCGCATAAGCGGTCCGGCTAACTTGTTATCGAAGATTTCCTTCTTTGCCATAAAGCGTACAAGTCGGTTGGCAGGCAGTGCTGCTGTACCAATTAGCGCAAAATCCAAATAACCAATGTGGTTCATTGCAAGAATTGCGCCACCTTTGCGTGGGATGTGCGCTTCACCTGTAAAGGTAAATTGCAGACCGAGATACTTCCAAAAAGTTTTTAGCGCAACGATTACAGGTGGATAAACGATTTCAGCCAAGGTTTGAACCTTGAGCCACGCGAGCCTCTTGGGCTTGCTTATACAACTTGCCTGCGCGATAGCTCGAGCGAACAAGTGGGCCACTCATAACTCCAAGGAAGCCAACTTCTTTTGCTTCAGCAGCGAGCTCAACAAACTCTTCAGGCTTTACCCAACGTTCAACAGGATGATGTTTATTTGTAGGACGAAGGTATTGAGTGATCGTAATTAAGTCACAGCCCGCATCTTGTAAATCAACCAAAGCTTGAGAAATCTCTTCGCGGGTTTCACCGAGTCCTAGAATTAGATTCGATTTGGTGATCAAACCATATTCGCGGGCCATATTGATCACGTGTAGTGATTTCTCGTAGGTAAATGCGGGACGGATTCGCTTGAAAATGCGGGGGACTGTCTCCAAATTATGAGCAAATACTTCTGGCTTCGTTTCAAAAATCTGATTTAGCAGCTCTGGCTTGGCATGAAAATCTGGCGCCAACATTTCAACGCCGCAACCAGGGTTTAACTCGTGTACGTGACGGATAGTTTCGGCATATAACCAAGCACCTTCATCTGGAAGATCATCGCGAGTTACTCCAGTAATAGTTGCGTATTTAAGTCCCATGCTCTTAACCGATTCGGCAACCTTGCGTGGCTCTTCGCGATCAATTGGAAGAGGCTTACCGGTATCGATATTGCAGAAATCGCAGCGACGAGTGCAGCGATCGCCACCAATTAAGAAAGTTGCTTCTTTATCTTCCCAGCATTCAAAAATATTGGGACAGGCCGCTTCTTGGCAGACCGTGTGGAGACCTTCACTTTTAACCAACGAACGAAGTCTGGTGTATTCGGGACCCATGTTTGCACGAGTCTTGATCCACTCTGGTTTTCTTTCGATTGGGGTCTCGGTATTGCGAGCCTCAATGCGAAGTAACTTACGTCCATCTGGAGCGATGCTCATGCGCTTACCTTACCGAGTGCAGCGGTTATCGCTTTCTCAACGATCGAAGCCACCTCAGAAATGCTAATTTCACGCCCAAGTTCGCGCGCCATAGAGGTCACAGCAGCATCATCTATTCCGCATGGCACGATCTGTTCAAAGGCAGTTAGGTCTGGGCTCACATTTAACGCAAAACCATGCATTGTTACTCCGGAGGCGACGCGAATTCCGATCGCCGCAATTTTTCGCTCTCCCTTTTCATCACAGACCCAAACGCCAGAGCGCCCTTCAACTCTTTGCGACTTGATCCCAAAATGCGAACAGATTTCGATTAGCGCTGATTCGAGAGTTCTAACGAAACCGACAAGTTCGGTTGGCTTAAGCAATTTAACAATTGGATAGCCAACGAGCTGACCGGGTCCGTGCCAAGTTATTCGTCCGCCTCGATCTACATCAATTACTGGTGTGCCATCGGTAGGTCTTTCAAAGTCCTGAGTTCTTTTCCCGGCGGTGAAGACAGATGGATGCTCTAACAAAATAAGCGAGTTAGGACGCGTGCCAGCAACAACCTCTTGATGAAACTGGCGCTGCCTTGCGAGCGCTTGCTCATACTCCACTAATCCAGCGCGCGAGATTTCGATCACTGGCGCGCTAGGTGCTTCTTGTAGAGCCACATGCACAGCCTAAAGGTAGGCTAGGCCCCTAGCGAAATTAGCTCGATCCACGCACCGAAAGGCCATCTCAACGTGTCACAAAACTTCCAAATTCAGAAAGTCCAAAAGAACCGTAAGCCCTTTGCATGGGCGATGTTGGTTGTAATTCTCTGGTTTGTCATAACAGGCATCTTTGGACCGCTATTTGGAAAGTTGACATCAGTTCAGGAGAACAACAACTCCTCATTCTTGCCTAAAGGCGCTGAAGCAACTCTGGCTGCTGATCAGACAAAGCTCTTTTCCTCTCAGGATTCATTTAACTTCCCAGCGCTAGTTCTCTTTGAAGGTAGTTCCACTCCTGCGACATTTGCGGCGATTAACGAGCGAGTGCTGCAAGTTGGAAACCTAACTTTGGCCGGAACCACCGCAAAGATCTCTGAATTCCTTGCTCCTGGTGCCGGTATCTCGGTCTTTCCTTCGCAAGATGGAGAAGCGTTACTTGCAAACATTCCACTTGATGGAAATGCAATATCGAAACTTCTTCCAAATGATGAGCCAGTTCTTCCCGCGGTAGTTGAAGCTTTGCGCGAGGATCTCGAACCAATCGCTAAAGCAAATGGTTTTGAGCCTTATGTAACAGGTCCTGCTGGACTGCTCGGTGATCTCTTTGGCGCCTTTGGTGATATCGATTCTAAGTTATTGCTAACCACACTCGGCGTAGTTGCAATAATCTTGATCGTTGTTTATCGCTCACCAATTCTTTGGATAATTCCTTTACTTTCAGCGCTGTTTGCACTCTCTACCGCTGGTGGAATTGTTTATCTCCTCGCTAAGAACGACATTATTGATGTGGATGGACAATCCCAAGGAATCCTTTCGGTACTAGTTATTGGTGCAGCCACTGATTACGCGCTCTTATTAATTGCTCGTTATCGTGAAGAACTACATTTCACTGATAACAGATTTGTGGCGATGCGTGCGGCTTATAAAGGTGTTTGGGAGCCGATCTTGGCTTCTGGTTCCACCGTTGCTATCTCACTTTTAGTGTTGCTCTTTAGCCAGTTAACTAACACAGCTGGTTTAGGACCGATTGGTGCAATCGGAATCGTTGTATCGATGTTTACGATTCTGACGCTTTTGCCAGCGCTACTATTGATTTTTGGCCGCTGGATCTTCTGGCCACGAGTTCCGAAGAACGATGGTGATGACCATGTAATGAGTGGCTCTTGGTCAAAAATTTCTAATTCAATCGCGCGCAATCCTCGTAAGGCATGGATTATTACTGGCGTTGTATTGCTGGCTTTCGCTAGCGCATCGACAACTCTGAAAGCAGATGGAATCGGAACAGTTGATACCTTTACCGGTAAACCGGAATCTGTTGTTGGTCAGCGTTTACTGGAGAAGCATTTCCCTGGTGGGCAAGGCGACCCAACTCAGATAGTTGTCGCTGCCGATAAAATTGGCGCAGTAACTGCAGCCGTCAAAAACGCACCGGGAGTAACTGAAGTCGTTCCGATGCTTGATGGAATGGCGTTAGAAGGCGGACCCACCCCTGAGGTCAAAATCGTAAATGGGCGGGCCATATTGAATGTGACCTTGGATAAGGCTCCAGATAGCGTGGAGGCCGGAAATGACATTCCAAAGATTCGCGAACTCGCACAAGCTGCGGATTCAACATCACTCGTAGGCGGAACAAGTGCTGTCTACTTCGATGTACGTACAGCGAATAATCGAGATAACCGAACAATTATTCCAATTATTTTGCTTGTCATCACTCTGATACTTGGAGTCTTACTCCGAAGCATTGTGAGTGCAGTAGTTCTTCTTGGCACGGTTGTACTCAGTTACTTCGCAACCCTGGGCGTTTGTGCGCTGGTCTTTAACCATGTCTTTGGATTTGCAGGAGGAGATAACTCATTCCCATTGTTTGCATTTATCTTCTTAGTTGCACTTGGTATTGACTACAACATCTTCCTGATGACTCGCGTGCGAGAAGAGAGCGCCAAGATTGGCACTCGCGCTGGCGTGACTAAGGGAGTAACGGTCACCGGAGCGGTAATCACATCTGCAGGAATTGTCTTAGCAGCGACCTTTGCCGTACTTGGTCTATTGCCGCTGGTACCTCTAGCCCAATTGGGATTCGCAGTCGCATTTGGTGTTCTGCTAGATACCATCATCGTTCGCTCAATTCTGGTTCCAGCATTGGTTCATGAGATTGGTCCGAAAATCTGGTGGCCTTCAAAGCTGCAGAACAAATAACTAGTGCACCTGATAATTCTGCGATAACCCCGTTATGTATCTGGTTGTTGGTGCGGGCTTAGCTGGAATGAGCGCTGCGATTACCTTGCAGAAGAACGGTGTGGATATTGTTGTAGTTGAGGCATCCGATCGAGCTGGTGGTCGGGTTGCCAGTGATCAGATCGATGGCTTCACCTTAGATCGCGGCTTCCAGTTGATAAATGCGAATTATTCCGAAATCAAAGAGGGTAATTATCTTGAAGGCGTTGATTTTCAAGTTGCACCACGAACTGTTGGAATAGCTAGCGCTGATGGAATCACAAGGCTAGGAGATCCGCGTTCAGCGATGTTCTCAATATTCTCAAGTAAAACTGGCAGTATTTTTGCGAAGGCAAGTTTTCTTCGGTATTTAACTTCTACCCCCAATGAGTATGAGAGCGTAGAAGAACACCTGCTGCGCACAGGAACATCTGATCTCTACCAGAAAGTTCTAAAGCCCTTTCTGCAGGGCGTCTTCCTTGCCGAACCTTCGCAAGTAAGCGCAGTTATCGGCCGAGAAGTTATTGCCTCATTTATAAATGGAAAGTCAGGTATTCCATCTAAGGGTATGGGGGAGTTTGCCTCGCGCATGGCCGATCAGATCAAAGACTTAAGGTTGAACACCCAGGTCGAAGAGATAGATAGCAAAGGCGTTGTCACCAACCAAGGAAGAATTAACGCCACTGGAGTAATTCTTGCAACCGACCTAACTACAGCGGGACAGCTATTAGGGGCACAGGAAATTTGTCGTTTAGCTAGCTCGACAACTTGGTATCACTCAACTCCAGTTGCCCCAGTAGATAACGCTGAGCTGATTGTTGATAGCCAAGCGCGCGGACCAGTCGTTAACTCGATAGTTATCTCGAACCTCTCACGCGCTTACGCACCAAGCGGTCAAAATTTGATTTCTTCCACAACGATCAGACATTCATCTGAATCTGAAGTTCGCCGCCACTTAACGCAGATGTGGGGAGTATCAACAGAAGAGTGGAGATTCCTTGCTAAGTACGAGATTAATTCGGCGCTGCCTTTATTTGAGCCAGGATATAAAAAGCGCCAAGTGGTGAAGATTGAAAAGAATATTTATTGTGCGGGAGATTATTTAGAATCACCATCGCAGAACGGTGCTTTGCTTTCTGGTAGAAAAGCGGCAGAGCAGTTACTGATCGATCAACGCCGTTAACGCGTTGGTGATATGTGGATAATCCCAAACAAATCCTGCATCGCTTAGAGCGTTCGGCATAACTTTCTTTGAACCCAGTACTTCGCTGGCAAATCCACCGAGTGCGATTTTTAGCGCAATTGCAGGTGCTGGAAATAGCGCTGGTCGATTCATGGCACGAGCAAGGGCGGCGGTAAATTCTTGGTTGGTAACAGGGTTAGGCGTTGTCAGGTTTACTGGACCGGCAATTGGGTGTTCAAGTGCAAAGATGATCGCGCGGACTACATCGTGAAGAGTTATCCAAGACCACCACTGCTTACCTGAACCGAGCTTTCCACCGAGACCAAATCTAAAGAGTGGCAGCATGCGACCTAGCGCGCCACCAGTTGGATCAAGGACCAAACCTGTGCGAAGTTTTACAGTACGAACATCTCCTGCGAGGTCGGCAGCGCCTTCCCATTCGCGGCAAACTGCAGCTAAGAAATCATTGCCGACAGAATCGCTCTCAACAACAGCGCGGTTTCCAGAATCTCCATACCAACCGATCGCACTTGCCGAGATAAAAACTTGTGGTTTTACTTCGGCAACTGCGTTTGCAATTGCAGTTGTTCCTAGCAAACGTGAATTTAGTATTTCTGATTTATATCGCTTCGTCCAACGCTTATCGCCAACTCCAACGCCAGCTAAGTGAATAACTGCATCGACGCCACGCAGCGCTTCAATATCTACATAACCTGTCTTGGGATCCCACTGAATCTCATCAGGTGCAACAGTTGCGCGACGAACTAGGCGCTGAACCGTGTGGCCTTCCGATTTCAAATGGCCAACTAGCGCACTTCCGATGAGACCGGATGCGCCAGTAATTGCGATGCGTTGTGGAACTGTCATAGAAGTTTAGAGACCTAGATCTGATTCGAAAGCGCCGCCTTCTAGTCGCTCTTTAAGAGTGACTAGGAATCGAGCAGCATCTGCGCCATCGACTACGCGATGATCGTATGAAAGACCAAGGTAGACCATGGAACGAATCGCAATAGATTCGCCACCATCGTCGCCTTTAACAACCATTGGACGCTTAACAACTGCACCAAGACCGAGGATTGCAACCTGTGGCTGATTGATAATTGGAGTATCAAAGAGCGCTCCGCGGCTTCCGGTATTCGTTAACGTAAATGTTCCGCCACCCAGTTCATCAGGAGTGACCTTATTGTCGCGGGTGCGTGCAGCGAGATCAGAAATCTTGCGTGCGATGCCACCCATATTTAGATCTCCAGCATTATGGATCACTGGAACTAGCAATCCACGTTCAGTATCTACGGCAACTCCGAGATGTTCTGCGCCGTGATAAATGATCTGGTCGCCCTCAACCGATGAGTTAAGTACTGGGTGCTGCTTTAGCGCTTCGCAAACCGCAACTGCAAAGAATGGAAGGAATGAGAGTTTTACGCCCTCACGTGCCTCGAATGTTGCCTTTGAGCGATCACGCAGACGAGCAATCTTTGTTACATCTACTTCCACGACAGTTGTTAACTGCGCACTTACTTGAAGTGATTCGACCATGCGGGCTGCGATTACTTTACGAAGACGTGACATGGTTACGGTAGTTCCGCGAAGTGGAGACGTTGCAACGACAGGTGCCGCAGCAGAGCGTTGTGCAGGTGCTGCCGCTGTTGTTGAAACCGGAGCGGCGCTCTTTGGTGCAGCAGCCTCAACATCTTCCTTGCGAATTCGTCCACCTACACCAGAGCCTTTTACACTTGCCAGGTTTACCCCAAGATCGTTAGCTAACTTACGAACAATTGGAGTTACATAAGCATCGGCAGGTTGTGATACAGGAGCACTTGCAGCAACAGGCGCTGGCGCTGGTGGTGCTACTGGCGCTGGAGCAGAAATTATTGGTGCAGCAACTGGTGCAGCAACTGGTGCAGCAACAACTGGTGGCGCTGGGGGAGTTACAACTGGTGCGGCAGGTGCGGAAGCTCCTGCGCCACCGATAACTGCTAAACGTGCGCCAACTGGAACAGTTGAATCAACAGGAACATCGATTGAAAGAATTGTTCCTGCAACAGGTGAAGGAATTTCGGTATCAACTTTGTCAGTTGAAACTTCGAGAAGAGCTTCATCAACTGCGACTGAATCTCCGACGCCCTTTAACCAGCGCGTAACAGTTCCTTCGCTAACGCTCTCGCCAAGTGCTGGCATCGTAATAATTGTTCCGGCAGATGTTGCAGCTGCAGCAGGAGCAGTAGCAACTGGTGCTGCTGGCGCAGGTGCGGCAGCAGGCGGAGTAACAGGTGCGGCAGCAACTGGCGCTGCAGGTGCAGGAGTTGAAGCGGGCGCAGCACCATCGGCGATGATTGCAAGCTCTGCTCCAACTGGAACGGTCTGATCAATTGCAACAACTATTTTCTGCAAGATGCCGGCAACAGGTGAAGGAATTTCGGTATCGACTTTGTCGGTTGATACTTCAAGGAGTGGCTCATCCATTGCGACATGATCGCCTTCGGATTTAAGCCAACGTGTGACTGTACCTTCGCTGACACTTTCGCCAAGTGCTGGCATAGTTACTGAGAAAGTCATTGCTTTTCCTATTCTCTATCCGTGAGCGTGAAGTGGTTTGCCGGCAAGTGCCATATGCGCTTCACCCATTGCTTCAGAAAGCGTTGGGTGGGCGTGGATCAATGGAGAAACATCATCTGCTGATGCTTCCCAGTTAAAGATTAATTGCGCTTCGGCGAGTAGTTCACCGACACGTGAGCCAACCATGTGAATTCCTAGAACTGGTCCACCCTTTTGCGAGACCAGCTTTATTGAACCCGCTGTACGCAGAATCTGCGCCTTACCGTTTCCGGCTAGGTCGTAATTAAGTTCGACAACGTCATAACCACGTTCTTTTGCTTGCGCAGTTGTAAGGCCAACTGAGGCAACTTCTGGTTCAGAGTAAGTAACGCGTGGAACGCCGTCATAGTTGATTGGACGTGGATTAAGACCTGCGATCTCCTCAGCAACCAAGATGCCTTCTCCGAAACCAACATGAGCGAGTTGCAGCGTTGGAATCAAATCTCCTACTGCCCAAATACCTGGCACATTGGTGCGGCACTTGTTATCAACCAAAACGTATCCACGATCCATCGTGATGCCTTGTTCTTCATAGCCGAGGTTGGCGGAAACTGGACCGCGACCAACGGCAACCAAGAGAACTTCAGCGGTAAATGTCTTTCCATCTTCCAAGGTGACGGTTACTCCATCAGCTGTGACTGCATGGGATTTAAAGCGAACGCCTAGTTCGAAGTTAATTCCGCGCTTACGGTAGGCGCGTTCTAACTGCTTGCTTGATGATTCATCTTCCAGAGCTACAAGGTGCGGCAAACCTTCGATAATTGTTACTTCTGCACCGAATGATTTCCAGACTGATGCAAACTCACATCCGATAACTCCGCCACCCAGAACAATTACGCTCTTTGGCACATATTCCATCTTCATCGCCTTATCAGATGTGATGACTTGCTTTCCATCAATATCTAGACCAGGCAGAGTGCGGGCATATGAACCGGTTGCAAGAAGAATATTTTTGCCTGTGTAGCGAGCGCCATTAACTTCGATGGTGTCCTTAGAGACAAGCTTTCCGTGGCCTTCGATAAAGGTGATGTTTCGAGATTTAACTAGACCTTGCAGACCCTTATGTAACTTTGAAACGACGCCATCCTTGTAGGCATTTACGCCGGTCATATCTATTGAGTTAAAAGTTGCATTTACGCCGAAGTGGCTCGCATCGCGTGCGCCATCTGCAATCTCGCCGGCGTGGAGCAGGGCCTTAGTTGGGATACATCCGCGGTGAAGACAAGTGCCGCCTAATTTATCTGCCTCGATTAGCGCTACGGATAGTCCGAGTTGAGCGCCACGTAGCGCAGCTGCGTAACCGCCACTGCCGCCACCTAAAACTACGAGATCAAAATTAGACACGTCTGCTGACTCCCTCATCACCGAGCGCCACGAAGCGGCCCGATTAGTTCCTATCTTGCCAGTTTTAACGCCCGATTACGAAATGGCGGCTGATTCAGCAAGGGCAACCAGTGAGCGCAGAGCAACACCAGTGCCGCCAACTGGCGTATAGCCATATGGATCGCCTTCGTTATAGGCCGGACCTGCGATATCGAGATGTAACCAAGGCAACTCAGGTGCGATGAACTCCTTTAGAAAGAGGCCAGCGACCATCATTCCGCCCATACGTTCACCGATATTTGCCATATCAGCGACTGGTGAATCAAGAGATGCGCGAAGTTCTACAGGAAGCGGCATCGGCCAGAAAGCTTCGCCAACCTCTTTTGTAATTGCAAAGAAGTGATCGCTGAATTCTTGGTTGTTGGTCATGATCGCACTTGTTCGCGTACCGAGTGCAACAACTTGGGCACCGGTGAGAGTTGCAACATCAACGATTCCGTCTAGATCTTTATTCTCTTGCGCCTTCACCAGCGCATCACCAAGGACTAAACGCCCTTCCGCATCTGGGTTTAGGACCTCAATAGTTTTGCCACCATACATAGTGATGATGTCACTTGGACGAGTTGCGTTATCGCTGACCATATTTTCAGCAAGCGGCGCGTAACAATCAATGGCTATCGGAAGCTTCAGAAGTGCGATTGCGATAGTTGCTGCACAGACAGCAGCAGCTCCTGACATATCGGATTTCATCGCTTCCATTCCGGCAGCAGGCTTGAGAGCTAAGCCACCAGTATCGAAGGTGATTCCCTTACCAACGTAGGCGTAGGTTTTGCGCGCCTTAGCCTTAACTGGGCGATATGAAATTTGAAGCAGTCGTTGTGGATTTGCAGAACCTTGTCCGACTGCGGTGATTCCGCCATATCCCTTTGCCTTTAACTGTGAATCAGTCATTATCGAAACCTTTAAGCCGGCTGCGGCACCGCCTGCTTTCTTAACGATTTCAGTAAATGTCTTGCAGAACGAATCAGGAGTTAAGTGACTTGGGGGAGTGTTGATGAGATCGCGAACAATTGCGGTGTAATCCCCAATAATCGCTGCTCGTTTAACCGCTGCCTTCGCCTTTGGATCTTGGGCAAGGGATGAGTGAACCGTTACCGACTTAAGGCTCGGGCGGCGATCACTTAGTGAATCAACTCTAAATTTGTTAAAGACATACGCGCCCAATAGCGCGCCCTCTGCAACAGCTCCGACTGCATTTGCTTTCTTTGCGGGAAGCGAGAAGGTGGCGCTGGAATTTCCGGCCAGAGCTCGCGCGGCTGCACCTGCTGCGCGGCGCAGGGTCTCATCGTCGAAGGTGGCTTTATGTTCGCCAAGTCCGGTGAAGATTAATAGACGCGTACTAGTACCGGGGATTTTAATGACTTCATCGGCCTTGCCAGTTGCACCCATATCGGCCAAGGTCGCCAAAATTTTCTTTGTATCAAGTGCGATATCGCCACTTTCAATTGTTAGCGAGGATTTGCTCTTCTTATGAGATAGCCCAACTACCAGAATCTCATCTTTGATGATTCCATCAGAAAGGTGGATTGTTGTCATGTAAAGCTCCTTAAGAAGTAACCTGCGTCGTGGTGACTCGCTACTAAATGATGGTTCTTATCTGGTGGCGATGCTCGGGTAAGTGTAAGTTGTCTACATGAAAAATTCACCACTTGCTGAAAAACATCTTGCACTTAACGCAAAGATGGCCGATTTCGGCGGTTGGTTGATGCCTATTGAGTACCCAGCATCGGGCGTAATCGCCGAACACACCGCTGTTCGGGAGCGAGTTGGGATATTTGATGTATCTCACCTCGGCAAAGTCAGCGTGATTGGCGAAGGAGCGCTGGAATTTCTCAACTCTGTCTTTACCAATGATTTAAATCGAATTACCGATGGACAGGCCCAGTACACCCTTCACTGCAACTCTGCTGGCGGAGTTATCGATGATCTGATTGTTTATCGAAATAGCCCGACTGATTTATTTCTAATCCCTAACGCATCCAACACATCAGATGTAGTCGCTGCCCTCACGGCTGTTGTGCCTACTGGAATCACGATTACAAATCTCCACGAGAAATTTGCGGTCATCGCAGTGCAAGGCCCAAAATCTAAATCGGTCATTGAATCCCTTGGCTTAAACCCTGCGATGGATTACATGGCCTTTGAACACATCCAGATTTCAGGGCGCCCTGCCATTTTGTGTCGCACTGGTTACACCGGCGAACATGGATATGAAATTCTTCCAAGCTGGAGCGATGCTGGCGCTGTTTGGGAATCCCTGGTCGAAGCAATTAAGCCATACGACGGTTTAATCTGCGGCTTAGGTGCGCGCGATACCTTGCGCACCGAAATGGGATATCCACTTCATGGACACGAGTTAACTCTTCAAATAACACCGGTTCAAGCATCAGCCACTTGGGCGATTGATTGGGAGAAGCCAACTTTCAGTGGCGCTAAAGCGCTTACTGAGCAACGTGAAGCAAAATCGCACACCAAACTGCGCGCCCTTGTTAGCCAAGATCGCGGTATTCCACGTGCTGGTATGCAGATTAAGAATTCAAGCGGCGAAGTTGTTGGCGAGATAACGAGCGGAACTTTCTCGCCAACCTTAAAAAAAGGTATCGCCTTGGCTTTGGTCAACCCCGAATATAAAGTAGGCGATGAGTTAATCGTCGATGTTCGTGGAAGAGATAGCGTTTCGGTAATTACTAAGTTGCCGCTAGTTACTTCAAACGTGCGCTGAACTCGACTGGCGTCAAGAAGGCAGCTTTAGTTCTTGTTCTACGCAGCGCCGATAGAACAGCGGGCGCGGTAATAAGAATTAGCGTTGACGTCAAAACAGCTCTTGGAATATCCCACGCCATTGACGATAGAAAGTGAAAGGTTATAAATCTATTTAAGTTCTCCCAGACGGGGGCTCCTGGCAGATAAGAGAGTTGGGTATCTCCACCTAACGCCCACGGCCAGAATTGCAGATCCATCAATAAACCGAACATGAGCGAAGCGAGAATTGCGATAAAGACCAGCAAGAAAATTTCAGCACGGCCCTTGATTCTTGCCGGGAATGAACCTGCAAATAAACCGACTAAGCCCGCTGCGAAGAGTTGATAGGCCAACCAAGGTCCAAATCCACCAGTAAGAAGAGCCGATGCCAACATTCCGAGAACGCCCAACAGAAAACCAAATGCCGAACCAAAGACGCGGGCGGCAAGAATTAAAAGAAACCACATAGGCTCAAGTCCAACTGCGCCAGCCCCTAGTGGTCGAAGCGCTGCCAAAAGAGCAGCGAGCGTTCCAAGTAGTGCAACAGATTTAGCATCTAACCCAGAATCACTCAGTTGCGCGATTAGTAAAAAGATTGAGGCAGGAACGGCTGCCCAGAAAAAGTATTGTGCAAACTGTGCCGAGCTCTGTGATTGCACATAGAAGGGCCAGGTGAAGCCGGCAAAGACTGTGATTGAAACCAATAAGAGCGCGAATTTAGATTTGCCACTGAAACGATATACATCGTTAGTTAAATACTTCATTGCTGATCAGCTTCTGGATCCAGCGCCCGCATTACATCGTTAACCGTTAGCCATCTCCGTGGCGCCATCACTTTGGCGACCTGTGGGGCAAAGGCAGGTGATGCCAATAAAATATCGATCGTTGGTCCGTCTGCGACAATTTCACCTTCAGATAAGAAGATAACTCGATCGGCTAGTTCGGCCACTAGTTCGACATCGTGCGTGGCAATAACAACTGACTTTCCAGGTTGTGCAGCGAAGCCCTTAAGAATCTCAATAAGGAGCGATTTAGATTGATAATCCAACCCACGCGTTGGCTCATCCAGGATTAGCGCGCGCGGTTGTGCTGAGAGAACCACGGCCAGCGCCAGCGCCAAACGTTGTCCTTCCGATAAATCGCGTGGATGGGTCGCAGGGGAGACTGAAGGCACTAGCTCTTGAAGTAAAGCAAAGGTTGTACCACTTGCTATTTCATTATCTTTATCGGCTTGTGAACACTCTTGCGTAACGCTTTGCGCGTATAAGAGATCGCTAGGTTCTTGCGGGATGTAACCAACGGTTGCGCGGCGCAGCGCACCCTTAAGACTCATTGGGGGACGCGCGAAAACCGATATCTCACCTCGATCCAACTCTTTAACTCCTACGATCGATTGCAGGAGAGAGCTCTTGCCGGCGCCGTTTCGACCCATCACGGCGACAATTTCGCCCTCCATTACAAGTGCATCAACGTTCTTTAGCGCAAGATGTGAGCCGTAAGAAATCGAAGCTCCCTTAACCGAAATAGCCGTTGGAGTCGTTTTCTTTAGTGACTGCGGATTCTCTCTACCATCGCGTCTGACATCTTCGGTCATTCTTCGAACATCGCGAACGCTAAGACCGAGTTGATCCAATTTAAGGGCGCGCGATAGATGAACGATTGGGGGAGCGATATCTGAATTTTTCAGGATGTTCTCGGGAAGATCAATTTGGGCTTGACCATCTCCTGCTATATGAATGATTCGATCAGCAAAACCAATTACTCGCTCTAAGCGATGTTCTGCAATGACAACTGTCAGGCTGAGGTCATGAACCAAGCGATGGATAATTGAGAGAACTTCTTCGGCTGCTATCGGATCAAGTGCGCTGGTTGGTTCATCCAAAACTAAAATCTTGGGGTGCATGACAAGTGCGCTGCCGATCGCTAAACGTTGCTGTTCGCCACCGCTGAGAGTTGAAATCGCTCGGTTACGTAGTGGCGCCAGGGCCAGTAGATCAAGTATCTCTTCAACGCGTTTGCGCATCACATCCGGGGCCACATTTAGCGACTCCATACTAAAGACGAGTTCTTCTTCAACGGTATCGGTTACAAAGCCGCTACTTGGGTTCTGTCCCACAATTCCAATGAGATGAGCCAACTCACCCGGTCGCACTAGTTGAGTAGAAATTCCATCAACTGTTACATCTCCTGCCAAAATTCCACCGGTGTGATGCGGAACCAAGCCATTGATTAAACGTAGGAGTGAAGATTTTCCAGTTCCGGTCGAACCAATTACCAGAACCATTTCACCTTCTTCAATAGAAAATGTCAGTCCTTCTAAAATCGTTTGTGTTGATGTGGGGTAGACAAGTGAGACATTTGAAAATTTGATCATGAAGTCACTGACCAAACAAGACCAAGAAGAACGAGGCCACTAGAGAAAATCGCAGTATCGGCTGAGCGCCACTTGATCGGGCGATACCTGGAGCGAACTCGACTTACGCCATACCCGCGCGAATCCATCGCTGCTGCAAGATCGAGCGACTTTGCTAAAGCCTCTTCCAAGAGTGGCAGAGCGATGGATTTAAACTTTGGTTTCTCATCGCCTCTTAGAATTCGCGCGCGTTTGATTCGCGAGTAACTAGCGACAAGTTGTGGAAGTGATGAGGTTGCAATAACAATCGCAACCCCAAATTCATAAACGATTACGGGAAGCACTCGCAACATTTTATGAGGACTGGTAAGTGATACCGCCGCTCCAAAGAGTGCGATAACTGCAACAATGATCAAGCCCTCATGTAGTGATGAGAAAAGTCGTTCTTGGTTAATAACGCCGCCAATGCGGATGCCCGCCATCCAATCCGGCAGAGGAAGAATCGGTAGTTCAACTATTTTGGTGCCAGGAACTGGTACACCGATTAATACACCTGTGACCGCTCGGACAATCAAAATAAAGGCTCCCAAGCGAAGCGAGAACCAAAAACTCTTCGACCAAGGAAAATCTCCAGCCCAGCGCCAAACTATGAGCGCTGCACCCGCAATAACCAAAGCAGCATAGAGAGCGCTATCGGCACGAATGACCGTGACAATTAAAGCGATACTCCAAAGCCACCAAGTAAGCGGGTGCAGCGATTTCATAACAGTTAGGCGCTTTTCTTACTTCTTAAGTGAAGCAGGCGTTGCTATTTCAGAACCGCACTCTTTTGCTGGGTAACCATTTAGACCGCAGATGAGTCCGCTCTTTGCGGCGCGCACCTTGACGGCCATTCCGAGAACATCGATACCTTGCGAAGTCTTTGCGGTGCGAACACACATCGATATTGGCTTCTTTACCTTTTCACCCTTGGGGGCGTATGACTTGGAGCCGAAGTCAATCACCAGGGCGATCCGCTTTGTATCTTCATCAGCCTTTGTTTTTCCGCAGATCGACGCAAAGTTTGGTTTGGCTGATGGGGGAGTCGATGGGATGTCATCGCTGCTGAATACAAATGACCAGCCTTCAACGGCGCCATCTTCAATATCTACTGTTGGTCCGGTCATTGCAGCGGTCCACTTCGTTGCTCCTGGAGCTGCTTGGTAATAACCCCAGTAACGCCAACCTTTATCGGCAGCGTTGGCTGAAGCAACTGGAATTATTTGAGCAGCAACGAGGGCTAGAACAAATAACGTTGGGCTGAACTTGCGAGATGATTTTACGTTAGACAATTTTAAGTTAAACATTTTTACTGTGGAGCCTCTCTAGAAAGTCAGAGTCTCACAGGGGTAGCGCAATAAAAGTATTGAATCTACTTTTTCTTGAGACTACGCCCCGCAAACCTCGGCGGGTGTTGGTCAATTACGCTTTCTGGTGAGGTAATCCGACTTAAGTTCTAGTGGCGCTTTTATCGCCAAGGAACTCTTACGGTTGCGGGTCAGCGTCGGATTTTCACCGACTTCCCCTCAAGAGAAAGTATTGCTATTGAGTTGTAGGTACCTGCGAAGAAAACCATAGGTTACTCGCGATAGCAATTCACCACGCCAATTAAGGCCAAGCTGTATCAGAGTGGGGGTATGGTTTCGCCCATGGAATATCGTCGCCTCGGCAGTTCAGGAATGTATGTCTCAGAGATTTCTTATGGAAATTGGATTACCCACGGATCTCAGGTTGAAGCAGATGCGGCCGTTAAGTGCGTGCGCACTGCCTACGACCTGGGCATCACAACATTTGATACTGCAGATGTATATGCAGCAACTAAAGCTGAATCAGTATTAGGGCGCGCTCTCAAGGGAATCAAGCGTGAATCCTATGAGCTATTTACCAAGGTTTATTGGCCAACTGGTTCTGGCAAAAACGATCGCGGTTTATCGCGTAAACACATTATTGAGTCCTGCAACGCTTCGCTAAAGCGCCTCAATACCGATCACATCGATCTTTACCAGATGCATCGCTTTGACTATGAAACCCCACTAGAAGAGTCACTGAGCGCCTTCGATGATTTGATTCGCGCTGGAAAAGTTCATTACATAGGTTTCTCTGAATGGAACGCTAAGCAGATCGCAGATGCGCTGCGCATTCAAGATGCCAAGGGTTACAACCGATTTGTATCTAGCCAACCGCAATACTCTGCACTTTGGCGCGTTATCGAAACCGAAGTTGTTCCACTTAGTAAGCGCGAAGGAATCGGACAGATTGTTTGGTCACCTATGGCGCAAGGCGTACTAACTGGAAAGTATCTGCCAGGTAAGAAACCGCCAGTGGGTTCTCGCGCAACAGATAAGAAATCCGGCGCAGATATGATCTCGCGCTGGATGCGCGATGATGTACTTAGCGCAGTTCAGAATTTAGCCCCGATAGCCCGTGACCTAGATTTAACGATGGGTCAACTATCAATCGCTTGGGTTCTGCAGAACTCAAATGTTTCTAGCGCAATTATGGGAGCAACCAAGCCAGCTCAGGTTAAAGAGAATGTAAAGGCATCGGGAGTGAAGTTATCTGCCGATGTTATGCACGCTATTGATAAGGCGCTCGGCAATATTCCGACGACTGATCCAAAAGAGACTAAAAGCCCAAATCCTAGGGCTTGAGTTAAACCTTATCTCCAGCTTTTACTTGTGGCTTAGGTGCGCGCATACGTCGCATCTGTGTAGAACGCAGCCATCCATAAAGCCCAAGTCCTTTGGTGCTTTTATCTGGGAAGCGCTCGGTGACTTCGGCTTTAATTTTGCGAGATAAGAAGAATCCATCGATGATTGAGAAGAGAAGAACGCTATACATAATCACGATTCCAGCCACAGCAAAAACACTTAGCGGGATGAGCGAAAGAATTAACACAAAGCCGATGATTGGAAGGAAATATTCACCGATCGAACGACGGGTATCGATGTAATTTCTAACAAATTTCTTTTCTGGTCCGCGATCACGCATTGGGAGCGCATTCTCATCGCCGCGTAAATAAGCCTGACGCTGCAAGAGACGAGCCGCGCGTGCTTGATCTTTAGAGCGCTTCTTCTCTGCCTTGGTTGATGCTGGCGCTAGTGAGGAAACTTTCGTCGCCGCTTGCGCTTCTTTTCGCTTTGGAGTCGGACGACCTTTTTTCTGGCTATTTTCTGGAGTAGAAGTCATGGGCAAACTATAGGGCGAGCATCTGCTCGAGTGCGAGTTTGGAGTACTTGGCAACTTCTGGGGCAACGCTAATCTGGTTTACAACGTGGCCGTCAACTAACGATTCCATCGCCCAAACCAGATGTGGAAGATCAATTCGATTCATCGTTGAGCAATAGCAAACGGTCTTATCCAGAAAGACAATTTTCTTATCAGGGTGGGCTTTGGCAAGGCGTGAAACCAAATTTAGCTCGGTACCAATCGCCCAAGCGCTCCCTGCAGGGGATTGCTCGACAGTTTTGATGATCATCTCGGTGCTGCCAACGACATCGGCCGCAGCAACAACTTCATGTTGGCACTCTGGATGAACTAGAACCTTCACCCCTGGAACTTGTTTTCTCACCTCGTTCACAGATTCCAAAGTGAAGCGCCCGTGCACAGAACAATGTCCGCGCCATAAAATTATCTTGGCTCCACGAATTTCTTCAGGAGTTAACCCACCCATTGGCTTCCAAGGATTCCAGAGAACGCAATCATCCAGAGTTAGGCCTAGCGAAAGGACTGCTGTATTTCGACCGAGGTGCTGATCGGGAAGGAAGAGAATTTTCTCGCCCTTGGAAAGCGCCCATTCCATACTCTTCTTGGCATTAGATGACGTACAAATCGTTCCGCCATGTTCGCCAGTAAAACTCTTAATCGCTGCAGATGAATTCATATATGTGACTGGAATTGTTTTATCGGCTACGCCAACTTCTTCGAGATCTCTCCAGCATTGGGTAACTTGATTTGCTGTCGCCATATCAGCCATCGAACAACCGGCAGCGAGATCAGGAAGAATTACCTTCTGTTTATTTGAAGTCAGAATGTCAGCGCTTTCGGCCATGAAGTGAACACCGCAGAAGATTATGTACTCGGCGCCCGATTGTGCTGCCGCAGCTTGTGCCAACTTAAATGAATCACCAGTTACATCTGCAAATTCAATTACTTCATCTCGCTGATAGTGATGGCCCAAAACAAGGGCGCGATCGCCAAGTGCGGCGCGAGCAGCCCTTGCTCTGGAGATTAAATCAGGATCACTCGCCTCTGGTAGTTCGCCAGTACAGGAGACGCCTCGCTCAGATGCCAGATCTCGACCTTGCCCAAGAAGCAGCAGGTCAGTCAGCGAAGTTGAACGAGCAGGTGTGGACATGGACACATTCTCGCGCATTTATAGCCTTGCTGTCGCATCGACAGTAAGCGGCAGGTAGTCTTTACCCATGACTACAGAGACATCGAACTCAACAACAGAAGCGCCAGCATCGACTGGCCCTATCGTCCTGACAGAAGTTGCCGCAGCCAAGGTTGCAGCGCTCCTTGCTCAAGAAGGTCGCGATGATCTCTATCTCCGCGTTGCAGTACAGCCAGGTGGTTGTTCGGGCTTGCGCTACCAGCTCTACTTCGATGATCGCGATCAAGAAGGCGATATCTCACATCAATTCGGAACTGTAAAAGTTGTTGTAGACAAGATGAGCGATCCATATTTAATGGGCGCCTCAATTGATTTCGTTGACACGATTGAGAAGCAGGGCTTCACAATCGATAATCCAAACGCTGGCGGATCTTGCGCCTGCGGCGATTCTTTCAACTAAAGACACTTTCAACTTGTTGTTAACTGCGATGGTGGCTGCATGAAGATTGGCGTTGCCGGTTCGGTTGGTCTAGATCACCTGATGACTTTCTCTGGAAAGTTCACCGACTCACTCGTTGCCGGATCACTTGAAAAAGTTTCCCTCTCATTTCTCGTAGATGGCCTGGAAGTTCGCCGTGGGGGATGCGCAGCAAATATCGCATTCGGTATGGGTTCACTCGGCCTTAATCCAATTTTGATCGCCGCAGTTGGAATCGATTGGCCAGATTATGACGCTTGGTTGGTGCGTCACGGCGTCGATACGTCGCATGTTTTAGTCTCTAAAACTCTTCACACGGCTCACTTCATGGTGACGACAGATACCGAGTTAAATCAGATCGCATCTTTCTTTCCTGGTGCAATGTCAGAAGCGCGCAATATCGAACTGTCACCAATCATGGAAAAGACCGGAAAGTTAGATCTAATTGTTATTTCTCCTGATGACCCAGAAGCGATGCTGCGCCATTCTGAGGTAGCCCGCAAGGAGGGAATTGCTATAGCAGCTGATCCTTCACAACAAATGGCACGCATGAGTGGCGAAGAGATTAAGCAACTTATAACAGGTGCTACTTACCTATTTTTAAATGAGTACGAGCTAGCGCTAGCAATTCAAAAAACCGGTTGGAGCGATCGCGAAATTCTCGAGCAAGTTAAGTATCGCGTTGTAACTCTTGGCTCGGAAGGTGCAAGAGTTGAATCTCTAACTGGTGAAACAATTAAAGTTACCTGTCCGAAAGAGAAATCAAAGACCGACCCAACCGGTGTTGGAGATTCATTTAGATCTGGATTTGTTGCTGGATTGGCCTGGGGCTTAAGCCACGAAAGATGTGCACAACTAGGTTCGATGATTGCTACCTATGTAATTGAAACAACCGGTACACAGGAGTATCGCTTTACATCAGCCGAATTTTTAACGCGCTTTAAAGACGCATACGGCGCTAGCGCTGCTGCTGAGATCGAACCTCATCTACCAAAGCGTTAATCAGTAATTCAACTTCTTCTGCAGTAGTTTCTGCGTGCAAAGTTATTCGGATATTTCCATCGGTTGGTAGCCCCATAGCCGCTAAGACATGGCTAGGTTGCAGATTCATTGCAGTACATGCCGAGCCCGAATCAACTGATAGGCCACGGGCGCTTAAGCCGCGAAGTATCTCTTCTCCATTGCAACCTGGAATAACTAAGGATGTTAAGTGCGCCATGGAATTTTCTAAATCTCCCGCAATGCGGGCACCCGGAATCTCGCGCGATATATTGGAGCGTATCTTTGCGCTCATTTGCCTTATATTTTTATCGCCAGGTTTGAAATTCTCAAGCGCTACAGCGCTAGCAATCAATAGCGGTAACGAGAATGTTCCGTAGGTCCTGCGAACTGCAGATATATGGGGGAGCGGATTCTTCCAGTTAGCGGAATCTGCGATTGCAACGACGGCGAGACCAGCCGGCCCTTCCCATGCTCTTGAATCAAAGACCGCGCTACTCCACTTTTCGGGAAGCGGTTCACGAGCTCCAGAGGCGGTGGCATCGATTGCAATCAAGAGATCGTTTGGCAGTTGCTCTGGAACTTGGTTTATGGCGCCAGTTTCACCATTTGCTAATTGAAATGAAAGCACCGAATTGGTAGTCAACTCAACGGCAGAGAAATCTAAGGTTCCTTCGCGGGAGAGTGGAATAATCTGAGAGTCGCCTAGATGCGATCTGGCTGTTGCGATCACACCTGATCTATCTCCAGCTCCATAGAAAAGTTTTCGTTGTGGCGCTAAGAAACCTCCCAGAGAAAGAAAATAGCCAAGCCCAACTTCACCTGAAATTTCAATTTGATCTGCTTTCAATCCTAAATTTGTCGCGAGAGATTCGAGGGCGTTTGTTCTCAGGTTGGCGGCGCGACTAGGCGATTGCCCTATCTTCTTCGGGTCGGCCCATCCGCTATCTAAGGCAGCGAGAAAGGCTTGGGCAGCAAGGGAATTGAGTGCTGTCTCTGATTGAAAGTTTCCTGTGACTCGTACCACCTAGCGAACGCTACTAGCCAATGCGACTAACTCCGAATTAGCCGACTATCCTTAGCCTTATGTTCGCTCAAAAACGCTCGCGCGCTCTGGTTCTTCTAGCCGCTCCGCTAACACTTCTGCTTAGCGGTTGCTCCAAAGTCTCTGGCCTTGGATATGAAGAGGGTTTATCAAGCGTTAATGACATCTCACTTTCACTCTGGCAGGGAGCATGGATTGCTGGCGGCGTAGTTGGTGTAATTACATTTGTACTGATTATCTGGCCAGCGATTTTCCATCGCGCTAAAGCCAGTAAAGGTGAATTCCCAAAGCAGACTCAGTACAACATTCCTGTAGAAATTGCTTACACGATAATTCCATTTATCATCGTTGCAGTTCTCTTCTATTACACCGCAGTGAAGCAAGAGAAAATTGTTGAGAAGACATCAACCTACGCCCATGAAATCACAGTAAATGGATTCCAATGGTCATGGCAGTTTAGTTATCCTGAGGCGGGACCAAAGGCAGTTGTTACTGGAACTCCAGCGCAGCCTCCAACTTTGGTAGTACCGATCGGCGAAAAGGTTCGCTACACAATTGAATCCAACGATGTTGTTCATGGTTTCTGGATTCCTGCATTTATGATTCAGATGCAAAACCTGCCGGGTGTAACAAATAGCCTTGAATTCACCGCAAATAAATTGGGCACATATCCAGGTCGATGCAACATTCTCTGCGGACGTAATCACTCACAGATGCTCTTTACGGTAAAAGTTGTAACAGTTGCCGAATATAAGGCTTATCTCGAAACTCTGAAGGCGAGCGCAGCATGACCACTTATGCAGAACGTCCAACGATCAATCTAGTAGGCGCGCAACCATCGAGCAAGGGTAAAAACTTTGTAAAGTGGATTACCTCAACCGATCACAAGACGATCGGCTATATGTATTTGATGGCTACCTTCGGCTGGTTCTTAGTAGGCGGGCTACTAGCGCTCTTTTTACGCGCTGAGTTAACTCGTCCAGGAATGCAATTTTTGAGCAACGAGCAGTACAACCAGATTTTCACGATGCACGGAACGATTATGTTGCTCATGTTTGCAACTCCACTCTTTGTTGGCTTTGCCAACGTGATAATGCCTTTGCAAATTGGCGCAGCCGATGTGGCTTTCCCTCGCCTTAACATGCTCTCCTTCTGGTTATTTATGTTTGGAAGCATTACGGCAGTTGCTGGATTCTTAACTCCAGGAGGCGCGGCATCATTTGGCTGGACTGCATACGCACCACTTGCTAACTCAACATATTCACCAGGAATCGGCGGAGACCTTTGGGTAATCGGTTTGGCAGTTTCAGGTCTCGGAACAATCCTGGGCGGCGTTAACTTCATTACAACAATTTTTACAATGCGCGCGCCAGGTATGACGATGTTTCGTATGTCGATCTTCTCTTGGAACGTTCTCTTAACTTCGATCTTGGTATTGCTTGCCTTCCCTCCATTGGCAGCTGCGTTATTAGCGTTGGAGTCTGATCGCCTCTTCGGCACCCATATCTTTGATCCGGCCAACGGTGGTGCGATGTTATGGCAGCACTTGTTCTGGTTCTTCGGACACCCCGAGGTTTATATCTTGGCGCTGCCATTCTTCGGAATCGCTACCGAAATTTTGCCGGTCTTTAGCCGCAAGCCAATCTTTGGTTATAAAGGTTTGATCGCAGCAACAATCGCAATCTCAGCGCTTTCGGTTGCAGTATGGGCCCATCACATGTTCGCCAGCGGCCAGGTACTTCTACCGTTCTTCTCATTCATGACTTTTTTGATTGGTGTTCCAACTGGCGTTAAATTCTTTAACTGGATCGGCACCATGTGGCGTGGCCACGTAACCTTCGAGACTCCAATGCTCTGGGTTATGGGATTCCTCGTTACCTTCTTATTCGGCGGAATCACCGGAATCATCTTGGCCTCGCCTCCAATGGACTTTGCGGTATCGGCCTCATACTTCGTTGTAGCTCACTTCCATTACGTTCTCTTCGGAACTGTGGTCTTTGCAATGTTCGCCGGTTTCTACTTCTGGTGGCCAAAGATGACTGGTCGCATGCTCAATGAACGCCTTGGAAAGATCCACTTCTGGACGCTCTTCTTCGGCTTCCATACAACTTTCTTAATTCAACACTGGCTTGGAATTAAGGGCTTCCCACGACGCTACTCTGATTACTTAGCAACTGATGGCTTCACCGGGATGAATATGATTTCAACGATCGGATCTGCGCTCCTTGCGCTCTCAATGATTCCGTTCTTTGTAAACGTCTGGATTACCCGCAAGTCACCACTAGTTAACTGTGATGATCCTTGGGGATATGGCTCATCTCTTGAGTGGGCAACATCTTGCCCACCACCGCGCCATAACTTCTTGACGATGCCACGTATTCGCTCTGAGCGCCCAGCATTTGATCTTCACCACCCACATGTTAAAACGGAAGGCCACTAATTACAGATGAAAACTAATTGGCAGCTCTTCGGTGGTCTAAGCGTTTTCTACGTCTTAATGGCGATCGTTTACTACTACGTAGGTGGCGAGGCAGTTGGCATTACAGGAATGATTCTCGCTGCATGCTTGGCAGGCATGGTCGGTTTCTATGTTTGGTTTACCCAGAAACGAATTGGCCGACTACTACCTGAAGATCGTCCTACTGCAGAGATTGCAGAAGGCGCTGGCGAACTTGGTTTTTATAGCCCTCATTCATGGTGGCCTCTGCCGGTTGCGGCAAGCGCGATGGCTTTAGGTCTCTCACTTCTTATTGGTTGGTGGTTAACTCTTATCGCGCTCGGTGCGCTAGTTATCAGCATTATCGGTTTCGTGACTGAGTATGAGAAACCTTTACCTGACAACGCTGCACACTAAATATCTAATCTCAAAATCTCAGTATGGAAAAAGTGCGCGCCGAAATTCTAAATACCGGCTCCGACCTCGCTACCTCAGCACAAATTGAAATTAGCGCACCAGCACAACAAATCTTTGACTTGATTGCAGACCCGCGTTGCCACCAGCTCTTCGATGGCTCTGGCACGGTGCAGGGGAGTATCTCGGGACCGGTTCGACTTCATCTTGGTGCGAAGTTCGGAATGGCGATGAAGATCAGGTTGCCATATCGCATCACAAACACGGTTGTAGCGTTTGAAGAAGGCCGCAGGATTTCTTGGTGTCACTTGATGAAGTGGACCTGGAGTTATCAGCTAGAGGAGCTAGCAAATGGCAAAACGCTCGTAATCGAAACTTTTGATGCTCGCGAGATACCGTTCTATGCCAAGCGATGGCTCAAGATAACGGGTGCGATGGCCCACAACCCAAAGTGGATTGCTAAGAGCTTGGTGCGCTTAAAGGCGATCTGCGAAACAAATTAAACTAGGAACTGCTTTAATTAGTGGTTCTCGATCTGCTTTAGATCTTCAGAGGTTACCTTCGGAATCGATACGGCATGAGCTTTGCTCATACGTGCGCGTAACTTATTCTTCAGCGCCTTTGGACGACGTACTCCGCTGGCATCGTGCTCTTCAAGAGCTAGCGCAGGAATCTGTTCATGCTGAGTTAACAGCCAAGCCTTTTCAGGTGAGATTGGCTCGTGAACTTCAACGAACTCTCCATGCGGCATCATCACTAAGCGACCGGTTTCGCGGCCATGAAGTACTAGCTCGCGATCAGCGCGCTGTAATGAAAGGCAGATGCGTTTGGTAATTACAAAGGCAAGTGGTGGAAGTACAAAGATACCGATTCGCGAGAACCACATAATCTGATTAATCGTTAGATCAAAGGTTATGGCGATAATGTCGTTACCACCGTTGATAAGTGCAACAAGCATAAATGTCAGAGACATCGCTCCGAGCGCTGTGCGGTTTGGCGCATTGCGCGGACGATCAAGGAGATGGTGTTCGCGTTTATCTCCAGTTATCCAACTTTCGATAAATGGATAGAGCGCCATTCCGGTAAATAGGATGCCCGGAACAATCAATCCTGGAATCAAAATGTTCCAAGAGATTGTGTAACCAAATATGTAACTCTCAAGTGGCGGAGCCATACGAACTAACCCATCGAGCCAACCCATATACCAATCGGGCTGGGATCCTGCAGAAACCTGTGCAGGCGTGTATGGACCGTATAACCAGATTGGGTTAATGGATGCGACTGCGCCGAGAAATGCAGTTACTCCGAAGACGATAAAGAAGAAGCCGCCGGCCTTAGCCATGTAGACAGGAAGAAGTGGATAACCGACAACATTCTTTTCAGTGCGACCAGGACCAGGGTATTGAGTGTGCTTCTGGTACCAGACCAACATTAAGTGAACTGTTATCAGCGCTAAGAATGCTCCTGGTAGAAGCAGAACGTGAACCGTGTAGATACGTGGGATAAATGCTTCTCCAGGGAATGCTCCTCCGAATGCGAAGAACGCTAGATAAGAACCAACGACTGGCAAGGCTTGAATAATTGCTTCAGCAATACGGATTCCTGTTCCAGAAAGTAGGTCATCTGGAAGTGAGTAGCCCAAGAAGCCTTCAACGATTCCAAGAGTTAATAGACCAACTCCGATAATCCAGTTGAACTCGCGTGGCTTGCGGAATGCGCCAGTGAAGTAAACGCGCATCAAGTGAACAACAATCGCTGCCATAAAGATTAGGGCTGCCCAGTGGTGAATCTGGCGCATCAAAAGTCCGCCACGAACTTCGAATGAGATATCAAGAGTTGATGCATATGCAGCAGACATCTCAATACCTTGAAGAGGTTCATAAGCGCCGTCATAGATTACTTCGCGCTGCGATGGATCAAACCAGAAAGTTAGGTAAGTTCCAGAGAGGAGCAAGATGATAAATGAGTAAAGTGCAATTTCACCAAGAAGGAATGACCAGTGATCAGGGAATACCTTTGTTAAATTCTTCTTCATCCATTTGGCAGCGCCAGTTCTTTCGTCAACGTAATTTGCAACGCTGCCTGCGATTCTTTCACGTGCTGTCATGATGAGCGCTCCCAGAAGCTAGGTCCGACCGGTTCGTTAAATGGATTCTGTGCGACCAAGTATCCCTCGGAATCTACTGTTATCGCGAGTTGAGGCAGTGGGCGAGCAGCTGGTCCGAAGATCACCTTGGCAGCGCGCGTCACATCAAATGTTGACTGGTGGCAAGGGCAGAGCAGGTGCTTTGTTTGCTGTTCGTACAAGGCCACGGCGCATCCCATATGTGAGCAAATCTTTGAGAAGGCGATGATGCCTTCATGTGTCCAAGAGAGTCTTTCAGCATCTAAGTTGAACTCTTCTGGTCGAAGGCGAATCAATAAAACGGCATCTTTAGCAATATCGGAAAGTTTGCGATGTTCACCAGCGGCTATTGCTGGAAGTGTCTGAGCAACCGCGCCAACTTCGAGATCTTCTGGACGAATTGGTCGATCACCTGGATCTGTAACCAGACGAGTTCCCTTTTTCCAAGATGTCTTGGTAAGTGAATCACCTGGAAGCGGGCCCAAGTCACGAAGAAGAATTAGCGGAGAGAGTCCTACTAGGCCTAACGAAAGACCGAGGGAGCGTTTAATAAGTGAGCGGCGACCAAGACCTGCCGCTTCGGCGCCAGCCTTTGCAGCCTTTACAAATTCTTCACGATCTTCATCTGGTGAACGAAATTCATGGCGCTGAATAATTACTTCTTCATCCGGCATTAAGGTCTTTGCCCAGTGGATCGCACCCATTCCGATAAAGAAGAGAGATGCAGCCATTCCGAGACCAAGAAAGAGTTGGTGTGCGTTAGTGCTACCAAGAACTGGGAAGAAGATAAAGACATCCTGAGGAATGAAGATATAAGAGGCGATTAAGAGAACTGTTCCGGCTGCGGAGAGTAAAAAGAGAATCGCAACTTGGCGCTCAGCCTTCTTAGCTGCCTTCGGATCGGTGTCGGCACGACGGTGAACGTGTGCTGGTAGCCCTGGATCTTTTATCGCTTCGATTTCATTCGACATATTTACCTATCTCGCCTTCATCGCTAGCCAGACTGCAACACCAATTAGCAGTCCGAGTCCAAGAGTCCAAACTAATAAACCTTCAGTTACTGGACCAACGCGTCCAAGTGATGCGCCACCCAACTGTGGTTCAACTTCAACGGCTTTAATCCACTTAATGATTGAGAGTTTTTCTTCAGGGGTAATTGTTTTATCAGAGAAGACCGGCATTGATTGAGGACCAGTAATCATCGCTTCATAGATATGGCGTGAAGTAACTCCCATAACTGTTGGCGCGTACTTTCCACGAGTTAACGCTCCACCTTGTCCGGCGAAGTTGTGGCACATCGCGCAGTTTGTGCGGAATAACTCTCCACCTTCTGCAAGAGATCCATCGCGTTCGTAATTCAAGTGTTCCTCACCAGGAATTTCAGGTCCCGGAGCAAGAGATGCAACATAGGCAGCCAGCGCTTCCACTTCGCGTTCGTTGTAGACAGGTGCCTTACGCATCGCTTGCTGGCTCATATCAGCCATAGGCATACGCCCTGTAGCAACTTGGAAATCAACCGAAGCGGCACCTACGCCGATTAGTGAAGGCGCGATGGTTGCACCTTCAGCATTTAAGCCGTGGCATGAAGAGCAGCCTTTAAGGAATATCTCCTTACCTTCTTCGATCAAAGCGCTTCTTTCAGCGGCAGTGATCGGAGTACTTGTAGAAGCCCCGGCTACAGAGAAAGTGGTTCCTATCGAAAGGAGTGCAAGCACCAAGAGAAGCGGGGCTACTGCGCGGTGCCTGCGAAAACGTGAGAGACGCTTCAAGTTATTTTCCATTTCTTCCGATAGTGAAATTACTTAATTAGATAAATCGCTGCGAAGAGTGCAATCCAAACAACATCAACGAAGTGCCAGTAGTAAGAGGCAACGATCGCTGTTGTAGCTTGGTTGTGAGTAAAACGTCGCGCCTTTGCGACGCGGACCATGACAATCAGAAATGCAATCAACCCGCCGGTCACGTGTAATCCGTGGAAGCCGGTTGCTAGGTAAAAGACAGATGTGTAGGCGTTAGTTGAAAGCGCTAAACCTTCGTGAGTAAGGCTGGCATATTCATAAACTTGGCCCGCGATAAAGAATGCGCCCATGAGGAAGGTTAGAGAGAACCATTCGCGCATGCCCCAAGATTTAACATTTAGAAGTGAGCCTGTGCGCTTTGCTTGGAAACGTTCAGCGGCAAATACTCCGAATTGGCAGGTTACAGATGAGAGAACCAAAACTGTTGTGTTAAATGCAGCGAAAGGAATATTCAAAACTTCCGTTGACTCAAGCCAGATCTCTGGGCCTTGGACTGCGCGCGTAGTGAAATACATTGCAAAGAGCGCCGCAAAGAACATCAACTCACTTGAGAGCCATACGATCGTTCCGACCGCCACCATATTGGGGCGATTGATGTTGTGATGGGTCGCAGTCGATGTGCTGGTCATGGGGCAAGTATCCCTGAAAGTAGGCTCACCTACCTAGTTCTAGGCTTGGTTCTGACACTTAAAATGGCCCACTTTTTGGTGAAACGGGTCACGCATTTCCACCCTAAAACTGGCTGGGAATTCTCGCCGCTTTGATTAGACTTACCCCATGAATTCTCCGAGCAAGCCGATCATCGTTATCTATTCCGATGATTCGGCGGTGCGCCAGTCGATTGTTGCCGCTTTGGGAAAGAAAGTTGCCGCCGATCTACCAGAGCATCAGATTGAGGAATTCGCTACTGGGCCGGCGCTTCGCTCATACATTGATCGCAAGAGCGTTTCAGGAAATCTCCGTGCAGATCTATTTATTTTAGATGGGGAGGCAGTACCTGAGGGCGGTATGGGAATTGCCCGCCAATTAAAGGATGAGGTTTTTAACTGCCCGCCAGTTCTGCTGATAACTGGCAGACGAGAAGATGCCTGGCTTGCTGCATGGTCGCGCGCCGAAGCTAGCGTTATCCATCCGATCGACCCATTTACCTTGGCAAATACCGTTGCAAACTTGATGCGCACTAGCGCAGTTGCCACCGCTTAACTAATAAACGAAAGCGATTTTTAAATGAGCTCAATTGATTGGGCCGGCGTTATCGCCAAATTAGAAAACGGTCTTGATCTCCTACCTCTAGAGGCGCAAGCGGTCATGCGTGAAGTATTGGAAGATCGTGCTGATAAAGAAGTTTTAAAAAGTTTCTTAATTGCGCTAAAAAACAAAGGCGAGACTCCCGAAGAAGTCGGAGCGCTTGTTTCTCAGATGTATCAATTTTGCGCACCAATAACTATCAATGAACGCGCCGTAGATACTGTCGGAACTGGCGGCGACGGTGCCCACACGATCAACATTTCAACTACCGCAGCGATCATTGCTGCAGCGGCAGGATCGCGTGTTGTGAAGCATGGCAATCGTGCCGCGTCTTCGAAATCTGGCGCCGGCGACCTTCTCGAAGCCCTCGGTGTTGCAATCAATCTGGATGGCGCAAAAGTTGCTCAAACAGTTGCCGAGCTCGGCATCGGTTTCTGCTTTGCTCCAATTTTTCATCCAGCGATGCGCTTTGCAGCGCCAGCTCGTAAAGAGTTAGCAACTGCAACGGTCTTTAACATCCTTGGCCCTCTTGCCAATCCAGCCAAGCCAAAAGCCGCAGCAATAGGCGTTGCCAATGATCGAATGCATTTAGTGATGGCCCAAGTGCTGGCCGAACGTGGCGTAGAAGGTTTCGTATTCCGCGGAGATGATGGTTTGGATGAAATCACTTTGGCCACGACAACTTCAGTTCTAACAATCGGTAATGGCGAAATCTCCAGTGATCGCATCGACGCTAAGGACTTTGCATTAGCTAACGCGCCGATTTCGGCTCTAGTTGGGGGAGATGCGCAAGAAAATGCTCGCATCACCAAAGCGATCTTTGCTGGGGAACGCGGTGCACCTAGAGATGCAGTTTTACTCAACGCCGCCGCTGCGATCGCCGCCTATGATGGAGAGTTCGAGCTCTCGATTCATGAACGTTTAAGTAAGTCACTGAAGAAGGCGACAGAGAGCATTGACTCTGGAAAGGCAAGTTCTTTGCTTGGCGAATGGGTTCTGCTGAGCAATAAATTAGCCGCTAATTAATCTAGGGCTTTACGTTCACGTTTACGTTTGAAGGTTGTTAGCTCTCCTAGCGTTGATACTCCAAAGGTTCCGAGGCGTTCAAAGATTCCGTGCATGACATCAACGGTAGCCCGGGCATCATCTAAGGCGCGATGGTTAGGTTCGATCGATGCCCCGAAAAATTCGGCCAAGGTTGATAGTTTGCAATCTTGCACCTCGTCGCGACCCAAGGCAGATCTGGCAATTCGAACCGTATCTACAACAATAAATTCAGGCCAAATGTTTTCACTTTCAATCGCGGCAGCTTTTAGAAAACCAATATCGAACGGAGCGTTATGGGCGACAAGAACCGTTTCGTGATGAGAACCGAGAAACTCAAAGAAGGTTGGGAGTATTTCTGCAATTGTTGGCGCATCAAAGAGCATCGAATCTGTTATGCCAGTTAGCGCGGTTATGAAATCAGGAAGTGAATGACCAGGGTTTACAAAACTTTGAAACTCACCGATTATTTCGCCACCCCGAACTTTCAGGGCACCGATCTCGGTAATAGCAGCGCCGGTAGACGGGGCCGCCCCAGAGGTTTCGAGGTCGAGAACTACAAATGTGGTTTCTGCAAGAGAGAGTGCATGTACCGACATGAATGTAAGGCTAATCCATAGCCCTGACAGCGAGATATCGCTACGCTTTAGAAATGGGAGTAATTGGAGCGCCCGCTGGTCTGCTTGAAGATTGGGCAGCAGATGGAAGCGGAAAAAATAAAAGTGTCGGTGTTCTATTGGTGCATGGATACACCGGATCGCCGGCTTCGATGCGACCTTGGGCAGAGTATTTAAATCAAAGAGGATTTACTGTCAGAGTTCCTTTACTGCCTGGCCACGGAACCAAACCCGAAGATTTAAATGAAGTGAAATGGGAGCAGTGGCCCGCCAAAGTTGAAGCCGAGTTAGCAGAACTTTTCAAGACTTGCTCAAGGGTATTTATCTGTGGTCTTTCCATGGGTGGCGGAACAACGCTAAACGTTGCTACGCGTTATTCGGATCGGATCAGCGGAATCATCTTGGTGAACCCAATGATTCACGTGGCAATGGTTAGCCCGCAGTTAGCGTTCGTGCTTTCGAGATTTCAAAAGATGCGCAAATCTGTCGGAGATGACATAAAACGTCCAGGAATTTCGGAGTGGGGTTATGACGCCCTACCTACAAGAGGAATCCATCAACTCTTGATCATGTTGAAATACACAAGAGAACGCCTGCATGACGTCACCGTACCAATGCAGTTATTCCATAGCGTTGATGACCACACCCTTCCAGTATCTAATACTGAAATAATCATGAAGGGCGTAGGTTCCAGAATTAAGCAGAGGATTGAACTAACCAATAGCTACCACGTTGCCACCCTTGATTACGATGCCGAAATAATCTTCGAAAATTCCAAGATTTTTATTGAGACTCACGCCGCGGATTGATACTAGATGTTGAGTAAAGATAGTTACGAGAGATCTTTAAGCAAAATTGCTGAGATTGACGCTTCTGGTTATCAACTCAATTCAGTCTTGGCGGTAACCGAAGATTTAATTTTTAATGAGGTCGATGGCCCATTGGCTGGTGTTCCAATTCTGATAAAGGACAACATAGAAGCGTTAGGACTACCCGCAACTGCAGGTTCGCTGGCTCTTGCAGATACACCAGTGGTTCGTGATTCAACAATCGCCAAACGCTTGCGTGCTGCTGGTGCAACCATTATCGGTTCAACAAATCTTTCTGAGTGGGCAAATATTCGCTCTGGAAAATCAACAAGTGGCTGGTCTGCAGTTGGTGGACTTACCGCTAACCCTTGGAAGCATGCGCACAGCGCAGGCGGCTCTTCTTCAGGTTCAGGCGCAGCTGTTGGTGCCGGAATAGTCTCAATGGCAGTTGGCAGCGAAACAGACGGATCAATTGTTTGTCCGGCATCACTAAATGGTTGCGTTGGCATTAAGCCAACCGTTGGTTCAATTCCACGCGATGCAATGATTCCTATTAGCGCGAGCCAAGACACACCAGGGCCTATGGCGCAGAGCGTTGCACAGGTGGCGCTTTTGTTAGAAGTTTTAACGGGCAAAGGTGGATATCAATCGGCAGTTAACGATAGTTCTGAGATTCGTATCGGAGTTGTTAAAGAATGGGTAACGGAGAACCCTGGCACCAATCAGCTCTTCCAAGATCTTGTTAGCAAGTTGAGTAAACAAGTAAAGATTGTCGAAATCTCACTGCCAGCCCCAAGTGATCAAGAAGGAGAGTCGGAGTTCAAGGTTTTGATGCACGAATTAAATGAAGATTTAGCTGGCTATCTAGCGACTCGTGAGGGTGCGCGCGTAAAGACTTTGCAAGATGTTGTTGATTTCAATCTCGCAAATAAGGATTCGGAGTTGCAGCACTTCGGTCAGGAATACTTTGACATGGCACTCAAGTTAGGTGGCCGAAATAGCGATTATCAAAAGTTGCGAAGCGAAAATTTAGATTGGGCGATAAATAAAGTTTTGACGCCGGGATTTGAAGAGTTCGATATTTTGATCGGTGAAACTTATGCACCCGCATGGAAGAGCAATCTGGGCGGGGGAGATGATTACGGTTCTGCATCGTGGATCTCAATGGCGCCAGCAATTGCCGGCACTCCAATCGGCGCACTTCCGATGGGCTTAGTTGATGGGTTGCCCGTGGCAGTTGGCGTTGTTGCTAGAGCAAATCAAGAAGAGCGTTTAATTCAAGCGATGGCCTTGATCGAGAAGACTCTCGACCTAGGCGTACTTAAACCAACTTTCTTAAAGTAATTTAAAAAGCGCCGGTATATCCGTTAATCGCTGGCTGTCCACCTAAGTGTGCATAGAGAACTCGTGAACCTTCTTTAAAGAAACCTTCACGGATCAAATCAATCATCGCCGCCATCGATTTACCTTCATAAACCGGATCAGTAATCATGCCTTCCAAACTTCCGGCTAAGCGAATCGCTTCGATTGTTCGCGGGCCAGCAACTCCATAGATCCCATCATGCCAACGATCTAGCAAAACGATCTCTGAATCTTTAAGTTCGCGCCCCAGATCAATCGCCGCTGCTGTACGAGATGCAATTCGTTTGATCTGATCCCAAGTTTTCTCAACGGTTGCCGATGCATCAATACCAATAACGCCTTCAGCACGATTTGAGTGAGCAAAACCCGCGATCATTCCACCTTGCGTTGATCCGGTAACTGAGCAAACGATTACATTATCGAATTTGAAACCGAGATCCTTCTCTTGATCTTCAACTTCAAAAGCCCAACCTGCAAAACCATGACCACCAAGCGGATGATCTGAGGCACCGGCTGGAATTGGATAAGGCTTTCCGCCTCGCGCAATTACATCGGCAATCGCTTCTTCCCAAGATTTTCTGAAGCCGATATCAAAACCTGCTGGATCCAGGCGAACTTCTGCACCCATAATGCGGCTCAATAAAATATTGCCAGTCTTCTCGTAATTAACTTCTTCCCAGTCAACCCAGTGTTCTTGAACTAAAACACATTTCAAACCAAGGTGCGCCGCAACCGCAGCAACCTGGCGAGTGTGGTTTGACTGAACTCCACCAATTGAAACGAGAGTGTCACAACCTGTTGCTAGCGCTTCCGCTGCCAAGTACTCAAGCTTGCGCGTCTTATTTCCGCCATAAGCCAGCCCAGAATTCACATCTTCCCGCTTTGCCCAGATTTCTACTTTGCCACCAAGATGTTCGGTTAAACGATCAAGGCGTTGTAGGGGAGAGGCTCCGAAGGTGAGTTTTTCCTTCGCGAAGGATTCAAGTTTGGCTCTAGTCATGCGCAGATCCTCTCACGCGAAGTCTCATAAAAAGAAGTTATTTCTTAATGCTCGCCTTGATCATCTTCTGCAGGACTTTCTCGTCTACTGGCCAATCATTGGGCAGCGCGATGGTTTTCTTATTGACTCGATATTCAGCAAAGTGAGGGGTGAACTCTTTGAGGACTTGCTGATCCCATGGCGCAATCAGAATGTGATTAGTAGCGGCAGATGCACCGAAAATGTACTCACCACCGCTCTTTAGCATCGGCTGATTCCAAGCGATCACAAGCTCTAGCTTTGGAAACTTGCTCTGAATAGCCTTGAAAATCTTCTTCATCGTCTTAGCCTGCTCAGGCTTAATGCTCTTGAAGTAATCAGCAGGAGTTTCATGCCTTCTAGATGAAACGGATCCTCTTGAGAACATTACGAGTGCATTTGCATGTGCTTGAGAGAAACCGAAGTTTTCGCGCAAGTGCGCTATCTGTTCTGGGTATTTCTTACCATCTAGCTTCTTCATAACCGCAAACCAGTACTTCATTGGTTCGCCGTACTTCTTCTCTATCGATGGAAAATGTGCTTCTCTAGATGGGTCTTTTGGCACCACTTTTACTTCTTTCGCTTATCCCGCACATTCAGATACACGGCATAGCCCATGTAGAGAAATACTGATGGTGGGTAAAGATAGATCGGAATGATAAGAAGAATCACCGCGACGATCTTCATATTCGAAGATAGACGATCCCATTCACCCATAAATCCGGTGCGAGGCTCTTTCTCCATTTATTCTTATCTTTCTCTTTGCGTTGCGTGGACGATATTTCCTCGCCACTTCACTGCGTTGCGTGGACGATACTGGGATCGAACCAGTGACCCCCACAATGTCAATGTGGTGCTCTACCGCTGAGCCAATCGTCCGGGTCTAAAACTTCGGTATCTATTAAGTTGTGGTCGAAAGTATAGCCGAGGCTATTTAGCGCCCGAAATCGTCTTCGATACGCTCAATGTCATCCTCGCCAAAGTAAGTACCTGTCTGTACTTCGATGAAGATGACATCGTTTGATCCAATATTTTCGATTCGGTGGAGATCACCGATTTCAATATCGAGTGAATCACCTGTGGACATTTCGAAGATATCTCCATTGAGAGTTATCTTCGCTTGACCTTGAACGATGAACCAATGCTCTGCGCGCTTTTCATGGCGTTGATATGAAAGACGTTTACCTGGATTTACCCAGATGGTTTTAACTTTATGAGCATCACTTTCTTGCAAGATTTCATAACGTCCCCATGGACGTTGTGATTGATCTTCGCTCATCTTCTTCTCCAGTAGAACTGTTCTGCACTATTACTTTTCGTTATTGGAGGTCGGAACGGGATTTGAACCCGTGTAGAGGGATTTGCAGTCCCTTGCCTCGCCTCTCGGCCATCCGACCATTCTTTTACTATCTTCTTGCTGATCTTTTCACTTATAGAAAAACCGCCACCTGAAAAATTAATTCCAAAGCGGCGGAGAATCCGAGCGGACGACGGGGTTCGAACCCGCGACCTGAACCTTGGCAAGGTTCCGCGCTACCAGCTGCGCTACGTCCGCATTTCGTGCGGGGGCAAATCTAGCGCAGCAAGGGGCTATCCGCCAAAGTGAGCGCTTTCACCGTAGCGTTAGGGCTATGGATCTGCGCGATGACTCATTCTGGATGGGTCGAAGGTATGCCAGATCTCTTGTAGAAGTAACGAACGATCTTTCGCGACTTGATGATGGAAACTTTTGGGCGGTGGCGATCTCTTTTGAAGGGGAAGTTACTCTTGCAAGGTTTAGATCTAACTTTGAAGCAGATTTCCCATTTAGCGGTTCGCATTGGAAGCCCTTGGAAGGCGATTGGATCTCATCTCTTAGCAAAGTCCAGTACGGCAAGTATGTAGAAAATATTAGAAGCTCGATATCCGATGGTTGGGTGTATCAAGTCAACGCTTGTCGACAGTTGCAGGTTGCATCAGATCGAGAAGAACTCGCTTCGCTCTTTGCCAAGATGCTTAGCGAGAACCCAGCACCGCATGCCGCCTTTCTCTCTATCCCGCAGTTAAAGATCGCATCAGCATCTCCTGAATTATTCCTTTCCCGAAACGGGTCGACCGTGAAAACTTCTCCAATTAAGGGAACTCAGAATTTAAGTGAGCAGGGATTTGGCAATAAGGATCAATCCGAAAACGTGATGATCGTTGATTTGATGCGCAATGATTTCGGGCGTATCTGTGAGCCTGGTTCAGTAGATGTCTCACAGCTTCTTCGTAGCGAAGAACATCCTGGTCTGCGCCACTTGGTCTCCGACGTCGTTGGTGAACTTCGGAAAGATATCTCTTGGTCGGAAATTTTTGAGGCGTTACTTCCCGCCGGTTCCATAAGTGGAGCGCCAAAGAGTTCGGCGCTATCTGTAATTGCTGAAAATGAAGAGATTAAACGAGGACCATACTGTGGTGTGCTGGGTTGGGTAGAAGGAGATCGCGCAGAACTTTCCGTTGCGATTCGCATCTTCTGGCAGGAAAACGATGGGTTACTTAAATTTGGAACCGGTGCTGGAATAACCTACGGAAGCGATCCGGTTTCAGAATGGGAAGAGACTGAGTTAAAGGCGCAACGTCTGATTTCGATTGCAGGAGGATCTATCAAATGAAGATCTGGCTCAATGATCGAATCTGCGATTCTCAAGAAATTGATATCGACAGCGATGGCTGGCCGGTTGGCAGTGGCGTTTTCGAAACTATCAGAACTGAAAATAGTGAAGTTTTCGAATTGGCGCGCCACATGCGCCGCGCGGCTACCGCTGCGAGAAAGTTCGACATTAAGTTGCCTGGCGAAGGATTGATAAGAGATGCAATAGCAGCTTTACTTGTTGCAGAACCTCACCATCTCGGAAGGTTGAGATTGCTCTTCTCAAAGGAATGGTTTGTTGCTGTACACCAAAGTTATGAAGAAATTCTACTACCTGCAAAATTGAAGGTCATTGATGAAAGCAGACTGGTTGACCCGATCGCATTTAAAACCTTTCCATATATCCACCGAACCGGTTTGCTGCAGTTAGCGCAGCGGGATGGCTTTGACGAGATCATCTGCGTCAATGAATCAGGTGAGATAACTGAAGGTGCTGTCTCCAATTTTCTCTTCCTAATTGATGGGCAGTGGGTTACGACCCCGCTAAGTGCAGGCGTTTTACCTGGAGTGCAACGCGCCTTAACCATCGAAAGATGTGGGGTTACTGTCCAATCTTTGACGCGTCGCGACATAGAACGCGTGGATTCTGCAATTGTTATTTCAAGTCTGAAAATTGGTCTAGCCGTTACATCAATCGATAATCGTGATCTCGTCGTTGATGGGCAATGTCGATCATTCCTAGAGGAAATTCGCGCCCAGACGCATTCTCATTCGGTAGGCTAGGAACATGTCCCAGCTCTCGATCACCGTAGATGGTCGCGCCGTAAGCATTGCAGATGACCAACGCCCGACCCATCTCTTCGCCGAAAGCAAAGAGATCGTTGTCTGCAAAGTAAATGGTGAGCTCAAAGATCTATGGACTGATCTAAAAGATGGTGATGTTGTCGAGGGAGTTTCAATCTCCTCGCCTGAAGGTTTATCAGTTCTTCGCCACTCGACAGCCCACGTAATGGCGCAAGCGGTTCAGCAAGTCTTTTCTCAAACCCGACTCGGAATCGGTCCACCGATCACAGATGGTTTTTATTACGACTTCGATCCAGAGCGACCTTTTAATCCAGAAGATTTAGAGAAGATCGAAAGCGCGATGCGCAAGATCGTAAAAGAAGGCCAACGTTTTCGCCGTCGCGTTACAAACGAAGCAGATGCACTTAAAGAGTTGGCGCACGAGCCATATAAATGCGAGTTGATTGGAATTAAATCTGGCGCCGGAGAAGAAGCCAGCGTTGAGGTTGGGGGAGCAGAGCTCACCATCTATGACAATTTAGGTCGCGATGGACAACCCGTTTGGTCTGATCTTTGTCGTGGTCCGCATCTACCTTCAACCAAACATATTCCAGCATTTAAATTGATGCGTAGCGCTGCTGCTTATTGGCGTGGCTCTGAAAAGAATCCAATGCTGCAACGTATCTACGGAACTGCTTGGCCTTCGGCAGAAGAATTAACTGCTTACTTAGAACTTTTGGCAGAGGCAGAAAAGCGCGATCATCGCCGCCTTGGTACTGAACTCGATCTATTCTCGTTTCCGGAGGAAATTGGATCAGGGCTTGCGGTCTTTCATCCCAAGGGCGGCATAGTTCGTCGCGCTATGGAAGATTATTCACGTAAGCGCCATGAAGATGAAGGTTACGAATTCGTTTACTCACCACATCTAACTAAGGCTGCGCTATTTGAAAAGTCTGGCCACTTGCAGTGGTACTCAGAAGGTATGTATCCACCGATGGTGATGGACGAAGAGCTGCACGCTGACGGAACTATCAAGCGTGCTGGACAGCAGTACTACATGAAGCCGATGAACTGCCCTTTCCACAATTTAATTTTTGCATCGCGCGGACGTTCGTATCGCGAACTCCCACTTCGCCTCTTTGAGTTCGGAACTGTCTATCGCTACGAAAAATCAGGTGTGATCCACGGACTCACTCGTGCGCGCGGCTTTACCCAAGATGATGCCCACATTTACTGCACAAAGGAACAGATGGTGGGAGAACTAGATTCGCTCTTAACTTTCGTACTTAATTTGTTGCGCGATTACGGACTCGAAGATTTCTATCTCGAACTATCAACTCGTAACCCTGAAAAATCTGTCGGAGAAGATAGCGATTGGGCAGAGGCAACTGAAGCGCTACGTAAAGCAGCGGTAGCCCAAAATCTAGAACTCGTTCTCGACGAAGGTGGCGCAGCGTTTTATGGGCCAAAGATTTCAGTTCAAGCAAAAGATGCAATTGGACGTACTTGGCAGATGTCGACGATCCAAGTTGATTTTCAGTTGCCACAGCGCTTTGAACTCGAATACTCCGCAACTGACGGAACCCGTCAACGACCAGTGATGATTCACCGCGCACTATTTGGTTCCATCGAACGTTTCTTCGGTGTTCTTACCGAGCACTACTCAGGAGCATTCCCGCCATGGTTGGCGCCAGTTCAAGTAACCGCCATCCCAGTTGCTGAAGCTTTTGCGGATTACCTTGCTTCGGTTGTGAAAGAGTTTAAAGCAGCGGGTATCCGTATCGATTTAGATGCCTCTGACGACCGGATGCAGAAGAAGATTCGCAATGCGCAGATGCAGAAAGTTCCTTACATGCTGATTGCAGGTGAAGAAGATCAGCAAGCTGGCAAGGTTTCAATTCGCTATCGCAACGGTGAACAGAAGAACTCAATCGCTGTTGCAGATGCCATTGCCGAAATTCGCACCGCTATTGCAGAACGTAAACAGGTTTAAGTAATGCGCGAAGGCGACCAAGTAATTCCAGGCGGGGCAGGAATGCCCGATCGTTGGGAACGACTTTGGGCGCCGCATCGTATGGAGTATTTAAAGGGCGAGAACCGCCCGCTTGCGGGAAATGAAGTTACTTGCCCCTTCTGTGAAATTCCCAAGATGAGCGATGAAGAAGGCCTAGTTGTTGCTCGCGGAACAAACGCTTACGTTGTTATGAATCTCTACCCGTATAACGCTGGTCACTTACTAATCTGCGCATATCGCCATGTCGCCGATTTAACCGAACTCAATCAGGACGAACGTAACGAAATATTCGAGCTAAGTGCGCATGCGATGAAAACTCTACGTAAGGTTTCGGCGCCTGCCGGTTTTAATCTTGGTATGAATCAAGGCGCCATATCGGGTGCCGGAGTTGCAGAACATATCCATCAACATATTGTTCCGCGCTGGTCTGGCGATGTTAACTTCATGCCGATCATCGGACAGACCAAGGTGCTGCCAGTTCTTCTAACTCAAACCCGCGACGAACTCGCACAAGCTTGGTAGTTAGCTTCTTACCGCTCTATCTATAAAGGAGTTCACAATATCCACACCAATTCCTTTGCTTATCACAACTGGAATTGCTGGAAAGAGTAAACCCGCCTCGAACGCGCTTTCTCCCGCATCTTCTACCGCTTCTAAATATTCACTTCTGAAATCTGCAACTAACTCTTTATGTTCCGCATCGCTATCTCTACGTGAAATGGGGCTTTGCGAATAATCAATTATTTCGAGCGTTTCGAGATCAATCAGTGCAGATGGATTTCCTGAATCGTCATGGAGAACTAAGTACGGGGTAACAAGAGGATCGAAGACTCGATTAGCAAGTAATACCGCATCGTCGAAATCTGAATCGCTTCCCTCTAATTCATTTACAACAACTAAACGTGGTAACTGGAAGTCAGAGAGAGTGGTCCAAAGATCAATCGTTTCTTGATCAATTCCGGCAGCGGGATTAATTGCAAAGATAGCTAGTTCGCTCTCGGCTATTGGTTCATTGGAATGAACCGCACCGAAGAGTTCGGCTAGCGCTTTTGGTTGCGAGGAGACATGTCCATATATATGGATACGCGGATTAGCGCTATCTCTCTCTGAACTCACAGGCGTCAGAATAGGTGAAAATCCGCGGGGGAGCCTACGATGGACCTGATGTTAAGCGCCTCTTTAAAACCCGCAGTCACCCGCGCTATCAATCCGATCGCTCGCGGTGCCCTTGCCATTGGTTTAACTCCAAATGCAGTTACCTTTATTGGCGCACTTGGCCTTGTCACTTCGGCGCTCTTTTTCTATCCCAAGGGCGATTTCTTTATCGGAACTCTTGTTGTCTCTTTCTTTGCACTGAGCGATCTATTTGATGGTGCAATGGCGCGAATCTCCCATAAAGGCGCCAGCGCATGGGGTGGATTTTTAGATTCAACAATCGATCGAATTACTGATTCGGCTATCTTGGTTGGTTTAACACTTTACTTAGTGGATGCCGATGACTCATTAACTGCTGTTGTGATTGGTGCGCTAGTTTTTGGTTCACTCGTTCCATACATCAGAGCCAAGGCCGAGAGCATGCAAATCTCTTGTTCTGGCGGAATCGCTGAGCGAACCGAACGCTTGATCATCTCTTTAACAGCGATTGGTCTGGAAGGCCTTGGAGTTCCATTCGCTCTAGCGATCGGCATCTGGCTTCTACTAGCTCTCGCCGTGGTTACCGTTATTCAACGAATTTTGATTGTGAAGGCAGCGCTGTAACGCAATGAATTTTGATTTCGCAGTGGCAGGTGGGTATTTCGCTGGATGGCGCCTAGTTCGAGCGCTACCAGAAAAGTTTGCATATAAAGCTTTCGAAGCAATCGGTAAGTACGCACTTTCCCGTAATGGCGCGCGCGTGAAAAGGTTGCGCTCTAACCTGTCACGAGTTTGCCCTACTTACTCTTCATCCGAAATGGACGAACTGATGCGCAAGGCGATGAGTTCGTATATGCGTTACTGGTGTGACACATTTAGATCGCCAGATTGGTCACGTGAGCGAATTGCTGCAACAGTCACTGTTGACGGTGAAGATTTACTAACCGCACCCATGAAGAACGGGACCGGTGTAGTAGTAGCACTTCCGCACGCTGGTAATTGGGACCATGCCGGCTCGTACTTCTGCGGAATGGGTTTTCCACTCGTAACTGTTGCCGAGCGTTTAAAGCCAGAAGCGCTCTTCAATAAATTTTTGGAGTATCGCCAAAACATCGGGATGGAAGTTCTTGCACTTGATTCAAGATCAATTGTCACCCTGATGCAAAGGGCGCGCGAGGGTCGTTTGATCGCCCTTGTCGCCGATCGTGATCTTTCTAAGAGCGGCGTGGATGTATCTTTCTTTTGCCATCCAGCGCGCATGCCTGCTGGCCCTGCACTGCTTGCAATCAGAACTGGTATTCCACTAATTACCGCATATGTTTCTTACACGACTGCCGGCATTCACATTGTTTTTAATTCGGTGGAGATTCCTACCCATGGAAGCGAAGAAGAGAGAGTCTCGCAAGTAGTGCAACGTTGCGCTGACCTATTTGCAGAAGGAATCGCATCTTCGCCGCAAGATTGGCATATGTTGCAGCGAATCTGGACAGATGGAGATTTCCAGGAGCGCAGCGCATGACCCTAAAAAAATTAAGGATCGGACTAGTTTGTCCCTACGGTTGGGATACACCAGGTGGCGTACAGAGCCATGTTCGCGATCTAGCGGAGTACCTGATTGCCAAAGGCCATTACGTATCTGTTCTTGCACCTGTTGTTGATGAAGAGAACATCCCTGATTATGTAACGAGTGCAGGAAAACCAATTTCGATTCCATATAACGGAGCGGTTGCTCGCGTTCTCTTTGGTCCAATTGCCTTTGCCAGAGTTCGCCAGTGGATCAGCAATGGAAAATTTGATCTTCTACATCTACACGAACCTGCTATTCCATCAATTTCATTATTGGCTTGCTGGGCTGCTGAAGGACCGATGGTTGGAACCTTCCACGCCGCTGCAAAACGCCAGAAGGCGATCTTTGCAATTGGACCAATTCTTGAGCCGGTAATTGAAAAGTTAACGGCGCGAATTGCGGTAAGCGAAGCTGCTCGTTCCACTCTTACAGAACATCTAGAAACTGACGCAGTTGTGATTCCTAACGGTATTTATGCTGATCGATATCGTGATGGTGAAGTGCTAGAAAAATGGAGCGGGAACACAATTGGTTTTATTGGCCGATATGAAGAACCGCGTAAAGGTTTGCCTGTCCTTCTTGAAGCACTGCCGATAATCGCCCGCTTTGCTCCAGATGTAAGAGTTTTAGTTGCTGGACCAGGCGAGAGTAAAGAGGTAATCGAAAGTATTGATCCGCAACTGCGAGGCCGCTTCGAATTTTTGGGAAGAATTTCCGAGAAGGAGAAAGCCGATTTTCTCTCTTCTGTCGCTATTTATGTAGCGCCAAATACTGGAGGAGAATCATTCGGAATCATTCTGGCCGAGGCGTTAGCCGGGGGAGCTGCGGTACTTGCTAGCGATATCCCAGCATTTGATTCACTGCTGGGCCATGGAGAATTTGGTGCGCTCTTTACTTCAGAAGATCCGCAAGATCTGGCGCGCGGTGCTATTGATTTGTTGCGTGATTCTGAAAAACGCCGTGAACTAGCTAAACGTGGCAAAGAGTACGCACAAAGATTTGACTGGGATGTTGTTGCTGAAGATATTTATTCAATATACGAAATGGCGCTTGTGGGAAGCTCTGGGGTAACTCTTTCTTCGGAAAATCGCGCGTGGAATCGCTTTCTAGGAAGAGAAGGAAATTAAATGGAGAAGTATTTCTTTATTGCGCTCATTGTTATCTTCGCGATCTGGTATTTGTCGTATTCGGCAACAAGGCTAGATCGTCTACATAACCGTGTTGAAACTAGTTGGGCAAATCTTGATGGTCTACTTCAGCGACGTGCAGCAGTGGCTCTAGAGATTGCTAAGAGCGAAATTGCTGACCCCGCTTCCTCGCTTCTCCTAACAGCGGCTGCGCACCAAGCGCGAGATGCGCAAATGCGCGCACGTTCGCAAGCTGAAAGCGGACTATCTGGTGCGCTGGGTCTCTTGCTGCACGATGGACATTTGGTAAGTGGCTCAATAGAAAAGGATTTGTTGAGAGAACTCAGCGAATTAACCGACAAGATTCGCGTCGCAATTGCTCTACACGTTGATGCCGTCAATCGCACACAAATGGTGCGACGTAAGCCCGTTTTTAGGATATTTCGCTTAGCCGGTCGGGCACCGCTTCCTGTTACCTATGAATTTGAAGCCGATGTTCTTTAAAAAGTTTGCCATCTCGATAATTGGAGTTACATCCATCTTTGTTGTTGGCTTGGGCTTTTTCTCGCCTGAACAGTTCTCGAAATTGGGTGAAATTGAAAACGTCTTCAAGGATCCTGAGCCGGTTAACTCATTGAGTGGTCGCATCGGAAGCGATGGACCAATTCTGGTGGTAAAGATCGATGACACTCCGCCGGCACATCCACAAGCGGGGCTCGAAGATGCTGATGTGGTTTATATAGAGCAAGTAGAAGGTGGACTCACCAGACTGGCTGCCGTTTTCTCCTCAACTATCCCGACGGTAATAGGACCTGTAAGAAGTGCGCGTATCTCAGATATAGAAATACTTGAGCAGTTTGGTCGTGTGGCCTTTGCTTACAGTGGCGCACAGAAAAAATTATTGCCAGTAATTGGTGCGGCAAACCTGGAGAACTTAGGAGCACAGCGCCAGTCACGCGAAATCTATACAAATGATCCGCTACGCAACGCACCGACGGCGATGATGCTGCAGGCGCAAACTTTGATGCAAAAAGTTAAGGAACAGCAACTTCCTGTTGCAATTTCGAAGAACGTTGGATGGAACTTTGCGGAATCCTTCGATACTGGAACGGCAATCGCCTCAGCTAAAATTTCTTGGCCGGCAAATTCATACGATGCGGTCTGGTCAAATGTGGAGAAGCACTGGCTGCTCTCACACAAAGGTGTTCCAAACATTTCAGCCAGTGGCATTCATTTAGCTGCAAGTACCTTCGTAATTCAAATCGTTTCAATTACTCCATCTGAATATGGAGATAAGTTCGGAGGCGTTACTCCATTCACCGCAACGGTCGGGTCAGGTAGTGGCTACATTCTTCGCGACGGTAAATACATTTCCGCGCTATGGGATCGTCCAACTCCTGAATCAGGAACTGCTTGGAAAACCACTTCTGGAGAAACGATCCCCTTCGCACCGGGGCAAATTTGGATCGCGTTAACCGATAAGGAACCAGTATTTACGCCTATTCCATCGAAAATCCCCGCAGATGCGCCATCTGCTGCAGCAAAGTAGTATTAAGCCCTTAACTATTTGGATAGATATTTTTTAGGGAGTTAGCGATGTCAGAGGCAGTCGGAACAGCTCGCGTTAAGCGCGGTATGGCAGAGATGCTTAAGGGCGGCGTCATCATGGATGTCGTCAATGTTGAGCAGGCCAAGATCGCTCAAGATGCAGGTGCCTGTGCTGTTATGGCGCTCGAGAGAGTCCCCGCAGATATTCGCGCCCAAGGTGGCGTGGCACGCATGTCAGATCCAGACATGATCGAAAAGATTAAAGCTGCAGTGACAATTCCTGTAATGGCTAAGGCTCGTATCGGTCACTTCGTCGAAGCTCGCATTCTCGAATCTCTAGGCGTTGATTACATCGACGAATCAGAAGTTTTAACTCCAGCAGATTTTGAAAACCATATTGATAAGTGGGATTTCAAAGTTCCTTTCGTGTGCGGAGCAACAAACTTAGGTGAAGCGCTCCGTCGGATTAATGAAGGCGCCGCAATGATTCGCTCAAAGGGCGAGGCAGGTACTGGAGATGTTTCCAACGCCATGATGCATATGCGCAAGATCGGGGCAGAAATCCGTCGCCTATCTTCCATGCGCGAAGATGAACTCTATGTTGCCGCAAAAGAGTTACAAGCTCCTTACGCACTTGTTAAAGAAGTAGCTGAGACCGGAAAACTTCCTGTCGTTCTATTTACTGCTGGTGGTATCGCAACTCCTGCCGATGCGGCTTTAATGATGCAGATGGGCGCTGACGGCGTATTCATTGGCTCAGGAATCTTCAAGTCAGGCGATCCTGCAACTCGCGCAGCTGCTTGCGTTAAAGCAACCACATTCTTCGAGGATGCAAAAGTAATTGCCGATGCCTCACGTGGTCTGGGTGAAGCGATGGTTGGAATCAATGTCGCTGATCTTCCTGCACCACATCGCTTAGCTGATCGCGGCTGGTAGTTAATTAGAAAATGAAGATTGGCGTTCTCGCTCTTCAAGGTGATTTTCGCGAACACCTCGTTGCAGCAAAGAGCGCTGGCCATGCTGCGCTAACTGTGCGTCGTCCAGAAGAGCTTGCTGAAGTAGATGCGCTGATTCTTCCTGGGGGAGAATCAACAACGATTGCACATCTTGCAAATACCTTTAACTTGATGCAGCCGATAAGAGATCGAATCAAATCAGGTATGCCGGTCTATGGATCATGCGCAGGAATGATTCTTTTAGCTGATCGAATTATTGATGGATCGGATGGTCAAGAAACTTTCGGTGGCATTGATATGACCGTGCGAAGAAATGCCTTTGGTCGCCAAGTTGATTCCTTTGAAAGCGATCTTGATTTTCAAGGCGGCAATCTTCACGCGGTCTTCATTCGTGCGCCTTGGGTAGAAGAAGTCGGCGCAACGGCCGAGGTCCTAGCAACAGTGAAAACTGCGAAGGGATCGCACGCGGTGGCTGTTCGACAAGGAAGGCTCTTGGCAACCTCATTCCATCCCGAGTTAACTGGAGATTTACGCGTACATCGCTACTTCTTTGATCAAGTCTGTACAGGCGCGATAAAGTAAGCGAAGTGAATTACGCGGTTTAGATACCGCTCAACGAGAGTGAAAGTTTGAGGTTACGCCATGTCAGGCCATTCCAAATGGGCAACGACAAAGCATAAGAAAGCGGTAATCGATAGCCGCCGTGCAAAGAACTTTGCAAAACTCATTAAGGCCATTGAAGTTGCATCACGTAATGGTGGGCCAGATGTTGATGGCAATCCAACTCTCTTTGATGCGATCGCAAAGGCAAAGAAAAACTCGATGCCCGCCGATAACATCGAAAGAGCGGTAAAGCGTGGCGCTGGACTCGAATCTGGCGGATCTGACTGGCAGACAATTATGTACGAAGGTTACGGTCCAAATGGCGTTGCGATCATGATTGAATGTTTATCTGATAGCCGAAATCGCGCAGCTTCAGAAGTTCGTGTAGCCGTAACTCGCAACGGTGGTTCAATGGCAGATCCCGGATCAGTTTCCTATCTCTTTAATCGCAAGGGTGTAATCATCATTGCTAAGGCGGAGTCGGTAACTGAAGAGAAAATTCTCGAGTCTGTGCTTGAAGCCGGAGCCGAAGAAGTAAACGATTTAGGTGAATCTTTTGAGGTTGTCTGTGAGGCTAGCGATCTGGTTGCAGTTCGCACAGCGTTGCAGAACTCAGGCCTTGATTACGAATCCGCCGATTCATCATTCTTGCCATCGATGTCCATTCCCTTGGATGCAGAAGGTGCCACCAAGGTCTTCGAACTAATTGATGCCATTGAAGAGTTGGATGATGTGCAGAATGTTTACAGCAACTTCGATGTCTCAGACGAGGTTATGGCGAGCCTTTCCTAGCTCTTTGCGGACTCGGACATAGGCTTTGAAGTTATGAGCCAAGCAACGCTGAGAGTTTTGGGTATCGACCCAGGCCTTACGCGCTGCGGCATAGGGGTTATTGAAGGCCTACCTGGCTCGCCACTTAAGTTGATTAGCGTGGGGGTCATCAAGACTCCAAGTGATAACCCTCTAGAACAGCGTCTCTTGCAACTCGAAGAAGAGATCACCAGTTGGGTGAGTAAATATCAACCTGATCGCATCGCTGTTGAGAGAGTTTTCTCGCAACACAATGTTCGTACTGTCATGGGCACCGGACAAGCTGCCGGTATCGCATTGCTAGTTGCCGCAAGAGCGGGAATCCCAGTTGTAATGCACACACCAAGTGAAGTTAAAGCTGCGGTAACTGGTTCAGGTCGCGCAAATAAAGTGCAAGTGGCTGAGATGGTCAAGAGATTACTTTCCTTAACTGAGATTCCTAAACCTGTCGATAGCACCGATGCGCTGGCACTTGCCATCTGCCACATTTGGCGTGGCGGCGGCAATAGCAAGATTGAATCAGCACTTGCTGCTGAAAAATCACGGCTAGCCAAGTTGGTGCGCAAATGATTTCACTTGTAAACGGCGTTGTCCGCTCTATTTCGCTAGATAGGGTAATAGTTGAAGTCGGCGGAGTCGGTCTATCTCTAGCAGTTACGCAGAAAACTTCCGCTCAGTTGAATATCGGTGTTCAGGTCCAGTTGTTTACAACTCTGGTGGTTCGTGAGGATGCGCTAACGCTTTATGGTTTTCTAGAAGACGGAGATCGTGCGCTTTTCGAATTAGTTCAGACAGTTAGTGGAATTGGTCCAAAGGTTGCACTCTCAATTGTTTCGGCGCTATCACCATCGCAGTTAGCCGTTGCTGTAGCCCAGGAAGATATCTCTGCTATTGAAAAGGTTCCTGGAATTGGCCGCAAGGGTGCACAGCGTTTAATCCTTGAGTTAAAGGGCAAGTTAACTGATTTTGGAACCTCTTCGAAGAGTGATCGCCATCAACCAGTTTGGCGTGAACAATTAACTAGCGCACTTGTCTCGCTCGGATTTAGCGCTAAAGATTCAGATGCGGCAATTTCACAAGTAGTAGCGCGGCTTTCTGAAGATGGCGTCGATGCGCAAACTCTTGAACTCTCCGATCTCTTAAAGCGCGCACTTTCGCAAGGTGGGCGTTAAAGTGGCTAACGATATGAGCGATGATCGTTTAGTAGCGCCAGAATTTAGTCAGGATGACTCAGCTGCCGAACACGCGCTACGTCCAAAGACTCTCGATGATTTCATTGGACAGCATCGCGTTCGAGATCAGATTGATGTCTTGTTATCAGCAGCACGTTCACGCGGCTCGGCCGCCGATCACATCCTGCTTAGCGGTCCACCCGGACTCGGAAAGACAACTCTTGCTTTGATTTTAGCTAGCGAAATGCAAACACCGATTCGTATAACCAGCGGTCCTGCGATCACTCACGCTGGAGATTTAGCGGCGATTTTATCTTCACTAGTTGAAGGAGAGATTCTCTTCTTGGATGAGATTCACCGTTTGCCAAGACCTGCTGAAGAACTTCTCTACCTTGCAATGGAGGATTTCCGCGTTGATGTTGTCGTAGGTAAAGGACCGGGAGCAACTGCGATTCCATTACAACTGCCGCGCTTTACATTAGTTGGGGCAACTACACGCGCAGGATTACTTCCTAGTCCGCTGAGGGATCGCTTCGGCTTTACTGCACATCTTGATTTCTATGAGTCCACTGAACTTGCTGAAGTAATTCGTCGCAGCGCTGCTTTACTGCAACTGACAATTGAAGAAGAGGCGGTACTTGAAGTTGCTGGCAGGTCTCGCGGCACACCACGTATCGCCAATCGTTTATTGCGTCGCGTCCGCGACTATGCCCAAGTTCGCACAAGTGGTGGAACCAGCGCTAAAGCTGCAAATGCCCTCACTCACTCAGATGCGATGGCCGCGCTTGAAATGTATGAAGTAGATGAGAAAGGTTTGGATCGACTAGATCGTTCAGTGCTGACCGCACTTATCGAGCGATTTAATGGGGGACCGGTTGGTCTTTCAACGCTGGCGATTGCAGTGGGTGAAGAGACGGAAACGGTCGAAGCCGTGGCTGAGCCATTCTTGGTAAGAAATGGTTTTATGGCCCGCACTCCGCGGGGTCGTATCGCCACCGAACTCGGGTGGCGCCATTTAGGGCGAACCCCTCCTGCTGGGATCGCAACCCTTTTCGACACGCCCGCGCCCAACGCATAGACTCTGCTCTTATGTCCACACCAAATAAAACTGTGAAGAGCCCTGCCCGCTCTGGCCGCGCCCTTTTGATTCTGGCGCTCATTATCTTCGGTCTACTTGCAACCACCTTTATCCAGGGTGTTTCTTCGGTCAAGCTAGGTCTCGATCTTCGAGGCGGAACCAGCGTGACGCTGCAACCCCGAGCGTCAAATGACTCCAACAAGGTAACTTCTGAGGCGATAGATCAAGCAGTCTCAATTATTCGCCAACGCGTTGACTCAATTGGTGTAGCAGAGAGTGAAGTAACTGCTCAAGGAAGCGGAACCAATCGACAGATCGTTATCTCTGTTCCAGGAGATAGCGGACGTCGCGTTGTGGATCTTGTTGGCCAAACTGCAGAGCTTCGTTTTCGTCAGGTACTAGCAGAAGGTTCTGGCATATCAAATCCTGCTGACACTTCAACTGCTGCAACACCTGCAGCCGGCGTTAACGCTGATCTCAATGCGAAGTACGCCGCACTTGATTGCACCGATCCTGCTAGTCGTGAAGGTACTGGCGCTGATAGTCCGGCCGACACAATTGTTTCTTGTTCTCGCGATGGCGGTGCAAAGTACATTCTCGCTCCAGCCGAAGTTCTCGGAACTCAAGTCTCTTCCGCCGAGGCTGGATATGACCCATCACAAGGCCTTGCTTGGTTTGTTTCTCTAACCTTCAATGGCGATGGCACAAAGGCATTTGGCGCACTAACTAACCGCGTAACTTCGCTGCAATCACCGCTCAATCAAGTTGCGATTGTTCTCGATGGTCTAGTTGTTTCTGCACCAAGAATTAATGAAGCGATTCCATCAGGAAATGCTCAGATCACTGGGTCTTTCTCACAAGTTGAAGCGCAAGATCTTGCAAATGTTCTTAAATACGGAGCTTTGCCGTTGGCATTCGACCGCGGTGAGGTGCAGCAAGTATCACCAACCCTGGGCGCTGACCAGTTAAGCGCTGGCCTTTTGGCTGGCGCGTTGGGACTTGGTTTAGTTCTTATCTATTCACTTCTTTACTATCGCGGACTCGGTCTCGTAGTAGTTGGTTCACTTGCGCTAGCAGCTGCAATTGTTTACCTGCTCTTCCTAGTACTCGGTGAAACGATTGGATTTACTCTCACCTTGGCAGGTATCGCTGGTGCCATTGTGGCGATCGGTGTTACCGCAGACTCATTTATCGTCTTCTTCGAACGTATCCGCGATGAAGCGCGTGAAGGCCGTTCAATCCGCTCTGCGGTTGAAAGTGGTTGGGCTAAGGCGCGTCACACGATTTTGGTTGCAGATGCTGTTTCTCTGATTGCGGCTGCTTTGCTCTACTTCTTCGCAGTTGGTGGCGTACGTGGCTTTGCTTTCACTCTAGGTCTCACAACACTTGTCGATTTAATTATCGTCTTCTTCTTCACCAAGCCAATGGTGAGCATCTTGGCCGGAGTTAAATTCTTCTCTTCCGGTCATCCGCTTTCGGGGCTATCGCCTAAGAGCATCGGTATGAAGAATTATAGAACTGCATCGATCACAACTGATTCAACCAAAACTGTTTCTACCCAGTCTGTTTCAACATTGGAGGCATAAGCCATGGTAAAAATCTCAGGTCTTGGCGGTCGTCTTTACTCTGGCGAAACTTCATTTAACATCGTTGGTAATCGCCGTCGTTGGTACTCAATCTCAGCAATTTTCATCTTGCTATCAATAGGTGCCCTCTTGATTCAAGGTCTTCACCTTGGAATCGAATTTAAGGGTGGTTCTTCTTACACAGTAAATAAGGCGGGCACGACAGTTGAACAAGCACGCGCCGCTGTTGCAGATGTTGATATTCCAGGAGAAATCATTGTTCAGAAGATCGGTGATGACAAAGTAAAGGTTCAGACTGGTGCGCTTTCTGCGGCACAGTCAACGGCGGTTGAAAAGGCTTTGACTATCGCCTTTAATGTGCCGCTTGAATCAATCGATACTCAGTTGATCGGACCTTCATGGGGTAAGGAAATTACCAAGAAGGCGCTGTACGGACTTATCGCATTCTTAATCGTAATTATGATCTTCTTGACGATGATCTTTGAACCCAAGATGGCAGTTTCTGCGATCGTGGCCGTTGTGCATGACGTCTTTATTACAGTTGGAATCTATGCACTCGTCGGGTTCGATGTTACCCCCGCAACTGTGATCGGATTCTTAACGATCCTTGGTTATTCGCTGTATGACACCGTTGTTGTATTCGATAAGGTTCGCGAGAACACCAAATCTGTTGCTGCAGTGGGCAAAGTTACATATTCACAAGCGGCAAACTTGGCTGTTAATCAGACAATCGTGCGTTCTGCTAACACTTCTTTGATTGCACTTCTTCCAGTTGGTGCGATCCTCTTTGTAGGTGCTGGCTTACTTGGCGCCGGAACTCTCAAGGATCTATCCCTTGCTTTGTTTATCGGGCTTGCAGTTGGTACTTACTCTTCAATCTTTATCGCTCCACCATTCCTGGCATCACTTCGCGAGAAGGAACCAGCGATGCAAGCACTTGCAAAGCGAGTTGCATCGCGCGGGGGAGCAGATCCAGTCTCAGCATCAGTGAGTGCAAATAGTGAGAGAGCGGCGATACGCCCAAGCGTTGGTCGCGGACCTCGCAATCAACCAAAGCGCAAGGGTCGCAAGTAAGGCGCAGCCTTTGAACGCTCTAGTTGCACCACTATTAGCAACACTTAAAGAGAGCCACCCAACAAGTCGGCTCTCTGAAGTTGAGCGCGCTTTTGAAATCGCAAAGCAGGCCCATGTAGGGCAAATGCGTAAATCCGGTGAAGAGTACATAACTCACCCCGTTGCGGTTTCGCAGATTCTGGCTGAACTTGGTTTAAATGACACAACAATAATCGCCTCCCTTCTGCACGACACCGTTGAAGATACGCCTTACTCGCTCACCCAATTGCGTTCTGATTTCGGCGACGAGATTGCTAACTTAGTTGATGGAGTCACCAAGTTAGATAAATTAACTTACGGTCCGACCGCTGAGGCTGAGACGGTTCGCAAGATGGTCGTTGCCATGTCGCGCGACATTCGAGTACTGGTGATAAAACTTGCAGATCGATTACATAATGCGCGCACTTGGAAGTTTGTTAGCACTGAGAGCGCTGAGCGAAAAGCACGTGAAACTTTAGATATTTATGCCCCTCTAGCGCACCGCTTAGGTATGAATGCAATTAAATGGGAGCTGGAAGACCTCTCCTTCGAGGTTCTGGAACCTAAGAAGTTTGAAGAGATTTCCCGGCTAGTTGCCGAGCGTTCGCCTTCCCGCGATGCGCTGTCACAAGAGGTAATTGATGCGGTGCAAAGTGATCTAGATCGAGATGCGATCACTGCGACAGTTACAGGGCGCAAAAAACATTATTTCAGCGTCTATCAGAAGATGGTGGTGCGAGGACGCGATTTCAACGATATCTATGACTTAGTCGGTATTCGCGTCTTGGTAAATGACGTCAAGGATTGCTACGCGGTTCTTGGTTCGATTCACGCTCGCTGGTCGCCTGTGCCAGGACGATTTAAAGATTACATCGCAATGCCAAAATTCAATCTATACCAGTCATTGCATACTACGGTGATTGGGCCAAACGGCAAGGCGATAGAAATCCAGATTAGAACTTTTGAGATGCATTCCCGTGCTGAATTCGGAATCGCAGCGCACTGGAAGTACAAGCAAGGCAATGAGTCAAAGAACTCCTCACCAGAGATGCTTTGGCTACGCCAGTTGCACGAGTGGCAGAAAGAGACTGAGGATCCTTCAGAATTCCTCGAAGCGCTTCGTTTTGATTTAGGCAGTCCCGAAGTCTTCGTATTTACTCCAAAGGGGAGCGTGATTGCTCTTCCTGGTGGATCTACACCTGTCGACTTCGCATACTCAGTGCATACAGATGTCGGCAGCAAATGCGCTGGCGCAAAAGTAAATGGTCGCTTAGTTCCACTTGATACCCGCTTAGTTAATGGTGATGTGATCGAGATAGTTACCAATAAGAGCGAAAACGCAGGGCCATCACGCGATTGGCTTAACTTTGTTAAATCTCCTCGAGCCAGATCGAAGATCAAAGCGCACTTCAGCAAAGAGCGTCGCGAGGAAGCGATTGATGCTGGGCGCGAATCTATTGCGCGTCAAATGCGTAAAGCAGGACTACCACTTCAGAAAATCTTTGCAGGACATTCTTTACTGGAGCTGGCACACGAACTGCGCTATCCCGATATCTCTGCGCTCTATAGCGCTGTAGGAGATGGGCATGTTTCTGCAGCTTCCATTATTGAAAAATTAGTTGTTTCGCTAGGCGTGGAAGATTCGCACCCTGAACCAACTATCGATGTTATTCCAACCGGATCCCACTCAATCAGACGTTCAAGTAGCGCAATCGAAGTTGAAGGCGTGGGCGATGTGCTAGTGAAGCTAGCCCGCTGCTGTACGCCAGTTCCTGGAGATGGAATTATCGGATTTATCACCAAAGGAAGTGGCATCTCAGTCCATCGCGATGATTGCATCAACGCTGCTGACTTGCAGTTAAATCAAGGCGAACGAATTGCAAAGGTGCGCTGGCTCGATGGAGCCGGAAGCGTATTCCTAGTAAATATCCAAGTAGAGGCGCTAGATCGATCACGTTTGTTGGCAGATGTAACGAGAGCGCTATCTGAACAGCATGTAAATATTTTAAGCGCTGCAGTGAATACCTCAAAGGATCGAACCGCGATCAGCAAGTTCACCTTTGAAATGGCAGATGCGACGCATCTCGACTCAGTCTTAGCTGCAGTACGCGCCGTTGAAGGCGTCTACGACGTCTATCGCAACTAACTCGATAGTTTTAAGAAAGTAAAGTTTAGTTAAATTCAGCGAGAGACTTTTCAGCCTCGGCCAACCAGACCTTACGAGCAGCAGCTGAATCAAGGGCTTCTTGTGCCTTCTTCGCATTTCCGGCAGAGGTTGATTTCGCCGCAATCTTCTCGTAGTTAGCGATTGAATCAGACAGCTGCTTAACCACATCGGCAGCACGAGCCTTTGCAGCTGGATCTGTCTTACGCCAGATCTCAGCCTCAGCACTTTTTATCGCTTCTTCGACTTTAGCTACTCGCGCATCCATTGCTGCTCGCTTGTCACGATGAGTAATGCCGATCTTCTCCCAAGAGCGAGAAAGTTCGCGGAACGAGTTCTTCGCGGCTTTTACATCAGTAAATGGCACTAGCGCCTCAATCTGAACTATCAACTCTTCGCGCTTGGCTAGGTTTGCAACCATTGAAACTTCGCGCTTTTCAAGATCAGCGTTCTTTGCGGTGAAGAAATGATCTTGTGACGCTTTGAACTTAGCCCAAAGCTTGGCATCTTCACTTGGCTTACCGCGACCGGCAGCCTTCCATTGATCCATAAGAGTTTTGAAAGCACGCGCAGTGGCAACCCAATCGGTGGAGGTAGCAAGTTTAGAAGCCTGCTCAACAAGTGCTTTCTTAGCCGCAGATACCTTTGCCGATGTCTCTTCTAGAGTTGCAAAATGAGTTCTACGACGCTTATCAAACTTATTGCGTGATGCAGAAAAACGCTTCCAAAGTTCTCCATCTACTTTCTTATCTAGCCGAGGAGCTGACTTCCACTCTTCGAGCAGTGTTTTTAAGCGATCTCCGGTTACCTTCCAATTTTCAGAGAGCGCTAGCGATTCAGCTTCAGAAACAATCTTCTCTTTCTCAACCATTACTTGTTCACGACGCGCAGCTTTTACCGCAGCTTCTGCAACCTTCTTGGCTTCATATGCTTCGCGGTGACCTTCGATTAGTGGCTCAATCTGATCAACTGAGGCAGCGAGTGCTGCGAGATCGCCAACACCATTTAACTCGCGGACTTGCTGACGTAACTTCTTGACTGCTTCATACGCATCATCTGGAACCATGGCGCCGCTTGTGATGCGGGCTGCGGTCAGCGCGACCTCGGATGCTAGAGCTTCAAATTTTCTTACAAAATATTGCAACGCTTCTTCAGCGGTTTTTCCGGGATATGAACCAACGGCCTTTTCGCCTTCTGGAGTACGAACATAAACCGTGCCATCTTCTGCGACTCGACCGAACTTTGATGGATCTCCAATTAGCGCAGATGCTGCACTTGCATTGGCTGGTGTGATGTTGATTGATCCTGGATTGATTTGCTCGGTCATAGTGTTCCCTTTCAGCGCGTCGGCGATTTCGCCTTCGTTGTTTGAGTGTGCAGATGAGGTCTTGCGGAGATAAAAGGTACCCTGTCTTACTTATTGGGGAAAGTTTGCGCCTATTTGCGCGCGAAAATTAGGGGGTGAGGCGATGTTAGTTACCTCTTTTGTAGCCCCTATGTTTGCCACAAACTGTTGGGTGATCGCTGCAGGACCTGGCCAAGAGTGCATCATCGTCGATCCAGGTATGCCAGATATTTCACATGAGATTGAGGCTCTCATTTCTGAACATGGTTTGAAACCAGTTGCAGCTTTAATCACCCACGGCCATCTTGATCACACATTCTCAGTAAAGCCACTTGCCGATGGATATGGAATTTCCTCTTATATTCACACCGAAGATCGAGATTTACTTCTAAAACCACAAGGTGCACATGGCGCTGAATTTATTCAAACGCTTGATGCCATGAAATTTGAAGAACCAAATGAAGTTAAAAACTTACGACATGGCGATGAGATCGATCTATTAGATATGAAGATCACCGCGATTCATGCTCCGGGCCATACGCGGGGGAGCACTATGTTTACAATCAATGACGAGTTGTTGATTACTGGAGATGTTCTATTTGCAGGGTCGATCGGACGCACTGATTTGCCTTCAGGATCGCATGAAGCGATGCAAAAGACCCTAAAAACAAGAGTACTTCCCTTGAATGATGGCTTGCGAGTGTTGCCAGGACACGGTCCAGAGACAACAATTAAATTCGAGCGAAAAAATAATCCATATCTGAAAGAATTACAGGCATGAAGTACGAAAAGATTCAAGCGCCAAAAGGGGTAAGCGAATACGCACCCCCACTTTCGGCTGCCTTTGAATGGGTCCGTGAATCTCTGATCGCTCCCGCCAAGTTAGCTGGATATCAACTAATGGAGCTCCCGGTATTTGAAGACACTTCACTATTTTCTCGTGGAGTAGGCGAGTCAACTGATGTTGTATCGAAGGAGATGTACACCTTCGAAGATCGCGGTGGGCGTTCTATAACTTTGCGCCCCGAAGGCACTGCTGGTGTTATGCGTGCAGTAATCGAAAAGGGTTTGGATCGCGGGCAACTTCCCGTAAAGGTCTGGTACTCCGGAGCATTCTTCCGCGCCGAACGCCCACAAGCAGGGCGCTATCGCCAGTTCTATCAAGTTGGAATTGAAGCGATTGGTCTAGATGATCCAGCGATAGATGCTGAAGTGATTGCCATCGCAGATCAAGGATTTAAATCTTTAGGTTTAAAGAATTACCGCTTAGATATCACTTCGCTTGGAGATGCACAATCTCGCGCTGCTCATCGCGTTGATTTACTGCAATTTATATCGAAGTTGGATCTGGATGAAGCAACCGCGACTCGCGCTGCGATAAATCCACTTCGTTTATTTGACGATAAACGACCAGAGATGAAAGAGGCGATGGCAAAGGCACCTCTCTTACTTGACTATCTCTCGGCTGACTCTGCGGAGAACTTTAAGCAGGTAAAGAGTTATCTAGATTCACTTGGCATTTCATATGTAGTAAATCCCCGAATGGTCCGCGGATTGGATTATTACACCGGCACTACTTTTGAGTTCATTCATGAAGGACTTGGGGCGCAATCAGGAATTGGTGGCGGTGGACGTTACGACGGCCTGATGGAGATTCTTGGCGGTCAAGCACTTTCTGGAATCGGTTTTGGTCTGGGCGTGGATCGAGCACTTCTTGCAGCACAAGCAGAAGGCGTTTTAGTTGAAAATCAATTCTCATCAGATCTATTCATCATTCCTTTGGGCGATAATCAAAAGAGCGCATCCTTATCTATTGCAGCGAAATTGCGTGAAGCGGGGATTCGCACGGAGATCGCCTTTGGTGATCGCGCCCTAAAGGGTGCGATGAAGGCTGCCGATAAAAGTGGATCTCGCTATGTAATCGTTCTTGGTGATAGCGAAGTAGCCTCAGGGAGCGTTGAACTCAAACGCATGAGCGATGGCAGCACGAGATCGGTTAAGATTGACCAATTACAGAGCGTTCTTCTCGGGGATCTCTGACCAACGTTTTACAAATATTAAAGGCGGCTTTTAAAATGTTACGTACTCACGATGCTGGCGCTCTGCGCGCAAGCGATGCTGGTCAGACGGTAAGCCTGGCTGGTTGGGTTGCGCGCCGCCGCGATCACGGTGGCGTTGCCTTTATCGACTTACGTGATGCCACAGGTTCAGTTCAGGTAGTCATTCGCGACGAAGCTCTAGCTGGATCTCTTCGCGCCGAATGGTGTCTGCAGATAAAGGGCGAAGTTGTTCTGCGCCCTGATGGCAATGCCAATACTTCAAACCCAACCGGAGCAATTGAAGTCATGGGCGATGACATAGTCGTTCTTAGTGAGAGCGCCGCGCTTCCCTTTCCAGTTGATAGCGGAAATGATTCTGAAATTTCTGAAGAAGTTCGCCTTAAGTACCGCTACTTAGATCTGCGTCGCGAAAAGCCGGCCGCAAATATGCGCCTACGCTCAAAGGTAACTTCAACAATTCGTCGTGTTATGGAAGATCTCGATTTTCTAGAGATTGAAACTCCTTACTTGACTCGTAGCACTCCAGAAGGTGCACGCGACTTCTTAGTTCCGGTTCGTCTGCAACCCGGAAGTTGGTATGCACTCCCTCAATCTCCACAGTTGTTTAAGCAACTCTTGATGGTTGCCGGCATGGAACGTTATTACCAAATTGCGCGCTGTTTCCGCGATGAAGATTTCCGTGCTGATCGCCAGCCAGAATTTACTCAACTAGATATCGAAATGTCTTTCATTGATCAAGCAGATATCTTGGCAGTTGCTGAAAAGCTCTTGGTTAAGATCTGGAAAGAAGCGGTTGGTTACGATATTCCAACTCCGATTCGCCATATGACTTATGCCGATGCAATGCAGAACTATGGTTCAGATAAACCAGACCTTCGTTTTGGCCTGCAGTTAGTCGAGCAGACTGAATTCTTTAAAGATACCGAGTTCCGTGTCTTCCAAGCGCCATACGTTGGTAGCGTCGTGATGCCAGGTGGCGCATCATCACCACGTCGCGAACTCGATGCTTGGCAGGATTGGGCAAAGGCGCGCGGTGCAAAAGGCCTTGCATACATCCTTGTAAATGAAGATGGAACTCTAGGTGGCCCCGTCTCAAAGAATATTTCTGAGAAAGAGACTGCCGGAATTGTTGCAGCTGCTGGCGCGAAGTCAGGCGATGCAATCTTCTTCGCCGCCGGTGAGCGTTCAGCATCCCTTTCACTTCTCGGCGCAGTTCGTCTAGAAATCGGCAAGCGCTGTAATTTAATCTCTGAAGGCGCATGGGAATTCCTATGGGTAGTGGATGCTCCAATGTTCGAACCAACGGATAATGGTGGATGGACTGCAGTGCACCACCCATTCACTGGTCCAAAGCCAGAGTTTGCAAAAACATTCGCATCTGATCCTGCCAACGCTTTGGCATATGCATATGACATCGTTCTTAACGGAACCGAACTCGGTGGCGGATCGATTCGTATCCATGATCGCCAGATTCAAAAAGATGTCTTCTCTGTCATTGGGTTAAGCGATGAAGAAGCGATGAGCAAATTTGGTTTCTTACTTGAAGCATTTAATTACGGTCCACCACCACATGGCGGAATCGCACTTGGCCTAGATCGCGTTTGCGCACTACTAACCGGAAGCGACTCAATCCGTGAAGTTATCGCCTTTCCAAAGACGGCAAGCGGGGGAGATCCGCTTACTGGGGCGCCAACGCCAATTACTCCAGCACAGCGTAAAGAGAGTGGAATTGATGGAGTTACAAAGGTAGATAGCCAGAAGTAAGGGCTATCTCAGGTAGGCTAACGATATTAAGCCGATTATTAGTGCAAATTAAGTGAGGATGGAAATGGTTACCGGTCCAGGCGGAGTAGCAACGATTATTGCGGCATGCTCACTACTTGTTATCGCCATAGCAATTTCTTACGCAGTAATCCGCATCGGCCGCCTCGTAGATGAGGCAAGAGCCTCACTTAAAGTTCTTACAGATGAGACTGCACCGTTAATTCACGAGTCAACTCGCACTGTAGAACTAGTAAATAGCCCCCTTGAAAGCTTTGCGCGCATAACTAAGAACGTAGAAGATGTAACTACAAAAGTTGCTGATGCAACGACAGGATTCATGGATAAGAGTGGTCCTGCGGTTAAAGTCGCTGGCGCGCTAATTAGCGCGGCCGGAATGAGTAAATCTCGCTCTAAAAAGAAGAAGAAGGCTGAGTGATCTCCAAACGTGGAATCCGCCGAGATACGTTCACGCTGGCTGCGCTTTTTTGAAAGCGGTAACCGCGAAGGTTTAACTCACACCGTTGTTCCGTCAGCATCTTTAATTGCCGATGATCCAAATCTCTTACTTGTAAATGCAGGAATGGTTCCATTTAAGCCCTATTTTCTCGGCGAGGTAACTCCTCCCTTTAAGCGTGCAACGTCGGTCCAAAAATGTGTACGTACTCTAGATATCGATGAAGTTGGAAAGACAACCCGCCATGCATCTTTTTTCCAGATGTGTGGAAACTTCTCATTTGGTGATTACTTTAAAGAGGGTGCGATCGCCCTTGCTTGGGATCTTTTAACCCGGCCGATTTCAGATGGTGGTTATGGTTTTCCTGAAGATAAATTGTGGGTAACCGTTTATCTAACCGATGATGAAGCAGCCGATATCTGGCATAAAAAGATCGGCATACCTAAAGAGCGAATTCAACGCCGCGATATGGCAGATAACTTCTGGTCGATGGGAGTTCCAGGGCCTTGCGGACCATGTTCAGAGATTTACTTCGATCGCGGTCCTGCCTACGGAAAAGATGGCGGCCCAATCGCGGATGAAAATCGTTACTTAGAAATTTGGAACCTTGTTTTCATGCAAAACGAACGCGGAGCAGGCGGTGGTAAAGATAGTTATCCAATTTTGGGCGAGCTTCCTGCAAAGAGCATTGATACGGGCCTTGGGCTAGAACGCACAGCTGCGCTATTGCAAGGCGTAGAAAATATCTACGAAATTGACACGACCATGCAGATTTTGAATAAAGCGATGGAGCTAACGGGTGTTAAATACGGCTCATCTGAGAAATCTGATGTTGCACTTCGTGTTATTGCTGACCATGCTCGAACATCTGCGATGTTGATTGGCGATGGAGTAACTCCTGGCAATGAAGGTCGTGGCTATGTCCTGCGTCGCATGATGCGTCGCACAATTAGAAATATGCGCTTGCTGGGTACCAATGATCCGATCATGTCTGAGCTCACCGTTGCAGCCATCGGCGCAATGGGGCCGCAGTATCCAGAGCTAGTTACAGATAAGAAACGAATCTTGTCGGTTTCAGTCTCAGAGGAAGAGTCATTCCTGCAGACGCTAAAGAGCGGAACCCAGATCTTTGACATGGCTTCAACTGAACTAAAGAAGTCTAAGAAATCGGTACTGCCTGGCGAAGAAGTCTTCAAATTGCATGACACTTATGGATTCCCTTTTGATCTCACTCTTGAAATGGCGCGCGAAGAAGGTTTAGAAGTCGATGAGGCCGGTTTCACGCGCCTAATGAAAGAACAACGTGATCGCGCGAAGGCCGATGCCAAGGCGAAGAAGAGCGGTCACACTGATTTGAGTGAATACAAGAAGATCGCCGACAGTAAGGGCGCATCAGAATTCCTCGGTTATATAAAGACCGAGACTGAATCTCAGGTCAATGGAATTTTGGTTGACGGCATATCCGTAACATCTGCGCAATCAGGAAGCGATGTCGAGATAGTTCTAGATCGCACCCCTTTCTACGCTGAAGGCGGTGGACAGTTAGCCGATGGTGGACGCATTGTCTTAAGTAATGGTGCGGTTATTGAAATTGAAGATGTTCAAGCACCTGTTACCGGATTATCCGTACATCGTGGTCGAGTTATCTCGGGTGAAGTTGGAGTAGGGGTTAAGGGTCTAGCAACAATCGATCAAGAACGTCGAGATGGAATCTCTCGCGCACACACTGCAACCCATATGGTTCATAAAGCTTTCCGCGAAATATTGGGTGAGACTGCAACTCAGGCAGGTTCGGAGAACTCACCAGGACGTTTTCGTTTCGACTTCCCTTCAACAGGGGCGGTCTCTGAAGCAGTACTCAATGACGTTGAAGCGCGCGTAAATACGCTTTTACTAGATAATCTTGAAGTAAGCGCGGAAGTAATGTCGCAAGATGAAGCGAAGAAGTTGGGCGCAATGGCGCTCTTCGGCGAAAAATACGGAGATCGCGTTCGCGTCGTGTCCGTTGGAGATTGGGCGCGCGAACTCTGCGGTGGCACACATGTCCAGCGCTCTGGGCAATTAGGTGTTGTAAAGCTGTTAAGTGAGTCCTCAATTGGCGCTGGCGTACGTCGCGTTGAAGCCCTAGTTGGCGTGGATGCTTACCGATTCCTGGCCCGCGAACATATCTTGCTCAATTCGTTAACATCGCTGATCAAAGGCTCGCGCGCAGAGGAACTTCCAGAACGAATCTCAGATCTTCTTACTAAGTTTAAAGAGATCGAGAAAGAGCTAGCGCAGGTTAGATCCGCTGCGGCAATGGCTGATATTTCAAAGTTTGCTGCGGGTGCAAAGAAGATTGGTGGCGCAACGTTGATTGCTAATCGCATTCCAGATGGGATAGCGGTAGATGATCTTCGTAAAATTGCGCTTGAACTGCGCAACCGTGATATCGATAGCGTCGTAGCCTTGGTAAGTGTCGTTGATGGAAAACCCGTTCTAGTCGTTGCTGCAAGCGATGCCGCTCGGGCACGTGGAGTGAAAGCTGGTGCCTTAGTCAAGATCGGTTCAACCGTTCTGGGCGGTGGCGGCGGCGGCAAAGATGATTTCGCACAAGGTGGCGGAACTGATATTTCTGCGATTGATAAAGCGCTGCAAGCGATTGAACTCGCAATAAGCGGGAAGTAATGGCAAGGCTAGGCCGGAGGATCGCATTTGATTATGGCGATGTCCGTATCGGTGTAGCAATCTGTGATCCTGATGGTTTATTGGCGACGCCGTTAGAAGTTCTACAGAGTAAAGACCCCAATTTGTTAGTCAAAATCAACGAACTTGTTCAAGAGTACGAGCCTGTTAAGTTTTACGTGGGAGAGCCGAAGCAACTTAGTGGCGCTGATTCATCTTCAGCGGAGAAAGCTTTGAAGTTTGCAGAAAGACTTAGCGCTAGATTCGATATTGAAATTTCGATGGTTGATGAACGGCTATCAACTGTTTCGGCAAGTCGCCAGTTACGAGATGCCGGAATCGATGCCAAAAGCGCAAAAACTCTTATTGATTGTGCTGCCGCAGTTGCGATTCTTGAACAAGGGCTAGCACTTGATAAGAGATAGAAAGGCGCTTATTCGCGTTGCTTTAGCACTCGCATTTGTATTCGTCTTCACTGGGGGAGTTCACGAACTTCGCAAGACATCAGCGGCACCTGATTTCTCCTGTTCCGATGAATCTTCAGCTGGTAAGAAAATAACAGAGGCAGATATTGCGATAGAGATCGGTGCAGGGGCAACTGGTTCTGATATTGCGTCTCAACTTTTTGAGAAAGGCGTTGTCAAATCTTCAAGGGCTTTCTTCGGTGTGGCAGTTGGAGATGCTCGTGCCGCCAAAATTGCACCAGGTTTACATATGATCTCGCCCGAACTTTGCGCAAAGGATGCCCTCGAACAACTTCTAGATAGCAAGCGAATCGCGGGGCTAATCAATATCGTTGAAGGTGAATGGAACTCTGAAGTCTTTGAAGATATGGTTAAAGCTGGATACTCACGTTCTGAGATAAAAGAAGCCCTCGCTCAATTGAAGTTGCCGGTGGGATACAAATCACTTGAAGGACTTCTCTTCCCTGCGCAGTACTCATTTGCCAAGGGCACGACTGCATCCGTTGCAATTGCGACTATGGTTGAACGGGCTCAGACTGAAATGAAGAGCGTAGGGTTTCTAGAAGCTCCAGGAAAATTCAGCGCGCAAGAGCTTTTAACAATCGCTTCGATTATTCAGGCGGAAGGCGGTCTGGCGGATTTCACGAAAGTATCGCGAGTTATTCGAAATCGTTTGGAGAAGGGCATGCCCCTGCAGATGGATTCAACAATTCATTATGTCCAGAAGTTGCGGGGCAATATCTTTTTGAGCACCAAGTCGACTTTGTTGAATTCGCCATATAACACCTACAGAAAATATGGCCTTCCTCCTGGACCGATAGGAAACCCAGGTAAGCAAGCCTTGTTGGCTGCAGTTAACCCTGAACCGGGGGACTGGATTTACTTCATCACCGTTGCACCAAATGACACTAGATTTACCTCATCATTTGAAGAGTTTGGCTTATGGAAAGTTGAATACAAGAAGAATCTACGTGCTGGGCTATTTGAGAGTAAGGAGTGATTAGGACATGTCAGATAAGAGTTTAAAAGCTGCCGTACTTGGCTTTCCAATTGCGCACTCTCTTTCGCCCGTATTGCATGCCAAAGCCTTCGATTTGCTTGGTATCGCAGGAAGCTATGAAGCCATTGAAGTAGCAAGTGGCGGCTTAGCAGAATTTCTTAAAAGCCAAGGCGCTGACTATGACTACCTCTCACTTACTATGCCTTTAAAGGAAGAAGTATTGGTTATCGCCGAAAGTTCTGGGATTACCGTTGATGAGCTTGCGTTGCGAATTCAATCTGTTAACACTCTTGTCAGAAATGGTTCGGGTTGGAGTGCGACCAGTACAGACGGCTCAGGATTTGTTAAAGCACTTGCCAATGCTGGATACGATCATTTCAATTCGGTTTTGATATTAGGAGCCGGTGGAACCGCTCGAGCAGTGGCGGGAGCCCTCGATGAGATCGCAGACAGCGTCGCAATTATGGGAAGAAGCGTTAGGCGAAATGTTGGAATAGCGGCTTGCTTTAGAAAATTAGCGCCGGAGTTTATTGCTTGGGATGATCAAATTGATCTTCGCAATTTCGATCTAGTAGTAAACACAACTCCTTCAGGTGCGGCGGATTTAGTTGCCGATAATATTCCTTCTAAGGTCGAAGGCCTGCTCTTCGATGTTCTCTATAAACCTTGGCCAACACTTCTTGCGCGTCGCTGGTCTGATGCTGGCGGTAAGGTGATCAGTGGATTGGAACTACTTCTATATCAGGGTATCGACCAGATAAACGCTGTTTATCCACTTGGCCAAAAGATTATCGATAGCGAGCTAAGACTGGCGCTAACCAACGCTTCGAAGTAATTCACAGATTCTGCGAAAGATGTAAATTCGGGTTATCTAGCGATTAGCGTCACGGTGTGTATGCGCTCCTTCTCATCTCATCGCTCTATATCTCAATAGTCGATATCACTACTCATAAGGTTAGAAATCGAAATCTGATCTTCACCGCCGCGATTTTTGCTGCAACCACTATCGTAGGTAAGGGGCAGATTCATCTCGCTAGTTCACTAGCCATTTTCTCAATTGGTTTTATTGCGATGTTCTTTGGTTTGGGCGCTGGCGATGTGAAATTGGCGGCTCTTCTCGCTCTATTCTTTCTGCCTCTGGAAGTATCGAGATGGAGTGATTTCATCGAGGGCTTTATCTTGGGAGGCGTGTTACTTCTGATTGGACATCTCATTTCAAGGAGATCGTTAGCCGATCCAATAGCGTTGGCACCAGCAATTTGCGCCGCCTTTATATGGTGCGCGAGATAACGCGCTTATCTGACACAATATGCGAATGCGTTGGTTAACAGCAGGTGAATCTCATGGCCCAGCCCTGTCGGCGATTATTGAGGGCATTCCGGCAAGTGTTGAAATTTCATCGAAGGATATTGATTTTCATTTAGCTAGACGACGCTTAGGTTTTGGTCGCGGCGCTAGACAGAATTTTGAGGCAGATAAAATTTCGATTCTTGGCGGTATACGTCTTGGTTTAACTCAAGGCGGTCCAATTTCAATTCAAGTAGGAAATTCAGAATGGCCAAAGTGGGAAAAGGTAATGTCTGCTGATCCGGTTCCTGATGAGGAAATTAAAGACTTGGCTCGAAATGCACCTCTTACTAGACCACGTCCAGGACATGCCGACTTAGTTGGAATGCAAAAGTATGACTTAGATGACGCACGACCAATTTTAGAACGTGCAAGTGCTCGCGAAACTGCAGCTCGGGTTGCACTTGGTGCAGTTGCTCGAGCATTTCTGGAACAGAGCGTCGGAGTCACAATATTGAGCCACGTTGTCTCTATCGGTTCGGTAAGAATTCCTGACGGTACAAAACTTCCAGAGAAAACAGATATGGCGAGAATTGATCAAGATCAAGTCAGATGTGCAGATCCTGCAACTAGCGTCAAAATGATCGCGGAGATTGAAGCTGCACACTCGGATGGAGACACACTTGGTGGCGTTTGTGAAGTTCTTGCTTACAACTTGCCGCCCGGTCTTGGTTCACATGTTCATTGGGATCGCCGCTTAGATGCACGCTTGGCTGGAGCCATGATGGGAATTCAAGCAATCAAAGGTGTGGAAATCGGTGATGGTTTCCAAACGGCTACTCGTCGAGGTTCAGTTGCCCATGATGAAATTGAGCGCGGTTCAGATGGATTAATAAAGCGACGCACCGATCGCGCCGGTGGTACCGAAGGCGGTATGTCTAATGGTGAGATCCTTCGCGTTAGCGTTGCAATGAAACCGATTTCAACTGTGCCAAAGGCGTTGGACACCATCGATGTTAAGACTGGTGAGGCTGCAAAAGCTATTAATCAACGATCAGATGTTTGTGCTGTTCCTGCTGCGGGAGTCGTTGCAGAAGCGATGGCAGCGCTTGTTCTGGCAGAGGCGGTCCTCGAAAAATTTGGCGGCGATAATGTAAGTGAAACCCGTCGCAACTTCGAAAACTATATGAGCAACCTACGTTTTAAGTAGGCGATATGAGCGATTCTAGAAAGCAGAACTACATCCTCATCGGCCCGCCGGGTTCAGGAAAGAGCACAATTGGTAGAGCGCTATCAAAGGCCCTTAGTTTCAAGTTATCTGACACTGATGCTTTGATTGAATCTGAAGTGGGTACTTCCATTTCGCAGATCTTTATTGATAAAGGCGAGCCTTGGTTCCGTGAAGTTGAAGCACGAATTGTGGCGCGCGAGATAGCTCAACTCTCTGGAGTGCTTTCTCTGGGAGGTGGTGCACCTTTATCTGAGATTGCGCAGAAGGCGATCAAAGAATCTGGTGCTAACGTTGTTTATCTAGATATCTCGTTATCAGCAGCTGCCCCTCGCGTGGGATTTAATCGTGATCGTCCGTTACTGCTCAGCAATCCGCGAGCGGCATGGCAAGAGTTAATGGAGAAACGCCGTCCAACTTATCTTTCTTTAGCTACCCAAGTAGTCCTAGTAGATAACCTAACTCCTAGAGAAATCGTCGACGAGATCATCACAGGCAAGAAGAGCGTTAAAACGGCAACGGATGGAGTTAAGTAATGAGCGAGATAATGGTGAGATCTGAACGCGATTACAGCGTTCTAATTTCCCAATCTTGGAGAAGCTCGTTGTCCGAGAGCGTGCAAGGTCGATCTCGTGTTGCACTTATAGTTTCAGAATCGTTAACTTCGAGAGTTCAGGGCTTAGATCTGGGCAGCGTAGAGATTTTTACCTTTGCAATACCTGATGGCGAAGCTGGTAAATCTTCCGATACCTTGCTCGAGATTTGGGATTGGCTCGGTGCGGCCGGATTTACACGAAGTGATTTAATTGTTGGAATTGGCGGGGGAGCAGTTACCGACTTTGCAGGTTTTGCCGCGGCCAGTTGGCTGCGTGGCCTTGATTGGATCGCAATTCCGACGACAGTTGCTGGAGCAGTTGATGCTGCAATCGGTGGCAAAACTGCGATCAATAGCGATTACGGAAAGAATTTAATTGGAGCATTTCACAGTCCGATCAAGGTGATTATTGATCTTGATTGGTTTATCACTCTCTCCGATCGTGATTTCGCAGCGGGCTTAGCAGAGGTAGTTAAATGTGGTTTTATCGCTGACGGGAAGATCTTGGATCTCTTGCGAGGAAAGAAAACCTCCGAGATCCGAAAAGATCTATCGCTCGTAAAGGAGTTAGTAGAACGCTCAGTAAAGGTTAAGGGCGAGGTTGTATCGCAGGACTTTAAAGAGAGCTTTGCACGTGAGGCGTTGAATTATGGCCACACCTTAGGCCACGCAGTTGAACTTGATTGCGGATATTCAATGCGCCATGGCGAATGTGTAGCGATTGGGATGGCCTTCATGGCAAATCTCCAATTAGATTTAGGGTTAATTAGTAAAGAGTTGGCAGCAGATCATCTGCAGATATTGCAAGATTTGGATTTGCCGATCAAATACAAGCGCGAAAGTTGGCCTAAGTTATTGGCTCATATGGCAGTTGATAAAAAGTCCCGCGGCAATAGCCTGCGATTCGTTACCATTAGCGAGATAGGAAAGACGGATAGGTTAGAAAACCCTGATCCCAAGACGTTGTATGCCGCATATGAAAAGGTGAGTTCATGAATGTACTGGTAATCAATGGCCCAAATCTTGCTCGCTTAGATATCCGAGATTCCGCAATCTATGGCGATATGACTTACCCCCAATTGGTCGCTCACATTGAAAACGCGGCAGAGACACATGGTTTTAAGGCGGATGTTCGACAGAGCGATGATGAAGCGACAATCATCGGTTGGTTGCACGAAGCTGCCGATAAGAAATTGCCGGTAATCATCAATCCCGCCGCCTTCACACACTATTCATATGCAATTCGTGACGCTGTCGAATTAGTGAAATCTCCAGTGATTGAAGTGCACCTCTCAAATCCATTGGCGCGCGAGGAATTCCGCCACACATCGGTAATTTCGGGAGTAGCCAACGGCACCATTGGGGGATTTGGTCCAAACTCTTACGTTCTTGCGCTGATCGCGCTGAAGGCGTTGCTAGCCTAAAAGTTCAGGTAAACTTAAGCATTCGCCTTCGACATTCGAAGGCCAACCGCGCTAGATCAAAGGCACTTTGGTTCGCTGATGGTTGAAATTATTACGTCAACGGACGTGAACTGGAGTTTCTCGTGGCAACAACAAATGATCTAAAAAATGGCATGACTTTAGATATTGAAGGCCAGCTATGGACGGTCGTTGAGTTTCAGCATGTGAAGCCAGGCAAAGGCCCAGCTTTCGTTCGTACAAAGTTAAAGCAAGTTCTGACTGGCAAGGTTGTCGATAAGACCTTTAACGCAGGCGTCAAAGTCGAAGTTGCTATTCTAGAAAAGCGCGAGATGAACTTCCTTTACAAAGAGGGCGAAGATTTCGTTTTCATGGATAACAAAACTTTTGACCAGATGAATATCTCAGCAGCGATTGTTGGAGATGCTGTGAACTACATGCTTGAGAACACTGAGGCTATCGTTGCTATCAATGAGAATAACCCGCTATATATCGAACTTCCGGCATCAGTTGTACTCACCGTTACCTACACCGAACCAGGCCTTCAGGGCGATCGCTCTTCAGGTGGAACAAAACCTGCCACCGTTGAAACTGGAATTGAAATCCAGGTTCCGCTCTTCATCAAGCAGGATGAGAAGGTATTGGTAGATACACGCGATGGGTCATACCAAGGTCGCGCTAACTAGTGTCAGCTCGCAGTAAAGCGCGTAAACAGAGTCTGGATATTCTCTTTGAGGCAGATATCCGGGGAACTCTGCCGCTTGATATTTTGGCATCTCGAGATGTAACTGAAGATGGACCGGATGCGCGTCCTATTCGTGAATACACCCGCGAGATAATTACTGGCGTTGCTGAGCACCGCCGAAAAATTGATGAGTTGATTGCTACCTACGCGCAGGGCTGGGATATGGATCGCTTGCCAGCAGTGGATCGCAATATTATGCGCCTTGCGCTCTATGAGATTCTCTGGTCACCGGGTTTAGATGATGCGATTGCAATCGATGAAGCGCTTTCGCTTGCTAAGGAGCTTTCCACCGATGAATCAGCCGGGTATATCCATGGAGTTTTGGGTCGTATCGCCTCGCTGAAAGATGGCCTCGCCCTTTAGTTTCTGGGCGCTTTAATAACTAGTTGGAAGCGCTCTAAGAGTTCTTGAACTGCTGCGCGAGGCGCGGAAAGTACGAGCGTGAGCGTATCTAAATCGCCGGAACGTAGCGTTAATATTTCACCATTCCAATCTCTACGCCTGGCGCAGATAGCGCTAACGAAAGCGTTGATTTTGCTGATCTCACTTCCCGTCACCGCTAAAGAAATCTCACGCAATTTTCTAAGGTCAAAGATCAACTGATCGTCGCTTCCTCGTTCGGGATTTTTCGATTCTTCGATCAGTTCAGAAAGCGGAATAGTGAATAGGTTTGCTATCTCAATTGTTCGCGCCAAGGAGATCGCCCGAGAGCCTCTCTCGTAAGAACCCATCACAACCGCTTTGATCCTCCCATTTGAAAGTCTTTCGATATCTTGCAGCGTCAAGGATCGCGCTTTCCGCTGCGCGCGGATGCGTGCGCTGATGGTCGCGGTCGTAGGCTGAGTGAATGCTGTGGCGGGTGTTATCTGGCTCATGCGCGCAAAGGTAGATCACCCATCAGTTGCGCTACCGTGGCTGTCCACAGGGCTATTGAATTTCGGTGTAACATCAGCCAACATCCTTTAACGACCCGTCCTGCGAGGCGGGGAAGGAGATTTACGATGAGCCTTGCCCTGCCTGCGCCAGATATAACGCGCGCGCTAACCCGCATCTCCCATGAAATCCTAGAACGCAACTCAGGTTCTGAATCAATCACACTTCTTGGAATTCCCACGCGCGGTGCACATTTAGCCAAGAGAATCGCCGCAATAATTGAAACGATCGAGAAGGTCCCGGTTCAAGTTGGAACTTTAGATATCACCTTGCACCGAGACGATCTTCGGATGAGACCGCCTCGCGCCTTGATGCCGACTCTGATACCTCCACTCGGCGTTGAAGGAAGAAACGTTGTTCTGATCGATGATGTTCTCTTCTCTGGCAGAACGATCCGAGCTGCACTCGATGCCCTCGGTGAGATCGGTCGCCCGAAGAGTGTGCAATTGGCAGTTTTAGTAGATCGTGGCCATCGCGAACTTCCGATCCGAGCAGATTTCGTAGGCAAAAACTTGCCAACGTCTATAGATCAGAGCGTCCTTGTTCATCTAACAGAGCTCGATGGCGCTGATGAAGTCTTGATTGAAGGTGGCGCAAAATGAAGCACCTATTGTCAATAAATGATTTGAGTAAAGCTGAGTCGATTGCAATTTTAGATACGGCCCAGGAGTTGGCTCGTGTAAGCGATGGACCGATGAAGAAACTTCCTACTCTTCGCGGAAGAACGATAGTAAATCTCTTCGCGGAAGATTCCACCAGAACTCGAATCTCATTTGAAGCCGCAGCTAAGAGGCTATCGGCCGATGTAATCAACTTCTCGGCTAAAGGTTCAAGTATCAGTAAAGGCGAATCCTTAAAAGACACCGCACAGACGTTGCAGGCGATGGGCGCAGATGCGGTGATCATTCGCCATGGCGCATCGGGCGCCGCACAACGTTTAGCAGATTCAAAATGGATGTCTGGTTCGGTGATAAATGCAGGCGATGGAACGCACGAGCATCCAAGTCAGGCTCTGCTTGATGCCTTCACCATCCGTAAGCATTTGGCAAAATCAGGTGAGGATCTCACGGGTATAAAAGTCGTCATCGTTGGCGATGTACTGCACTCACGAGTTGCGCGCTCGAATGTACTTCTACTGGCAAAGTTGGGAGCCGATGTAACTTTGGTAGCGCCACCTACTTTGCTACCGGTAGGTGTTGAAAGTTGGCCATGCAAGATTTCCTATGACTTTGATAATGCGCTGGTTGGCGCCGATGCGGTGATGATGCTTCGCATTCAACTAGAACGTATGTCTGAAATGTTCTTTCCCAATGCCCGTGAGTATTCAAGATACTTTGGTTTAAATGGTGATCGCGTTAAAAGTCTTAAACCAACAGCGCTGGTTATGCACCCAGGTCCAATGAATCGTGGCTTAGAAATCACCGCAGATGCCGCAGATGGTGCTCGATCTGTGATTGTTGAGCAGGTATCCAACGGTGTCAGCGTAAGAATGGCGATTTTATATATGTTGTTAGCTGGCGCTCCTGAAGGTGAAATTATCGGAATTAACAGAGAGGTAGGTGCTTTGTAATGAGCGCATCGAATTCAAACTTTCTCTTAACAGGGTTAACTCTGCCAGATGGAACAACTAGTGATATTCAGATTGCAAATGGAGTTATCACCGCAATCGGCAAATCACTTCCTAAAAACTCTGCAGACGAAGTTATTGACTTCAAGGGTTCGGTAGTACTTCCTGGTTTAGTTGACCTCCATACACATTTGCGAGAACCAGGTAAGGAAGATGCTGAAACAGTTCTATCTGGTTCGATGGCAGCGGCAAAAGGTGGCTTCGTTGCGATATCTGCGATGGCCAATACCTCACCAGTTGCTGATACCGCAGGAGTCGTGGAACAGGTTTACGCACTTGGCCAGAGCGCTGGCTTTGTGGACGTTTTTCCAATTGGCGCAGTTACGCAAGGTTTAAATGGACAAACGCTCTCTGAGATCGGGGCAATGGCAGATTCAAATGCGCGAGTTCGAGTATTTAGCGATGATGGAAATTGCGTTCATGATCCATTAGTCATGCGCCGGGCTTTGGAGTATGTAAAGAAATTCAATGGCGTTATTGCCCAACATGCGCAGGAGCCAGCGCTGACAATCGGTTCGCAGATGAATGAAGGTATTAACTCTTCTCGCTTAGGTTTGAAGGGTTGGCCTGCGGTCGCCGAAGAAGCGATTATTGCTAGAGATGTCTTACTTGCTGATCATGTCCAATCAAGGCTACATATCTGCCACTTAACAACTGCTGGTGGCGTCGACATTATTCGATGGGCAAAGGCCCGCGGAATCAATGTAACCGCAGAAGTTACGCCGCATCACTTACTTCTGACCGATGACTACGCAAATAGTTATGATCCGATTTTTAAAGTTAATCCACCACTCCGTACACAACGAGATGTGGAAGCGCTTCGTGAAGGTTTAGCAGATGGCACTATCGATATCGTTGCAACAGATCACGCACCACATCCAGCGGAAGCGAAAGAGTGTGAGTGGCAAGAAGCTGCATTTGGAATGCTGGGCTTGGAGAGCGCGCTCTCGATCGTTAACCAAACAATGGTTCAAACCGGCCTCTTAAATTGGGAGGGTGTGGCAGATCGTATGAGCCGCGCTCCTTCTCGCATCGCAGGTTATGAAAACCATGGTGGCAAGATCGCGGTTGGTGCACCTGCACATCTGACTGTGATTAACCCGACCCAGACTTACCGCGTGGATCGCGACCTAGTTGCCTCTCGAAGTCGCAATACTCCCTTCCATGGAATGGAACTCTCTGGAGTAATTCAGGGAACTTTCTTCCGAGGTATTCCGACCTATTTGGCTGGACAACTAACATCGATACATAGCAACGGTTCAAATTCAGAAGCGCAGGGAGGTAGCTCTAGATGAGTAAGGCCTACCTGGTTTTAGATGATGGACGGATCTTTGAAGGTAAATCTTGGGCCGCACCAGGAAGAACTTTCGGTGAAGCAGTTTTTCAAACTGGTATGACTGGTTATCAAGAGACTCTTACCGACCCTAGCTACCACCGACAAGTGGTGGTCATGACCTCGCCTCATATTGGAAATACTGGCGTTAACTCAACCGACAATGAATCAAAGAAGATCTGGGTGGCTGGCTTTGTCGTAAGAAATCCATCTACTTTAACTAGCAACTGGCGCAGTGAGAAAGATCTGGAAGCAGAGTTAATCGATCAGAATATTGTAGGAATTCAGGGGATTGATACACGCGCTTTAACCCGCCATTTACGCGATCGCGGTGCGATGCGAGTTGGAATTTTCTCCGGTGAAGAGTTGAGTAAAGAAGAGATGGTTGTCGAAGTTCGTAAAACTTCTCAGATGAGCGGTGCTTACTTGAGCGAGGATGTCTCCACCAAAGAGACCTACATCATCCCTGCAATTGGTGAAAAGAAATTTACTGTTGCCGCACTTGATCTCGGAATTAAGGGAGCAACGCCACGCGCCCTTGCCCAACGTGGAGTAGAAGTCCATGTCATGCCTTACAACTCAACCCTTGAGCAGATCATGGCGATCTCACCGGACGGTGTTTTTTTATCGAATGGTCCAGGCGATCCCTCAACGATGAACGATGTCGTTGATCTGGTTAGAGATATTTTGCTGGAGCAGATACCGATCTTTGGAATTTGTTTTGGCCATCAAATTCTCGGACGCGCACTTGGTTTCGAAACGTATAAGTTGCAATTTGGTCACCGCGGAATCAATCAACCGGTAATCGATAAGCGAACTGGAAAGGTCGAAATCACGGCGCATAACCATGGATTCGCAATCAAAGCTCCGACTGAGGGAACCTTCAACACCGTATTTGGTGCCGGCGAAGTAACTCACCTTGGCCTAAATGATGGCGTCGTTGAAGGTTTGCAATTGCTGGAACGCGGTGCATTTAGCGTTCAGTATCACCCTGAAGCTGCGGCTGGTCCGCATGATGCTGCCTATCTATTCGATCGCTTCATAGAATTAATGCTGCGTTACCCACGAGCAAAGGTGGCGATCTAATGCCACGCGATACCTCGATCAAGAGCGTTCTTGTAATTGGTTCTGGACCAATTGTTATTGGCCAAGCCTGCGAATTCGATTATTCAGGAACGCAAGCCTGCCGCGTTCTGCGCGCCGAAGGTATCCGCGTAGTTCTGGTTAACTCCAATCCCGCAACGATCATGACCGACCCAGAGTTTGCCGATGCTACATATATCGAACCAATTACCCCAGAATTTATCGAACGAATTATCGCTAAAGAACGTCCCGATGCAGTGCTTGCAACGCTCGGCGGACAAACTGCGCTTAATGCAGCGATTGGTCTACACAAGGCTGGGACGCTGCAACGTTATGGTGCGCAGTTAATTGGCGCCGATGTTGATGCGATCGAACGCGGTGAGAATCGTGAAATCTTCCGCACCATCGTTGAGAAAATCGGGGGAGAGTCGGCTAAGTCGATTATCTGTCACACGATGGACGAGGTAATTGCGGGCGCCGCAATTCTCAAATATCCAGTCGTCGTACGCCCTTCTTTTACGATGGGTGGACTCGGATCCGGAATCGCATTTGAAGTAGAGAGTTTGCGACAGATCGCGGGCGCGGGTCTTCGCCATAGCCCAACTACAGAAGTTCTCCTTGAAGAATCTATCATTGGCTGGAAAGAGTACGAACTCGAAGTAATGCGCGATAAATCAGATAACGTCGTTATCGTCTGCAGTATTGAGAACATTGACCCGATGGGTGTTCACACCGGAGATTCACTTACCGTTGCCCCTGCGCTAACACTTACTGATGTCGAATTTCAGAAGCTACGTAATCTTTCAATAGATATCATTCGCGAAGTTGGCGTGGCTACAGGTGGATGCAACATCCAATTCGCTGTTAATCCAGATAATGGTCGCATTATTGTGATTGAGATGAACCCACGTGTTTCCAGGTCAAGCGCACTTGCATCTAAGGCAACTGGTTTTCCTATCGCCAAGATCGCTACCAAGTTGGCGATCGGTTACACCCTTGATGAGATTAAGAATGACATTACCCAAGTAACTCCAGCATCTTTTGAGCCAACCCTTGATTACATAGTCGTTAAGGCGCCGCGCTTTGCCTTTGAGAAATTTGCTGATGCCGATCCAAGGCTTACTACAACGATGAAGAGCGTTGGCGAAGCTATGGCGATCGGCCGGTCATTTCCAGAAGCGTTGATGAAGGCGTCGCGATCTTTGGAGCGCAAGGAAGCGATCTTCACATTCCCTACCGATCTTTCAAAGATCGATCTGCCACATCTGCTTAAGGCAATGGTTATTCCTACTGAGTACCGTCTGCAGCAAGTACAGCTCGCACTTTGGGCTGGTGCCAACATGGAAGATGTATTTGCAGCCACCAAGATTGACCGCTGGTTCTTGCATCAGTTGCAGTTGATTAATGAGCGAGCACGCGAGATCGCCCAACCTGGCGAGATTAGCGAAGAGTTCCTGCGTAGCGCCAAGGAGATGGGCTTCTCAGATCTTCAAATTGCTGCTCTTCGTGGAGTAACAGATGAAGATATTCGTAAGGCTCGCTATCACTTAGGCGTTAGACCTGTCTATAAGACTGTCGACACTTGTGCTGCTGAGTTTGAAGCCTTTACCCCGTATCACTATTCAAGCTATGAGGAAGAGACCGAAGTTCGCCCGCGCACCAAACCAGCGGTAATTATCTTAGGTAGTGGACCAAATCGCATCGGTCAAGGAATTGAATTTGATTATTCATGCGTTCACGCATCATTTACTCTACGTGAAGCGGGCTTTGAAACTGTAATGATCAACTGTAATCCAGAGACAGTTTCGACAGATTATGACACTTCTGACCGTCTTTACTTTGAACCGCTTACTTTGGAAGATGTTTTAGAAGTTGTTCACGCCGAAACTTTGGCTGGTCCTGTTCTTGGTGTGATAACTCAATTAGGCGGACAAACACCTCTTGGGCTAGCGGCAGGTTTAAAGGCAGCGGGTGTAACAATTCTTGGAACATCACCAGAGGCGATTAACTTGGCGGAAGAGCGCGGTGCATTTGGCCAAGTTCTTGCAGAGCAATCACTGCTCGCACCAGAGTTTGGAATGGCTGCTTCACAATTAGAAGCACAATCCATTGCTACACGTATCGGTTATCCGGTACTTGTGCGTCCTTCCTTTGTTCTAGGTGGGCGCGGCATGGAGATCGTTTACGACGATGCAGCCCTGGCTGGATTTATCTCAAGAGCTACCGATATAACTCCAGATCATCCAGTTTTAGTAGATCGTTTCCTAGATAGCGCTATTGAATTAGATGTTGACGCCCTCTTTGATGGCGAAGAACTCTTCTTAGGTGGCATCATGGAACACATTGAAGAAGCTGGGATTCACTCAGGTGATAGCGCGTGCGTTCTACCTGCGATGACAATTAATCCGGCGCAGCAGAAAGCGATTCGCGAAGCGACCGTCAAGATCGCACAAGGCGTTGGAGTGCTCGGCTTAATCAATATTCAATTCGCTATGGCTGATGAGATTCTCTATGTTCTTGAGGCCAATCCACGCGCCTCGCGCACAGTACCTTTTGTTAGCAAAGCGACCGGAGTTCCTCTAGCAAAGGCGGCGGCGCGAATTGCGATGGGCACAAAGATTTCAGAGCTGCGAAGCGAAGGTCTTCTCCCAGCAAGTGGAGATGGAGTTGCCAAGGGAATTTCAGTTAAAGAGGCGGTACTTCCATGGAACAGATTCCGTCGCACTGATGGTCGGGGAATTGATGCAGTTCTGGGACCAGAGATGCGCTCAACCGGTGAAGTTATGGGAATAGCCGAAACATTTGGTGAGAGTTATGCCAAGAGTCAAATCTCAGCATTTGGCCCTTTACCAAAAAAAGGTTCAGTATTTGTTTCACTCGCGGATAAAGATAAGGATGCAGGTCTTGCTCCGGCGCGCGCCCTTCTGCAACTTGGCTTTAAGTTGATTGCAACAGGCGGAACAGCAGATTTCTTTGCAGTCAATAACATTCTTGCTCAAAAAGTCCGAAAGAACTCTGAAGGAACAGGTCCTCTGGGTGAAAGGACGATCGTCGAACTACTCAACAGTGGAGAGATAGATCTAGTCATTAATACACCAGTAGGTCGTGGAACTCGAGCCGATGGTTGGGCAATTCGTACCGCAGCTGTGCAACGATCTATTCCATGCATCACAACCACTGCAGGATTTAGCGCCGCTGTAGAGGGAATTAAGGCGCTGCAACGCGGTGAATTATCGGTGCAACCAATTCAAGAATGGTTGAAGAAGTAATGACAACTATAAATCGTGGCGCAACACACACCTTCGCAACAGTTCTATCTAATAAGCGCGTAGGTCAATACCATCAGATTCTCCTCGGAGTTGGAGATCTAGTTAAAGCTTGTAAGCCTGGAAACTTTGTTGCAATCAAGGTTGGAGGTGACAGTTCTCGAATGATTCTTCGTCGCGCATTTGCTATTTCACGCGTTGCAGAAAGCACATCATTCGGTGGAACGATGGAGTTAATCGCGGCTCCTCACGGTAGCGGTTCACAATGGTTATGTTCCCAACCAGAAGGTTCTGAGATCGATATTGTCGCTCCGCTTGGTACCGCCTTCGGTATTCCAACATCTCCTGTGAACGCGCTCCTAGTTGGTGGCGGTTACGGGTCGGCACCGCTCTTCGGTCTTGCAGAAGTTTTGAAATCTCGTGGCTGCAAAGTAGATATGTTGCTAGGTGCATCTACCGGAGCAAAGATTTACGCGCCGATGGAAGGTAAGCGTTCAGTTAATTCACTCAAGATTTACACCGAAGATGGAACCATGGGTCAGACTGGAAGAGTTACCGAACCAATCGTTGACTTGATCAAGGCCGGCAGCGTTGACGTTATTTATTCATGTGGCCCGATGGGAATGTTATCTGCCATATCTAAACTCACCGAAGGAAGCGATGTAGTTCACCAGTGTGCGGTTGAAGAAGCGATGGCTTGTGGCATTGGTATCTGCATGACTTGTGTTTTGCCAGTAAAGGGCAGTGATGGGCAAGTTTCAATGTTGCGCTCTTGCATTGACGGTCCGGTAATGGATGGCGCTGATGTGCAATGGCACTTAGTTGGACAGACTCCGCAGGTGCAGCAATGACCTTAAATAACACAGAGAACTTCGATTTTTCGACAACTCTAGGAAATGCTTATTTTTCCTCACCGATCTTCACCGCAAGTGGTTGCGCCAGTTCTGGCAAAGAGTTGGCGCAGTTCTTTCCATTAAGTCAGATCGGTGCTGTCGTAACGAAATCGGTTATGAATAAACCGCGCCATGGTCGCCCAACACCACGTATGGCAGAGACTCCGTCTGGAATGCTCAACTCAATTGGTCTACAAGGTCCAGGAATTGATGCCTTTCTGGCTAATGATGTTCTGTGGCTAGTTGAAGAAAAAGCACGAGTAATTGTTTCGATCGCGGGAGAAACAATTGAAGAGTATGCAACCTTGGCGCGCAAGGTTCGCTCGGTTTCCGGCATCAGCGCTTTGGAAGTAAATATCTCATGTCCGAATGTGGAAAATCGTGGACTTGTCTTTGCTTGCGATCCCGAAGCTTCGCGGCGAGTGATTGATGGAGTTCGTCGAATAATTGGGGGAGACCTTCCGATCATCGCAAAGCTATCTCCAGATGTAACTGACCTTCCATCGATTGCAGCGGGAGTAGTTGAATCTGGGGCCGATGCACTTGCCTTGATCAACACCGTTCTTGGAATGGTTATCAACGTTGACTCCATGCGTCCGCACCTCGGTGGAAAAACAGGCGGTCTATCTGGTCCAGCGATTCGTCCAGTGGCGGTCCGCGCTATCTACCAAGTCCATCAAGCGCTACCGAACGTTCCGATTCTCGGAATGGGTGGCGTAACAACCGGGCGCGATGCCTTTGAACTAATCCTTGCTGGTGCATCTGGAGTTTCCGTAGGAACAGCAAGTTTTGGAAATCCACATGCGCTTATTGATGTTCAAAACCAGTTGCAGCAGATTTTGATAGATAAGGGTTTTAAATCTTTGAAATCTGCCATCGGGTACGCACACAGAACGGATGTGCCATGAAAGCCCCGATAATTCTGGCGGTTGATACCTCTGATTTCGATACTGCTCTAGCGTGGATCGATAACACTAAGGAATCGGTATCGGTCTATAAGTTGGGGCTCGAGTTCTACCTTAACTTTGGAAGTGCTGGAGTTTCACGAATTATCGAAGAGACCGGTGCTGAGATATTTCTTGATCTAAAGTTGCACGATATTCCGCACACAGTTGCAGGTGCGGCGAAAGCCATCGCGTACTTATCTCCCAAGTTTTTGACGGTCCATGCAAGTGGAGGTAGAGAGATGGTTAAGGCTGCAGCTGCGGCAGTTCCCGAAGTTAGCGTGACTGCGGTAACTATCTTGACCTCTTTGTCTGAAGAAGATCTCTTTGAAGTTGGTTTTGCAAGCCCCGCACTAGAAAGCGCTGTCGCTCTGGCAAAGATGGCAGTATCTGCAGGAGCGAGATCATTGGTCTGTTCCCCTCTTGAAACGGTTGCGATTCGAAGCGCGGTTGGAAGCGAGCCAATAATCATTACCCCTGGCGTGCGGCCACTAACTGAAGTTGGCTCAGACGATCAGAAGCGAACGATGACTCCGGCCGATGCAATTGCACAAGGTGCAAATTTCGTGGTGATTGGTCGCCCTATTACTTCGGCATGGAGCCAAGGTCCACAGGCGCTGCGCGATAAAGCTGCATTGATTGCTAGCGAAATTCTTAGTAACTAGACTTTTAGATATGCCAACGCCACCACAGTTAACCCCCGCACAAAGATCTGCGGCGTTAGCGAAATCTACCGCTTCTCGCCAAGTAAGAGCTGCGATCAAAGCGCGCGTGAAAGCCGGTGATCTCTCACTTTCTGCGATTTTAACGCTGGCGGTAAATGATGAAGCGATCGCCAAGATGCGCGTTGCTGAGTTACTCGAATCTTTTGCAGGGGTCGGCAAAGTTCGAGCCTTGGGAATTCTTGAGAAGTTAAATATCTCTCCAACGCGCAGAATTCAAGGCTTAGGAGTTTCACAACGTGAAAATCTATTGAAAGAGTTTCCTGATCGCGTCGCCGCCGCTCAGCGTGGAAAGTTGCTGGTTCTATCTGGACCCGGGGGAGTTGGTAAGAGCACGATCGCCAAATTGCTTCGTGACTCCGGCGAATTTTGGGTCAGCATTTCAGCCACCACAAGAACAGCGCGCCATAATGAAATAGATGGCGTTGATTACTTCTTTTATACCGACGAGGAATTTGATAACGCGGTAAAAGGTGCGCTCTTCTTGGAGTGGGCAAATTTTGCAGGCGCTCGTTATGGAACGCCACGCAAGCCTGTCGAAGATGCGCTCCGCGATGGCAAGAGCGTTTTACTTGAAATCGAAATTGCTGGCGCTAAGCAAGTCAAAGAACGCGCCCCTGAAGCGGTACTTGTATTTCTAGAGCCGCCATCATGGGAAGAGTTAGTTTCGCGGTTAGAAGGACGTGGTACTGATTCACCAGAGCGAAGGGCAGCGCGTTTAGAGTTGGCCCAAGAAGAGCTAGCCCAGGCTGGTTTTTTCGATATTTCCTTGGTAAATGAGCGAGTAGAAGAGGTCGTCGCACACCTGATATCATTGGTGACTCAACGCTAGGACTGCTGTTCTTTAACAGTTGCCGAGCAAATTACTTTTAGAAGCAGTTAGCAATAATTACTGGAGGCTCAAATGGACGGCATCACTAATCCACCAATCGACGAACTTCTCGAGAAGAGCGGTTCTAAGTACAGCCTCGTTCTCTATGCGGCAAAGCGCGCACGCCAGATCAACGCTTATTATTCACAACTCGGAGAAGGTTTACTTGAATATGTTGGTCCACTAGTTGAGACCCACGTTCATGAGAAGCCTCTCTCAATCGCGCTACGCGAAATCAACGAAGGTCTATTGACCATCGAAAACCTCGAGCCAACTGCTTAATTAACCTTTAATTAGGTTTGAGTTATGGCGCGCGCTCGGGAAGTAATTCTCGGAGTTGGCGGAGGCATCGCTGCCTATAAATCCTGCGATCTACTTCGTCGTCTGCAAGATCGTGGCTACCTAGTAACTATTGTTCCAACTCCATCAAGTCTGAATTTCGTCGGTGCTGCTACCTGGGAAGCGCTCTCTGGCAGACCAGTTACTACGCAAGTTTGGGAGCGCGTTGATGAAGTTCGCCATATCTCACTTGCCAAGGATGCAGATTGCGCAATCATCGCTCCGGCTACCGCTGACCTCATCGCACGTATCGCAGCTGGTCGCGCTGACGATCTGTTAACAAACCTAATTCTCGCAATCGATGTACCAATCCTGGTCGTACCAGCTATGCATCCGCAGATGTGGCTGGATCCAGCAACTGTCGCAAATGTGGCAACACTTAGATCGCGTGGATTTAAGGTTATGGAACCTGAAGTAGGTCGACTCACTGGCGATGACATTGGTCCGGGAAGATTTCCCGAAACTGCAGCGATCATCGAAAATTTTGAGCAAGCTATTGGCGCGAAGAAGGACTTCCTGGGTCGTAAAGTTTTAGTTACGGCTGGTGGAACACGTGAGGCGATAGATCCAGTTCGCTATATCGGCAACCGTTCTAGCGGTAGACAGGGTGCAGCAGTTGCTAGCGCTGCGCTAAATCGTGGCGCAGAAGTTACTTTGATTATGGCTAATTCACAGTTAACTGAGGAAGAGTCTCGCGCTCTGCAAGGAGTCCGTGTTATTCCGGTTGAAACCGCTATTGAAATGCACCAATTTTTGGAAGAAGAATTTCCTAAGACCGACGTATTGGTCATGAGCGCGGCGGTTGCAGATGCTAGACCTTCGCAGTATTCCGAAGGCAAGATAAAGAAGGGCGATCTGCAACAGATCGAGCTATCAGAGAATCCAGATCTACTTAAATCAATCGCTCGCCTAAGGGATAAACAGATAGTTGTTGCCTTTGCCGCAGAGACATCGCTGAATATTGAGATCGCTAAAGCAAAGTTAGTCGCTAAAGGCGCTAATATTCTCTATCTCAACGATGTTTCAGAAGGCGCCATATTCGGTGCTACTGAGACTCAAGGAATTGTTTTAACGAGCAATGGCGCTCAAATTGAAGTACCAACTTCAAGCAAGGACTCGCTGGCCGAACTTCTCCTCGACCAAGCCCTTATTCAGTTAGGTTAAGCCCATGTCAAAGCGTCTATTTACCTCCGAATCTGTCACCGAAGGGCACCCAGATAAGATCGCCGATCAAATCTCGGATGCGATCTTAGATTCACTTCTCTCTCAGGATCCCTCAAGTCGCGTTGCCGTAGAAACTCTCATCACTACAGGTCAAGTACATGTTGCTGGTGAAGTAACAACTAATGGATATGCAGATGTAATGGGCATTGTTCGCGACACCGTTATCGGTATTGGTTATGACTCTTCAGTAAAAGGATTTGATGGAAATAGCTGTGGTGTATCTATTTCGATTGGACAGCAATCGCAAGATATTGCCCAAGGCGTAGATGATGCTTACGAAAATCGCGTGGCATCCTCAGCCGATCCTTTAGATTTACAAGGTGCTGGAGATCAGGGTTTGATGTTCGGTTATGCCTGTGATGACACTAAAGAGTTGATGCCACTTCCAATTTGGTTGGCTCACGAACTTGCACAACAACTTTCCAAGGTTCGCAAATCAGGTGCTCTCGGATATCTACGCCCTGATGGCAAGACCCAAGTAACCATTGAATACGATGGCGACAAGGCAGTTGCGCTAGATACCGTGGTCATCTCTAGTCAGCACGCTGAAGAAGTAGATGTTGTAAAGAAGTTAACCCCTGAAATTATTGAACACGTTATTGAACCTGTGCTTTCCAAGATCGATCTGCCACGTAAAGATATGCGCACCTTGATTAACCCAACCGGTCGCTTCGTTATCGGCGGTCCGATGGGTGATGCTGGTTTAACTGGCCGCAAGATCATCGTAGATACTTATGGTGGAATGGCCCGCCACGGCGGAGGAGCATTTTCAGGTAAAGATCCTTCAAAGGTTGACCGTTCTGCTGCATATGCAATGCGTTGGGTAGCCAAGAACGTTGTCGCCGCCGGACTTGCGCGTCGCTGTGAAGTTCAAGTCGCTTACGCGATTGGTAAAGCACAGCCAGTAGGTGTCTTCGTTGAAACTTTCGGAACTGAAACCGTTCCAGTACAGAAGATTCAAGATGCTGTGACCACGGTCTTTGATCTACGTCCTGCTGCGATTATTCGTGACCTTAATCTGCTGCGTCCAATCTATTCACAAACCGCTGCGTACGGCCACTTCGGTCGCGAACTCCCAAATTTCACATGGGAAACAACTTCGCGAGTCGATGCGCTACGCGCTGCTGTTAACTAAAGAGAAGTAACGCCGTGGCTACGGCGCGTCCACTTCGCTTGAAGCGAGAAGAAGCAAAGCGAGTAGATAGCGCTCAAGCCGAGCAAGCCGCCTTCGTAAAGGTGTGGGTGGATACTTCCGTTAGCCATCTAGATGGTACTTACGATTACTTAGTTCCCGAGCGGCTAACAAATTCGGTACACCCCGGAATCCGCATCGGTGTGCCATTTGCGGGACGTGATGTAGAAGCGCTGGTTTTGGAGCGCACAGATAAGAGCGAGATAACAAACTTGAAATTCATCTCATCAGTAATATCAGAGGAGGTGGTTGCAACTCCGACCCTTATCAACCTGGTTTCCCTAATCGCTAAACGCTGGATCTGTAATCCCTACGATCTCATTAAGAGCGCAATTCCGGCGCGCGTGGCTAGCGTTGATAAAGCCTTTGCTACCGAGGCTAGAAGTTCAAAGGTTCAAGACTTGGTCAAGAAAGCGCAGGGGGAGGTGACCTATCTCCATCTAGCTCCTCATGAAGATCCTTTAAAGCGCTTAAGCGAGTTTGCAGTGAAGGCTCAAGCAAAGGGAACTGTATTAATAGTCGTTCCAGAAGATCGCGAATTAGAACTTCTTAAGACTGAACTTCCTGATGCGCTAATTTTGACTTCATCGTTATCCCGCACTCAGCGATATGCAAATTACCTTACTGCGATTACTAGTTCCAACCAGATTATTATCGGTACCCGAAGTGCGATCTTTTTAACGCCACCCGATTTAACTACGCTGATTATCTACCGCGAAAATTCACAGAGCCATTATGAACCGCGCCACCCTGGATGGAATGTGCGAGATGTCGCCCTTTTGCGCCAGAGTGAAGAGGAGTTAAACCTTTACTTTGTTGGCCATTCACCGTCATTCGAAATGGCTCGGGCCATCGAATCGGGTTCGGTGAAATTCTTAAGTAAAAAAGCGCGTCTTCAGGTATTTACATTTCCGCAAGGCAATTCAGAGTTGTTACCGGAGCGGATCTTTTCTCCAATCCGCAGTGCGCTAAAGTCGGGACCAGTTCTCTTTCTCGTTCCCAAGAAAGGTTATGCCAGCGCTCTGATGTGCAAGAAATGTCGAAATCTAGCGATCTGCTCTTGTGGTGGAAAACTTTCCCGTTCGAGTCAGAGCTCTTCACCATCCTGTGTTCATTGTTCAAACGTCTTTTCTAATTGGAAATGCAAGTGGTGCAACGAAGATAAGTTGGTTCTTCTTGGCAGGGGAGCGATCCGACATGCAGAGGAAATAGGTAGGGCGTTTCCGGGTTTCCAAGTGATTAACTCCGATGCTGATACACCGGTCAAAGAGATCACAGGTAAAAAATCGGTAGTAATTTCAACTCAGGGCATGACGCCAATCTGCGAAGGCGGATATTCAGCAGTAGTACTTCTAGAAGGTGTTTCATTCTTTTCCTACTCTGATCTACGTGGACAAGAGAGATCCCGTGAAGCTTTCTTTGAGGCGGCGGGCCAGGTAAAGGTTGGAGGTTCGGTATTAGTTGCTATCGATACTAGCCACCCAATCAGCGCCGCGCTAGCTAGTTGGAATCCGGCTCATATGTATAAACGAGAACTAGCAGATCTCGAATCGCTGGAGCTTCCACCGTTTACAAGATCGCTAACCATCGATTTAGTAACGCGTGAAGCAAGCGCGGTTGCAGATGGATTTAAGAAGGCGCTCCTTGATTCTCGTATTCCTTCCTCAACAAAAATACTAGGGCCTTCGATTCGAGGCGGAGATAAGGCAAGAATTATTTTGACTGCTTCACTAAATGATTTTTTGCAGCTAACGCAATTCGTTGGTGAATTTGTAAAGCATCGCGCTATAGCCAAGAAAGAGGCGATACAAGTGCGAATCGACCCATATTCACTCTCTTGAGTTACAGTATCAGAGGCGGATAACTTATTTATTTCCGCACTGAGATAGACTTCTCACATGTCTATTCAACCGATCCGCCTCTTTGGCGATCCCGTGCTAACGACGCCGGCATCTGCGGTTTTGGATTTCGATAAGGAGTTACGAACTCTGGTTCAAGATTTAACCGAGACCATGCTGGAAGCACCTGGCGCTGGACTAGCGGCGCCACAAATTGGTGTGCCGCTTCGAGTATTTGTCTGGGATATCGATGAAGCGATTGGACATCTCATAAATCCCACGCTGGATTTGAGTGCAGAACTGCAAGATGGCGAGGAAGGTTGCCTCTCTTTCCCTGCACTTAGCTATGAAACTCCGCGCGCCTTTCGCGCCGTTGCTAAGGGATTTAATATGTATGGCGAACCAATTACCGTTGAAGGTACTGAATTATTAGCCCGATGCTTGCAACATGAGACCGATCATCTAGATGGGATCGTCTTTATCGATCGTCTATCTGTTGAAGATCGAAAGTTAGCGATGAAAGAGATTCGTGAATCAGAATGGTTCGGTACCGCTTTAGATGGCGGAGATAGCCCAGTGATAAAGACTTCACCGCATAACATGTTCGGGAAGAGTATTTAGTGCAGATCGCAGTTGCTGCAACGCCTGAAGTCGCTCTACCAACTCTTGAGGCGCTCTTCGTTAGTGGACACGATCTTGTTGCGGTGATCACCCAGCCAGATAGACCCGCGGGTCGTGGGCTGGCGCGCAAGGAATCACCAGTTGCTATCTGGGCCAAGGACCATGGAATTATCGTTCGTAAGCCAGTAGACCAAGAAGAGCTCAAATTAGCGGTCGCAGATATAGATCTAGTTATCACCATTGGCTTTGGTGTGATCATTAAAGAGGAAGTTCTCAACGTACCTAGACATGGTTTTTTAAATCTTCATTTTTCACTGCTTCCCAAGTGGCAGGGCGCTGCTCCAGTACAACGCGCAATTGAAGCAGGGGATCAAAGCACGGGAATTACCGTCTTTCAACTCGATAAAGGTATGGATACTGGGCCGATCTATCGCCAGAAAGAGATAGCGATGCCAGATAAGGCAACTACCTCATCTCTGCTGCAAGATCTAGCAGCAATTGGTGCGCCAGTAGTTTTAGATGCGATCAAGGCAATCGAAGCCAACGAGAGCCCAGTGATCCAATCAGAGATTGGGAGATCACGTGCGGAGAAGTTATCAAAAGATGAGGGGCGGATTGATTGGCAACTGCCAGCAACGAAGATCGAGCGAAAGATTCGCGCTTTCTACCCAGCACCTGGAGCATGGACCACTTTCCGCGATGAAGCGATAAAAATTGAGTCTGCTGAAACAAGTGAGGCGAAGTCTGGCCAACCAGGAGAAATACTTCTCGAAGGAAAAGAATTGTTTGTCTCCACCTCCGAGGGCTCACTAAAAATCTTTACTTTAAAGCCTGCAGGTAAAGCATCTATGCCGGCTATGGACTGGGTAAATGGAGCCCGTATTGAGCCAGAAGCGTGCTTTAAATGAACGAAAAGTCAACGCCAGCTCGTCGCAACACCTTCAAATCACCTAAGCCAGATCCTATTCGCTTATTAGTCTTCGACATCTTGCAAGAGGTTAATCAGCGTGGCGGATATTCAAATTTATTACTTCCAAGTGCGTTAAATGATTCTAAGTATGAGCAACGGGATAAGGGTTTTGCTACCGAACTTCTCTACGGAACTCTGCGCATGCAGGGGCGACACGATTACATTGCTGCGCAGATTTCCGATAGACCCTGGAGTGAAGTCGATAACGGAATTGTCGATGTAATTCGTCTGGGAGCGCACCAGCTCTTCGAGATGAGAGTCGCAACTCATGCGGCGGTATCTGAGACGGTGGAACTTGCCCGTAAAGTGCTGGGGGAGTCGAAAGCCTCATTCGTCAACGCCATGTTGCGAAAGATGAGCGCTCAGACGCTGGATCAGTGGATGGAGCCGGTTAACGATATTAAAGATGAGGTTGAACGGTTAGCGATAATTCACTCGCACCCAGAGTGGATAGTTTCGGCTTACTTTGACTTGCTTAAGGATTTCTCAGAGGTTGAATCTGCGCTAATTGCTAACAATATTCCGGCATCACCGACTTTAGTTTGGTGGCCAGGGCGTTCCTCGCAGGCAGAGTTAGTTGAGTTGGGCGGAGTACCCACGGAGTTTTCAGAGTATGGAATTAAGTTTGATGGTATTCCGAATTCACTAGAGCCGGTGCGACGTAGAAGAGCGGGCGTGCAGGATGAAGGATCTCAGCTCGTTGCGCAGATTTTTTCTAACGTTGCTGGGCAATCACAACGATGGCTAGATCTGTGTGCTGGGCCTGGCGGAAAAGCGGCGCTTCTTTCTTCAATCGCGCAAGAAAATGGGAAAGAATTTACGGCAAATGAAGTTAGCCAACCAAGAGCAGAGTTAGTTAGACAAGTAATTGGAAGTGCGAGAGTTTGGGTAGGAGATGGTCGCGAAATCGCTTCACACGGTGAACTCTTCGATGCCATTCTTGCTGATGTTCCTTGCACTGGGCTCGGTGCGTTACGTCGCCGTCCCGAAGTTCGTTGGCGCAGAACTGTCACCGATCTACGTGCGTTAACAGCGTTACAACGCGAATTATCCGATAGCGCAGTATCCGTGTTGGCAGATGGTGGGCTCTTTGCTTATGCAACTTGCTCGCCGCACTTTGCCGAAACTACTGTTGCGGTTGCTGATATTTTGAAGGCTCATCCAGAGTTAGAACAGATCGATTTGGCGCCCTTTCTTCCAGAAGGACTTAACAGCGCGATGCGCGGTAAATCCCTTTCGCTATGGACCCATCGCCATCAGAGCGATTCCATGTTCATGGCGGTATTTCGCAAGAAAGGCGAATAAGGTATTTCTATGAGCGATCAACATATTCGAATCACGCCAAGCATTCTTAGCGCCGATCGCGAGAATATTGTCAGTGAGATTGCCAAGATCGCCGAAGTTTCAGATCTCATTCATCTAGATATTATGGATAATCGCTTTGTTCCGAACGAAACTTGGAACTTAGCGGAGGCACAGGCGATTATCGCCGCATCACCAACCCTCATCGATGCTCATTTAATGGTCGAGGATGTTGACACCTTAGCGATTGAATATGCAATTGCCGGTTCGGGAAGCGTCACGATCCACGCAGAAGCGGCTGTTGATATCAATAAGACGTTGCGGGGGATTAAATCACATGGCGCAAGAGCTGGCCTTGCAGTAAAGCCCGGAACTCCAATTGAAAATTACTTAGAATTTTCTGATCTCGTCGACATGTTTCTCATCATGACGGTGGAACCAGGATTCGGGGGCCAGAAATTCATGGCAGAGATGATGGATAAGGTTCGCCTTACCCGTAGATCGATAGGCGATCGTCCAATCTGGTTGCAAGTAGATGGTGGAATCTCTATCGATACCATCGCAATGGCACGTGAAGCAGGGGCAGATACCTTTGTCGCTGGATCTGCTGTTTTCAACTCTCCAGAACCTGCGGCTATGGTTGAAATGCTCCGCCATCGCGCAAGCGCACTCTAGTAAACTCTGAGCATGAAGACTTTCGATCAACTCTTTGAAGAGCTTGCTGCAAAGGTGGCTACCCGTGAAGCGGGTTCGGGCACTGTGGCGGCGATAGATGCCGGAGTTCATTCGATCGGAAAGAAGGTTCTTGAAGAAGCCGGTGAAGTCTGGCTGGCTGCAGAACATGAGAGCGATCAAGCACTGGCCGAGGAGATCAGCCAACTTATCTATCATCTCCAAACTTTGATGTTAGCGCGCGGGTTACAACCTTCAGATATATACAAGTTTCTCTAGAGATAGGTAGTAAATGTTAAAGATCGCAATTCCAAATAAGGGTTCGTTGGCTGACGCCTCAATCGAAATTTTCAAAGAGGCAGGCTACCGACAGAGAAGTGACTCTCGAGATCTAGTCTTAATCGATCCCGAAAATAACGTTGAGTTCTATTATCTTCGTCCGCGAGATATTGCTCTGTATGTTGGCTCTGGCGAACTAGAAGCGGGCGTAACTGGGCGAGATTTACTTATAGATTCTGGAGCCGCCGCTACTGAAGTTCTATCACTTGGTTTTGGTGGTTCAACATTTAGATTTGCAGGACCTGCGTCTGAAAAACTTTCGATCTCGGATTTAAATGGAAAGCGGGTCGCAACCGCATACCCAGGACTTGTTCAAAATTACCTTGCTCAGAAGTCAATCAAGGCCGAGGTTGTTCGCTTAGATGGAGCAGTTGAAAGTAGCGTTCGTCTTGGCGTTGCTGATGTAATCGCAGATGTTGTGAGTACCGGAAACACTCTTCGCCAGGCGGGACTTGCAATATTCGGAGATCCGATCTTGGTGAGCGAGGCCGTTCTTATTACACGTAGCGGTGCTGCTGTACCAGCTGGTTTAGAAGTTCTGCAACGACGCCTGCAAGGAGTCGTAACTGCTCGCGAGTATGTTCTTCTAGATTATGACATTCCGAAGGTGAGCGTTGATAAAGCTTGCGCAATCACACCAGGACTTGAATCACCAACTATCTCACCTCTACAGAAAGAGGATTGGGTCGCAGTTCGCGCGATGGTGCTTCGTAAAGATACAAATCGTTTAATGGATGAGTTGTGGTCTTTAGGTGCACGTGGAATCTTGGTTACAGATATCCACGCGTGCCGGCTTTAAATTAAGCCTCTTCAACCTCTTCACGAGAAATTCCCATTAGGTAGAGAACGGAATCTAGATATGGCGCAGAAACAGAGCTGTCTGCCGCTGCTTTAACGGCGGGTTTAGCATTAAATGCTATTCCCATTCCCGCTATGGCGATCATATCTAAATCATTTGCGCCATCACCGATAGCAATAGTCTGCTCTAAATCAATGTTATGTTCGGCGGCGAAATCACGCAGGGCAGTTGCTTTTCCTGCGCGATCAATAACTGGACCGACAAGTGCGCCAGTTAGCTTTCCATCTGCAATTTCTAGATTATTGGCGCGCATATGGTCGATACCTAATTCGGAAGCCAGCGGTGCAATAACAGGTTCAAAGCCGCCAGAAACTAGAGCGATATGGTGTCCGAGTTTCTTTAAGGTGCGAACTAGTGTGCGAGCACCAGGTGTCAAAGTGATCTCAGATTGCACATCAACTAGAACGGATTCAGGTAGACCCTTGAGAAGTGCAACACGTGCGCGTAGGCTTGCTTCAAAGTCGAGTTCGCCTCTCATCGCTGCCTCGGTGATCTCTGCAATCTTACTTTGAACGCCTGCCTTGGCACCGAGAAGTTCAATCACTTCTTGTTTAATCAGCGTTGAATCCACATCCATTACTACCAACTTCGTTGCAAAGCGCATTAGCCCCCCAAGGGAGACTGCGATATCAACACCGAGTTCACTTCCGGTCGTAGCTAGCGCGCTGCGCAGCGTTGCCAAATCAGCACCAGAGACGGTTAATTCGACAGCGGTTACTGGATAACTAGCGGTTCGGTTTATGCGTTCAATATTTCCGCCATCTTGGGCAATCACTGCAGCGATGGCATTTATGGCTTGCGGCTTTAGAGATTGTGAAAGCACAACGACGTGCAGAAGAGATTTCTTTGCAGCAATCGAGCTCTGGTCGCTGCTTTCAAAGGAGGTTGCGATATCTACGCCTAATTTCGCGGCACATTCTTCTAGGTCCGCCTCAATCGATTTAGCGTGAGCGGGTGAAAGAGAGATTAAAACTGTCAAAATCAATCGACCACGAATTACGACTTGCTGGATATCAAGAATAGTTACAGCAAAAGGGGAGAGCGTTTCGAAGAGAGCCTCTGTAATGCCTGGACTATCAACTCCGGAGACCAAGATAAGGCCGGTGAATTGTTGCTCTGAAACACCGTTTTTTGACTCCATAATGGAGAAGATTATCGTGAATCACATCAGCGCATGGCGCAATTGCAAGTGATTCATCCCCTTTACCGCTATCTTTTTCATCTATGAACGCCGCACCGAGCCAAGTTGTCCTAGCAATGCAAGGGGTGAGCGTTACCCGCGGCGATAAACGTATTCTCGGACCGATAGATTTCCGAATTCAAAGCGGAGAGCGTTGGGTAATTCTTGGACCTAATGGCGCAGGTAAATCCACACTTCTCAACATCTTAGCCACGCGCATCTTTCCGACTTCTGGAACAGTTTCGATACTCGATAAACAGATGGGAAAAGTTGATCTCTCTGAACTGCGAACCCGTATCGGAATTTGTGCATCGTTACTTGCTGAAGATATTCCCGATGATGAATTTGTTCGAGATGTTGTTCTAACTGCGGCATACGCCGTGATTGGTAGATGGAATGAAGTTTATGATCTCTGGGATGAGTCACGTGCTGTAGCGCTGTTAACCACCTTCGGAGTTCGCGAGTTCGCCGATCGCCGTTACTACACGCTTAGTGATGGAGAAAAAAAGAGAGTACAGATCGCCCGCGCATTGATGGCTGACCCTGAACTACTCCTTTTAGATGAACCTACCGCTGGTCTTGATCTGGGTGGTCGCGAGGATTTACTTCGTCGCTTCTCAGAATTTTCATTAGATCCGTTAGCACCATCTAGCATCATCGTTACTCATCACATTGAAGAAATTCCAGCCGGAACTACGCATGCACTCATTATCAAAGATGGGGTAATTGCGATTTCAGGACCTATCGCCGAAGTAATTACATCGGAGCATATGAGCGCTGTTTTCGGAGTTAGTATCGATGTGACTACAGATGGTTCGCGTTTCTTCGCTAGAAGTAGATGACTAGTTTCAGAGAACAGTTACATCCTGGCTGGCGCGATTTGCTCGAGGGTTCACTAGATCTCCTAGATCGGATTGAGAGAGAACTTCAGGCGGACGCCTATCTACCGGCACGCGAAGATGTTATGAAGTCCTTAAGCTTTGATCCGACGCAGGCAAGAGTTTTAATCTTTGGGCAAGATCCTTATCCAAACTCAGATGATGCGATGGGCCTGGCCTTCTCAACAGCGCGAAGAGACGGAAAACTGCCGGCTTCACTAAAGAACATATATCGTGAATTAGTTGATGACTTAGATATTCCTCACCCAACTTCAGGAGATCTTTCTCCTTGGTGCAAACAGGGTGTTGTTCTTTTAAATCGAACCCTTACATGTGCAGAAGGCGAGAGCAATTCACATAGAGATATAGGTTGGAGAGAATTTACGGATCAAGTTGTTTCTGTTCTCGCCCAACAAGGAGTTGTTGCAATTCTTTGGGGCGCCAACGCGCAAGAGGTGGAACACCACTTTCCTAAATCGGATTGCATTTCATCCGTTCATCCCAGTCCGCTATCTGCCTACCGTGGATTTTTCGGTTCCAAACCTTTTAGCCGAGCTAATCAAGTATTGGTTAGCAAGGGGCGCCAACCCATCGACTGGTCTATTTAAAGTAGAAAGCCCCCGGTTAACAACAACCGGGGGCTTTCTACTTACTAATTACTTACTTATCCAACCCAGGTATTGATTGGTGAAGATAAGAAGTAGATCATAAAGAGGCCAGAGACCAAAAGAAGTAGTGGATGTACTTCCTTGCGACGGCCTTGGATGTAGCGGATTACTACATGAGTAACGAAGCCAGCGCCGATACCAACTGAGATGTTGTAGGTAAATGGCATCAAGATGATTGTGAGGAACGCTGGAATTGCGATTCCGTAATCATCCCAATCAATGGCTTTGATCTGAGTCATCATCAAGAAACCAACGATGATGAGGGCAGGAGTTGCAGCCTCGTAAGGAATGATCGCAACTAACGGAGCAAGGAATGTCGTAAGCAAGAAGCAAGCTCCGGTTACAACAGATGCCAGACCAGTTCGTGCGCCTTCGCCAACTCCTGATGCAGATTCGATGTAACTGGTATTGGAAGAGATGCTTCCAGCGCCACCTGCAACGGCAGCCAATGAGTCGACGAGAAGGATGCGATCGTTATTTGGAACGTTTCCATCTTTATCGATCAAGCCTGACTCGTGTCCGATTGCTGTAACCGTTCCGACAGTGTCGAAGAAGTCTGAGAGCAGCAAGGTGAAGATCAAGAGGATAACTGTGACCAAAGGAAGACGGTCAAATGAGCCAAGAAGATTGAAATCTCCAAAGAGGCTGAAATCTGGGGTAGCGGCGATCTTTTCAGGTACCGCAGGAACGTTTAGGTTCCATCCCTTTGGATTTACTTCACCGGTTGCGCCGTTAAATAGCGGCCCAATCTTAAGAGTTGTCTCGACGATAACCGCTGCGATAGTTGCAACGATGATTCCGATAAGAATCGCACCCTTTACCTTCTTGACCATCAGAGCGATAGTTAGGAAGAGTCCAAGTGCGAAGATGATTACTGGCCAACCAACAAGAGTTCCGCCATCACCAAGAGTTACTGGAACCGGACCGGCGCCAGTGCGTCGAACGAATCCCGCATCAACAAGACCGATAAGTGCGATAAATAAACCAATACCCACGGAGATTGCAATCTTTAGCTGTGCAGGTACTGCTCTAAAGACCGCTGTTCTGAAGCCGGTAAGCACCAAGATGGTGATGATTATGCCTTCGATTACAACAAGGCCCATAGCATCTGCCCATGTCATTTTCGATGCGATACCAACTGCAACGAAGGTGTTAAGGCCAAGACCTGTGGCGAGTGCGAGTGGATAGTTTCCAACTACACCCATCAGGATTGTTAATACACCGGCCATTAGCGCAGTCATCGCGGCAACTAGAGCGAGATTAGGAGCATCTCCGCCACCGATGTATTTGCCATCAGCATCTTTTGCGAGACCAATGATGAGTGGATTTAGAGCGACTATGTATGCCATGGTGAAGAAGGTGACGATGCCGCCGCGAACTTCCCGAGCTACAGTTGAGCCACGTTCCGATATTTTGAAATAGCTATCGAGCATGACGAACCTTTCTAATTTTGTTAACGGGGGTGTTTGCGACCCCGTGTGAAATGACGGCTCACAGACCGAGGGATAAGAGGATTTAAACCTAAAAGAGCGGTTACTTTGAGGTTAGACGCGCGACTATGCCGAAGGAAATAGCGACAGATTGGCCGATTAAGAGGGCAAAGAGCGCGGTGCCGAGGCCAATATTGCCGCCTAGCAGCGCACCCACGATCAAAACAGTTACTTCAATTCCCATACGCACACGTCCCACGCGAACGCCGGTACGTTGATGAATTCCTGTCATTGCGCCATCGCGCGGGCCAGGACCAAGGCCACAAGTTATATAGAGCGCTGATCCGAGGCCAACTAGTGCGATACCAATCAGTGCAGAGGCAAGCCCACCAATTAACGTTTCTTGTAAAGGAAATACTGAAACACCGAACTCGATCGCAGCGGAGATGATCACGATATTTGTAAGCGTTCCAAATCCTGGTTTTTCACGTAATGGAATCCATAAAAGTAGAACGAAGCAACCGGTAACAAATGTTGCCCATCCGAGTGATAGGCCGGTCTTTAAACTAAGGCCCTGTGCAAATACAGTCCACGGTGCATTTCCTAGATTCGATTGAACAACTAGCGCATCTCCTAAACCAAAGATAGCTAGCCCAAAGAAGAGAATCGCGACGCGAGAGAATGAGAGATCCCAACGAGAATTCGCGCGCCAAGGGGTGATTGGAACCGTCTTGTGGGGTTTTAAGAATTCGGAGAACCTACTCATAAAACTCATTTTGTGAGTTTAACGCAAATAATTCGCTTTAAAGGCCGTATCCTAATCAAATGTTCGTTGGCCTCGGCACTCTAATTAATATCTCGACAATCATCGGGGGAGCGGCTATTGGTGTTCTTGTTGGCACCCGAATGTTGGCGCGAACCAGAATATTGATCACGGAAGTACTTGGCCTAGTAACGATTCTTGGCGCTGTCAGTGCACTGGCTCCAATGTGGAGCGATCGCTATATCAATTCAATTCCTAAAGGTTGGACTCTCTTAGCGATTCTGGGTTCACTTCTTATCGGTGGCGCTATAGGTTCCGCGCTATCACTCGAGTCTCGACTCGAAGGTTTAGGTGAAACTCTACGAGTTAAATTTGGTGCCCATAAAGAGAGCACCTTCATAGAAGGTTTCGTTTCAGCAGCGTTGCTATTTGCAATAGGGCCGTTGGCAATTCTTGGATCGATAAGCGATGGAATGTCTACCGGTATTGATCAGCTACTTCTCAAATCAAGTCTCGACTTTTTTGCGGCAATGGCTTTTGCAGCAAGTCTGGGTTGGGGCGTAGCTGCTGCGGCGATTCCGGTAGCGATCTATCAAGGTATTTGGACGGTAATTGGACTCGGGCTAGGCAGCATTCTTGAGGGTTATCAGGTTGATGCCATGACAATTACAGGCGGAGTGATGTTGGTATGCATCGGTCTACGACTACTAAAGATCAAAGATATCGCCGTTGGCAATTTGTTACCAGCGCTGTTTATCGCACCTATCTTTGTTCTTGTGCTAAATAACTTCCTTTAGGAATTACTCTTTAGGATTTTTAGAAAGTAGTTGCGTCAATCACGAAGCGATATTTAACATCGCTTGCGACTGTGCGTTCATAGGCTTCGTTGATGTAATCAGCCTTAATGACTTCAACGTCACTGACAATGTTATGTTTCCCGCAGAAATCAAGCATCTCTTGCATCTCGGGGATGCCACCAATCATTGATCCAGATAGTGAACGGCGTGCAGGAAGTAACGAACCAGCTTCAACCGAATACGGCTTTCCTGGAAGTCCAATAACGACGAGCGTTCCGTCGACACCGAGCATTGAGAGGTAGATATTGATATCTAACTCAGCGCTGACTGTGTTCAAGATTAAGTCAAAGTGCTTGCTGTACTTAGTGTGGAAACCTTCGGACTTTGTTGAAACAAAGTGATCTGCTCCCATCGCCTTTGCATCCGCTTCCTTAGATGGTGAATGAGAGAAGACGGTAACTTCTGCGCCCAACGCCGCTGCAAACTTCACTCCCATATGGCCAAGACCGCCCAGACCCATCACCGCAACTTTCTTACCAGGGCCGGCTTTCCAATGCTTAATTGGTGAATACAAAGTAATTCCAGCACAAAGCAGGGGGGCGACGCCATCTAGTGAAAGATTTGCGGGAATAGTTACTGCGTAATCTTCATTAATAACCATGACATTTGCATAGCCTCCCATTGCAGGAGTCTTACCATCGCGTTCTAGTTGGTTATAAGTTCCTGTCATTCCTTCGATGCAGTATTGCTGCGTTCCATTTTTGCAAGGCTCGCATACGCGACATGAGTCAACGAAAACGCCAACACCGATTAGATCTCCAACTTTAAACTTGGATACTGCAGAGCCAATGCTTGTTACGACGCCTGCGATCTCGTGGCCCGGAACCATAGGGAAAATTGCTGGCCCCCATTCCTCGCGAGCTTGATGGATATCTGAATGACAGATGCCTGAGTACTTAATATCTAGGGCGACATCGTGTGCGCCAAGATCGCGACGCTCAAACTCCCAAGGGGCAAGCGGGGCCTTAGCGGTCATTGCAGCATATCCACGTATTTTCATTTTTCTCTCCCTATTTTGGTTCTTATTAGTGGCTTGAACTATTCAGTCTCTGTAAATGGTAAAGGCAACGGTGAAGTATGTCCTGCCCGAGATGCCCGCGCAGTAACACGGCGCATATGGTGGCGCCGACACAAGACTTCGTAGGCAATTTCTGCACCTGGTGCAACATCTCCGACAACGACTTGTTCGCCTTCGGTGACCATTACTCCGCCGAGAGTTCTGGCATTGTGAGTTGCTCTTGAACCACACCAGCAAAGTGCTTCAACTTGTAGCGTATTTACTCGATCAGCAAGTTCTACCAATCGAGCCGATCCTGGAAATAACTTTGTGCGAAAATCTGCC